>NZ_DBLZXX010000001.1:0-621579 GCF_057856985.1 Vescimonas sp.
ACGAAAATTTGTCCCCCCCCCCGTGTCCGTAAGAAGAAAGCATCCGTCCCCCACGCGCAGACTCCCTGAGACGGAGCCGCCATCGGAAGCGTAAAAAGCACGGCATGACGCGAATGCCCCGCGCCATGCCGTGCTTTTCGTTTTCCACATGATATCCTCATTCCCGGGAATAAAAAATTTTTTGTCGATGAAACATTTCGCCGCCCCCGCGTGTATGTAGTATGAAGGGCCTTTCAGACAGCAAGGAGATCGATCTATGACAGAGCAACAGTTTTCCCCTCTGGCAGAGCGATATATGGATACGGTGTTCCGGGTGGCGTACAGCTATCTGCGCTCCCCCGCCGACGCCGACGATGTGACCCAGGACGTGCTGCTGCAGCTGTACAAAACGGACAAGGCGTTCGATGACGACGCCCATGTGAAGAACTGGCTGATCCGCGTTACGGTCAATCGGTGCAAAAATATACTCCGCGCCCCGTGGCACAGGACGGAGGACATCGCCGACTATGAAAACAGCCTGACCTTTGAGGAGCCTCAGTGTCAGGAGCTGTTTGAGGCGGTGATGGCTCTGGACCGGCGCTACCGCGTGCCGGTGCTGCTGTACTATTACGAGGGCTACCGCCAGAAGGAGATCGCCGGCCTCATGGACATACCGGAGGAAACGGTGCGCACACGGCTGGCCCGCGCCAGAGAGAAGCTGAAGTACATTTTATCGGAGGTGCCGCAGACATGACAGAGCATGAACTTTTCCAAAAGACCTTCTCCACACTGCACGCCTCCCCCGACACACTGATGGAGGTTCAGAAAACCATGGAGAACAGCAAAAAGACCCACCGCACCCTGCGCAAGGGTGTGGTCATCGCCATCGCCGCCGCCCTGATGCTGACGGTGGCCGCAGCAGCCGGCGTAGTGCATCTCATCAAGGCGGACGTGACTCCCGCCGACGGCGTCAGCGACACCACGCTCCACGCCTTCACCGACGATATGGACGCCTCCACCCCCACGGTGGAGGGCAACTCCGGTGAGCTCATCACCGTACCGGACATGGAGCGTATCCCCGGCGATGTGGAGACGGTGCAGCGCCTGGTGGGCGACTACCTGTCCAAGCTGGACGCCGGCCTCACCGTTGGCAGCACCACCATCACACTGGGGACATTCCTCATCGACGAGAGCGGCTGCGGCATCCTGACCTACGCCGTGGACGATCCCGAGGGCGTGTCCTATGAGGAGGCCGGCTACGGCGAGGTCTACGGCCTGCCGCTGGAGCCCCGCATGTACCTGCGCTCCCCCGACTACCAGCAGGGCGGCAGCGTCAATGTCAAGCTCCACGTGGACAAGACCACCAGCACCGCCACCCATCTGGACGTGGTGGCCTACTTTGCCGCCGGCGAGACGTATCAGAAGGGCGACAACCTCTACTTCACCGTTTACGACGGCGGCGCGGAGGGCAAGGAGCCCTACGCCGTGGCCATCCAGCCCCGCGCCTACGCCCCCGTCCGGACCTTCACCGCCGCCAACGGCGAAACGGCCCGCATCTCCGCCGTGGGCATCACCATGGACAATGCCTCCCCCGCGCAGGAGCTGACCGTTCAGGAGCTGACCCTGCACTATGCCGACGGCTCCTCCTATGTGGTGAGCAGCGACAGCCAGAACCTGATGAACTGGGTGCTGGGCTACATCTACGGCGACAGTGACGCCGCCCCCTTCGCCCACGCGGTATACATCTTCAACCGTATGGTGGACGTGGAGACCGTTACCTCCGTGTCCCTCGACGGCCGCTGGTTCGACTTCACCGCCGAGCAGCACATCCCCGTGCAGCTGACCTACCTGCCCTGACCCCCTGCGTACCTCCCTGCGGAGCGGCTTTTGCCGCTCCGCTTTTCTTTTTCCATTTCCCTATTGACAAGATAGGCTATTCGTCCTATAATCCCCAGTAGATTAGTAGGTAAATTGTACACAGGAGGCAACGAACATGCAAAAACCGCTTCTTACCATAGAAAACCTGCACGCCGGCGTCGAGGGCAAGGAGATCCTCCGCGGCGTGGACCTCACCATCGGCGCAGGGGAGACCCACGTCCTGATGGGCCCCAACGGCACCGGCAAGTCCACCCTTGGCTGCGCCATCACCGGCAGCCCCGCCTATACCGTCACCGTCGGCCGCATCCTGTTCGACGGCGAGGACATCACCCAGCTTCCCGTCAACGAGCGTGCCAGACGCGGCATTTTTCTGTCCTTCCAGAACCCGCTGGAGGTCCCCGGCGTCACCCTCAGCGCCTTCATCCGCACGGCGCTGGAGCAAAAGACCGGCAGCCGCCTGCGCCTGTGGGACTTCAAGAAAAAGCTGAAGGACGCCATGGCCCTGCTGGATATGGACGAGAGCTACGCCGACCGCGACCTGAACGTGGGCTTCTCCGGTGGTGAGAAGAAGAAGGCCGAGATATTGCAGATGCTGATGCTGGAGCCTCGCCTGGCCATTCTGGACGAGACGGACTCCGGCCTGGATGTGGACGCGGTACGCACCGTGTCCCACGGCGTCCGCCTCTACCGCGAGCAGCAGCATGGCGCGCTGCTCATCATCACCCACAGCACCCGCATTCTGGAATCCCTGCCGGTGGACGCCGCCCACGTCATGGAAAGCGGCGTCATCGTAAAGAACGGCGGGCCGGAGCTGGTGGACACCATCAACGAAAAGGGCTTCACCGGCCTTCAGCAGCAGTGAACGGAGGTGCCGTCATGCGCGAAAAGACCTATGTAGACGACATCGACCGCAGCGTATACGACATCCGGGACGCGGAGCACGATGCCTACCGCATGGAGGCGGGCCTGACCCCCGCCATCGTGGAAAAGCTGTCTCGGGAGAAGAACGACCCCGTCTGGATGCAGCAGTTCCGTCTCCACTCCCTGCAAATTTACAACGAGACGCCGCTGCCGGACTGGGGCCCGTCGCTGGAGGGTCTGGACATGGACCATATCGCCACCTACGTCCGGCCCAACACAAAAATGCAGAACGACTGGAAAAACGTGCCTCAGGACATCAAGGATACCTTTGAGCGTCTGGGCATTCCCGAGGCGGAGCGCAAGTCTCTGGCCGGCGTGGGCGCCCAGTACGATTCCGAGCTGGTGTACCACAATGTCCGCGCCGAGGTGGCAGCTCAGGGCGTGGTCTATACCGACATGGAGAGCGCGCTCCACGGCGAGTACGCCGACATGGTGCGCAAGTACTTTATGAAGCTGGTGCCCCCCACCGACCACAAGTTCGCCGCGCTCCACGGCGCGGTGTGGTCCGGCGGCTCCTTCGTGTACGTCCCCAGGGGCGTGCAGGTGTCCATCCCTCTCCAGTCCTACTTCCGGCTGAACGCCAAGGGCGCCGGCCAGTTCGAGCACACCCTCATCATCGTGGACGAGGGGGCCAGCCTCCACTTCATCGAGGGCTGCTCCGCCCCCAAGTACAACGTGGCCAACCTCCACGCCGGCTGCGTGGAGCTGTACGTCAGGAAGAACGCCAAGCTGCGCTATTCCACCATCGAAAACTGGTCCAAGAACATGTATAACCTCAACACCAAGCGGGCGCTGGTAGAGAAAGGCGGCGTCATCGAGTGGGTGTCCGGCTCCTTCGGCTCCCACACCGGCTGTCTCTACCCCATGAGCGTCCTGAAGGGCGACGGCTCCCGCATGACGTTCACCGGCGTCACCTTCGCCGGCGCGGGGCAGGATCTGGACACCGGCGCCAAGGTGGTCCACATCGGCAAAAATACCAGTTCGTATATGAACACCCGCTCCATCAGCAAGAGCGGCGGCGTCAGCACCTTCCGCAGCAGCGTGGTGGTGGAAAAAACCGCCAGGGGCGCCAAGTCCTCGGTATCCTGTCAGTCCCTGATGCTGGATTCGGAGTCCCGCTCCGACACCATCCCCGCCATGGATGTCCGCACCCGTGACGCCGCCATCGGCCACGAGGCCCGCATCGGCAGCATCAGCGGCGACGCCGTGTTCTATCTCATGAGCCGCGGCCTGACGGAGGAGGACGCCCGGGCCCTGATCGTCAGCGGCTTTGCCGACAACGTCTCCAAGGAGCTGCCGGTGGAATACGCCGTGGAGATGAACAACCTCATCCGCCTTGAGATGAAGGGCAGCATCGGCTAAGCGGGAAAGGAGTCTGTAAATGGAAACGATTCTGGTAAATAAACTGCCCACCCGCACCTGGAACCGGCTGGGCGTCAACGAAACGGCCCTCCTCTGGGACGAAGCGGGCGCCGTGGACGGCGGCACGGAGGTGCTGTCCGCCGACGGACGGCTGGAGCTGTCCGCCGATGCCCCCTACGCCCGCAGAACGGTGGAGATCACCGCCGCCCGGGGCCAGCGCGTCACCGTGTACGAGATGTTCCGCGGCGGCGATCACCTCCATGTCCGGACGGTGCTGCGGCCCGAAAGGGGCGCGGTCATCCGTCTGGTGCAGGTGCAGGTCATGGATGAGCACGCCGTCCTGCGCAGCGAGGTCTCGGCCCACTGTCCGGAGGGCAGCTCCGTGGAGCTGTACCGTCTGCTTCCCGGCCGGGGCGACACCTACGCCGACGACCGGCTGACGCTGGCCGACGGTGCGTCCCTGAAGGCCGCCATGGGCTATCTGGGCCGGAAGCAGCAGGTCATCGACCTGAATCTGGCCGTGGACCATGTGGGCCGGAACACCCGCAGCGACATCGACGTGTCCGGCGCTCTGTCCGACAGCGCCAAAAAGGTGTTCCGCGGCACCATCGACTTCAAGAACGGCTCCGCCGGCTCCACCGGCAGCGAGCAGGAGACGGTGCTGCTGCTGGGCGATGATGTGGTGAACAGGACCGTGCCCCTGATCCTCTGCGCCGAGGAAAACGTGGAGGGCACCCACGGCGCCACCATCGGCGCGCTGGATGACGACACCCTGTTTTACTTTGAGAGCCGCGGCTTCGACCGCGATGCGGCGGAACGCCTGATGGCCCGTGCCGCCGTGGAGCGTCTGGCCCATGATCTGGGCGACGATGCCACCGCCGAGGCGGTGCAGCATGAATTGAACGGAGGTATGTGACATGACCAACGCCTATCGAAAGGATTTCCCCCTGCTGATGGCGCAGGACATCGCCTATCTGGACAACGCGGCCACGGCCCAGCGGCCCCAGTGCGTGCTGGACGCGGTGAACCGCTTTTACTGCGAGCAGAACGCCAACCCCCTGCGGGGCCTGTACCCCCTGAGCGTGGCGGCCACCGATGCCTATGAGAACGCCCGGGCCGCTGTGCGCCGCTTCCTCAATGCCGGAAGCACGTCGGAGATCGTGTTCACCCGCAACACCACCGAGGGTCTGAATCTGGCGGCATACAGCTACGGTCTCAGCCATATCAGGGCCGGTGACGAGGTGGTGGTCTCCATTCTGGAGCATCACAGCGACCTGCTGCCCTGGCAGATGGTGTGCCGCCAGACCGGCGCGGCATTGAAGTTTCTGGAGTGTGAGCCTGACGGCAGTCTGGACCTGAACAGGGCCGAGGCCGTCATTACCGACAAGACGAAGCTGGTGGCCGTGACCCACGTCTCCAATGTCATCGGCCGCGTCAACCCCATCCGACAGCTGGCCGACATAGCTCACCGGCACGGCGCGGTCATCGTGGTGGACGGCGCCCAGAGCACGCCCCACATCCCTGTGGACGTGCAGGCGCTGGACGCGGATTTCCTGGCCTTCTCCGGCCATAAGGTCTACGGCCCCATGGGCATCGGCGTGCTGTACGGCAAGCGTGCCCTGCTGGAGGAGATGCCCCCCTTCCTCACCGGCGGCGAGATGATCGAGTCCGTTACCCGTGAGGGCGCGGTGTTTGCCGAGCTGCCCCATAAATTCGAGGCCGGCACCGTCAACGCCGCCGGCGCGGCGGGGCTCCGCGCCGCCATTGAGTATGTGGAGTCCGTGGGCTTCGACGCCATGCACCGGCAGGAGCTGGCCCTGACGCAGCGGACGCTGACCGGCATGGCCGATATGCCCCATATCCACGTCGTCGGCTCCGACAGAGCCGAGGAGCATAACGGCATCGTCACCTTCACCGTGGAGGGCGTCCACCCCCACGATGTCAGCGAAATTCTGGCCTGCGACGGTGTGGATGTCCGCGCCGGACACCACTGCGCCCAGCCGCTGCTGCAGCATCTGGGATACAGCGCCACGGTGCGGGCCAGCTTCGCCTTCTACAACACGGAAAACGAGGTGGATCGCCTGCTGCAGAGCCTGTCCACCATCAGGGAGCGTATGGGCTATGGAAACTAACCGCTTTTATAACGAGATCCTGACGGAGCACAACCTCCATCCGGAGTTCAAGCACGACCTGCCGGATGCGGACATCGAGCTGGCCGGCGTCAACCCCAGCTGCGGCGATGAGATCCGCCTGAAGCTCAAGACCGACGGCCAGACCATCACCGATGGGGCCTTCGTGGGCAGCGGCTGCGCCGTATCCCAGGCGTCGGCGGACATCATGCTGGGCATGGTCATCGGACGCCCGCAGGATGAGGCGCTCCGCCTCTGTGAGCTGTTCCAGAAGATGATCCGCGGCGAGGCCTCGGAGGATGAGATCGACCATCTGGAGGAGGCCGGCGCTCTGCGTGACGTGGCCCACATGCCGGCGCGGGTAAAGTGCGCCATGCTGGGCTGGCGGACGCTGAACGAGGCCCTCCGCAGCAAACATGACAAGCCAAATTCCTGACGTGATCGTTTCTCCCCAACAGGACAAGGGGCGGATATGCGTTTTTCGCATATCCGCCCCTTGTCCTGTTCTGCTTTTCCCCGTTCTCCCGATTTTTCCTGACAAATCGGGAGGATTTTTTTAATTCTTCATCATGCGCTGCGCAAACTGCGCCGCCTCGTCGGCGATGTGGGGCAGCTTCACAAGGCTCCCCCTCTCGTTGGCCGTCTCCAGCAGACAGAAGTGGGGCGGCAGGAAGAAGGATTTGTTCATATTCAGTGCCGAGATCAGCTGCCGTGCCAGCAGGTCGCCGCCGGAATAGCCGGACACCACCAGCCCGAACAAACGCTTGTCGTAAAAGCGATTCTGGCGGAACAGCGCCGTCATCCGGTTGACGCAGGCCGTGAGATTGGCGGCCAGCGCATCGTTATAATTGGCGCACAGCATCACCAGTGCGTCGCACCGCCGGATGGCGGGATACACCTCCTCCACCATGGGCCCGCCGTAGAAGCAGCCGCCCTGCTCGCCGAAGTGGAGACAGGCGGTGTAGCTGCATCCGTTGCAATCCGCCATGGTGCCGTTGCGCAGGCAGATCTCCTCCACCGTCACCGTGTCCGGCAGGGCGCTTTTCACCAGCTCCCACAGCGCCAGCGTGTTGGAGGTGCTGCGCTGGGAGGCGTGGAGCGCCAGGATGTGCCGGATGGGGGCGGGCTTTTCCCAGTCCGCCAGACGCCCGATGAGCTCGGCCACGGCGGCGTGAAAGGCTGTGACCTCATCGGTGCCGCCGATCTGGGCCTGGGTGCGGAAGTTCCGCAGGGAGCCGGTGGCCTCCACCAGCGGCCGCCCCAGAAAGGCGCAGCCGGACTGGTTGGCGGCGAACACCATGTCCCGCGCCACGTCCTTTGTGTAAAACTCCCCCACGCCGGTGACCACCAGACCCGCCACGCAGCCACGCAGCAGCGTGGTGCTGCGGCGCAGGCGGGAGAGCATCCGGTAATACGCTTCGCTGCAGCCGCCCTCATCCAGCGCCACGGCAAACAGCAGCCGCTGCCCCGTCAGGCCCTCCAGCCCCGCATCGGGGTCGCGGAACACGCTGCCCTCTGGCAGCAGGGGCTCCAGCAGCTCCCGCAGGGGCGGGCTGTACCGGTTCTCCGGCAATAACACCGTCAGCATGGCCCGCACCTCCTCAGTCGATGGCGCGCAGCCGCGCCGCCGTCTCCGCCAGCCGCGCTTCCAGTGCCGGCGGCAGGGTCAGATGCTCCGTCTCGATGGTGCCGTCCGGTGTCAGCCGGTTGCGGCAGCCCATGAAAATATCGTCCATATACACGGAGGAGTAGTGCCACTCCCGCCGCAGCAGGGCCAGCAGGCTCAGCGCACCGGAGCTGAGGGCCGGGGCCACGTAGGGCTTGAAGCCCAGCTTCCGCATCTCCAGATTGGCGTGGGCCACCCGCTCCGTCAGTTCACGGGAGAGGGCGTCGTCATAGCGGCCGATGGAATTGGCCAGCACCAGATCCTCCCCGTGGGGTCCGAAGGCGCGGCCCTCCGTGAGGTAGGCGGCAAAGCGGGGGTCCTTGCGGGCGAAGTACAGCGCTCTTGCGTGCATGACGCCCAAGCCGAAGCCCCGCACCTGACAGGGCCGCAGGCCCGTACCGTCCGGCCCGCCGCCCGCCCGCAGCACCGCGCGGCACAGAGGGTCCACCGGATCGCTGACCACGCAGAACAGGCCCTGATACCCCCTGTCCCGCGCCATGCGGGCGTAGGATGCCGCCAGCTCACGGTTCAGTCCGTACTGGGCCATGCGCACGTCGCCGCCGGTGACGGAGGTGTCCGGCACCATGCGGGAGGCGCAGAACAGGAACACGTCCCCGTCAAACAGCTGCTCCGGCGAGATGATCTCCACCGGCGGCAGGGCCGCGCCGGAGGGCGGCTGGATCTGGTTCAGCTCGAACTCCCAGCGCAGGGCCGCATTCTCCCGCACATCGCAGATGCCCATGGACGAGATGACATCCCCGCCCATGAGCCGCAGGCCCAGCAGCAGGGTGCTGCCCACATCGCCCAGGGCCAGCAGGTTCACGCGCACTTTTTCCGGCAGGGCCAGACGCCCTGCCGTAACCTTGTTGAAAAGCTCCATGGTCGTTCTCCTCTCGTATCCATTCGTATCAGTCGCCGGGGCGCATCCGCTTCAGCACCTCGATGTCCCCCTCCAGACAGGCGGAGGCGGCACGGCTGGCATCGTAGGCGATGCAGCCGCCCTTATCAGGGCACAGGGGCAGGATCACCGCCTCGCCCAGACGGTTCAGCGTCAGGGTGCGGGCGTACAGGCTGCGGAACTCCGTTTCCAGCGCCAGCAGGATGTCCCGCGCGTTTTCCAGGCAGCAAAGGCTCAGTTCCCACGCGGTACGGCCGTCCATGGGGCCGAATTCCGGCGAGGCGTAGGGCAGGATGCGGTTCACCGAGGGTTGCAGTCCGCCGGACAGCGGCTCGGCGCGGCGGACGGTGTCGCCGCCGATGAAGGGATACAGCGTGGATTCCACAAACCGCATCCGCAGGTTGGGCAGGTAGTAGATGCCGTCCACCGGATAACCCAACTGCTCCATGAGGTCGCGGCCCATGCCGGTGAGGTAGCCCACCAGCACCTGGTGTACCGGTGTGTGGGTCTCCTCCAGCAGGGGAGCCAGGCGGCGGATGCGCTTGCCGTCGTGGAGCATGTCGTCCACCAGAATGACGGGGCGGTCAAAGGCGCGGATGGTGCGGACCTGATCCGGCAGCGGCGAGTAATCGGGATAGGCTTCGATGGAATAGGTACTGAGGTCCGCCTCGTAGACCTTGTCGGTGCGCAGGGTCTTGGTGACGGTGTTGGGCACCGCCACGCCGCGCAGCAGCTTGCCGTAGGGCACGCAGATGTCGGGGCCCAGCACCCGGGGCGTCGTGGGCTCTGCCGGCACGCTGTTGCACTGGGTGATGCGCTGGAGCAGGCGGTGGTAGATGACGCCGGCAGACAGGCTCAGCACCAGAGAGCCGGGCTGGAGCCGCGTCAGCATGCTCTGCAGGCGGCGGTGGGCCTCGGCGATGGCGGCCTGCACCCGCGGTGACGTGCTGAGGGGGGCTTTGATGGCCGTCTCCACGTTGCGGCTCAGGACGATGGGGCAGCGCATGTCCACGCCCAGGACGTCGCAGCCCTCCCGATGCTGGACAGGCACGAAGCCCTGGAGCTGCGCCAGCTGACGGCCATAGCCGGAAACGGCGCCCTCCAGCGGGCAGTACAGTGCGTAGGTATATTCGCGGCTGAGAGCGGTGGTCAGCACCTCTGTCAGCAGCAGCTGGCCGAAGTCCAGCTGCCGGTCGCCCCGGGGGACGAACAGGCCGCTGACCAGCAGGGTGCGGCCGCCGGCATTCTGCCGGACCACGGCGCTGAGGGCGGCATCGTTCAGGCGGGCAAACAGGTGCTGGGAGTCCAGGCAGCGGTAGGACGCCGCGCCCAGCACATGGCCGCTGACGCCGTCGGTCAGCAGCAGCAGCTCGTCGCCGCTGGCGCGGAGACGCTCCAGCATGGGGCCGCCGTCATCGGGGAAGATCTGGCGCAGCAGCTGCTCCGTCCGGCTCTCCGGCGCGGGGCAGGGCAGGAAGGCCAGATCCTCTGTCCGCAGCACCGGCTTATCCTGGGGCTCCCGCAGGTACAGGCCCCTGCGGTAGATGAACTCCTGAGCCATGGGGTCGATAAGGTTGGACACGTCGCGGTTGGCGTCCACCGCCTCGCGGATGCGGGTGGAGCTGATCTCCTCCAGCTGGGGCGGCAGCGTCAGCTCCAGCACATGGCCGGTGATGCAGGTGTAATCCGCCGGTGCGGCGTCCGGCTCGGTGCGGCGGAAGATCACGTGGTCGAAGGTGTGGATGGAGTCCGGCTGCGGCGGCTTGCGGTAGGAGGAGGCGTTGGCCACCACGTCGCTGCCCACCACGATGGAGACGCCGCGGTCCGGAAACGCCTGACGCAGCTGCCGCAGGTTGGCGGGGTTGGCGATGTTCACCGGAAAATCCTCGGGGAAGATGTGGACGTGGAACTCGTTGGCCACGGACATGGCCGCGATGCGGCGGCGGATACGGGTGGGCTGGGTCCGCTTGGACCACGAGAATTCATCGATGGCCAGCAGCACCTCAAACCCCGCGTCGCGGATGGCGCGGACGATGCCCTTATGAGACAGGGTGAAGGGGTCAAAGGTGCCGGGGAAGAAGGCGATGGGACGGGACGAGCCGAAATCGAAGCCCTCGCGAAACAGCTGCTCCTCCGTCATGAAGCGGTAGAGCCGCCCCAGCATGGCGGCGCGGTAGTAGAATGTGAGGCCGTGATCCGGCTCCTCGTCGTAGGCGGCCAGCAGCTTCCGCTCCGTCAGCACGAAGGCGCGGCATTTCTCGTGGTCGCCCAGCTCCGCGGAGCCGAACACCCTGCGGCCCAGGACGTACAGCGCCTCCTGCCGCACGGCGTCGTCGATGCCGTACAGACCCCGCATCAGCATGCCCAGCAGCCGCTGACGGCGGCGGCGATAGGCTTCGTCCGCCTCGGGAAAGCGGGTACGATAGGTGTCGTAGGCCTCGTAGACCACGCCCACGGTATCCAGCACCGAGGCGGCCACGCGGCTGTCGGCGGCGCTGAGGTTCACCCAGAGGTCGTCCAGCAGCTCATCCAGCTCGGCAGGGGGGAGCCACAGCATAAAGCGGCCCAGATAGTCAGGGATATACTTGGTGAACTCCTGCTGCCCCAGCTCCAGGCCGCGGCACAGCTCCACCGCCACCTCGTTGCGCTGGTCCGCCGTCAGGCGGGGCGCCAGCTCCAGCAGGGCATTACCGGCACTATGGCGCACGGTGACGCGGTCGCTGACCTTGATGAGGTTGGAGAGGTGGGTGGCGATGTGGAGGACAGGGCTGGCGCCGCTGCGGGCAAAATCCGTCAGCAGGCGGATATTGGCCTGCTTGGTGAGCCACGGCGTGGCGGTCTTGAGGTTGTCCAGAAAGATCTCGGACACGGCGTCATCCGCCAGGATGACGGGGGCGCCGCCGGACAGCACGTCCTCCCGCAGCAGGCGCAGGGTGCTGCTGCCGTTGCAGGAGATGTGCTCCAGCGCCCGCAGGGGCGCGGCGGAGCGGGGCGACAGCCGGTGCAGCCGGTCCAGCAGCAGCACGGCGGCGGTGCGTACCTCCACTGAGTCGTGGGTGGACAGCTCCTGAGCGAAGTGCAGCAGCAGGGCCGTGTGGCGGCGGGAATAGGCTGCCGCAGGCAGAGCCGCCGCCGTGTCCAGCAGCTGGAAGGCCACGGTGTCCGCCACCTGTTCGGGGTGGCGATAGTAGGCAAAGAGGGGAGAGAGGAACCGCTCCTCCCGTCCCGCGCTGTGCTGCAGAAGGGAGTTAACGGCGAATTTCAGGGTATAGCCGATCCAGCGGCGGTGCTGGGGCATCAGCTTGTGGTCGGGGTAGATGATCTTCTCCAGATACAGCTTCCACTGGTCCAGATCGGTGATGGCGCGGGGGTCGGGGCGGCGGCCCGCAGGGCGCTCCTTGGCGTAGCCCGCGTGGAAGCCGCCGATGATCTCGCCCAGCAGCGCCGCCGCCTGACGGCGGATGTCGCCCTCGCGGTGCATCAGCAGCTCGTAGAGGAAGGCCAGCGTCTGGACCTTCTGGGGAATATGGAGATACAGGGAGTAGGACTCGAACACGCCCAGATAGGCGCGGAGGCGGCGCCAGTTGGTCTCGCCCCGGGCCAGCTCCAGCAGTTGGGCGAAGCTGCGCTGGCCGGTGAGACGGCTCATCAGTTCCATGTTGTGGCCCACGCACTGCATGGTCAGGGCGTGGAGAGCCTCCTCGTCGGTCATGAGGGCCGTCTGCTTCTGCGGGTGGGGCGGCGTGTCATGGCCCTGCAGCGTCACGTCCACGCCCTTGTCGGCCATGAACTGCTCGAAATCCCGCAGGCGGGCGTAGACCCGCATGTAGCGCTGCCGCTTGGCATCGTCTACGGCGTCCAGTTTCGATAGGATCACGTCGAAAGCCTCCGACAGGGAGGAGATGCGGGTGATCTCCCGCCCATCGGGGCCTACGCTCTGCTTGACGCGGAAGTCCGCGTAGATCAGCAGCAGCGACTCCACAGACAGGTAGTCCGGCTCCAGATCCCAGACGGAGTGGTTGGCGGCCACGTGGCCAATGTCGGTGAGACGGCGGCGGCGGAACCATAGGTCCGTATAGTAATAGTGCAGGTAGGGCACCCGCTCCCCGGGACGGCAGCCGAATTTGCCGATATCGTGTCCGGCGGCGCTGCCGGACACCAGCGCCAGATCCACGGGGATACCGGCGCGGTGCAGGGCGCGGCCCGCCGTCATGGCCACGTGGTGGACGCCGGCGATGTGCTCCAGCGTGCGGTAGGGCGTGGCCTCCAGCCCCAGACGCATCAGCTCATAGACGTACTCCCGCTTCCAACAGCGCAGCATCTGGACGTAGCTGACGGCGCAGGCGCTGCCGGACAGCTCCGCCTCCGTCAGGAGCCGGAACGTCCAGGCGGGGTTCGGCGGCAGCACCTCGTTCTCCGCGGCGAACAGCACCTGCAGCACCGACAGGAAAAACACGGCTCCGGGGCCGAAGGGCTCCGGCGTGTCCCGCTCCGGATACAGCAGGCGGCGGGCAAAGTCGTAGGTATAGGCCAGCCAGCCCTGCTGCGGCGCAGCTCCGCCGCTGAGAGCGTCCAGCTCCGGACGGCACAGGGCCAGCACGTCGGCGCAGCGCAGGCGCCGCCCCTGAAACAGGGGGACAAAGCGCTGCATATAGCCCTCCGTCTCCAGACGGCGGGCAAACGACTCTCCCTGGGGCAGCCAGTCCGCCGCAGGGCGGCCGGTAAGGCGGCGGCGCAGGGCGCTGTTCATCTGACGTATGCGTTTTTTCGTCATAGAGATCCCTCCCGCTTTCAGACGCCGCGCAGACAGAGGCGGCGTATGGGAATGGTGATATTGTATGCCATGGGCCGCCGCGCTGTCAACATTTTCGGCGGCAATCTTAGTCGGGCCTTAATGCTCTGTTCATATTCCGTTCACATTTGCATAGGGCCGCCATGGTAAGATGGAATCAAGCATCTGACGACGCTTTTTCACAAATTCTGCGGAACATTTTTCCGCGGTGCGCCGTCATACATGTATGTGGAATACTGCGGCGCACCGCAGAGGAAAGGCAAAGGAGATAACACCATGAAGAAAGCTGCTTTCATTCTGGCGCTGGCCATGCTGCTGGGCGTGGCCGCCGGCTGCGGTCAGAGCGCCGGCGAAGCATCCGTGCAATCCGTCTCCATGATCTGCGGGCTGGGCTCCGCCGGTATGACGGACCGTTTTGCCGGCGTGGTCAGCGCGCTGGGCGAGACCAACATCAAAAAGGACGACTCCATGACCATCGGCGAGATCAAGGTCAAGGCGGGCGACGCCGTCAACGTGGGCGACGTGCTGTTCACCTATGATATGAGCCAGCTTGAAATCGATTTAGAGGATGCCCAACTGTCTTTGGAGGAGTTGAAGTCTCAGCTGGAAACACAGCAGGAAGAGAAGAAGCAGGCGGAGGACGCGCTGGACGAAACCACGGATGACACCGAGCGCCGTCGGCTGCTGCTGGACATTCGGGGCTATAACAACGAGATGCAGAAAACCAACCGCAGCATCGCCGAAAAGAACCGCGACATCGAGAAGCTGCAGAAGAACATGCAGAACAGCTCCGTGAAGGCGGAGGTGGCCGGCGAGGTCAAGAGCGTCAACGCCAACGGCAGCACCGACAGCAACAACAATCCTCTGCCCCTGATCTCCATCGTGCAGACCGGCGGCTACCGCGTGAAGGGCTACGTCAACGAGAACAACGCATCGGTGCTCAGCGAGGGCATCAGCGTCATCATCCGCTCCCGTGTCAGCGACCAGACGTGGCAGGGCACCATCTCCAGCATCGACTGGAACAACCCTGCCCAGAGCGGCAGCAACTATTACGACAGCGGCAGCAGCGACACCGGTAACTCCAGCAAATACCCGTTCTATGTGGAGCTCAGCAGCAGCGATGGGCTGCTGATGGGCCAGCACGTGTACATCGAGCCGGATCTGGGACAGGGCGCACAGGACGCCAACACCATCCACCTGCCGGCCTACTTCATCAACGACGCGGACTCCTCCCCCTGGGTGTGGGCCCAGAGCAGCAGCGGCAAGCTGGAAAAGCGCAGCGTGACGCTGGGGGAGCATGACGCGGAGCTGGACACCTACGTCGTCACCGACGGGCTGACGGCGTCGGACTACATCGCCTTCCCCGACGAGACGCTGAAGGCCGGCATGACCTGCGTGCCCTACGACGAGAGCACCTTCGATCCCGATAGCAGCAGCGGCATGACGGACGGCGGCATGACGGACGGCGGCATGACGGACGGCGGCATGGCGGACGGCGGCATGGCGGACGGCGGCATGGCGGATATGTCCGGCGCGGATAACGGCGGCGACGTGACCGCGCCCGCTGCGGACGGCGCCGTCACGGACGCACCGGTGGAGGGCTGAGTATGATCCTGGAAATGCACGACATCTGCAAGGACTACCCCATGGGAAAATCCGTGAACCACATTCTCAAGCACATCGACCTTGAGGTGGAGGAGGGGGAGTATCTTGCCATCATGGGGCCTTCCGGCAGCGGTAAGACCACGCTGATGAACCTGATCGGGTGCCTGGACGTGCCCACCAGCGGCAGCTACCTGCTGAACGGGCAGGATATCACCAAGTGCAGTCCCAAGCAGCTGGCGGAGGTGCGGAACAAGGAGCTGGGCTTCGTGTTCCAGTCCTTCAACCTGCTGCCCAAGCTGACAGCGGTGGAGAATGTGGCGCTGCCCCTGCTGTACGGCGGGGTGAAGAAGGCGGAGCGGCTGGAGCGTGCCCGTCAGGCGCTGGAGACGGTGGGCCTGTCCGACCGCGTGGATCACCGGCCGGATCAGCTGTCCGGCGGACAGTGCCAGCGCGTGGCCATCGCCCGGGCCATCGTGGGAAGGCCCAAGCTGCTGCTGGCTGACGAGCCCACCGGCGCGCTGGATTCCGCCAGCGGCGCACAGGTGATGGATCTGTTCCAGCAGCTGCACCAGAGCGGCTCCACCATCATCATGATCACCCACGATCAGGGCATCGCACAGCATGCCCACACCATTATGAACATTCGCGACGGTGTGCTGTCAGGAGGTGCGTTCCATGAGTAAATCCCTGAAAAAGACGCTGCTGATCGTGGGCATTGCCGCAGCCGTGTGCGCCGCCGTATGGGGCGGCCTGACGCTGGCGCGGAACGCCCAGCGCGGCGACGTGAAGGTGTTCGACGTGCCCAGCTTCGCCATGACCGACTACTGGGGCGACACCGCCAACACCAGCGGCACGGTGAGCACCGATAAATTGCAGAAGATCTACCTCTCCCAGAGCCAGACGGTGAGTCAGGTGTACGTGAAAGAGGGGCAGAATGTAAAGAAGGGCGACAAGCTGCTGGCCTACGACACCACGCTGTCTCAGGCGGAGGTGGAGGGCGCCCAGATCCAGCTGGAGCGCATGCAGCTGGAGCTGGAAACAGCCAAGAATAACCTGTCCCTGTACCGCAAGGCGGAGAACCGCGAGGAGCTGCAGAAGGAATATGACCGCGTGGCCGCCATTCTGGAGAAGCTGCGCTCCCAGCAGGACCAGCTGGCCGGACGGGGCTCCCCCGTGAAGCAGGGCCGTCTGGGCGACAGCCTTGGCCAGAGCAAGGATAAGCCCCTGTACTACCAGTGGCTGGAGGATACCCGCACCAAGGAGTACTACCTGACGGACGAAATCATCCGGAACGACATCCTGCCCAAGAGCCGGAACAGCGCCTACGTGGTGCTGGTGACCAGAGCCGGCAACGTGAACAACGGCGCCATCACCTGCTACGGCATGTACATCGTGGCCGAGGACACGGAGACGCCGGTGAAGCTGAAGGTGATGAACGACCTGCCCGCCTATCAGGACGGCTATGTGACCCCCACCACCGCGGAGATCAAGGACCGCGAGGAGCAGCTGGCCACCATCGAGAAGCTGCTGAACGAGTCCCTGACCAAGGAAGAGCTGAAGTCCCTCATCGCCACCACGGAAAAGCAGGTCTACGACGGCCAGCGCTCCGTGAAGCAGGCTCAGATCGGGCTGGACAAGAAAAAGAAGGAGCTGGGCGACGGCACCGTATACAGCGAGATCGACGGCGTGGTCAAGGCCGTGCGGCCGGCGGACGAGGCCTATAACAACAGCGAGCCTGTGGTGGAGGTCTCCGGCGGCGGCGGCTATTACATCACCGGCGCACTGGGCGAGCTGGACCTGGGTAAGGTGAAGCTCGGCGACACGGTGGACATCAGCAGCTGGATGACCGGCGCCAGCTGTCAGGGTGAGATCGTGGAGATCAGCGACTTCCCCACGGACAACAGCAGCAGCTGGGGCGACGGCAACAGCAATGTGTCCTATTATCCCTTTAAGGTATTCGTCTCCGAGGACGCCAACCTGCAGCCCGGAGACTATGTGGATATGTCCTATCAGAAGACCGTCACCACCGACGGCAATACCATCTATCTCCAGACCATGTTCATCCGCACGGAGAACGGCAAGAGCTACGTAATGGCCCGCGGCGACAACGGCAGGCTGGAGAAGCGCTGGGTCCAGACGGGACGCGACCTGTGGGGAAGCTACACCCAGATCCGCGGCGGACTGTCGCTGGAGGACTATGTGGCGTTCCCCTACGGGAAGGACGTGCGGGAGGGCGCCGCCACGGTGGAAGCCAACGCCGACGAGCTATACAACGGACTGTAAGGAGGGCGAAGCGATGTTAGAAAATATCAATCTCGCCTTTCAGGGCGTGTGGAGCCACAAGATGCGGTCGTTCCTGACCATGCTGGGCATCATCATCGGTATCGCGGCCATCATCACCATCGTATCCACCATTCAGGGCACCAACGAGCAGATCAAGCAGAACCTCATCGGCGCCGGCAACAACGTGGTCCGCGTGCAGCTGACCCAGGACGGCAATGAGATAAGCCTGGACTACTCCGACATTCCCCAGGGCGTCAGCACCATCACGGAGGACATGCGCAGCGAGATGAGCCAGCTGGGCAGCGTGGCGGATGTGTCCCTGTACCACCAGCGGCAGTGGCCCGACGGCGTGTACGTGGGCGATACGTCCTTCAGCGGCAGTCTGTACGGCATCGACAGCCACTTCCTGTCTGCGGCGGACTACGCCGTCAACTACGGCAGATCCTTTGTGGAGTCGGACTTCGCCAGCTGCCGGAAGGTGGCGCTCATCGACACCAAGAGCGCCCAGAGCCTGTTTCAGGGCGAGAATCCCATCGGCGGCACTCTGGAGATCAGCGGCGAGCCCTTCACCGTGGTGGGCGTGGTGTCCTCCCGCGTGTCCTCGGAGCCGGTCATCAACAACATCAATGACTACTACATGTACTCCGGCAGTACCTCCGGCACCATCTTCATCCCCGACAGCTGCTGGCCCATCGTCTATCGTTACGATGAGCCCCAGTATGCGGCGGTGCGGGCGGTGTCCACCAACGACATGACCACCGCCGGCAACAATGTGGCGGAGTACCTCAACAGCCACGTTATCTCCGGCGACACCTACAAGTACCAGTCCAAGGACCTGCTGCAGCAGGCCAGCCAGCTGCAGAGCCTGTCCGAGAGCTCCAACCGGCAGCTCATCTGGATCGCCGCCATCTCCCTGGTGGTGGGCGGCATCGGCGTCATGAACATCATGCTGGTGTCTGTGACGGAGCGTACCCGCGAGATCGGCCTGAAGATCGCCATCGGCGCGCAGCAGAGCCGTATCCGCTGGCAGTTCCTGACGGAGGCCGCCGTGCTCACCAGCATGGGCGGCATCCTGGGCGTGGCCTGCGGCATCGGCCTGGCGGAGATGATGTCCCACATCATGGGCACACCGGTGGCTATCAGCGTACCGGCCTGCATCATCGCCGTGGCCTTCTCTATGGTCATCGGCGTGGTGTTCGGCTTCGTACCGGCGGTGAAGGCCTCCAAGCTCAACCCCATTGAGGCCCTGCGCCGCGAGTAAGAGACGCGAAATATACAAAAAGAGAGAGGTCCTGCTGTGCAGGACCTCTCTCTTTTTGTATGGATTCCGCCTGCATCATCCTATGCAGGGACGAAGGCGCGGACGACCAGACATTTCTTCATACCACATAGGGCGGGAAAATGCAGCGTAACGTCAAAATCTGGCCAGAAATGCGTCGGGCACGGTGCAGCCCTCCGGCAGCACCTCCAGCACCACGTAGCTCCCGTTGACGGACACAGTGGCGCTGTTTTTCCACATGGCGGCCTCGTCCGGATACATGGTATCGTTGGCCATGGTGTCCACACGGGCCTGGAAGATGTCGCGCACCTTGGCTGCGTCGGCACTGTCAGCCACCTCCACCATGGCTACCTCGCAGGAGGTGGCAGTGGGGGAGAGGAAGAACACCGACTGCTTCAGTTGGATGTCCGCGATGCCGGGGTAGTAGCCGTTCAGCATCTCCACCGCCGTTTCCTCCAGCAGGGCGGGGGCGTTGTCGCCCAGCTCCTCGTTGACCTGGGCGATGGCTGCTTCATAGGCGGCGCGCAGATCCACGGACTGACCGCCGCCGGACGTGTCCTTACCGCAGGCGGTCATGGCCAGCATCAGCAGGGCCATGCAGAATACACACAGTTTTTTCATCGAAAACACTCCTTTCATCGGGCGGCAGAACACCGCCTCTGCCATTTCTGACGGCACGGGGCGGCGTTTCGTTCCGCATTCAGCGGACAGTGGGGGGCGGGGCGTTCCAGCCGTCGGGAAAATTGGCCAGCACCCAGCGGCGGGTGTGGTCAATGAAGGCCCGGGTGCTGTTGGACAGGGCGTTCCTGTCCTTGACGCAGATACCGATGTTCCGGTAAAACGGCTGGGGCAGAGAGCAGGACACCAGCGGATAGGCACAGCGGTAGAGCATCAGTTCCTCCATGATGCTGATGCCCAGCCCGCTGGACACCATGGCCAAGATGGTCTGATCCTGCTGGACGGTGTATTGGATCTTCGGCGTGATGCCCAGCGTGTCGAACACCGCCTGGATCTCATAGTCGTCGCCCTCGTCCAGCAGGATCAGGGGATACTGCTCCAGCGCCGCAGGCGGGAAGGGGTTCGCACCCGCCAGCGGGTGGTCGCAGGGGACGATGACCTTCCACTGGTCCCGCTGGAGAATCCAGCAGTCCAGATACTTTTCAACAGGGGCGGGGAGGCTGATGAAGCCGCAGTCCGCCCGTCCGTTCAGCACCCAGTTGCCAATCTCGCTGTTGAAGTTGGAGGGCAGCAGCTCAAACTCGATATGGGGGTAGTGGGTCTGAAAGGTCTTGAGGATGTTGGGCAGCCACTTTTCGGACACGCTGGTGAAGGTAGCCACCTTGACAAGACCTGTCTCCAGACCCCGCAGGTCGGCGGCCTGCTGCTCCAGCTGGTGCTGCATGGCGCACATCTTCTCGAAGTAGGGCAGCAGCGCCCGTCCGTCCGCCGTGGGGGTGACGCCGCCGTGGCTGCGGATCAGCAGGGGCACACCCAGCTCCTCCTCCAGTGAGCCGATGGCGTGGCTGACGCCGGACTGGGTAAAGTTCATCTCCCGCGCCGCGGCAGTGAAGCTGCCGCACTCCACGGTCTTGAGGAATATCTGATATTTCGCAACGCTCATGGGCGCACGCTCCTTTCCCGATGCAAGTATAGCATATCCGTCAGCCCTGTGCAAAGTTTTTTTCATGGTTTTGATGATTATGATGCGTTTTACAAATCCCCGCACTTGTGGTACATTAAAGACACGTTAAGAAAAACCGCAGAAAGGAGGCGCTGAAGCATGGGTCCGAGTTTCGTGATGGCCGCTCTGGCCGGTCTTCTTGTGGTAGTCGGCATCGTCAGCAAAGTCACCAGCAAGTAAGTCTTTTCCGTTTTTTCAGGTTTCACCTCCCCCCGTGGCGGCACCATCTCCCTGTCGCCGGTACGCTCGTCCGCTTCCTGCGGGCGGGCGTATTTTTTACCAGAGGGGCGGGAAATCTTGCATCTTTTTCACTTTTATGGTATAGTGAGCGGCATTAAGATCCCGCACACCGCGGGCAAAAGGAGCTTATCATGACACAGAAAAGGATCCATACGCTGTCGCTGCTGGCGGCCATCACCGCAGCCGTCATCTTCGGCATGAGCTTCATGTTCTCCAAGCTGGCGCTGGAGAAGGCGGCCCCCACAGTGCTGCTGGCGGTGCGATTCACCGTGGCGGTGGCGGCCATGACGCTGGTGATCCTGGTCAACGCGCTGGTGGGAAAGCTGCGGGGGCGGCCGCTGTTCACCTTCTCCCTGCGGGGCAAGCCGGTGTATCAGCTGCTGCTTCTGGGCATCGTGCAGCCGGTGGCCTACTTCATCTTCGAGAACTACGGTATCCTGTACACCTCGTCAGCGGTGGCGGGCACCATCATCGCGGCGGTGCCGGTGTGCTGCATCCTGATGGACGTGCTGGTGCTCCACGAGAAGGTGACGCTGAAGCAGGTACTGTGCGCCGTGTGCGCTATCGGCGGTGTGGCGCTGATCTCCGCCGGAGGGGCGGTGATGGTCTCGGCGCTGGGCATGCTGTTCCTGCTGCTGACCATGCTCAGCGACACGCTGTACTACGGCATCAGCCACAGCGCCGCCAAGCTGTTCACCCCGTTCGAGATGACCTACGTCATGTTCGTGGTAGGCATGGTGGTGTTCATCCCCTTGGCGCTGCTCCACGCCGGAGGGCTGACCAGCCCCATGATCCTGGAGCCCTTGCAGGACGGGCAGTTCTGGCTGGCAGTGCTGTATCTGGGGCTTTTGTCCTCGGTAATGGCCTATGGACTGCTGAATTTCGCCAACAGCCACCTGTCCGTGTCGGAGACATCACTTTTTTCCAACGTCACCACGGTGGTGTCTGTGCTGGCGGGCGTGGTGCTGCTGAAGGAATCCTTCAGTGTGTGGCAGATGCTGGGCGTGGTCATCATTCTGGTGTGCGTATTCGTGGCCAATGTATCCGGAAAAGAAACAAGATCTCACTCTCAGGAGGTCTGAGACAATGTATAAGAATGAAAAACGCTATGCGCTGGTAAACGGCGTGCTGCTGGACGGCACCCGTGATATGGCGCCCCAGACGGGGAAGGTCATCTGCGTGGACGGCAGCCGTATCGCCGTCGTCACCGACGGAGCGGCGCCCGCGGGGTACGAGACGGTGGATCTGGGCGGGCAGTACGTGCTGCCCGGGCTCATCAACCTGCATGTCCACCTGCCGGCCTCCGGCAAGCCCAAAAAGAAGCCCTCCGACCCCAAAAAGCTGGTGAAGCTCATCACCTCCAACGGCCTGATGCGCCGCGTGGGCATCCGCCTGTGCGAGGGCTACGCCAAGATGGAGCTGCTCAGCGGCGTCACCACCATCCGCACGGTGGGCGGTGTGGCGGATTTTGACACCATTATCCGCGATCAGGCGGCGGCAGGGGCCATCCTGAGCCCCCGCGTGGTGGCGTCCAACATGGCGGTATCCGTGCCCGGAGGCCACATGGCAGGCTCCCTGGCCTACGAGGCCCGCACGCCGGAGGAGGCTGCGGCCTGCGTGGAGAAGATCGCGGCGGAGAAGCCCGACCTCATCAAGCTGATGATCACCGGCGGCGTCATGGACGCCGAGGTGGTGGGTGAGCCCGGGGTGCTGCGGATGCAGCCGGCGCTGGTGAAGGCCGCCTGCGATAAGGCCCACGCTCTGGGCATGAAGGTGGCGGCCCATGTGGAGAGCCCCGAGGGCGTCCGCGTGGCGCTGGAAAACGGCGTGGACTCCATTGAGCACGGAGCCAGACCGGACGCGGATATCCTGCGGCTGTTCAAGGAGCGGGGTGCGTTCCAGGTATCCACCATCTCCCCCGCCGTGCCCTACGCCCTGTTTGACCGCAGCATCTCCCACGCCACCTACGAGCAGCAGGCCAACGGCCTTGTGGTGTTCGAGGGCATTGTGGCGCTGGCCAAGGCGTGTCTGGCGGAGGGTATCCCCGTGGGACTGGGCACCGACACCGGCTGCCCCTACATCACCCACTATGACATGTGGCGGGAGCTGTGCTACTTCGTGAAGTACTGCGGCGTGACACCCGCCTTCGCGCTGCACAGCGCCACGCTGCTGAACGCGGAGCTGGCGGGCATTGCCGACGTTACCGGCTCCGTGGAGGCCGGGAAGGCCGCGGACCTTATCGTGTGCCCTGCGGACCCGCTGGCGGATCTGACGGCCCTGCGCAGGCTGTCCATGGTCATCCGCGACGGCTGGCGCCTCGAAAACCCCACTGTGAAGAAGATGCCGGAGGTGGAGCGGGAGCTGGACAAGTTCCTGTAAGCGCTTCCACGGAAAATAAGAGGGACGACCCTGCGGGCCGTCCCTCTTTCGTCGTTACAGTTCCAGCTCCTTGAGGACGCTGTGGCACCTGGCGTTGCTGGCGAACACCGACGAGGGCCGCAGCACATTGGGCGCGGTATCCGAGAAGTCGGTGACGATACCGCCGGCCTCCGTGATAACCAGGCTGCCGGCAGCGTAGTCCCAGGGAGACAGGCAGCACTCGCCGAACACCTCCACCCGTCCCGCCGCCACCTGGCACAGGTCCAGAGCCGCCGCGCCGAAGCGGCGGAAGTCCAGCCCCTTTTCGTACAGCTGGCGGATCAGGGAGAAGTTCTGCTCCGTCAGGCTGCGGTCGTAGATGGTGGAGCCGCAGAGGAACACGGCGTGGGCCATGTCCCGCTCACTGACCCGGATGGGCAGGCCGTTGCAGAACGCACCGCCATCCTTCTGAGCGGAGAACAGCTCGTCGGCAAAGGGGTCGTAGACCACGGCGTACTGCGTCTGGCCGTCCTGAGCCAGCGCCACGGAGATGTCGCTGTAATGCAGGCGGCGGACGAAGTTGGTGGTGCCGTCAATGGGGTCCACGATGAAGGTCCACGGACGGGTCAGGGTCGTGTGATCCCCCTCCTCGCCCAGAAAGTCCGCCTCCGGCAGCAGGGCCAGCAGCTCCCGCTGCAGAAAGCCCTGCACCGCCACGTCGTACTTGGTGACGAGGTCGGCGGCGCCGTGCTTTTCCATGGTGGCCCGCTCGATGTCATGAGCCTCGCGGACGATGTCGCCGGCGCGGCGGACGACGCCCTCCAGCTGATGCAGCATATCTGTTCTCATATGAGTTCCCTCCTGATGACCGTACCGGCGTGTGCGCCGGTGAGTGTATCGTGTATGACCGCCGGCTGCCCCGCCACCAGCACGGCGTCCAGTCCGGACGCCATCCGGCAGGGACACCGGTAATCGCCGTTTTCCCGCAGCTGTGCGGGATCAAAGACGCAGAGGTCCGCGTCCATCCCCTCCGCGATGACGCCCTTGTGCCGCAGGCGCAGGGCCCGGGCGGGCAAAGCCGTCATCTTCCGCACCGCCTGCTCCAGCGTCAGGGCATGTTTTTTCATGACAAAGTGCTGGATGAGCCGGGGGAACGTGCCGTAGACCCGCGGGTGGGGCATGCCCTCCGTGGGATAGGTGGAGTCGGAGATCAGGTTGGACAGGTCACTTTGCAGGATGGCGATGATGTCCTCCTCCGACGCCATGAAGTCGATCATGGTGATCTGGCCGTCCTCCCGCACCAGCAGGTCGCAGCAGCAGTCCAGCGGGTCCTGCCCCGTCAGGGCCGCGATCTGGGAAAGGCTCTTGCCCAGGAACGGGTGATCCTCGGGGCAGTGAAGGCTGGTGAGGTAGATGCCGTCCCAGCCGGCCAGACGGGCGATGTCATCAAACCCGCTGCCGCTTTCGATGCGCCGGGCCAGCTCCCGACGGGCAGTGGGGTCTCTCAGACGGCGGACCACCGCGTCCATGCCGCCCTCCAGAAACTCCGGCGGCAGGATGTGCAGCAGCTGGGTGGAGCCGGCGGTGTAGGGGTAGACGTCGCAGCTGACGTCCAGTCCCTCCTGCCGCGCCTGCTCTAAAAGCGCCAGCGCACGGGGGATCTTTTTGCCCCAGCTGTCCCGCCCCATGGCTTTCAGATGGCTGATGTGCAGAGGGATGCGGAGTGTCCGCGCCACGGTGAGCATCTCCTCCACGGAGGTGCAGACACCGGCGCCTTCCTGCCGCATATGGACGGTGAGGGGGATGTCCTGCCCCCGCAGGGGCTCCAGCGTATGGATCAGCTCCTCCGTGGTGCAGAAGCACTCCGGCGCGTAGCCAAGTCCCAGCGATACGCCCAGAGCGCCGTCGCCCAGAGCACGCTCCATGGCGCGGTGGATGGCGCGGTAGTGCGCTTCGTCCAGATGCTCCAGCTCGTAACCGGCGGTGTCCGCCCGCAGAATGCCCGCGCCTACCAGCATGCCGGTGTGCAGGGGCAGGTCCCGCAGCGCTGCCAGATAGGCGGCCAGAGACGCTGAGGGCAGGGTATCCGGTATATCGCCGGTGATGGGCCGCAGGTAGGCGCGGATAGTGGCGGCGTGGTCCGGCCCGAAGGGGGCGGCGGACAGGCCGCAGTTGCCGTTGACGATGGTGGTCAGGCCCTGCCGCAGCTCCAATGAGCCGTAATCGGGGCGAAAGGCTGCGGCGTCGGCGTGGCGGTGGATGTCGATGAAGCCCGGGGTCACGGTGCGGCCGGCGACATCCATAGTACGGCCCGCCGCGGCGGCGGACAGGTCGCCGACAGCGGTGATGGTCCCGCCGGTAATGCCTACGTCGGCGGGGAAGGCGGGACGGCCGGTGCCGTCGATCACCGTGCCGCCGCGGAGAATGGTGTCAAACATGGTTTCGCCTTTCTATTTCCCCTGCTGGCAGGGGAGGGTGATGGTAAAGCGGGTAATGCCGCCGCTGCTGTCGCAGCGGATGGCGCCGTGGTGGGCCTCCGCGATGGCCTTGGCGATGGGCAGGCCCAGACCGAAGCTGTCGCCGCCGGTACGGGACTCGTCGGCCCGATAGAACCGGTCGAAGATATGAGGCAGCTTGTCGGCGGGGATGTCTGCGCCCCGGTTCTCCACCTGTACACAGGCGTTCCGGCCCTGCCGCAGGGCGTCCAGCCGGATCTCCGTGTGGGGCGCGGCGTATTTGATGGCGTTGTCCAGCAGGACGGCCACCGCCTGAGCCAGCTTCTCCCCGTCGCCCCGCACCGTCAGGTCCGGCGCGATGTCGTAGGACAGGGTATGGCCTGCCTCGAAGGCCACCGGTTCGAACCGCAGGGCGGCGTCCGCCGCGATGTCGGAAAGGTCCGCCGCCGCGTCCGGCAGGTGCGCGCCGCTGCGCTCCACCCGGGACAGGGTCAGCATATCCTCCACCAGCCGCTTCATGCGGTGGGACTCGGCGCGGATGTTATCCACATACTGCTTCTGCTCCGGCAACGCGGACTGGTCCAGCAGCTCCGCCGAGGACAGCACCACCGTCAGGGGCGTTTTCAGCTCATGGCTGGCATCGGACAGGAACTGCTTCTGCTGCTGCCACGCACGGGCCACCGGCCGCGTCACCGCACCGCTGAGCACATAGCTGCAGGCGAACAGCACCGCCAGCGCCACAAATCCGATGAGCAGGCTGCCGGTCAGCAGGCCGCGGAGGGTGGCCTGCTCCAGCGTGCTGTCGGTAAAGGCGATGCGGGTGGACAGAAGCCCCACGCTCCGCAGATAGCGCAGGTGGTAGTCCGCCAGCACGCCCTCGTCCTCCTGAGCCGACAGGGCGGCGGTGACGATGTCCGCCAGCGCTGACTTGTCCGTCAGGTCGTAGTAGCCGTTGCCGGAGACGCGGACGGTGCCGCTGGCGTAGACCTCCGCCACGAAGCAGGGCAGGGTGGACCCGTCCGGCTGGGACAGGTCGTAAACGCCGGTCCGGACGGCCTCCTCCATCTGCTGGCGGACGCTGCGGGACAGGGCGGAGCGGGCAAAGAAGAACACGGCGGCGAACACGGCCAGCAGTACGCAGAACACCATACCCATGTTCAGGCCCACCACCTTCCAGCGGAGACGGCGGATCATGATACCGCCTCCTCCAGGCAGTAGCCCACCATGCGCAGTGTTTTGATCTGTACGCGGGAGCGCAGATGGGCCAGCTTCCGCCGCAGGAAGGAGATGTAGACCTCCACATTATTATCCTCGGCGGCGGAGTCGTAGCCCCATACCTTTAAGATCAGCTGCTCCTTGGATACGATCTGGCTGCCGTTTTTCATCAGCAGCTCCATGAGGTCGTACTCCCGACGGCTCAGCCGGACGGACCGGTCGCCGCAGGACAGCAGAAACGTGGACTGCTGGAGATGCAGGTCACCGAAGACGGTGGCGCCGCTGTCCGCCGTCTCGCCGCCCCGCCGCAGCAGGGAGCGGATGCAGGCCAGCAGCTCCTCCGTCTCAAAGGGCTTGGTCAGGTAGTAGTCCGCGCCGCAGTCCAGACCCCGCACCCGATCGCTGAGATCGCTGCGGGCCGTCAGCATCAGCACCGGCACCGTCTCGCCGCCGGCGCGGAGCTGCTGCAGCAGGGAAAAGCCGTCCAGCTCCGGCAGCATGGCGTCCAGCAGCACCAGATCGTAAATGCCGCTGCGGGCGTTGTCCAGGCCGGACACGCCGTCATAGCTGACATCCACGGCGTAGCCCCGCCGGTGCAGCAGCTCCGCCAGCGTGCCCGCCAGACGCTTTTCATCCTCCACGATCAGAATACGCACAGGCAGCCCTCCTTTTTTCGCCTTGATTTATACCACAAAAGGGTGCGTTTTGCAAGGCCGGCTCCGCATGTGAAGGCACGCGGTCCTGCCGGCGTCTATTCGGCTGAAATGCGGCCGAAAGGATACCCCCATGCTGACGCATGGGGGTATCCCTGGATTTTTTCAGTTCAGGCCGGTCTCCGCCAGCGTCAGCAACTGCACCAGCGACGTCTCCTCCATGCGGTAGATGGTGGGATCGTCGTTGACGGTGACGTAGCGGCCGCCGCTGCCATCGGGCAGACCCACAGTCAGCGTCAGGGTGGACTCGGTGCCCAGCTCGTTGGTATAGGTCACCAGCGCCTGAGCGTCCGGCGCATCCAGCCCGCAGATAGCGGCGGCGCCCTCGGCGGGATCATAGTCCACGCAGGCGGTGACGGACAACCGGCCCAGCTCCTCCACCAGCGCGGCGGTGGCCTCCGTGACATCGCGGCTGCCCACCTTGCGCACGCCGTCCACCACGCGGATGTTGACCAGGACGTTCTCCCCGCCCTGTACCGCGGCGGACAGCAGGTTCTCCTCGGTAATGACCGGCAGCACCGGCAGCGCCGCCATGTCGTAGATGCTGCCGTCCAGCAGCTGGAAGATCTTCACGGCGTTATCGGACACCAGGCGCACGGTGCCATCCTCGGCGCAGCGCATGTACCAGTCGCCGGACTCCGCCTGATCGCCCCGGGCGAAGGTCAGGGTCTCGCCGTCCGCCGTGACGGCCAGCGTGATCTTTGTGTCATCCAGCCCGTAGTCGGCCAGATCCTCCTCCGCCACCCGCACCGGCGAGGCCGCCGTCATGGCGGCAGCCGCCTCCACCAGCGCCGGCATGGCCTCCTGATCCAGCGGGAAGGTGGTGTCGTCCTGCCAGTACCAGGTCTCGTCCTCGCGGCTGAACCGCAGCACCTGGCTGTCGTCGGACAGCACCAGCGCCGTGATGCCCTCCGGCGGCAGCGCCGTCTGGACGGCGGCGTCCGCCTCCTTGCTCTGGGTGTCCGCGCCGCTGCCGCAGGCGGTCAAAAGCGCCGCCGTCAGCAGCAGCGCGATGATGGATACATAGCGTTTCATTGGAAAAATTCTCCCCTTTCTGCTCTGAGACCCCGACAGTATAACAGTTCTACCTGAAAAAGTGAAGAACAAAACGTGAACAAATGCGATTTTACGGAAAAATCCACTTTACAAACCGGTTTTTTTATGGTAGCATTTCAAGGTACGCGACTACGTCGCACTGCCCCTTGCCTTAGCTGCGCGGAGCGATCCATCTCTCCCACGGCTCAGGATGCGGGCGTAATTCAAGAAAGGTGGAAACACAACTATGATGCTGAAAGACCAGAAGACCTCCATCATCGAGGCCAACCGTACCCATGAGACCGACACCGGCTCCCCCGAAGTGCAGGTCGCTATCCTGACCGAGCGCATCAACCAGCTGACCGCTCACCTGAAGGTGCATCCCCACGACTTCCACAGCCGCCGCGGTATGCAGATGATGATCGGTAAGCGCCGCCGTCTGCTGGACTATCTGGCCAAGAAGGACATCGAGCGTTATCGTGCCCTGATCGCCAAGCTGGGTCTGCGTAAGTAAGTTGAAACAGGGTGATGTGCGTGCGCGCATCACCCTTCTTTCACATTCTGTACCAGTCTGTATCCTCACCCTTAGCAGTTGAAAATGCGTCGAAACCGGCGGCTTCGGGGCATTTTCAAGTGCTAACGGCGACGGATCGCGGTACAGGATGCTAATTCACAAAAAAGGAGAAATGTCATGTCAACGATCATCACCAAGCGTCAATTCCCCCACTATCACAAGTACACCATGGATCTGGCAGGCCGTCCCCTCACGCTGGAGGTGGGCAAGCTGGCCGAGCTGGCCAACGCCGCCGTCATGGTGGGCTACGGCGATACCCGCGTGCTGTGCTGCGTCACCGCCGCGCCCCGTCCCCGTGACGGTATCGACTTCTTCCCTCTCAGCGTGGACTTTGAGGAGAAGATGTACTCCGTGGGCCGCATCCCCGGCAGCTTCAACCGCCGCGAGGGCCGTCCCGGGGAGAAGGGCATCCTGACCAGCCGCGTCATCGACCGCCCCATCCGCCCCCTGTTCCCCTACGACTTCCGCAACGACGTGTCCGTGATGTGTACCGTCATGGCCGTGGATCACGACTGCTCTCCGGAGATCGCCGCCCTCATCGGCACCTCCGCCGCCCTGGCTATCTCCGACATCCCTTGGAACGGCCCTGTGGCCGCCCTGAAGGTGGGCCTGGTGGACGGCAAGCTGGTCTTTAACCCCGACGCCGAGCAGCGTAAGGTCAGCGATCTGGACGTCACCGTGGTGTCCACCGCCAAGAAGGTGGTCATGATCGAGGCCGGCGCCAACGAGGTGCCCAACGATGTCATGTTCGAGGCCATCCGCTCCGCTCACGAGGAGAACCAGAAGCAGATCGCCCTCATCAACCAGATGGTGTCCGAGATCGGCAAGCCCAAATTCGACTACCCCCACGCCGACTTCGATCAGGAGCTGTTCGACAAGATCGTGGCCGCCACCATGGACGATGCCAAGGCCGCCATGGATACCGACGACAAGAACGTCCGCGAGGCCCGCTGGAACCAGCTGATCGAGAAGTGGCACGAGCTGTTCCTGGAGGACTATCCCAACATGGATCAGTATCTGGACGAGATCACCTACAAGTTCCAGAAGAAGATCGTGAAGGCCTGGCTGCTGGAGGGCCACCGCGTGGACGGCCGCCAGAAGAACGAGATCCGCCCGCTGGACGCCGAGGTGGGCGTGCTGCCCCGTGTCCACGGCTCCGGCCTGTTCACCCGCGGCCAGACCCAGGTGCTGAGCGTGGCCACGCTGGATACCCTGTCCGCCAACCAGAAGCTGGATACCATCTGGGAGGAGACGGAGAAGCGCTACATGCACCACTACAACTTCCCCGGCTACTCCGTGGGCGAGGCCAAGCCTGCCCGCAGCCCCGGCCGCCGCGAGATCGGCCACGGCGCGCTGGCTGAGCGCGCTCTGCTGCCCGTCATTCCTCCGGTGGAGGAGTTCCCCTACGCCATCCGCGTGGTGTCCGAGGTGGTTTCCTCCAACGGCTCCACGTCTCAGGGCTCCATCTGCGGCTCCACGCTGGCCCTGATGGACGCCGGCGTGCCCATCAAGGCCCCTGTGGCCGGCATCTCCTGCGGCCTGATCCAGGACGACGACGGCAGCTTCACCACCTTCATCGACATCCAAGGCGTGGAGGACTTCCACGGCGAGATGGACTTCAAGGTGGCCGGCACCAAGAAGGGCATCACCGCCATCCAGATGGACCTGAAGAATGACGGTCTGACCATGGAGATCATCAAGAACGCGCTGGATATCACCTACGACGCCCGTGTGCAGATCCTGGACCAGGTGATGCTGCCCTGCATCGCCGAGCCCCGCGCCGAGGTGAGCAAGTACGCGCCCAAGATGCTGACCATGCACATCGATCCCGATAAGATCCGCGACGTCATCGGCAAGGGCGGCTCCGTCATCCAGAAGATCGTGGCCGAGTCCGGCGCCAAGATCGACATCGACGACGACGGCACCATCCACATCGCCTCCCCTGACGCGGAGAGCTGCGCCATCGCCAAGAAGTGCATTGACGACATCGTGTTCGTGCCCGAGGTGGGTCAGCTGTACTACGGCCGCGTGGTGCGCCTGATGACCTTCGGCGCTTTCGTGGAGCTGGCTCCCGGCAAGGATGGTCTGGTACACATCTCCAAGCTGGCTGACCACCGCATCGAGAAGGTGGAGGATGCCTGCAAGATCGGCGACATGATGTGGGTCAAGGTCACGGAGATCGACGAGAAGGGCCGCGTGAACCTGAGCCACAAGGACGCCATGAAGGAAATCGCCGCCAAGGAAGCCGCCGGCGAGCCCATCAAGTAAGTCCGTTTATCCGGTTTTTCCGAAAGGACCGCCTGTTGGCGGTCCTTTCGCTTGCCGCGGCACTTTCTCCTGCGGCCAATGTCGTGGGGAAAAGAGGCCCTGTCGAAAAGTGCGGGAAACTGTGGGAAACAGGGGAAACAATACCCATTCCGCCGGAAAACCAGAAAATGGTGATTTCTCCGGCAATTATGGTAAATCCCACGGTTTTGCGCACTTTTTTACCGGCTTTATGTTGACATAACAGTTGTGGAAAACCATGTGGAAACTGTGGAAAGCCTTTTTCCACCAAGGGTTTTCCCAGTTGCGCTCCTGTTATTTTTTGCGGGAATCTGTAAACCTTTTTGGGTCGGAGGATCTTTTAGACGAAGTGCGGCGCATACCGCGGCGGCGAGACTTGCATTGACGGGAAAAATACGGTAGAATAACAGAAAACGATTGGCTCGGTGTATGCCGGAGGAATAATATGGCAAAGAAAAACGTATACGACAACGAGAGTATCTCCAGTCTCAAGGGCGCGGATCGGGTCCGGAAACGGCCCGGTGTTATTTTTGGCTCCGACGGGCTGGAGGGCTGCGAGCACGCGGTGTTTGAGATCCTGTCCAACGCCATCGACGAGGCCCGCGGCGGCCACGGAAAGCTCATCACCGTCACCCGCTTTCTGGACCGGTCGGTACAGGTGGAGGATATGGGCCGCGGCTGCCCCGTGGACTGGAACGAGAAGGAGGGGCGCTACAACTGGGAGCTGGTGTTCTGCGAGCTGTACGCCGGCGGCAAGTACGACAACGAGAACAGTGAGAATTACGAGTTCTCTCTGGGTCTCAACGGCCTTGGCTCCTGCGCCACCCAGTACGCCTCCCGCTACATGGACGTCACCGTGTGGCGCGAGGGCCGGGAGTACCGCCTGCACTTCGAGCGGGGCGAGATCGCGGGCCAGCTGGAGAGCACGGAGCTGACCACCAATAAAAAGCGGACCGGCACCACCATTCGCTGGCTGCCGGATCTGGAGGTGTTTACCGACATCGCCGTGCCGCTGGAATACTATCAGGACGTGATGAAGCGGCAGGCAGTGGTGAACGCCGGTGTCACGTTCCGTCTGCGCAATGAGACGGCCCCCGGGAAATTTGAGACCCAGGAGTTTCTGTATGAAAACGGCATCGCCGACTATATCCGCGAGCTGGCGGGGGAGGACTCCCTGACAGAGCCGGTGTTCTGGGAGGCGGAGCGCCGTGGCCGCGACCGCGCGGACAAGCCGGAGTACAAGGTGAAGCTCAGCGTGGCACTGTGCTTTTCCAACCGCGTGGCCCTATGCGAGCACTACCACAACTCCAGCTTTCTGGAGCACGGCGGCAGTCCGGAGAAGGCCACCCGCTCGGCCATGGTGTCCGCCATCGATAAATACCTGCGGGACAACAACAAATACACCAGAGGCGAATCGAAGATCACGTTTCCCGACGTACAGGACTGCCTCATTTTGGTGAGCAACAACTTCTCCACCCAGACCAGCTATGAGAACCAGACCAAGAAGGCCATCACCAACAAGTTCATTCAGGAGGCCATGACGGAATTCCTCCGCAGCCGCATGGAGATCTACTTCATTGAGAACAAGGAGGCGGCGGAGAAGATCGCAGCTCAGGTGCTCATCAACAAGCGCAGCCGCGAAACGGCGGAGCGCACCCGCATCAACCAGAAGAAAAAGCTGACGGAGAAGATCGACATTGCCAACCGCGTCCAGAAATTCGTGGACTGCCGCACCAAGGACGTGGAGCGCCGGGAGATCTACATCGTGGAGGGCGACTCCGCACTGGGCGCCTGCAAGCAGAGCCGCGACGCGGAGTTCCAGGGCCTGATGCCCGTCCGCGGCAAGATTTTGAACTGTCTGAAGGCCGATTATCCCCGCATCTTCAAAAGTGACGTCATTACCGACCTGATGAAGGTGCTGGGCTGCGGCGTGGAGGTCAGCGGCAAAGCGGTGAAGGATCTGAACCAGTTCGACCTGAGCAATCTGCGGTGGAGCAAGGTGGTCATCTGCACCGATGGCGATGTGGACGGCTTCCAGATCCGCACGCTGATTTTGACCATGCTGTACCGCCTGTGCCCCACCCTGATCCGGGAGGGCTACGTCTACATCGCGGAGACGCCGCTGTTTGAGATCACCTGCAGGGAAAAGGGCGGCGAAAAGACGTGGTTCGCCTACTCCGAGCGGGAGAAGGCGGACATCCTCAAGGAGCTGTCCGGCAAAAAGGTAAACGTCCAGCGCTCCAAGGGACTGGGCGAAAACGATCCGGAGATGATGTGGATGACCACCATGAACCCCGAGACACGGCGGCTCATCCGCGTGCTGCCGGAGGACGCTGAGGAGACGGCCCGCGTCTTTGACCTGCTGCTGGGCGACAACCTGTCCGGCCGCAAGGACTATATCGCGGAAAACGGCTGCCGCTACCTGGACATGATCGACGTCAGCTGAGAAAGGAACCCTGATGGCAAAAAAGAAAACGGAAGAAAAAACCGTCCACCGTCCCGCCGACCCCAACGTGATGGGCCTGCGGGGCGCGGTGGTGGAGCAGCCCATCACCCGTACGCTGGACGAGAACTATATGCCCTACGCCATGTCGGTCATCGTCAGCCGCGCCATACCGGAGATCGACGGCTTCAAGCCCTCCCACCGCAAGCTGCTGTACACCATGTACAAGATGGGCCTGCTCACCGGCGGACGCACCAAGTCCGCCAACATCGTGGGCCAGACCATGCGCCTGAATCCCCACGGCGACCAGGCCATCTACGAGACCATGGTGCGTCTGGCCAAGGGCAACGAGTCCCTGCTGCACCCCTTCGTGGACAGCAAGGGCAACTTCGGCAAGGTGTACTCCCGGGACATGGCCTACGCCGCCAGCCGCTACACGGAGGCGAAGCTGGCCCCCATCTGCGCCGAGCTGTTCCGGGATCTGGACTGCGACGCCGTGGACTTTGTGGACAACTACGACAACACCATGAAGGAACCGTCGCTGCTGCCCACCACGTATCCCAACGTGCTGGTGTCCGCCAATCAGGGCATCGCCGTGGGCATGGCCAGCCAGATCTGCGGCTTCAATCTGGGCGAGGTGTGCGACACCACCATCGCCTTTCTGAAAAATCCCGACCACGACATCTCCTCCACGCTGCTGGCGCCGGACTTTCCCACTGGCGGCCAGATCATCTGCGATGGCGATGACCTGCGCAGCATCTACGCCACGGGACGCGGCGGCCTGAAGGTCCGTGCCCGCTGGCGCTATGACAGGAGCGAGAACGTCATCGAGGTCTACGAGATCCCTTATTCCACCACCATCGAGGTCATTCTGGACAAGGTGGCGGAGCTGGTGAAGGCCGGCAAGGTCAAGGAGATCAGTGACATGCGGGACGAGACGGACCTCAGCGGCCTGAAGCTGGCCATCGACCTGAAGCGGGGCGTGGACCCTGACAAGCTGATGGCCAAGCTGTTCCGCCTGACGCCCTTGCAGGACACGGTAAGCTGCAACTTCAACATCCTCATCGCCGGTATGCCCCGGGTCATGGGAGTGGGGGAGATCCTCACCGAGTGGACAGCGTGGCGCACCGACTGCGTCAAGCGCCGCGTGTACTATATCCTCAGCAAAAAGAAGGAAAAGCTCCACCTGCTGCAGGGCCTGAAGCGCATCCTGCTGGACATCGACAAGGCCATCCGGATCATCCGCGAGACAGAGGAAGAATCCGAGGTCATCCCCAACTTGATGATCGGCTTCGGCATCGACCAGGTGCAGGCGGAGTACGTGGCGGAGATCAAGCTCCGCAATATCAATAAGGAGTACATCCTCAAGCGGGTGCAGGAGACGGCGGCGCTGGCCGATGAGATCGACGATCTGGAGGACACGCTGGCCAAACCCGGACGCATCCGCCGCATCATCATCGACGAACTGACAGAGGTGCGGAAGAAGTACGCCGTGCCCCGCCGCACCGAGATCGTATACAGCCACGAGCTGCCGGAGGAGCCGGCGGAGGACGCGCCGGAGGACTATCCCGTCCACCTGTTCCTCAGCCGTGAGGGCTATTTCAAGAAGATCACGCCCCAGTCCCTGCGGATGTCCGGCGACCAGAAGTACAAGGAGGGCGACGGCCCCAGCCAGTACTTCGAGGCCACCAACAACACGGAGCTGATGTTCTTCACCGACAGGCAGCAGGTCTACAAGACCCGCGCCAGCGAGTTCGGCGAGACGAAAGCCTCGCTGCTGGGCGACTATCTGCCCGCCAAGCTGGGGCTGGATGCAGGGGAGAATGTGATCTTCCTGTGCCTGCCCGGGGATTACAGCGGCAGCCTGCTGTTTGCCTTTGAGAACGGCCGCGTGGCCCGCGTCAGCCTCAGCGCCTACGCCACCACCTCCAACCGCCGCAAGCTCACCGGCGCCTACTGCGAAAAGTTCCCGCTGGTACAGATCCTGCCCCTGACGGAGGATCGCGAGCTGGCGCTGCTGACCAATGAGCCCCGGGCTCTGCTGGTACACACGGCACTGCTGGCGCCCAAGACCACCCGCGGCACCCAGGGTGTGCAGGTCATGAATATCAAGCCCAAATACCATCTGGAGCGGCTGGCCGATGTGGCCGACACCGGCATCACCAACCAGGCCCGCTACCGTACCCGCACCATCCCCGCCGCCGGCGCCCTGCTGCGGCCGGAGGACAGTGAGGAAAAGCAGCTGGAGCTTCTGTAAAACGCCGGAAAGGAGGATATCCCATGAAGAAAAGAGCGCTGCCGCTGCTGCTGGCGGTGCTGCTGTGCCTGACGGGCTGCGGCAGCTTTCTCCAGCGGGAGTGGTACGAGGTCAAGGACCACAGCTCCTCCTATTATGAGGGAAGCGGCCGCGGCGTGCTGCAGGCCGACACCTATCAGGATCTGGTAAACGACATTCTCCTTCTGGTGGGCAACCACACAGAGGAGGGTACCATCCGCCTGTACTATGGAGGGGAGGGCCTGGACGCCACGGACGCGGCGGAGATGGCCTGCCGCGAGGTGGAGCATGACACGCCCCTGGGCTCTTACGCCGTGGAGTACCTGCAATACACGCTGGACGACTCCGCCCGCAATTACAGCGAGATCACCGTCACCATCAGCTACCGCTGCACTGCCCAGCAGATGGCAAGCATCGCCCACGTCACCAATACCTCGGCCCTGCGGGACCTGCTGGCTCAGGCTCAGGACGAGGGTCTGACGGAGCTGGTGGTGCAGTTCAGCAGCACCGACAGCTCCGCCGCCGATATCGAGCGGCTGATCCGTGAGGTGGAGCGCTCCGCAGGCGGAGCAGACTGGCTGGTGCGCTTCTATCCGGATTGGGACAGCGTGGGTCTGGTGGAGATCCTGCTGGTACACTGAGCGGACCACATCCGAAGAAAACGGAAAAACAGAAAATGCAGGGTTGACAAACCGGCGCTTATACGCTATAATCAACCTTGCGTTTGCGGGCGTAGCTCATCTGGTAGAGCGCGACCTTGCCAAGGTCGAGGTAGCGAGTTCGAGCCTCGTCGCCCGCTCCATAAATCACCACCCATTTGGGTGGTGATCTTTTTCGCGTGCTCCTCGGCGCTCACCGCCGTGTCAACCAACTCCCAGCCGCTGCCGCGGCCGGCAGTCGGGACACTTCCTCGAAACCGCCTCGCTTCATCCGCAGCAGGCGGCGCTTCGGCGCTTTCCTCCATGCAAAAAAAGGCTCCCATCTGCCAGATGGAAGCCTTTTCGTATGCTGCGTCAGTTCAGATGCCTCCGGTAGTTGCCGCCGGTGTGGACGCCCTCCTGCACGATGAAGAACGCCTTGGGATCCATCTCCTGCATCACCTGCTGCAGCGTGCCGATCTCGTACTTGCTCAGGCACACGCACAGCACCTGTACCTCGTCGCCGGTATAGGCGCCGTGGGCCGTCCAGTACGTCACGCCGCGGTCCAGCTTTTCGATGATGAAGCGGACCAGCTCCGGATTATTCTTCTTGGTGAAGATCAGCATCTCCACGTTGACGTTCTGCTGGTGCAGTTTATCCAGAAACAGGTTGTTCAGGATATTGTAGATAGCGGAGTAGATGGCCGTGGTGGCGTTGAACAGGAACAGGCACAGCATGTACAGACATACGTTGAAGCAGATGCAGAACCGGCCCACGGTGAACTTGGGATTCTTCTTGCTGAGGTACAATCCCAGAATGTCCAGGCCACCGGTGGAACAGCCGCAGCTCAGCACCAGCCCCGCGGCGAAGCCCACGCCCAGGCCGCCGATAAGGCAGCTGGTCAGCGGGTCTGCGATGATGGGCACGGCGGGGGAGGGAATCAGCGCCGAAAAGATGGAGTTGCACACGGTGACGATGGTGGCCTTGACGAAAAACGTTCGCCCCAGTCCCCGATAGGCCAGATAGAACATGGGCAGATTCGCCAGCAGGTACAGCAGGCCCGCCAGATCGAAGGGCACATTCACCCCCGCCCGCGTCACCAGCAGGGTACGGATCACCTGGCACAGACCGTAGGCGCCGCCTGCGTAGAAGCCCTGAGGCACGATGAACAGGTTGATGGCCGACGCCATGATGGCGGCGCCCACGATGCCGCCCAGCAGGCGCAGCCCGCGCTCATGCAGGATCTTATTATAGACGGACACTTTGTTCCCTCCTCTCCGGTAACAAAAGGCATTATATGCACGAGAGCCTGCAAAGTCAAGGGATATTTTTGAAAATTACAGGCTATATTGCAAGATGTGATGCAATCTGTGCCGCGCACGGCACAAGGTGCGGGACACGGTGGACTTGTTGACCCCCAGACGCCCCGCGATCTGGGCCATATTCAGCTTTTCGTAGTAGTACAGATGCAGCATCTCCTGCTGGCGGGGTGTTAATTCCTCCGTCATGGCACGGGACAGGTTGTGCAGCAGCCGCTGCCGCCGCTGGCTGTTGTCGCCGGCCTGCTGCTGCATCCACTGGTGCAGGCCGGCGATGTCCATGGGATCAAAGGCGGAATGGATCATAACTCCGGTCACTCCTGTCGTAGTAATGGGCCGTCAGCCGTGCCAGCTGGCGGCACTGGCGCAGCATGGGCTGCAGCTCTGTCAAACGGCGGCGCAGTTGGCGGGCGCTGTCCGGATCGTCGGCGGTCCGGAGGTCCAGCCGCAGCTGCTCCATGCGCCTCTGGATGCGCTGGGCGCTGTCCTCATACAGCGGTGACAGTTCGGCAAGTTTCACGCGCGATCACTCTCCTTCATTTCTTGCGTAAAAAATGTGTTGACAAACCCCGAAAGTTCTGTTAGAATAAACTGCGCTGATGGAGATGCTGGTGTAGCTCAGCTGGTAGAGCAGCTGATTTGTAATCAGCAGGTCGGGGGTTCGAATCCGTCCACCAGCTCCAAGTGAATATGGGGGATTTCCCGAGTGGCCAAAGGGGACAGACTGTAAATCTGCTGGCAACGCCTTCGGTGGTTCGAATCCACCATCCCCCACCAAAAAGTACCGATCACCGTCAGGTGGTTGGTACTTTTTATTTGGTGGGGATAGGTGGAGTCGAGGTTTATGCCCCGCAGGGGTAAATCCACCATCCCCCACCAAATATTCCCGACGGTCGTCTGGCCGGCGGGGATATTTTTTTGGTGGGGATAGGTGGAGTCGAAGTTTATGCCCCGCAGGGGTAAATCCACCATCCTCGTCAAAAATACCGATTGCGCATCTGTGCGGTCGGTATTTTTATTTTCCCCTCCCAATACCGCTGCGCCCGTCACGGCGCAGCGGTTCTCTTCTATTTCGAAAACCAGTTTTCTTGTTGACTTGTACAGCGTATCACAAGAATCTTGTAATGTCAAGTCTATTTTTTCAAGTTTCTTGTTAAAATAGATTGACAAAACCAAGGATCTGGGTTAGGATAGGGACAGAATTTGTCGAAATCTGGCGAGGAGGCGTTTCCCATGAGTTTTTGTGAGCAGCTGCAGAAGCGGCGGAAGGAGCTGGGCCTGAGCCGCACGGAGCTGGCCGCCCGCCTGGGCGTTTCCCCCTCAGCGGTGGGCAACTACGAGACCGGCGTCAGCGCCCCTAAGGAGGAGGTACTGCTGCGGCTGTTCGACGCGCTGGAGGTGGACCCCAACTACCTGTACCGCGGCAGCTTCCGCCACATTGGCGGCATCCAGTCCGATGAGGAGCGGAAGCTGCTGGAGAAATACCGCCGCTTGCCGCTGTCCGGTCGTCAGACGGTCCACACGCTGGTGGACGCACTGGACATCATGGTGGCAGAGGAGCAGCGGCTCCGTCCCCGTCAGGAGCGGCGTACCATCCCGCTGTACCAGTCTCCGGCGGCGGCAGGCTTTGCCGCCCCTGTATTCGGCGAGGACTATACCCTCGTCCCCGTGGAAGGTGACGTGCCCCCCGGCGCAGAGCTCGCCGTCCGCATCCAGGGTGACTCCATGATGCCCCAGATCGCCGACGGCGACGTGGTCTACGTGAATCACGATCCCCTGCAGAACGGCGACGTAGGCATCTTCTGCGTGGACGGCGACATGCTGTGCAAGCAGTATTACCGCGATGGCTTCGGCATGGTCTATCTGTTCTCTCTGAACCGCGCCCGGGCCGATATGGACGTAACGTTCCACCGCGACAGCGGCCGCAGCCTCACCTGCTTCGGCCGCGTCATGATCCACGGCCAGCCCCTGCCCCAGCAGCATATGTAAAGAAAAAGGCGCACGGCCAAGCCGTACGCCTTTGCATTGTTGTGAATTACAAAATGAAGCCGCCGTCGACGGTAAGCACCTGTCCCGTGATGAAGGACGCCCGTTGGTCCGCCAGGAATGCCACCGCCTCGGCGATGTCCTCCGGCGTACCCAGCCGTCCCAGCGGCGTCTCCTCCGCCAGCTGCGGCAGCACCGCGGGCGGCAGGGCGTTCAGCATATCGGTGCGGATAACACCGGGCGCCACGCAGTTGACGCGGATGCCGGAGGGCGCCAGCTCCGCCGCCAGTGAACGGGTCAACCCGATCAGCGCCGCCTTGGTGGCGGCATACGTCACCTCGCAGCTGGCGCCGCGCAGCCCCCAGATGGAGGAGATATTGACGATGCAGCCCTCGTGCTCATGCAGCATCCGGGGCAGCACGGCCTGGATGGTGTGGAACGCGCCATCCACGTTGACGGAGAAGTATCGGTGCCACAGCTCGTCGCTGATGTCCTGAAACAGCGCCTGTCCCGCCACACCAGCGTTGTTCACCAGCAGCGACACGGGACCGAAGGCGTCCTCCACCTGCCACACCATGTCGTTGACCTGCTGCCGGACGGACACGTCGGCCTGCACGGCCATGGCCCGCTGTCCCGCCGCCGTCAGCTCCTCCACCAGCGCGTCAGCACAGTCCTGCCGTTCCCGATAGTTGATGCAGACGGCGTAGCCCGCCGCTGCCAGCTTCCGCACCGCGGCGCGTCCGATGCCGCGGGAGGAGCCCGTCACCAGTGCGATCTTTTCCATGTAGCACCATCTCCTTGCGTAGTCTTGCCGCCAGTATAACAAATTTTCGGCGGCATGGCAAGAAAAGTGTTGACAATCGCGGTACTTTGCGGTAATATACCATTGTTGTCTGCGCGGTTAGCTCAGCTGGTAGAGCACATGCTTGACGTGCATGGGGTCACAGGTTCGAGTCCTGTACCGCGCACCATCGGGAACCCTTGAAACCACTTGGTTTCAAGGGTTTTTGCTTTGCCCAAAAGTGGATTTAGCCTTATTTTTAGCCTTATGAAGTCACCTGATAGAAACAGACTGGATAAATTGCTCCATCCGTTGGGCACTGTCCTGCTTCATTTGTTTCGTCACATGACCATACACGTCCAACGTGAACGCAGCGGTAGCGTGTCCAAGATTTTCCTGCACGGTTTTAATGTCGTCACCACTTTTGATACAGGCAACTGCGTATGTGTGGCGCAGGTCGTGAAAGCGGGTAGCTGGAGCGCCTATTTTTTTCATAATGCGCTTGAAGCAGTCATACACCGTGCGATAGGATAGATAGCCGCCGGTTTGATTGGAAAAGACAAGACCATTCTCCTGCCAGGCATCGCCCGCTTCCAGCCTCATACCGTTTTGTTTCAGCTTCTGCAAGCGAAACAGAAACACCACCGAGGGAGCAAGAGAGAGGCAGCGGGTACGGTTATTCTTCGGCAGAGAGAAGTAATATTGCCCGCCCTTTTTCTGCTCTTTGCGGAGTTGTCGTTTCACTGTCAGAATTCCGTTTTCAAGGTCAATATGCTCCCAGCTTAACCCAAGTATTTCACCCTCGCGCAGCCCAGTAAACAGCGCGATTTTATAAAGGTATTCGTGGGGACTTCCCTGTATTTCTTTCAGAAATGCAGCGACTTGATCTTCCTCCAGCGGGTGCATTTCTTTCTTGATAACGCGGGGAAGCGCACAGGCATCCGTCGGATTGACGCGCAGATAACCGATCAGCACTGCTTGCTGCATGGCCTTGTGAAAAACCCCGTGAATGTTCTTTACCGTCTTTGCCGAAAGAGGATTGACTGCTGGATCGGTCGGAGAGACAAGCCGATTGTAAAAGTGCTGTACTGTATGGGCGTTCAGGGCTTCCAGCTTGATGTTCCCAAGACGCGGTGCAATATATAACTCCACATTCTTTTTATAGAGATACGCCGTAGACGCTTTCACGCCGCCGAGATAGTCCTGCGTCCAGATGTCCAGCCATTCTCCAACCGTCAGCTTGCAGGGTGCTTTGTAGGTGCCATCGTCCAGCGACGCGGTGATTTGGCGCAGCTTCTGTGCCACTTCCTTCTGCGTCTTTCCGGTGATGCTGCGCTGGATCTGCTTGCCTGTACCGGGGTCGAAGCCCTCCGTGTAGCGACCTTGCCAGTAGGTGTAGGTTTTTCCGTTCCTTGTTGTTGTGATTTTTCTGATAGAGCCGGCACCGCCGGCTCCTTTTCCTGTTTTTATACGCGGCATATACGCTCCTTTCCGCCGCACGGAATGTACCACTTCTATGATATATCCCGCGCGGCTGTTGTGCAAGTTTAATTTCCGTGACAAAGCTCTCTACTTCCGCAGAAACTCCAGTAGGGCATCTCTCGGAATGCGTATTTGCCTGCCGATACGGACGCTTCGTATCTGTCCGCTGCGGATCAGCTCATAGGCGGTGTTGCGTCCGATGCCGAGGAGGGGCATCAAGTCCTCCACCCGCAGTGTCATGGGGAGGTCATGCGGGTCGCGGTACTTATTCTCCACGGGCAGTCCCTCCCTTCACGGACGCCAAATAGATGTTTGTCACATCAGGGCGCTCATGTCCCAGCAGGCGGGACACGGTGAAATGGGCATCCAGAGGCATCATGCCGCCATCGACGAGGGAAGTGTACTTTTCAGCGGCGTAGGTATGCCGCAGCCCATGGAAGGTAATGCGCCTGCCCGGTACGGTAGGGTCACAGATGGCGTCACGGTGGCGGAGGATGAACTGCTGCATGCCGCTGATAGCCCGGTCGGTGGGAACGCCATCCGGCACCAACAGCTTGTGGCCGCGTTCCGTTTTCTCCAGCAGCCTTTGCAGCATCATGGTAATACGGTCGTCCTCGATGGGAACAATACGCACCTTACCGCCCTTGCCCTTTACGGTGAGGGCGTTTTCCCGCAGCGCACGCTCCGCTGCGGCGGTGTCCATGCGGAAGAACTCATGGATACGCAGACCGGCGTAGCGTGCCAGATACAGGGCGAGGATGTAGTCCTCCCGCTCCTCCGCCATGGCGCGGCCAATCAGCTTGCCGAACTCCGGGTTCGTCCATGTGCGATCCTGCTGTCCGAAGCGGCGGCGTTCCAAGGCGACGCCCAGTTCTTCGTTGTCCGGCAGCGTGTATTTTGGGTAGGACATCTTGTCGTGGAAAAATCGGATGGCGGAGAGGTCGGTTTTGATGGTGCTGGCGGACTTGCCCTGCGCCTGCAAATAGAGAACATAGCTCACCAGATGCTTGCCGCTGAGGTTCTCCAGCTTTTGTAGATGGTAGTGGACAGCGAGGTAGGCGCAGAACCGCTTGAACGCCTCGTAGTAGCGATCCTTCGTGCGGAAGCTGCCCTGACGGTTGTGCCGCGCCAGCTTGTCCAACTGGGTAACGAGGGTGTTGTAAATGCCTTTTGTGGTCATATCAAGAAATCTCCTTGTAATCGTAGTCATGTTCAGATGGGCGCACTTCACCCGCTGGCACGGAGGGCCGTTTCCGGCGTATCTCCGCAAAACTGATAGACTGCCGCAGGCGGAAAGCCTTGGTGCTGCGTGCTTTTCGCGGCTTGCTTGCATGTCTGTCTCTCTTTACTTGTGCCAGGTCAGTACGCTGCGGTGTGGAGGTCTTTGACCTCTGCTCGTGTGAACAACCGCGGACACCAGGCCGCTGAACTCGGCTGCGGAAGGCTCCGCCGGTGTCCTGTGATCCGCCCGGCGACGGATCGATGGATACGCGATACCCCGTACGACCGGCACCGCACTCTGACTGCGGCATACAGGGGCGGGAGCTTGCCTCTCCCTTGACGATTTTCCTGCCGTGTCGTCCTGACGGCTTTTACAAAACTTCTTTTTCCTGATCTGCGCCGAATTGATTTCGGTGCTCTTTCTTTTCCTGCGGTATCGCGGCGGTGGCAAGTGCCGCAACAAAATAGTACGCAAAAACGCAGGAAGAATCTTCCTGCCATTTCGGCTTCATACGATCCTTCCTGCGTTTGCAGTATTGTTCAATTCTGGTGGCCGCCCGTTTTTCGGGGGCGCATTTTGACATACTTCGGGTTCTTAATCAGAGCGAAAAGCTGCTAATAATGCTTTCCACCCGTGCCTGCTCTGCTCCGACCTAAATGCTTGACGCCTTAAGTACAGGCACATCATAGCACGGCGGCAGGGCGGCGTACAGGTGGAAACTGCCGCAAGAAACCTTCTCGCAGCATAGTCATTGGAATATAAGGGCGCAATGGCCCTGATCTCAAACGGGAGCATGGTGCTCCTCAAGTACAAACTTAACAACGTGTGCGATGCAGATCACAGACCTGCAAATGGTGCACAAACAACTGAATAATTCTTATATACCACAATATATTGTAGCTGTCAACACTTGTATGCATATATGTACTCAAGTGTTGATAACATCATTTCCCGTTGCCCGGATACCATTAAACCACTAAAACAGTATTGCTCACAATGAATATACAACAAATCTGTTATTATAAAAGCACAGGCGCGGTTGACCCGCGCCTGTGCTTTTATTCTTTTGAAATCAAACTCCGTGCTATTTTCCTTTCAGTGCCAAACTCTCAGGGCAACTAAATCTCCCGGTTCATAACACCCAAATCAATAGTCATAATTGACTACCGCCCCATTCGCAGCATCAACATAGGCGATTCTACCATCGGTAGAAATTAACTCATACGCCAGCTTATAGGTCGACGAATTTTCCTCCTTTCTATCCACTAATAGATCCTGTATAGATAATACCAGCTGTCGCCGGTGTTGTGCCCCGTCTCATCGGTTACATTGTTGTCCACCATGATGGTGTCGTTATCAAACCAGTCCGCATAATGCTCATTTCCGACTTCTTTCGTATCGCGTTCTATTGCGAAGAGCCGCATCTTTTTGAAATCTATGACGGACAGGTGGCACAGGCTGCCATTGGTAGCGTCCCGCTGGATAAGTGCAAGCTTATCGCCCTCCGGGCTGCCCACAAGTTCCGCATATGGCCAATCTACATCGGGCCACAAAGCTCCCTCTATCATATTCCGCTCTCCGCTTCGCAGATCAACGACATAGATATGGCGTTCTCCGTCCACCTCCAGCATATATGCACCTTCATCGTGCGGCACATATACCAGTCCGGGTGAAAATGGCTCCGTTCGTTCGGTGCCATGCCAGAGGGCATCAGGGTTTGTGAACGCCGTGGCCGCCGTGCTGCCAACGACGCCGGCCGCCTGCCGCTGGATGTCAACGTTCCACGTTGTAATCATGCCGAAGTCTATCGGCGATGCAGGTGTCTCTCCACGTACATACGCCGCAAGGTCTGCCTCATCCACCGCGCCGCCGGTCAGCGAATGGCAGGAAAAGATGCCTTCACCGATGTAGCTGCACCCAGTCAGTGCCGCACCGCACAGTTCATCAAGGCAGGTGAGCGGTTCCGTACCGATCGCTGCACAGTAATACCTTCCTGCATTCAAAAGGAGGTATTTACCATCACGCGTTATATGAACAGCTTTGAGGAACGGCAGTTCATCCATTACTGCGGCGGGAATCAGCTCCTGCACGCCATCCTCATACAGGTCGATGATAACGGGATATTTACCATCCAGAAGCAGGAGTAGCTTTTCGCCCGTGCCGGGTACAAATTGCAGCACCGCATATTGACCCGTCACGCTGTCGGGAAGCTCCACATAGCCGAGAGCGCAGCGCCCCTCTTCATCCTCCGCCCACTCCAGATATACACCGTAAGCCGTTCCGTTGTACGAAAAGTCTCTGCGGGTGCTTTGCAGCTCGAGTTTGACCAGCTCACCACCCTCTTGCTTATATAGATCGTAGTGACTCCCTTGTTTGTACTCGATCTCATCGGAGCAGATCGCAAATAACCCATTTGCGGCGTGACCGTTGTTGGGAACACGCACTCTTGTGACGGTGATATTTTTCCCAGCCGCGTCATCGCCTGTGAGGGGTTGATCCTCTACCGGAACGCGTTCCACATGATCCTCTGCGGAGATATGAAAGAAGGACAGGACTGCTGCACGGAACTCCTGATCCACGGCAAAGGCGACGGCGACAATGCACAGAAGGACGGCCAGCACAGCGGCAACACCCACTGTCATTTTTCTGAATCGCGCTCTCGCAGCAGCAGCATCTCCCCTATAGTGAAAAGCTTTTGCGTCCAATACAGCGGCATCATTCACCGCGCCGATGGCATCTATCAGTTGATTGCTGTTCATAACACATACTCCTCACTTACCAGACAATTATGCAGCGCCTTACGAGTCCGATGAAGCATGACCTTTACTTTACTTTGAGAATAGCCAAACTGCTCGCATATCGCGGAAATAGAATCCAGATACCAGTACCGGCAGAGAAACACACGCCGCTCTGCGGTGGGTAGATCGTTGACAAATGTGTTGATCCTCTTTTCCAGATCAGCGGCAAGGACATCCTGTTCAACGTTTTCATGGGAGGGAACGCATTCGTTTAGCTCATCCAAAGCAGCGGCGAGCTCACCGCCTCGCTTTGCTGCGCTACGCTTTCTCCACCGGTCGATAGAGATGCGGCGGGTCAGTTTTCCCAAAAACGCAGATAACGCGGACGGGCGGTGCGGAGGCATAGTATTCCATGCGTCAAAGTATGTATCGTTGACACTTTCCTCTGCATCCTCTGCATCCGCGAGAATGTTGTAGGCAATGCCGTAACAATATTTCCCATATTTGATTGATGTCTCGGTAATGGCGTCTTCCGACCTTATCCAATAAAGATCGACTATTTTATCATCGTTCATACCTTGCTCCTTTCCTTTAAGGGAAATATCCATCATCTATCTACTCGCAAAAAACGCAGAAAGGTTACAGATATTTTAGCATACGTTGAAAAATCATTCAATTTGAAGAAAACCGTCTCTGTCAGCAAGTGTTTTGCTCGGCTTTCCGACATCTGTGCAAAATATCCCGGCATATACTAAAACGCACTATCACAAGAAGAACCTCCAATTCCTTGTAGCACAAGGGATTGGAGGTTCTTCCTCGGTATGAATGGGTATAACGCAAAAGCATCCACGGCTTTTCGGTAAGGGTGAGTCATCCGTCCACCGCGTTTTCTGAGCTAAAGGCACAGGTACATTCCGCGCGGCCACAAAATTTAGCCTTATTTTTAGCCTTATGGCGGTAAACTCGGGTAATCTGTTTTAACACTGCCTAACATGAACCACCTCGACCGAGGTTTTATTCGCGGTACTTTTCGATACCGGATAGTACAGGCTGATATGGTGTCGGGTCAATTCGAGTCCTGTACCGCGCACCAGATCCCACCTCATTCGGGGTGGGATCTTTCTTTCTTGCCACAACAAAGCCCTGAAGCCTTGCGGCTTCAGGGCTTTTCCTCTCCTCTCCGTCACACCGTGATCTTCTTCAGCCACTCGATGTACTCCAGCGCCAGCTCCGACAGGGCGCGGGCAGGGTTGCAGATGTAGCCGATCTCGATCTGCCCCAGATCCGTGATGGGCGCCGTGACCAGAGCTCGCCGGCAGTCCTCCTGGGTCAGATACCCCGAACCGGTCACATACGCGCTGCCCAGCGCCAGTACCGAATAGGCCATGGCGCGGTCAGACACTGAGATGATCTGCTGCTGCGGGTCCCACTGCCGCCGCGTGGGCGTAAAGCGGGCGGACGAGGGATGACACTCCTCGTAGGAGATGAACGGGTGCTGCTGGATCTCTGCCAGCGTCACGCTCCCGCGTCCGGCCAGCGGGTGGGTCTTGTGGACGTAGATGTGCAGCAGATCGTACTTCATGTGCTGGAAAAAGATGTTCCGCCGGTTGCACGCCTTGATGATGGTGCTGCGGCTGTCGCTGGTAAAGAACAGTACCCCCACATCGGAACGGTTGGTCTCCACGTCCTGCAGCACCTGATCCATGTTGCCCTCAAAGTACCCCAGATGGTACTTCTGGTTTTTCGGCTGGGACACGATATGCTCAAAGGCATCGATGCCGGAGACATGGTGCAGCGAGGATACGCAGAAGTGCTCGCGGTCGCTTTTGCGGTTCTTATACTTGTCGTCCAGATCCTGATAGATGTTGGACAGCAGCTGCGTGTCCTTCAGGAACTCCTCCCCCTGACGGGTCAGGGAGATACCTCTGCTGGTACGCTCGAAAAGCACCATGTCGTACTCTCGTTCCAGGTTCTGGATGGATTCGGACAGGCTGGACTGCGAAATAAACAGAGCCTCGGCAGCCTTGCCGATGGAACCGGCCTTGCTGACGGCCCGCACATATAGTATTTGCTTTAATGTCATCGTTTTCACCTCATACCCGTTCCGCCGCAGATGACGGAGCCGCGCCGCCCGCCGGAACGCCGCCGTCAGACAAGCCTGTTTTTCCTTATTTTATCACCCTCCGCGGGAAAAAGCAATCGCCGCAGACGTCCCGCTCCTTTCTCAGGTCCGCCCCGGCATCACATTGTCCATCGGTTAAACCGATGAGTTTGAATCGTTTATTTGTTCTTCAAATCCTGCGGGTGCAGGCGTATAATGAGCGCGAGAAACGGGTAATGCCCCTGAAGGGAGGACTCCACCATGGCTGAATGCCCTCACGCCGCCGCACCGGATACCGTCTTGCAGTGTGTGGACCTGTGCAAGTGCTACAACGGCGTCGTACAGGCCAGCGACCACGTCAACTTCACCCTGCGGCGCGGCGAGGTCCACGCCTTTCTGGGAGAGAACGGCGCGGGGAAAAGCACGCTGATGAAGATGCTCTACGGCATCGAGCAGCCCGATGAGGGCCGACTGTACCTCTCCGGCCAGCCCGTGACGCTGAAAAGCCCCGCCGACGCCATTGCCCATGGCATCGGCATGGTACATCAGGAGCTGATGCTGATCCCCCACCTGACCGTGGCGGAGAACATCACCCTGGGTCAGGAGATCAAGACCCGCGGCGGCCGCCTGAAAAAACAGGAGACCTCCCGCAGTATCCGCGAGCTGGCCGCGTCCTACGGCCTGGAGGTAGACCCCGACGCGCTGGTGGACAAGCTGACCATCGGCCAGCGCCAGCGGGTGGAGATCGTCAAGCTGCTGTATCGCAAGGCGGATATTCTCATCTTCGATGAACCTACCGCACTGCTGACGCCCCAGGAATCCGACGCGCTGTTCGACGTGCTGCGCCGCCTGCGCGATCTGGGCAAATCCACCATATTTATCACCCACAAGCTCCGCGAGGTCTATCAGATCGCGGACCGCATGACCGTGATCCGGCAGGGCCGGATCATCGGCACCACCACGCCGCAGGAGACCGGCATGGCGGAGCTGACGCAGATGATGGTGGGCAAGACCGTCCCCGCCGGACGGCGCCAGCCCCATCCCATCGGCGAGGAGGTACTGCGGGTGCAGGACCTCTCCGTCCGCAGCCGCGCCGGCATCGCCTTGCAGGATATCACCTTTTCCATCCGCGCCGGCGAGGTGCTGGGCGTTGCCGGTATCGAGGGCAACGGCCAGACGCCGCTGGCACAGGCGCTTTTAGGGCTGTGCCGCCCCGCCTCCGGCAGTATCCTGCTGAGCGGACAGGAGCTGAGCCGCCGCACCGCCAAGCAGATACGCGACGCCGGTGTGGGCAGCATCCCAGACGACCGGCAGGGCATGGGCCTGATCCTCAGCATGCGGATATTTGAAAACCTGCTGCTGAACACCTACGACGAAAAGCCCTACGCCAGAAACGCCCTGATGGAGGACTGGGCTGCCGCCCGCCGCGACGCGCAGGCCCGCATCTCCGAGTACAGCATCGCCGCCGCCGACGGCTCTGTGGTGGTGGGTACGCTCTCCGGCGGCAACCAGCAGAAGATCGTAGTGGCGCGGGAGCTGTCCCGGGGCTGCCGGATGCTGGTGGCCGCACAGCCCACCCGCGGCGTGGACATCGCCTCGGCGGATAACATCCAGAACCGCATTCTGGACGCCGCCAGAGAGGGCTGCGCCGTGCTGCTGATCTCCAGCGATCTGGACGAGCTGATAAAGGTATCCGACCGGATCATGGTCCTGTTCCGCGGCCGGATCATGGGCTTTGTGGACGCGGACGAGGCCACCCGCGAGGGGCTGGGCCGCATGATGCTGGGCGAGGCCCACTGATTTTCTTATTGATCCTGCCGCCGGTAAAAGGGCGGCTCACACCTGAATGTGCAAGTATGCAAGGAGGAACCAAAATGAAATTTGCAACTGTAAAAAAGTGGCTGGCCCTGCTGCTGGCGTCCTGCATGGTGATGGCCCTGGCGGCCTGCGGCAAGACCGCGGACGACACCGGCACCACCGGCGGTGACACCGGCGATACCGGCGACACTGGCAGCTCCGCCGCCAAGATCGCCGTGGTGTTCGCCTCCAGCGGTCTGGGCGACAAATCCTTTAACGACGCGCTGTTCAACGGCATGAAGGATGCCGAGAGCACCATGGGCATCGAGTGGGTATATTCCGAGCCCAAGGATGACGCCGAGTATGAGGGGCTCATCTCCGGCTACGCCGACAGCGGCGACTGCGACCTCATCATCTGTCTGGGCGGCAGCCAGAGCTCCAGTCTGGAGAACGTGGCTCCCAACTATCCCCAGCAGAAGTTCGTGATCCTGGACGCCGTGGTGGAGGGCGACAACATCCGCAGCTACACCTGGCGCGATCAGGAGTTGGGCTTCCTGGCCGGCTTCCTGGGCGCCAGCCTGTCCGAGACCCATAAGCTGGGCTTTATCGGTGCTCACGACATCCCCCTGTGCAACCTGGGCGCTGCCGGCATGATCGCCGGTGCCCACTACGCGGACCCCACCTGCGAGGTGCTGGTGGACTACGCCAACGGCTGGGCCGAGGTCAACGGCTGCTATGAGCTGGCCACCTCCATGAACCAGCAGGGCGCCAGCCTCATCTACCACACCGCCAGCGCCGGCGGCCTGGGCATCCTCAATGCCGGCAAGGATCACAACTTCCTGACCATCTTCTTCGACGGCAACCTGAACGCCGACGCCCCCGAGACCAACATCGCCAGCGCCATCCGTGACTTCCCCGCCTGCGCCAAGGAGGCCATTCAGGCCGTGATCGACGGCAAGTTCACCGCCGGGTCCATCGAGAAGGGCATCGCGGAGGACAGCCTGTATCTGGACTTTGACGGCTCCGCCTACGAGATCCCCGCTGAGGTGATGGAGCAGTATGACGCCGTGGTGGCCGCCATCAAGGACGGCACCATCGTGGTCCCCAGCACCATCGAGGACGCCAAGGCGTGGCAGGCCGCTGCGTGACCCACTGAACATACGGCAAAGGGCTGAAGGTCTCCGCGGCTTTCAGCCCCGCGCTTTATCCGCGGAGCTATGGCATCTTCTCAAGGAGGGACACTGTGAAAAAGACAAGGATACGGCTGTCGCTGTTTTCGCTGGTACTGGCGCTGGTCCTGTTCGGACTGACCATCTGCGCTACCGGTCGGGAACCCTTCAGCGTCTATTGGAGCATCCTGGCCGGCTCGTTCGGCAGTACCAAGAGCTTTCTGAACGTGCTGGCCTACACGCTGCCGCTGATCATGACCGGTCTGGGCGCGGCGGTGGCGTTTCAGAGCGGCGTGTTCAACATCGGCGGAGAGGGGCAGGTGCTGGTGGGCGGTCTCGCCGCCGTCATCGTGGGCCTGACCGTACCGCTGCCCGCGCCCTGGGGCTGGCTGCTGGCCCTGCTGGCCGGCTTTGCCGCCGGCGCGCTGTGGGCTGTGCTGCCCACGCTGTTCGCCGGACGGAACCTGACCTCGCTGTCCGTGGCCACCATCATGATGAACTCCATCGCCGCCCTGCTGACCGAGTACATCGTCAAGAGCTTTTTCCAGCGTCCCGACGCCAGCAACACGGAGACCGTGGTGGTCAACGAGGGCAGCATCCTGCCCCGCTTTTTCCCCAGCACCCAGTTCAATTACGGCATCTTCGTGGCGCTGTTCTGCGTGGCAGCCGTCACGTGGATGCTCTATAAAACGCCCTTCGGCTTTTCCCTGCGGGCCATGGGCTAGAACCCCCGTGCCATGCAGCAGGCGGGCCTGCCCATCTACCGGCGGACGCTGGCGGCCATGTGCATCAGCGGCGGTCTGTTTGCTCTGGGCGGCGCCATCCAGTGTCTGGCGGTGTACAAGCGCTTTGTCATGGGCTTCTCACCGGGATACGGCTGGGACGGCATCACCGTGGCCACACTGGCCATGAATTCCCCCGTCGGCGTGCTGCTGTCCGCGTTCCTCTTCGGTATGCTGCGCTCCGCCTCCATCAGCATGAGCCTCACCAGCCAGGTCACCACGGAGATGATCTCCGTGCTGCAGGGCTTCATCGTCATGCTGGTGGCCTCGCCGGACGTGTGGAACGTGCTGGGCCGCTTGTGCCAGCGCATCGGCATCCGACGGAAACAGGAAGGAGCTGCTGAGTAATGGACTTCTGGATCTCATTTGCCAACTTTTTCGCCTCCGCCATCCGGCTGACCGCCCCCATCGCCCTCGGCACCCTGGCCTGCACCATCAGTGAGCGGGCCGGCGTCATCAACATCGGCATCGAGGGCTCCATGATCTTCAGCGGCTTTCTGGCCGCCGTAGGCTCCTACTATACCGGCAGTCCCTGGGTGGGTCTGCTGTGCGGCTGTGCCGGCGGCGCGTTTCTGGCCCTGATCCTGGGCGTGCTGGCCATCTACTGCAACGGCCAGCAGATCGTCATCGGCATCGGCCTGAACCTGTTCGGCCCCGGCTTTGCCTATATGCTGATGCGTGCCCTGTGGGATACCACCGGTATCTCCCCCTGGGTGGAGGGCTTCCACACCGTCAATATCCCCGTTTTATCCAACATCCCCGTGCTGGGCACCATGCTCAGCGGCTACCCATCCTGCGTCTATCTGGGATTGCTGGCCGTGGCGGTGATGCAGTATCTCCTGCGCCGCACCGCCTGGGGCCTGCGCATCCGCGCCGTGGGCGAGAATCCCGCCGCCGTGGCCACCCTGGGCATCAACGTCTACCGCCTGCGGCTGCGGGCGGTGCTGCTGGGCGGCGTGTTCGCCGGTATGGCGGGTGCCGTCATGTGCCTCAGCTCCGCCAACGTGTTTGTCAACGACATGTCCGCCGGCACCGGCTTCATGGCCTTTGCCGCCAACCAGTTCGGTCAGTGGTCGCCGGTAGGCGGGTATCTGGCCACGCTGCTGTTCGGCGTGATGTCCGCGCTGCGCATGCGGCTTCAGAGCTTCGGCGTGGCTACGCAGCTGACCCAGATGCTGCCCTATCTGGCAGCGCTGATCGGCATCAAGCTCACCGGTATGCGCATGCGCGCACCGGCGGCCAACGGCGCTCCCTATCCCCATCCGCTCTCCGCGCCCCGCGTGCGCCGAAAGGCCGCGGCGGCAGCATCAACGAAAGGACCGAAAGCATGAACATCACATTTCACGAATGTCGCTACATCCTGCACCTGAAGGATTACGACAGCGGCGTCTTTTTCTACCGCGAGGTGCTGGGCCTCCAGCCCAACTACAACTGGTCCATCGTGCCGGACCGGAAGGGCTACCGCTTCTACATGGGCAGCGGCCGTCTGGAGATCACCCAGATCCCCTTCGCGCCCCGTCAGGGCCGCAGCGAATTTCTGGCCCAGTGCATCGACCTCCCCCTGTGCATGGAGCGCATTCTGGAGGAGATGCCGGACATCGACATCCTCTCCCGCGACGCCCGGCAGGTGACGCTGCGGGACAGCGGCGGCAATCTGATCCATCTGCTGCAAGGCGACAGTGCCGCCTGCGGCGGCGACGTGGACAAAACGGACATGTTTACCGGTACCTTCACCGGTGTGTTCTACGAGGACGACCTCTCCGCGGCGCGGGAATTCTACTGCGAGCAGCTGGGCCTTCCGCTGCTGGAGGAGCAGGCGGACTCCCTGCTTCTGCAGGCAGGGGACGCGCAGCTCCTGCTGCGCCGCCGCACGGCGGACTGCGCCATGGGTCCGTCCATGATCGGTCTGGAGGCCAGCAGCGTCAACAAGCTGTATGACCGGTTCAGCAGCCGTCCCGACTATCGGGAGGCCGGCGTCCTGCGGGACACGGACTTTGACGCGCGGCGTCTGTTCCAGATGTACGACCCCAGCGGCAACGTGGTGGAGATATACGCCTACCTGCGCAACGTGCGGGAAGAAATTTTGATGCACTGAAAGCAGAAAGGGAAAGCTATGTGGCGCAAAGAATACCGAATCGTCTATTATTCCTGGGAGTTTGACACCCTCCAGTCCTTTTACCGCGACCTGCTGCGTCTGCCTCAGATGTACGGCTGGTACACCAGTCCCGTGGACCGCGGCTGCAAGTTCAAGATCGGCGACAACCGTCTGGAGCTGATCTGCCGCCATCCCACGCTGCCCCAGGGCCCTGCCGGCATGCGGCTGGAGGCCAGGGACATCGAGCTGTGCTATGCCAATCTGAAAAAAGAACCCCGTGTCACCGTCATCAGCCCACTGGCGCTCCGCCCCTGGGGCGAGTACAGCTTCTGCATCAAGGACCCCGTGGGCAACTGGGTGGAGGTCTACCAGCGGGCCGAGCAGTACCATCCGGCAGGGCCGGATGACGGCGGCTGCTATTTCACCGACGAGTATACTGCCATCCTCTTTGCGGAGGATCTGGAAAAGATCACCGCCTTCTACCGTGACTCTATGCAGATGCCCGTGGTGGCCCAGTGGGACCGCGGCCCCGAGGATCGGGGCTGCCGCCTTCGCTCCGCCGGCGGCTTTACCGACATCCGCCAAAAGACGGAGAACACCCCCCAGGGCCCTGCCCTGACCACCATCGAAGCCGAAGATGTCAACGCCTGCTTCACCTGGCTGGAAAGCCGCCCCGACGTGGAGGTGCTGCTGGGCCTTACCGACACCTGGTACGGCGACCGCATCTTCCAGATCTGCGATGCCGAGAAGAATGTGGTGGAGGTGCTGGCCTACCGCCGCAACATGAAGGAGCGGAACACCCCGCCGCAAGGGGAGCGCCATGAGTGAGAAAATACTGATCCGGAACGCCGACGCCATCGTCACCTGCGACGACGCGGACCGCATCCTCTGCCACAGCGACATCCTCCTCTCCGGCGGCCGCATCGAAGCCGTAGGCCGTGACCTCAGCGCCGGCGGCGCGCAGGTCATCGACGCTGCGGGCAAGTACGTCTACCCCGGGCTGGTCAACACCCACCACCACTTCTTTCAGGCTTTCGTGCGCAACCTGATGACCATCGACCGCCCGGGCCTGACCCTGATGCAGTGGCTGGACGATATCTACAAGGTCTTTGTCCGCATCAACGGCGACGTGATCTTCTACGCCAGCGCCGCCTGCATGGCCGACCTCATCAAGCACGGCTGCACCTGCTCCGTGGATCACCAGTACTGCTACACCCCCGCCACCGGCATCACCGCGGTGGACCGCCAGATGGAGGCCGCCAATATGATGGGCTTCCGCTTCGTGGCGGCCCGGGGCACCAACACGCTGCCCCGCTGGCAGGGCAGCACTATCCCCGATGAGATGTGCGAGACCACGGCGGCCTATCTGGACGACTGCCAGCGCCTGCTGGCCCTCTACCACGACCCCGCACCCTTCTCCATGCGGCAGATCGTGCTGGCCCCCTGCCAGCCCATCAACTGCACCGAGGACACCTTCACGGAGACCATCCGCCTGGCCCGCAGCGCCGGCGTCCACATGCACACCCACCTCTGCGAGGGGGAGAACAGCAGCATGGTACGCCGCTTCGGCGTCCGCTCTCTGGAGTGGTGCCGCCGCATCGGCTTCACCGGCAGCGACATCTGGCTGGCCCACGGGCGGGAGACTCTGCCGGAGGAGTACCCTCTGCTGGCGGAAAGCGGCATGGGCATCTCCCACTGCCCCGCCCCCACCATGCTGGGCGGCAGCGAGATACTGGACATCCCCGGCATGCGGAAGGCAGGCATTCCCCTGGGTCTGGGCGTGGACGGCTGCGCCACCAACGACGGCTCCAATATGCTGGACACCCTGCGTCTGGCATACCTGATGCAGACGTTCCTCAGCAAGCAGCGGGGCGGCTGCCCCTCGCCCTACGACATGCTGAAGCTGGCCACCGCCGGCGGCGCCGACATGATCGGCCGTCCGGAGCTGGGCCGTCTGGCCGTCGGAAAGGCCGCGGACCTCTTTATGGTGGATGTCCGCCGCCTGGAGTACGCCGGCGCGCTCCACGACCCCGCCTCCATGCTGGCCAAGCTGGGCGTCACCGGTCCTGTCTGGCTCACCATGATCAATGGCCGCGTTGTCTATCAGAATGACCGCCTCACCGGCGTGGACGAGGAAAAGCTGCTGCGCGAGGGCGAGGATGTCTGCGACCGCGTGCTGCGGGACACCTGCGGCGCATTCGCCCCCTATCGCCGTCATCAGTAAGGAGGAACCACCGTGAACTATCTGGATTTTCAGCTGCTTCTCTACGTGCCCCAGGAGCGCTACGAAGCCTGCCGCGCCTTTTACGAGCAAGTATTTGCCGTTCAGCCGTTTTACGGCTGGGATGAGGGGCCGGAGGACCGCGGCGTCAAGTACGATCTGGCCGGTGCAAAGCTGGTCCTGCTGACCCAGGAGGACCCCTTCCCCACCTACGGCGCCGTGCATTTCCAGCTGGAGGTGCCGTCGCTGGAGGACATCTTCCGCCGCGCCCGGGCCGCCGGCGCCGTGACGCAGGAGCCCTTTTTCCGCCCCTACGGCTGGCACATGTTCCGCATGAAGGACCCCGCCGGCAACCACATCAACATCTACACCGTGCCGCAGTCCACCCCCTGACTGCGCGCAGAAACCCCTCGGGACTCTTTGAGGTCCCGAGGGGTTTTACAATATATGTCAGACTTACAGCATCCCTGCCGCCTGCATGGCCTGGGTCAGGTCGGCAATGATGTCCTCGGCGTCCTCCAGACCGATGCTGAACCGGAAGAAGCCCTCCTGATAGACGGCGGGGTAGTGGGGCAGCTTGTCGCTGTTCCGGTCGTAGTAGACGATCAGGGTCTCAATATCGCCCAGCGACACGGCGTGAGTCACCAGCTTCAGCGCGTCCAGGAACTTCTCGTGCTGCTTCTCGTCGCCCTTCAGGTCGAAGGAGATCATACCGGAGTACTCCCCGTGCATCAGCTTCTCCGCCCGCTCATGCTGGGGATGGATCTTCAGGCCGGGATACCACACGAAGCGGGTAGCGGGGCAGGACTCCAGAAACTCCGCTACCTTCATGGCCACGGCGCTGTGCTGCTTCATCCGCAGCGGCACGGTGGAAAGACCGCGGGCGACCAGCCATGCGTTGAAGGGGCTGAGGATGCCGCCGTAGTTCACCATGGCCAGCTCCTTGATCTGGTCGATGAGCGCCGTGCGGCCCAGTACACAGCCGCCCAGCGAGTCACCGTGGCCGTTGATGTACTTGGTCATGCTGTGGATCTCCAGATCCGCGCCGTGGCTCAGGGGCCGGATGCAGATGGGGCCGGCAAAGGTAGCGTCCACGCTCAGCAGTGCGCCGGCCTTGTGTGCGATGTCCGCGATGGCGTCGATGTCGCTGATGCCGGTGGTGGGATTGCCCGGTGTCTCCACATGGATGAGCTTGGTGTTGGGACGGACAGCGGCGCGGACAGCCTCCGTGTCGGTGGTATCCAGCAGTGTCACCTCCACGCCGTACTTCTTGGGCAGATACTCCCGAAACAGCAGGTTCGTGGCGCTGTAACACACCTCGGAGACGATGGCGTGGTCGCCGGAGTTCAGCGTGGTGGTAAACACGGCGGCCAGCGCCGCCACGCCGCTGGCGAACACCGCGCCGTCCTCCGCGCCGGTCAGGGCGCACAGCTTGTCCTGCAGCACCATCTGGTTGGGATTGCGGTTGCGCTGATAAATGTTGCTGTGGATGCCGCTCCAGTCCACCGGCGTGCCGTCGGTGGGAATGCGGTAGTTGGAGGTCATATAGATAGGCTCGTTAATGGCGCCGAAGCAGTCGTCCTTCCGTCCGCCGCCGTGTACGGCGGTGGTGTTGATGTGCAGCTTTCCTTCCATGGTGATGCACTCCTCTCGATCATCATACGGCGGCGCCGTCCGCACCGCTCTTGTTGTCTGCATTGTAGCGCAGGAGGATAGTTTTGTAAAACGAATTGTTTCTATTATATTTATTAAAAAATATCATTGATTTTCCCGCGATCTATGGTACGATGAAGGAAAGGAGGGCGTTCACCATGGAGATACGCAACCTGAATACGTTCCTGCATGCGGCGTCGCTGCAAAATATCACCAGAGCCGCGGCGGAGCTGGGCTACTCCCAGTCGGCAGTCAGCGTCCAGATACGCCAGTTGGAGCAGGAATTGGGGATGCCGCTGTTTGACCGCATCGGCAAGAACGTATACCTCACGGATTTCGGCCGCTCTCTGGTGCCCTACGCCCGCAGCGCCGTGGCAGCCGTGGCGGCGGTGTAGAACTTCGGCAAATCCGACGCCGTGCTGGGCGGCGCCATCCGCGTCGGCATCACGGACTCCCTGTTCGAGCTGCTGATGAAGCCCCTGCTGCCCGCCTACCACGCCCGCTTCCCCAAGGTACGGGTGGAGCTGCTGGTGGATACCACTGTGAACCTCACCCAGCTCCTGCAGCAGGGCTCCATCGACGCCATGTGCGTCATCGACGACCCGCTGCCGCCCGCCCAGTGGCACATCCGGCAGCAGACGGAGGTGCCCATCGTGCTGGCGGCCAGCCCGTCCCACCCGCTGGTCAGACGCAGCGAAGTACCCCTGCGGGAGCTTTCCGGCAGCGAGCTGATCATGATGGAGCAGAACGCCCCCTACAACCGGCGCTTCGAGACCCTGCTGGCCCAGCATCAGGTGGAATGCGAGCCGTTTCTGCGCCTGCCCAGCGCCAGCGCCGCCCGGGATCTGCTGCTGGGCGGTTCGTATCTCTCCCTGCTGCCGTGGTACACCGTCCGCGCCGACGTGGAGGCCGGACGGCTGAAGCTGCTGTCCGTCACGGGCTGGGATATTACCCAGTCGGTGCAGATGGTGCTGCACCGCAGCAAGGTGCTGACGCCCCAGATCGAGGGCTTCCTGTCGGAGCTGAGCCGCGCGCTGGCGGACGCCTTGACGCAGCCTGCCCCGTGACCTGCCTGTAAAACCCCTCGGAACCTTAAAGAGTTCCGAGGGGTTTTGTGAAATTGAGGGTTTACGCAGCTTCGTCCTTGCTCTGGGCCGCTCCCGCGCCATTCTTCCGCCTGACCGCCAGCGCCGTGACTGCCAGCACCGTCAGCACCACCGCCGCAGTGATGCGCGGCACGTACAGGAAGGGCAGGGTGGCGGCAAACTTATCCCACAGCGCCTGATAGCTTTTGAAGTAGGAGGGGAGAACGGTGGCGGCAAACGCCTGCATGGGCGGCAGCGTCACGATCCAGTGAACCGCCTCCACCGCCAGCGAGACCAGCCACAGGATGCCCGTGACCTGAAAATAGGGCCGGTTCAGCAGATGCCCCTGCCCACTCCACCGCACCGCCGCGGCCCGCAGCAGGCCGTAGACCGCCGGCAGCAGCACCAGCAGCATATCCCACCGCAGCATATACGCCAGATAGTAGATGACGCTGTAACCATTTGCATAGTCCTCCGTCAGCGCCGTGGCCAGCCGCAGCGCCCACTGGAAATAGCACAGGACATACCACACCAGCCCCACGGCCCAGGGCAGCAGCAGCACCAGACGGCGGCGGATCTCCTCACCGCCGCACCGGCCCCAGCCGATCCAGATCGCGGCCGCGCCGCCTGCCGCCAGCAGCCACGACCACACGTAGCCCTGGAACACGATGGCCGCCAGCAGGAACAGCGCCGCGGCGGAGAAGCCGATGCGCCAGCGCAGCTCGCCCCGCCGGGCCAGATATTGCTCCACCCGCCCGCCGCCGCTGCCGGGCCGCACAGGCTCACCGGCCAGAATATCGTCGGCGGTGACGCCGTACAGCTCCGCCAGCGCGGGCAGCACGGTGATGTCCGGAAATCCGCCTCCGCTCTCCCATTTGCTGACGGTCTTGTTGGAAACGCCCAGACGGTCGGCGGCGTCCTGCTGGGTCATGCCCGCCGCCTTTCGAAGTGACGCCAGATAGGCGCCGGTCTTTGCAGTGTCCAAGTGGTCACGCTCCTTTCTGTGTGGTCACAGTATGCCGCACCGGCCCTGCGAACGTCTATCCCATCGCTGCGGAAAAGAGTCTGCGGAGCGTAGACATGGCCGTTTTTTGCCGGTCCGCGCACTCTGTTCGGGGTTGTTTCGCCTCCGCGTCCTCTCTGCGGATGGACACATTATACAATTTTCCACTCCGTTTCTCAACGCCGCGTTCTGTCCCGGAACGCCGGGTACCCCCAGAGCCTTCCGGCCCTGGGGGTACTCGTACACACACATGGAAGTTAGCTTATTTATACGCGGTACGTCCAGCCGAAGGGATCGTCCCGCTCGCCCCACTGGATACCCGTCAGCTCGTCGTACAGCTTCTGGGACAGCTCGCCGATGCGGCCGCCGTTGACCACATAGCCCTGCTCCTGATAGTACAGCTCGCCGATGGGGGAGACCACAGCGGCGGTGCCCACGCACCATGCCTCCTCCAGCGTACCGGCTTTGGCGGCGTCGAACAGCTCGTCCACGCTGAGCAGCCGCTCCTCCACCGGCATGCCCCAGCTCTTCAGCAGGGCGATACAGGACCGGCGGGTAACGCCGTTGAGGATAGAGCCGGTGAGCATGGGCGTCACCACCTTACCGGCGATCTTGAACATGACGTTCATGCCGCCGCCCTCCTCGACGTACTTGCGCTCCACGCCGTCCAGCCACAGCACCTGGGAGAACCCCTTCTCGATGGCGCGGTCACCGGCGCGGTTGGCCGCGCCGTAGTTGCCGCCGCACTTGGCTTCGCCGGTGCCGCCGCGCACCGCGCGGACGTCCTCCGTCTCCACCATGATCTTCACCGGCTCCAGCCCGTTCTTAAAGTAGCTGCCCACGGGGGACAGGATCACCACGAACATGGCCTGATGCACACCGTGCAGCGCCAGATCCGGATCGGTAGAGAACAGAAACGGCCGGATATACAGGCTGGTGCCCGGGGCGGAGGGGACCCAGTCCTGATCCACCTCCACCAGCCTCCGGATAGCCTCCAGCGCATCGTCGGGGTCCAGCTGAGGCAGGCTCAGCCGTTCGCAGGACTTGTTGAGCCGCTCCACATTGTCCCAGGGGCGGAACAGCTGCACGCCGCCGTCGGGACGGCGATAGGCTTTCATGCCCTCAAACACCTCTGTACCGTAGTGCAGCACGCTGGCGGCGGGGGAGAGGCTCAGCGGCCCGTAGGGTACGATTCGGGCATCGTGCCAGCCTGCCTGCTCCGTATAATCCATGACGAACATGTGGTCGGTGAACACCGAGCCGAAGCCCAGCGTGTCCGCCGGCGGCAGCGTCCCGGGATGGGTGGTTTTCGTTACAGTGATATTCATGCTTCTACCTCCTCAGATTTCCTTCAGATGCTCCATATTGCGGCGGATACCCTCGCAGCACTGGTGGAATGTGGCCTTTTCCTCCGGGGTCAGGGGCAGCTCCACCACCTGCTCCACGCCGTTGGCGCCGATGACGCAGGGCACACCGGCAAACAGGCCGCTCTCGCCATACTCGCCGCACAGCTCCATGCTGGCGGGCATGATGGCCTTCTCATCGTGGAGCACGATGTGAGCCATACGCGCAGCGGTGGTGGCGATGCCGTACTCGGTACACTGCTTGCCCATGTAAGTCACCCAGCCGCCGCCGATGGACTCCTTCTGCAGGGCGGCGCGGTCGAAGCGGAAGCGCTCGTCGGTTTCGGCCCACTTGTCCAAAGGCATGCCCTTGAAGCTGACGCAGGACCAGGGCGCGAACTGCTGGCTGCCGTGCTCACCCAGCATGTAGCAGGTGATGGACTTGTGGTCGATGCCGGTCTGCCGCGCCAGTGCGCTCAGCAGGCGGGAGGTGTCCAGACCGGTGCCGGTGCCGAACACGCGGCCCCGGGGCAGACCCACGCCCAGCGCCAGCTCGCGGGTCACGATGTCGCAGGGGTTGGTGATGTTGATAAGCACGCCGTCAAAGCCGCTCTCCTTGATCTTGTGGGCATAGCTCCGCACGGCGGGAATGGTGAAATCCATCTCCGTCAGACGGTCATGGGTCTCCAGCAGCTCGATCTTGCCCACGCTGTTGACGATGACATCGCACTCGCCCAGATCGGCGAAGTCACCGGCCCGTACCGTGACGCGGTGGGGCAGGTAGGCCGCGGCGTCTCGCAGATCCTGCACCTCGCTGGCCAGCTTCTGCTCCTTCTGGTCCACCAGGACCAGCTCGTCGGCGATACCCTGCACCGCCAGGGCGTAGGCCACATGCGCGCCCACGTGGCCCAGGCCGATCACACCCACAATACGTTTTTTCGTCATTTAAAAACACTCCTTTGCATTTATTTTCCGTTACATGCCAAAATGGGGGAACAATACACAGGTATACAGCATGGTCAGCACCATGTAGATCATCAGAATGATGGCGAAGGCGGGCAGCGTCCGCTTCATGACCAGGTTCTCGTTGCCGATCTGATCCACCGTAGCGCTGGCGGCCACCGTGTTGTTGGGGCAGATCAGATTGCCCAGAGAGGCGCCGGCGTTCTGCCCGGCGAACACGGTGATGGGGTTCATCCCCAGCGCCTGCGCCGCCTGGATATGCATGTCGGCAAACATGATGTTGGAGCCCAGCCCCGTACCGGTGATGAAGGAACCGCTGGCGCCGATGACCACGGCGGCGGCGGGGTAGAAGCGTCCCACCACGGCGGCCACGTCGGAGGCCAGCAGATTCATCATGCCCGTGTTGGAGGACTGCATAATGTAGGATACCACCAGAAGACTGCCCATCGTCACCAGCACCGGCATCACGTGGCTCACGGTCTTTTTGCAGATCTCGCCGTACTGTTTGAAGCCGGTTTTCAGCGTCATTGCGCCCAGAAAGCCGCAGATAAGGATGACCACGTCCACCCACACGATGTAGCCGAAGGTACACATGACGGCAAAGCCGTTGGGCACCAGGGCCGGCACGCCGTAACGCACGGCGGGCAGCAGCACCAGCATGTACGCGTAGGGGGACAGGGCGCGGAACGCACCGTACTTCTTCTCCTCGCGGTCAACGTGGTAGCGGTACTCCTCCGGTGTCTTGACGCCCACGGTCTTCACGTAGGCCACGCTCAGCAGGATGGACAGCACACCGGTGCCCATGGAGGTGACCTCCGCGCCCACGAAGTTGGACAGTACGAACATCACCGCGCCGGTGGTCACACCGGCAAAGGTCAGATAGGGCACGATGCCCTTGAAGCCTTTGCGTCCGAAGGTCATAGCCACCATAATGAAGGGGATGACCAGCACGCCGAACATGTGGATGCGTCCCACCATGGCGGAGTTCAGCGCCACGGTGCTCAGCCCCGCGTCAGTCAGGGCCGCGCCGCCGTTGATGGTGGTCAGGCCCGCGCCGCCCCAGGAGCACGGCGTGGCGTCGCCCAGCAGGGCCAGAGCGATGGACGTGATGGGGTCGAAGCCCAGCGCCACCAGGAACGGGGCCGCGATAGCCGCCGGTGCGCCTGCACCGGCCGCGCCCTCCAGGAAGATGGGGAGCATCATACCGATGATGACCACCTGCACGCGGCGGTCGTCGCTGATGCGGGCGATGGTGCCCTTGACCTCGTCAATAGCGCCGGTGGCCCGCAGCAGGTTCAGGATCACGAAGGCGCCGAACACCATCAGCACGATCTTCAGTCCCTCCTTGATGCCCTTCCACAGCAGGGCGTCATACACGGCCACGTTCTCCTTGAACGTCGCGCCGGTCACGTTGAAGTATGTAAAGGCCAGCACCAGCGTCCAGATCAGCGCCACAGGGGCGACGCGCCTGGCGGACTGGCGAAACCCCAGAATACCCACCAACACAACAATGATCGGACTCAGTGCCATCACAAAATTCAGGAAACCCATGGTTGCTTTCTCACTTTCTATGCATAAATGTAACGATCAGCGGTCAGATCACACACGGCCTGCCTGCCGATAGGGGCCGCGCCGCCCCTGCGCTGGCCGGACGCAGGAGGTCGCGTTTATCAAAAAAAGAGGCTCCGCCGGACGGCGGAGCCTCTCGTCTCATCTGTCTGTCGTTGGCCTTTCAGAAAAGGCGGCAGATAGGGGAGCGATGCACCGCAGTCCGCTTACCGGTAATCAGGTCCAGCAGCAGAACAAAAATGGACGCCAGCAGAACGGCGTCCAGAATAATGATCATGCAGTTGTTCATCGCAGCGCAGGCGAAAGCGGCACAGGTGTCCTGTGCAGATGCGGCGGTATTCATGGTCATGGCAGTCGTCATCGCCGCACACTTCCTTTCCCTTAACGTTGAAGGGAGCATAGCATAAATGCATGCGCCATGCAAGAGGAAAATTTATTATCGCAAGAAGAATCATTCAAATATACAGAAATCCCCGTCCGTGCCCTGTATGGTTTGGTGAAATCTTCCGTCCGCAAAAAAGAGACGGGCGCGGCGCGCCCGTCTCTTTTTTCTTGCGTATCGGACTGCCTTACAGGATGTGGTACTCCTTCAGCAGCTTCTCCAGATCGGTGCCATGGATCTTGCTGAGCGCCTTCTTCAGCGCGAGCTTTTCGATGAAGCTGAACTCCATGTCGGCGGGGGACTTGCCGTCCCGCAGCTTCACCGTGGCATCCAGCAGGTCGCGGACATCGTACACGCTGCCCCAGACCTCGGGAACGCCGCGATCCACATTCAGCAGGGTGTATACGGCCTCCATGCCGGTGCGCATGGAATACTCGGTGGTGAAGATGGTGTCGCGGGGCGTCTCGGCAAACTGGCCCAGGAAGGCGAAGTTCACGCTGCCGTCGGGCACGACCTTGGGCCGGTCGCCGTAGGCGCGGGGCATGAAGAACGCGTCGATATACGGCATCATCACAGGCACGGTGTTGGCGCTGTTCTCGGCCAGGTCCTCGATCTGCTCCTCGGGCACGCCCAGGTGGTACAGCCACTCCATGCAGATCTCCTTGCCGGTGCAGTCCCGCATGGGCTTCTTCACGAAGTCGCCGGGCTTGTCGGTGAACAGGGAATACACCCACACCAGGCAGTGATCCTTGGGCTGGTCACGGAACTGGGGCTGGCGGTTGATGGTCCAGCTCATCAGCCAGCTGGAGTCCTTGACGGTGACGATGCCGCCGGTGACTACCTTGCCGCTGAACGGGTCACGCTTGCAGATGCCGGTGATATAGGGGATGATGCGCTGATCCAGAGTCTCCACGGTGGCGCTCATCCAGTTGGTCTGCTCAGGGTCGTAGCAGAACTTGTCGGGATGGCCGAAATCGGGGTCCTGCGCGGCGATCTTACGCCACATGTCCCAGCCGCCGCCCTCCTTGATCTCGGTGTTGTAGGGGGCGGGCTTGTCCTGGCTGCCCATGGAGGAGTTCTCCACGCAGCCGCCGTTGGTGATGAACACCAGATCGTTCTCCGTCAGGTCGATGCCGCCCTTTTCTCCGTTCTCGATGATGTCGATGCGCTTGGCCAGCTTGTGCTTGGGGTCGGAGCAGTCGAACTCCACATTGGTCACCTGCACACCGAAGTGGATCTTCACGCCGAAGCCCTCCAGATACTTCACCATGGGCAGTATCATGGACTCATACTGGTTGTACTTGGTGAAGCGCAGAGCCGTGAAGTCGGGCAGACCGCCGATGTGGTGGATATACCGCTGGATATACAGCTTCATCTCCAGGGCGCTGTGCCAGTTCTCGAAGGCGAACATGGTCCGCCAGTACAGCCAGAAGTTGGAGTTGAACACCTCATCGTCGAAGAAATCGGTGATGCGCTTGTCCTGCAGATCCTCATTGGGGGTGAAGAACAGCTTCATGATCTCCATGGCGCCCTTGTCGGAGATGTTGAACTTGCCATCGGTGTGGGCGTCCTGGCCGCGGTTCTCGGTGGCGCGGCACATTGAGTAGTTGGGATCGGCCTTGTTCAGCCAATAGTACTCGTCCAGCACACTGACGCCCTCGGTCTCGATAGAGGGGATAGAGCGGAACAGATCCCACATGACCTCGAAATGGTTGTCCATCTCGCGGCCGCCGCGCATGACGTAGCCGATGTTCTCGAACCTCCAGCCGTCGCAGGCGCCGCCGGCGGTGGTGCCCTTTTCCAGAATGTGGACGTTCTCGCCCTTCATCTGGCCATCGCGCACCAGATAGCAGGCTGCGGTCAGGGCCGCCAGGCCGCTGCCCACGATATAGGCGGACTTGTTGTCCACGCCCTCGGGCTTTTTGGGACGGGCAAACGCTTCATAGTTACCACTGGAATAATACATAACGGATACCTCCTAAGCTCATGCTTTATGTTTTCCTTTGTTGGCCAAAGCATACCGCTCCCGCAAAATTTCCGCAAGCAACAGGAGGCGCCCTGTGATCAAAATTCGACCACAGGGCGCCTCAGTGTTTAATTTTTGGGCATTTCTCCGTCCGTGTCCAAAAACACTTATTCCGTGCTCTCGATGGTGCCGCCGCCCAGCACCTCGTCCCCGTTATACAGCACCACGGCCTGCCCTGCGGTGACGGCCCGCTGGGGCTGATCAAACACCACCCGTATGGCGCGGCCCTCCAGCGGGTACACGGTGCAGGGCGCATCCACCTGCTGGCTGTATCGCGCCTTGGCGGTGCAGCGTACCGGTGCCTCCGGCGGCGCACCGGCGATCCAGTTGACACGCGAGGCTGTCAGGGTGTCGGTGAACAGGTCCTCGTTGTCCCCCAGCAGAATGGTGTTGTCCGCGGCGTTTTTCCGCACTACGTAGACGTGCTTTCCGGCGGAGACGCCCAATCCCTTCCGCTGGCCGCTAGTATAGCAGGGAAGGCCCCTGTGGCGGCCCAGCACATGGCCGTCCTTGTCCACAAAATCCCCGGGGATCAGGGGGGCGCCGTGCCGGCGCAGAAAGCGGACATAGTCGCCATCGGGGATGAAGCAGATATCCTGACTGTCGGACTTGTCCGCCACGGTCAGCCCCGCCTCCCGTGCCTCCTGCCGGATGGTATCCTTGTCGAACTCCCCCACCGGCAGCAGCAGGTGGGCCAGCTGGAACTGAGTGAGCTGATAGAGCACATAGCTCTGATCCTTCTTTCGGTCGCGGCCCCGCAGCAGACGCCAGCGGCCCGCCTCCTCGTCGTATGAGATGCGGGCGTAGTGGCCCGTGGCCAGATAGTCGTAACCCATCTCCAGGGCCCGATCCAGCAGCGCCCCGAATTTCAGCTCCCGATTGCAGTCGATACAGGGGTTGGGCGTCCGGCCCGCGCAGTACTCGTCTATGAATTTCTGCATGACACAGCTGGAAAAACGTTCCGTTTCATCCAGTAAATGGAATTCCATCCCCAGCCGCGCCGCCACGCGGCGGGCGTCCTCGGCGTTCCGGGCGGACAGGCGGTCCACCTCCGGGTCCCTGTAAAGGCGGAGCATCGCGCCGCCGCAGCCGTAGCCATGCTCCTGCAAAAGCGCGGCGGCGGTGGCGCTGTCCACCCCGCCGGACATGGCAATCAGTACGCGTTTGGAATTCTTCTTCATCATGAACTTCGCTCCTACGAAAAAAACGGGTATAAACAGGCAATATCTGTCAATGATAGTAATGCGGGAAAACGCCTCCCTCGCGGATCGCCGGAGAGGCCGGTATATGCGGATGTCAGCTCCGCCGCAGGAGTATGTCCCCGTTAGGCGGGCAGATGCTCTCAGTCGTCGGAGTGCTTCTGCAGAAACGCCTGATAGGGCAGAGCATCCGCCAGCCCCACCAGCGCCGGCTGAAAGCCGCCCGCATAGTCGAACTGCACGTCCTCCACGGTGTCTTCCGCCATCTCGTCCGGCAGCGCCAGTGTCACAGACGTGCCCTGATCGGGCCGGCTGTCCAGCACCATGCGGCCGCCGTGGCCCTCGGCGATGCGGCGGCACAGCGGCAGTCCCAGCCCCAGTCCGCAGGGCAGCGCCGCCAGCCGCTCCGGATGGAGGTAGCCGTCAAACACCGTCTCCATCCGCTCCACGGGGATGCCGCCGCCGGTGTCCGTCACCGTCAGCAGCACCTGCTTCCGTTCAAACCGCAGGGACACCGTGACGCGGCCGCCTGCCGGTGTGAACTTCAGCGCGTTGGACAGCAGATTCCACACCGCCTGCTCCAGCCGGTCCCGATGGATGGCCGCGGTGTGGTGCGCTACGGCGCACTGGAACGTCAGGGTCGTGCCCCGCAGCAAAAACAAGGGCTCCGCCTGATGGCACAGGCCCGCCAGCCATTCTACCACGTCCGCATTTTCCTTGTAAAAAGGTTCGTCCGACAGCAGCATGGGCGCGTTTGACAGGTTGTTGGCCATCCGCAGCAGGGCATAATACCCCCGATTCAGCATGGCCGCGTCCCGATCCAGCGCGGCATCCCCGTCCCGCCGGTCGGGCGGAGCCAGACGGCTCACCGCCATGTGCATGCCGCCCAGCGCCGTGCGCATCTGAGCTGCCACGTGGAGCAGCACCTCATTGAGCAGCTGTTCCCGCTGATGAGGGGCCGGCGATGGCGGTTGGATGTCCGGTGGTTGGATGACCGGCGGCTGGATATCTGCCGGCAGCGGCTTCTGTTCCTCGTTCATGTGCCACTTCCTTTCCTGCGTCGTTGTGAGACCGGCATGCCTGCCGGCACGGTAGTCTCCTTCACGCGCCTGTGAAGGCGCGGCACTACACTACTATATAATGTGGCCCGATGGCCGCCGCCATACACGGCAGTTACCGGTTGGTTATCCACACTATACCAAACGGTAACTGCAAAAACAAGTTTTTTGTCCTTTTTTGCTGAATCGGAAAAAATTTTAAAAAAGGGGTTGCATTTCTGAAAATATCGCATATAATACAAACATACCATACATTTGATATATTCCATCAGAGAGGAAGTCTTATTTTATGAGCATTAAAGTCGGTATCAATGGCTTCGGCCGCATCGGCCGTATGGTCATGCGCTGCTGCATGAACCACCCCGAGATCGAGATCGTGGGTATCAATGATCTTTGCCCCGCTGATTATCTGGCCTATATGCTGAAATATGATACGATGCACGGCAAGTTCGAGGGCGAGATCGGCAGCGCCGAGAACGCCATCATCGTCAATGGCCGCTCCATCCCCGTGTTCGCAGAGCGTGACCCTGCCAACCTGCCTTGGGCCAAGGTGGGCGCCGAGTACGTCATCGAGTCCACTGGCCTGTTCCTGACCAAGGAGAAGGCCGCAGGCCACATCGCCGCCGGCGCCAAGCACGTGGTGATGTCCGCCCCCTCCAAGGACGACACCCCCATGTTCGTCATGGGCGTCAACCAGGACACCTACACCTCCGACATGCAGTTCGTCTCCAACGCCAGCTGCACCACCAACTGCCTGGCCCCCATCGCCAAGGTGCTGCACGATAACTTCGGTATCACCGACGGTCTGATGACCACCGTACACTCCACCACCGCCACTCAGAAGACCGTGGACGGTGTGTCTCTGAAGGATTGGCGCGGCGGCCGCGCCGCCTCCGGCAACATCATCCCCAGCTCCACCGGCGCTGCCAAGGCCGTGGGCAAGGTCATCCCCAGCCTGAACGGCAAGCTGACCGGCATGTCCATGCGCGTACCTACCCTGGACGTGTCCGTGGTGGATCTGACTGTGAACCTGAGCAAGCCCGCTACCTACGACGAGATCTGCGCTGCCATGAAGAAGGCCAGCGAGAACGAGCTGAAGGGTATCCTGGACTACACCGACGAGGCTGTGGTGTCCTCCGACTTCCTGGGCAACACCCACACCTCCATTTTCGACGCCAAGGCCGGTATCGCCCTGACCGACACCTTCGTGAAGGTGGTCAGCTGGTACGACAATGAGATCGGCTACTCCGACAAGATCCTGTGCCTCATCGAGCACATGTACAGCGTCGATCACAAGTAAAACGCCAATATCCTTTCAAAAAGGTTTTCCTTCTTTTTTGTTCCGGAAACAGCGCCGTCCCACCGGGACGGCGCTGTTTCTATTCTTTTGGTGAAACTTACGGCGGCGATACCGGTGATTTTCCGCAAAAACGGGAATCCCACGATATTTATCAGAAATATGCCTATCTTTCCGCGGATTTGTATGGTACAATAGGTACAACTCAGAGGAGAGGGAAAGGAACCCCTTACAATGGAACAGAATCCGATCTTGAACGCCAAGCTGTCCATGGACAGCGATATTCCCCTGTATGCCCAGCTGGTGGGCATCATCAAACGCAATATCTCCACCGGTGCGCTGGCCGTGGGCGATCTGCTGCCCAGCGAGGCGGAGCTGTGCCGCTGGATGAACATCAGCCGCAACACCGTGCGGCAGGCCATCGGCGAGCTGGAGGACGAGGGACTGGTGGTCCGCAAGCGCGGCCGCGGCACCTTCGTGGCCGACCCCGCCACCAACCGCCGGGGCGTGCGGTACTCCTTCACCACCGAGGTGTCCTCGCTGGGTAAGGTGCCGTCCTCTACGCTGATCGACTTCGACGTGATCGTGCCCAATCAGGCCGTGTGCGAGAAGATGGAGCTGCGGGAGGGCACGCCGGCGTACTGTTTCACCCGCGTGCGCAACGTGGACGGCGAGCCGCTGATCCTGGAGACCAGCTACTATCCCCAGTACATCTATCCCCATCTGACACGGGACATGCTGCAGACCCACAGCTTTTACAGCCTCCTGTACCATGTGGGCATCGTGCCCTTCGCCGCCGACGAGAGCTATGAGGCGGTGGTGCTGGACGCGGAGAAGGCCAAGCTGCTTGGCGTGAACGCGGGAAACTGCGCCTTCTATCACCAGCGGCTCACCCGTACCGAGGACGGGCGCATCTACGAGTACACCAGGAGCTTTATCCGCGGTGACCGCGTGCGGCTGGACGTACATATGCAGAAGAGCGGCATGAACTTTGTGCGTACCATCGATTGAACGACATAAAAAGGAAGCCGTCCCGCGGGACGGCTTCCTTTTTATGTGCTGTTACAGCGCGGCGGCGCCGATGATGCCCGCCTCGTTGCCCAGCTGGGCCGCCTGGATCACCGGCTGGGGACGCTCCGTACCGCCGAAGCAGTTGGCGGCCACGTAGCGGCGGATGGGGGCCAGCAGGCGCTCGCCCTGGCGGCTGATGCCGCCGCCGATGAGCACCATCTCCGGCGACAGGATATTCACCAGATTGGTGATGCCGGCGGCCACATAGTCGTAGTAGCGGTCCAGCACCGCTTTGGCGGCGGCGTCGCCGTCGTCGGCGGCGTCGAACACGTCGCGGCCCGTCAGAGCGGGATAGCGGTTCAGCAGGGAGTCGGGATGGGACGCGGCGGCCTCCTTGCCCTGACGGATCAGGGCGGTGGCGGAGGCATACGCCTCCCAGCAGCCGCTGCGGCCGCAGGTGCAGGGCTGGCCGTCCAGCACCAGCAGGCTGTGGCCCACCTCGCCGCCGGCGCCGCCCAGTCCGGAGACGATCTGGCCGTCCACGATGATGCCGCCGCCCACGCCGGTGCCCAGGGTGATGAGCACCATGTTGCGGCAGCCCACGGCGGCACCCGCCACCGTCTCCGCCAGCGCGGCGCAGTTGGCGTCGTTGCTGAGGCGGGCGGGCAGGCCGAAGTGCTCCGTCAGCATACGGCACACCGGCACATCGAACCAGCCCAGGTTATAGGCGCAGACCACCACGCCCCGCTGGGGGTCGCAGGTACCCGGGGCGCCCACACCGATGGAGGCGCAGTCCCGGGCCGTCAGGCCCGCCTTGTCCAGTGCCAGCTCCACGGCGCGGCACATGTCCGCCACCACCTGCTCCGCCGGACGGCCGGCTCCGGCGGGGACGCTGGCCTCCGAGATCAGGTGATAGCCGCTGTCCACCACGCCCACGGCGATGTTGGTTCCGCCCAGATCAATGCCGATGCGATACATAAGGATACTCCCTTTCATGTGTGATATAGAAAACGGCGGGGCGGGCTGTCTGCCCGCCCCGCAATGGTGCGTTTGCTCAGAAGTGGGTGACAAAGTCGCTGTTTACCGCCACAGTGCGGCTGATGTTGGAGGAATTGATGCTGGCGAAGATGGTGCGCATCACCGTCAGCGCCTCCCGTCCGGAGACCTCCGGTTCGCGGTCGTGGACCAGTGCGTCCACGAACTCGTCGATGACGCCGGTGCCGTTGTGGGGCACATCAAGGTTGTAGCTGGTGGTGTTGCCCTCCAGATCGCTGACTGTGATGGGGGCAGAAGCCTCGTTGTAGATCAGCATAATGCCCTTGGTGCCGTACAGGCAGGTAGACTGGCACTCGTTGCCGTAGATGGTCCAGCTGGCCGCCATGGTGCCCAGCGCGCCGCCGGACATCCGCAGGATACACAGGGCGTTGTCGTCCACGCCGATGAGGTTCCCCTCGCTGTCGCGCTTGTTCAGCGTCACCACCTTGGCGGTGGTCTCGATGACCTTCTGGCCCAGCAGGTATTGGATCAGATCCACCTTGTGGATGCCCATATCGGACAGAGCGCCCAGCGCCGCCTTGTTTTTATCGAAGAACCAGGTGCCCTCGTCCACGGACCAGCCCTCGGGGCCGGCGTTGCCCAGCACGGCGCGGAATGTGATGACATCGCCGATGACGCCGCTGTCCAGCAGCTGCTTGGCCCGGCGGTGCACCGGATCGAAGCGCATGTTGTGGCCCACCATCAGGTGACGGCCATTGCGCTCCGCCGCAGCTACCATGGACTCGCACTCCGCCAGCGTCACGGCCATGGGCTTTTCGCACAGGACGTGCTTGCCGGCGTACAGCGCCGCCGTGGAGATCTCCGCGTGGCTGCGGTTTTCCACGCAGATGGACACGGCGTCCACATCGTCGCGGTTCAGCAGGTCAAAGTAGCTGTCGCACACCACGCCGCCATATTGGGCGGCCATCTCCTCGGCGCGGGCCCGATTCTTGTCGTGATAGGCTACCACCTGGGCATTGGGGTTCGCTGCGTACTCGGGCAGATGGCGCACCTGCGCGATCTTGCCGCAGCCGATGATACCAACTCGAATCATACAAAAGCTCCTCCTCTACTGTTCTCGTAAATCATCCTCGTCTAAATTATAACAAATTCAGGGGCAGGTGAAAAGCCTTTTTTCGCAAATTGCAGAAAATTTAACCAAGACGCAGGGCCGTGGTCAGGGCGCAGCCCCTCTGCATGACGTGATCCAGCACCACGCCCCGGGGCAGGGCCAGGCGGCTGAGAGCCAGCAGGGGGCCCTTGCCCGTCAGCTTGAACAGGGCCTCCTTGGCGGTCCAGGTCTCCCAGAAACGGGCGCAGTCGCCATCGTCGCCCACGCGGATGTAGGCCATCTCCGCCTCGGAGCAGACGCGGCGCATGAATTTCTCGTCCGCAGAGCGGACCACCTCCACATCCACGCCTACCGGCACATCGGCGATGGCGCAGACGGCGTAGGGCCCGGAATGGCTGACGGAAACGTAGACGCCCACGGCGTCCACGGTGGGCTTGCCCATCTCATCCCAGCGCAGGGGGACCTCCCCCTCGCCGCAGCCCAGGCGCTGCGCCAGCAGGCGGCGGGCCAGCAGCTCACCGGCCACGGTGCGCCTGCGGTCGTCCTCGCCGGCGATGTCGTTGACGCGGCGGCGGCGCTCCTCATCCATCATGGCCACGGTATGGGCCATGGTATCCGTGTCCAGCGTGCGGATGTCGTACCAAAGAAGTTCCATGTTTCCCTCTCCTCCCGATCATTCATTTTTGAGTTGAGTATAACACAACACCGCAGAAGATACCAGTATTTTATGCGCTTGCTTTTACGGAAAGAAAGAGGTACACTGTCACTGTATGGAATTACGGTGTGGATACACATACATCATATATACCATCGGTTGACAAGGGCAGACACGGTTTTGACGGGCAGAAATACGCCCATACGGCGTCAAGTCCCTTGACAATACGGCAGTATTCTCTACGGGCCTTTCCTTGTCTGGACGCATTTCTGCTCCGGCAAAACTGTCCGCATCTGCCAGCGATGGATATTCGAGCGATTTTTGGCTTTTGAGACGCAGGCGGGCGAGCGCCCGCCAAGGCGAAAAGGACAAAAAGCGACGGAAAGACGCGCTGGCAGGCGTGTTTGCCCTTGTTAACCGATGGTATCATATGGATATAATACGCTTGCTCAGGAGGAGCAGTTATGGTTTCTATTGTAGAAGTGACCACGAAGGCGCAGCTGCGCCGGTTCGTGGATTATCCCAATCAGCTGTACCGCGGCGTGCCGCAGTTCGTGCCCGCCACGTATGGCGACGACCTGTCCGACTGGGACCGTCAGAAAAATCCGGCGTTCTCCTACTGCGACGCGCGGTGCTGGCTGGCGGAACGGGACGGGGAGATCGTGGGGCGCATCGGCGCCATCCGCAGCCGCAAGGCCAATGAAAAGTGGGGCACCAACCGGATGCGGTTCACCCAGGTGGACTTTATCGACGATCCTGAGGTATCCGCTGCGCTGTTCGCCGCCGTGGAGGACTGGGCACGGGAGCTGGGCTGCACCGCGGTGCATGGGCCGCTGGGCTTCACCGACATGGACCGTGAGGGCATGCTGGTGGAGGGCTTCGACCGCCGCAGCTGCTTCTTTACATACTATAATCACCCCTACTACATCGACCACATGGCGGCGCTGGGCTACGTGAAGGACGTGGACTGGATCGAGGAGCTCATCACCGTGCCCACCGACGAGAAAACCATCCAGCGGTGGGAGAAGCTGTCGGACTTCGTGCTCAAGCGCAACCATCTGCACATCGTGGAGCCCAAGAGCCGGCTGGCGTATCTGCCGCTGCTGAAGCCGTTTTTCGACCTGGTGAACGTGGCCTACGCCCCGCTGTACGGCACGGTGGATCTGACGGATGAACAGATCAAAAAGTATGCTTCCAAATTCGCGCCGCTGATCAACCCCCACACCACCTGTTTCGTCATGGATAAGAACGACCGGATGGTCGCCTTCGGCGTAGGCGCACCCAGTCTGGCCACCGCCATGCAGAAGCACAGGGGACGGCTGTTCCCCACCGGCTGGATGGACGTGCTGAAATCCTTCCGGAAAAACGATACCATAGACCTGCTGCTCATCGCCGTGCATCCGGACTACCAGTCCCGTGGCGTCAACGCCGTCATCCTCAGCAAGACCATGAAGGGCTGCCTGAAGATGGGCATCAAGCAGGCGGAGACCGGCCCCATGCTGGAGATGAACGACAAGGTGCAGTCCCAGTGGAAGGACTTCCAAACGGAGCAGCACAAGCGCCGCCGGTGCTTCATCAAGGAACTGATCCCTGCCGCCGCAGAGGCGGAGACGGAGAATGCCCCCGCCGGAGCCGCCGTATAAAGGAAAAAAGGGAACGCGCACGATGTGCGCGTTCCCTTTTGTCTTATGACAGGCCGTAGACCTCGGTGAACTTCTTCTCCAGATAGGCCACGTAGCAGTCGGGGTCGAACTTGCCGCAGACCGATTCGAACAGGGCCACGGGGTCCTTCATGCAGCCATGCTTCCAGATCCTGTCCTCCAGCCAGTTGTTGATGGGGGTCAGGTCGCCGGAGCGCACCACGGCGTCCACGTCCAGATCCTTGGACATCTCCTGGAGGTACTGGGCGCCGTAGGCCGAGCCGATGGCGTAGGAGGGGAAGTAGCCGATGTTGCCGTTGGCCCAGTGGGAGTCCTGCAGTACGCCCTGCCGGTCGTCGGGCACATCAATGCCCAGATATTCCTTATAGAGGCGGTTCCATTCGGCGGGCAGATCGTGGGCGGTGAGGGACCCGTCGAACATGCGCTTTTCCAGCTCGTAGCGCACCATGATGTGCAGGCAATAGGTCAGCTCGTCGGCCTCGGTGCGGATGAGGGAGGGCTCGGACTTGTTGATCATACGGTAGAAGTCGTCCTCCGTCACATGGTCCAGACGTGGGGCGAAGTGCTCCTTCAGCCACGGATAGATGATGGAGCAGAAGGCGCGGCTTCGGCCGATGATGTTCTCGTAGAAGCGGGACTGGCTCTCGTGGATGCCCATGGAGACGCCGGCGCCCAGATTGCTGCGGGCCAGCTCCCTGCCGGTGTGCAGCTCGTACAGGGCGTGGCCGCCCTCGTGGATCACGGAGAACAGGGAGGAGGCCACCATGTCGGCGTGGTAGTGGGTGGTGATGCGCACGTCGTCCCGGGAGAAGTTGATGGTGAAGGGGTGCTCCGTCTCGCCGATGGTGCAGTGGTTCCTGTCGATGCCCATGACATCCATGACGAAGTCGGAGAACTCCCGCTGGATGGGGATGGGGAAATCGGCGTGGAGCGGTGCGTCGTCCACCCGGTCGGCGTGGGCGGTGACGCGCTGGATCAGGGGCACCAGCTTTTGCCGCAGAGCGGCGAAAAATTCGTCGCAGGCGGCAATGGTCAGGCCCCGCTCATAGTTGTCCAGCATCGTCTCGTAGGGAGCCTTGTCCGGCTCCCAGTACAGGGCGAAGCGCTTCAGGGTGTCGAACATCTCCTGCAGATACGGCTCGAACAGGGCAAAATCATTGGTCTCTTTGGCGGTCTGCCACACATCGTCAGCCTTGATCGACAGACGCTGATAGGCCACGAACTCCTCCTCCGGGATGCGGCGGGTACGGTCATAGCTGCGCCAGTACTCCTCCACCTTGCGGCGGGTGACGGCGTCCAGCTCCTCCCGCGCAGCCATCAGGGTCTCCAGCATCTCCACCGTCTCCGGTGCAGTGGTGAGCTGATAGTCGATACGGCTCAGCTCCGCCGATGTGTCGCCGCGGACGGCGGCAGCGCCCTTGGGCGCCACGGTGACGCCGTCGTAGTACAAAAGGCCCATGGCGTGGCCCAGTGCAAAGCTGGTCTGTTCATAGGTTTTCAGCTTTTCCAATGCTTCGGTAACAGTCATGCGCATACCTCCTGTTTGTCATTTCTCTGATTATACCATCCGCAGCGGAAAGACACAAGCGGGGAAAAAGTATACAGAATCTTAATAGACTGCCGGCGGCAAACATGGTAGAATAGAGAAAATACGGTCAGAAAGGGCGGAGTACACTTGGAACTCAACAAAAAGACCATGCAGCGCATCATGCTGCTCATCACCTTTGCGGTGCTGCTGTTCTGGGGGCTTTACAACATCTCGGCAGTGACAAAGGTGCTGGGGAAGCTGCTGGATCTGCTGTCACCGCTGCTGCTGGGCATCTGCATCGCCTTTGTGCTGAACCTGATGATGGCGGCGCTGGAACGGCTGTGGGACCGTGCGCTGGCCAAATGGGACAGTCGGTGGAGCCGGAAGCTGAAGCGGCCCGTCTGTCTGGCGCTGACCATGGTGCTGTTCATCGGCATCATTTTCGCCATCTTCTTTATTCTTCTTCCCCGGTTGGAGGAGGCGGGCTCCACGCTGGTGGCCAACATCCCCACCTACGTGGCCCAGATCCAGGCGTGGTGGGAGAACCTCAGCGCCTTCGGGGCGGAGCACGGCGTGACCCTGCCGGAGCTGGCGCTGGACGCGGACAGCGTGAAGAACACCATCACCGGCTTTTTGCAGGAGAAGGGCGACAGCGTGGTGAACACCACGGTGAACATCACCGCCTCCATCGTGGGGGCGCTGGTGAACTTCCTGCTGGCGCTGGTGTTCTCCCTGTACCTGCTGGCCCAGAAGGAGACGCTCCTCGCCCAGTCCAGGCGGCTGCTGCGGCGCAGCCTGCCTCAGAAGGCGGCGGACCGGCTGCTGCGGCTGCTGAGCCTGAGCAACAACGCCTTTTCCAGCTTCGTCACCGGTCAGGTGACGGAGGCGTTCATTCTGGGCACCCTATGCTGTCTGGGCATGCTGATCCTGCGTCTGCCCTACGCCCTGCCGGTGTCGGTCATCATCGCGGCACTGTCGCTGATCCCCATCTTCGGCGCGTGGATCGGCGCGGCCACCGGCGCGTTCCTCATCGTGTTCCAGAGCCCCATCAAGGCCCTGACATTCCTGATCTTCCTGTTGATCCTGCAGCAGGTGGAGGGCAACCTCATCTATCCCAAGGTGGTGGGCAAGTCCGTGGGACTGCCCGGACTGTGGGTACTGGCCGCCGTCACCTTGGGCGGCGGGGCCTTCGGTGTGCTGGGCATGCTGCTGGGCGTGCCGGTGTGCTCCATCGTATACTCGCTGGTGCAGGAGTTCATCCGCGGCAAGCCGGCGGAGGAGTCCGCAAAATAAACCGTGCAATCAGAAGCGCTCCGCCTTCCGGCGGGGCGCTTTTTCCCGCGCCGTGTTTACAAATAATTAAAATAGCCCCTATTGACATTATCTGGGGAGGGTGGTAAACTGCGTTTAGCACTCGAAAAGCAGGAGTGCTAAACGGAGAAAGCTATGGAATTGACAGACCGCAAAAAGCAAATATTGAAGATCGTGGTGGAAAGCTACATCAACACCGCCGAGCCCGTGGGCTCCAAGGCCATCGTGGAACAGATGCCCGGCAAGATCAGCTCCGCCACCATCCGCAACGAGCTGGCGGATCTGGTGGAGATGGGCTATCTGGAGCAGCCCCACACCTCTGCGGGACGTGTGCCGTCGGCCAAGGGCTACCGGCTGTACGTCAACGAGCTGATGGAGCGCAAGGCTCTGTCGCCGGAGGAGACGGCCAAGATCAACGATGCCCTGTCCGGCCAGATGAAGCAGGTGGATCAGGTCATCAGTCAGGCCGGACAGATGGTATCCAGCTTTGTGGGCTACCCCACCTACGCCGTGGCCGATCACCGGACGGTCGCCACCGTGCAGCGGTTCGAGCTCATCTCCGTCAGCGAGAGCAGCTTTATCGCCGTGGTGATGCTGTCGGACAACCGCGTCAAGAGCCAGCTGATGCAGTTGGACCTGCCGGTGGACGCCGAGACGCTGCCGCAGCTGAGCCACCTGCTGAACACCCACTTTGTGGGGGCGGCGCCGGAACAGATGAATGCCACGCTGATGAGCCTGTCGGATCAGGTGTCGGGCCAGTGGTTCCTGCTTCTCAACCGCGTGACGGAATATGCCTGCACGCTGTTGGAGGAGACCCAGCACCAGCAGGTGTTTACCAACGGCGCCAGCCAGCTTCTGAAGTTTCCGGAATTTCGGGACATCGACAAGGCTCACGATCTCATGAGCTTCATGGTGGACAATAAGGAGGACCTTCCGGTGCCCCAGAGCGATGCGCCCATGCAGATCCTTATCGGGCCGGAAAACGTCAACGACGCCCTGAAGGAGAGCAGCGTGGTCATCGCCAGCTACGACATCGGGGACAACATGCGGGGTCTGGTGGGCGTTGTGGGCCCCACCCGCATGGATTACGCCGCTGTGGCGGCGCGGCTGAGCTACTTTGCAGAGAGCCTGAGCCGTATGTTTGGTAAAAAACAGCTACCGGAGGATATACAATGAGCGAAAAGGATAAGCAGAAAAAGAAGGCGTCCGCCGAAGAAACGGCGGCACAGGAGACGGTGGAACAGACTGCGGCGCCCGCTGAGGAGGCGGTGCAGGAGGAGACGTTCACCGTCACCAAGTCCCAGATGGAGCAGATGGAGCAGCTGGCCAAGGTGCTGGCCGATGCCAACGACAAGTACCTCCGTCTGGCGGCGGAATACGACAATTATCGCAAGCGCACCACCCGCGAAAAGGAAAACGTGTACGGTACGGCCAAAGCCGACACCATCAAGCCGTTTTTGGCGGTGCTGGACAATCTGGAGCGGGGCGTGCAGCAGTTTGAGGAGGGTGACGGCCACCGGCAGGGGCTGGAGATGATCTGCAAGCAGTTCATCGACGTGCTGGGCCAGATGGGCGTTACCGAGATCCCCGCGCTGGGGCAGCCCTTCGATCCGGAAAAGCACAACGCCGTGATGCACACGGAGGACGAGAGCGCCGGAGAGAACACCATCGTAGAGGTGTTCCAGAAGGGCTTCATGATCGGAGATAAGGTGCTGCGCTTCGCCATGGTGAAGGTGGCAAACTGAAAGGAGTATTTCCATGAACGAAAAGAAGCTGTATAAGAGCAGTACGGACAAGAAGCTGGCCGGCGTCTGCGGCGGCATCGCCGAGTATTTCAACATCGACTCCACGCTGGTGCGTCTGGGCTGGGTGCTGTTCAGCCTGCTGGGCGGCAGCGGCTTGCTGGCGTATATCATCGCGGCGCTGATTATGCCCGACCGGCCCTATTGATCTCTTAAACCCGTAAATAAATGAAATTAAGATAAATTCAGGAGGCAATCATTATGTCTAAAGTTATCGGTATCGACCTCGGTACGACCAATTCCTGCGTAGCCGTGATGGAAGGCGGCGAGGCAGTCGTTATCCCTAACGCGGAAGGCAACCGCACCACCCCGTCCGTGGTGGCGTTCAGCAAAACCGGTGAGCGTATGGTGGGTCAGGTGGCAAAGCGTCAGGCCATCACCAACCCCGACCGCACCATTTCCTCCATCAAGCGCGAGATGGGCACCGACCACCGCGTCTCTATCGACGGTAAGAGCTACACTCCCCAGGAGATCAGCGCCATGATCCTGCAGAAGCTGAAGGCTGACGCAGAGGCGTATCTGGGCAGCACCGTCACCGAGGCTGTCATCACCGTCCCCGCCTACTTCACCGACTCCCAGCGTCAGGCCACCAAGGACGCCGGCAAGATCGCCGGTCTGGACGTAAAGCGTATCATCAATGAGCCTACCGCCGCCGCGCTGGCCTATGGCGTGGACAAGGAGCAGGCCCAGAAGATCATGGTGTACGACCTGGGCGGCGGCACCTTCGATGTGTCCATTCTGGAGATCGACGACGGCGTCATCGAGGTGCTGGCCACCGCCGGCAACAACCGTCTGGGCGGCGACGACTTCGACCAGTGCATCATGAAGTATCTGGTCAGCGAGTTCAAGCGCACCGATGGCATCGACCTCAGCGGCGACAAGGTGGCCATGCAGCGTCTGAAGGAGGCCGCCGAGAAGGCCAAGATCGAGCTGTCCGGCGTCACCACCAGCAACATCAACCTGCCCTATATCACCGCCGACGCCACCGGCCCCAAGCATCTGGACGTGACGCTGACCCGCGCCAAGTTCAACGAGCTCACCGGCCATCTGGTGGACGCTACCATGGGTCCCGTGCGTCAGGCCATGTCTGATGCCGGTCTGAAGCCCTCTGACCTCGCCAAGGTGCTGATGGTGGGCGGCTCCAGCCGTATCCCCGCCGTGGTGGAGGCCGTGAAGAGCTTCACAGGCAGCGAGCCCTTCAAGGGCATCAACCCCGATGAATGCGTGGCCATGGGCGCGGCTCTGCAGGCCGGTGTGCTGACCGGCGACGTCAAGGGTCTGCTGCTGCTGGATGTCACCCCCCTGTCTCTGGGCATTGAGACCATGGGCGGTGTCTGCACCCGTCTGATCGAGCGCAACACCACCATCCCCGTCAAGAAGAGCCAGATCTTCTCCACCGCCGCCGACAACCAGACCTCCGTGGAGGTCAACGTGCTGCAGGGTGAGCGCGAGATGGCCGCCGCCAACAAGAGCCTGGGCCGCTTCCATCTGGACGGCATCGCTCCGGCACGCCGCGGCGTACCTCAGATCGAGGTGACCTTCGATATCGACGCCAACGGCATCGTCAACGTGTCCGCCAAGGATCTGGGCACCGGCAACGCCCAGCACATCACCATCACTTCCTCCTCCAACATGAGCAAGGATGACATTGAGAAGGCCGTCAAGGAGGCTGAGCAGTATGCCGCCGAGGATGCCAAGATCAAGGAGAAGGTGGAGATCCGCAACCAGGCCGATCAGCTGGTCTATCAGGCTGAGAAGACCCTGAGCGAGGTGGGCGACAAGGTGCCCGAGAGCGAGAAGGCTCCCGTGCAGGCCGGTCTGGATAAGCTGAAGGAGACTCTGAAGGGCGAGGACACCGACGCCATCAAGGCCGCTACCGAGGAGCTGACCCAGCTGTTCTATAAGATGAGCGAGAAGCTGTACCAGCAGGCGGCGCCCCAGGGCGATCCCAACATGGGCGGTCAGCCCCAGGGCGACCCCAATGCGGGCGGACAGCAGTACTACGACGCCGACTACAAGGTAGTCGATGACGACGACCAGAACAAGTAACACATATCCCACAAGAGGGACAGGGCAGCCTGTCCCTTCTTGTGGTATTATCGGAGAGAACGACGATGGCAGAAAATAAACGCGATTACTATGAGGTCCTGGGCGTCAGCAAGGGCGCATCCGAGGACGAGATCAAAAAAGCATATAAGAAGCTGGCCCGCAAGTACCACCCTGACATGAACCCCGGCGACAAGGAGGCCGAGGAGAAGTTCAAGGAGGTCAACGAGGCCAACGAGGTGCTGTCTGATCCGGAGAAGAAGGCGCGGTATGACCAGTTCGGCTTCGCCGGTGTGGACCCCAGCTACGGCGCAGGGGCAGGCGGAGCCGGCGGCGGCTTTGGCGGCGGCTTCGACTTCGGCGATCTGGGCGACATCTTCGGCAGCTTTTTCGGCGGCGGCTTTGGCGGCGGCGGGCAGACCCGCCGCAACGGCCCCCAGCGGGGTGAGAGCATCCGCGCCAGCGTGTCCGTGACGTTCCTGGAGGCGGCCCACGGCTGTGAGAAGGATGTCACTATCGAGCGCAGCGAACAATGCCCCACCTGCAAGGGCAACGGCTGTGCCCCGGGCACCACGCCGGAGATCTGCCCCGACTGTCACGGCAGCGGCATGGTGCAGGTGCAGCAGCGCACGCCCATGGGCGTGTTCGCCAGCAGCAGACCCTGCCAGCGCTGCCACGGCACCGGCAAGATCATCCACCAGCCCTGCGCCGACTGCGGCGGCAGCGGTGCGGTGCGCAGGCGCAAGACCATCAAGGTCACCATCCCCGCCGGTATCGACCACGGCCAGACCATCTCCCTGCGTGGGCAGGGCAACGCCGGTAAGAACGGCGGGCCTGCCGGCGATCTGCTGATCACCGTGATGGTGCGGCCCCATGAGCTGTTCCGCCGCGAGGGCTACGACGTGTTCTGCGAGGCGCCCATCACGTTCAGTCAGGCGGTGCTGGGTGCGAAGCTGAAGATCCCCACCATCGAAGACTCCGTGGAGTACAGCATCCCCGAGGGCACCCAGACCGGCGCTGTGTTCCGGCTGCGGGGCAAGGGCATCCCCGTGCTCAACGGACGGGGACGCGGCGATCAGTACGTCACCGTGGTCATCGAGACGCCCCGCGGCCTGAACCGCGAGCAGAAGGAGGCGCTGAAGAAATTCAGCGAGACGCTGGGCGAGAAGAACTATGAAAAGCGCAAGAGCTTTCTGGACTTCCTGAGAAAGAAATAAGGTGCCGTATGTATCTGGCTGATTATCACACCCATTCCGACTGCTCCCCCGACGGGCGGGAAACCATCGCCCGCATGGCGGAGGCCGCCGTGGCCCGCGGGCTGGACGAGATCTGCATCACTGACCATGTGGACACCATCTGCTGGGGCAGCCGCCAGCCCCGCTGGGACTTCGACTGGGACAAGGCCCAGACGGAGCTGGCGGAGGCGCGGCGGCTGTACGGCGACCGGCTCACCATCCGGCTGGGCGCGGAGCTGGGCGAGGCGCCCATGGCCTTCGATCGGGCGGAGCATCTGCTGGATCACGCGCCCAAGCTGGATTTCGTCATCGGGTCCGTCCACATGGCGGGAAAAAAATTCGGATATTTTGACCTTTACTACGTTGAAAAAAGTTCCGAAACGTATTATCATGAGCTTATCGACAGTTATCTGGAGGATGTGCTGGAGTTGGCGAAGTGGGGGCGGTGCAGCGTGCTGGGCCACCTGACGCTGCCGCTGCGGTACATAAACGAGAATCTGGGTGAGCACATGACGTTCCAGTCCCATATGGCGCAGGTGGAGGACATCTTCCGCACCATCATCCCCAAGGGGCTGGGCATCGAGTGCAACACCAACCGCGGCAACACGCCGCTGCCGGCCGGAGACATCCTCCGGCTGTACCGGGAGATGGGCGGCGAGGTCATCACCCTGGGCTCCGATGCGCACTCCCGCGACATGGTGGGCTGCGCCATCCTTGAGCGGCAGCAGCTGCTGCGGGACTGCGGCTTCCGGTATTTCTGCACATTTGAGGGTGGGAAGCCCATTTTCCGCCCCCTATAAAAGAAAAAGGAGAACACGACCATGAAAATTGCCATCGGCTGCGACCACGGCGGCTATCTGCTGAAACAGGACATTCTCATCTGGCTGGAGGAGCACGACATCGACTTTGAGGATGTGGGCTGCTTCTCCACGGAGAGCGTGGACTATCCCGTTTACGCCGAGAAGGTGGCCCGGGCCGTGGCCGCCGGGGAGTGCAGCAAGGGCATTGTCATCTGCACCACCGGCATCGGCGTGTCCATGGCCGCCAACAAGGTGGGCGGCGTTCGCTGCGCCCTGTGCACCGACTGTTTGCAGGCGGAGATGACCCGCCGCCACAACGATGCCAATGTGCTGGCGCTGGGCGCCGGTATCACGGGGCCGAATCTGGCCAAGCGCATGGTGGAGATCTTCCTGTCCACAGAGTTTGAGGGCGGACGCCACGCCCGCCGCGTGGCGCTGGTGGACAGCATCCAGCCCTAAGGGAGGGTACGCCTATGGCGACAAGGGGGTACAACAGTTATCGGGGCCGCGTTTCCACCGGCCGCATTGTGCTGATCGTGGTATTGGTGCTGATCCTGCTGGGCGCCGTGGGATATCTGGCGGTGCAGAACTATCTGGTCTACGATGAGGCGGGACAGGTCCATCTGGAGCTGCCCTGGGGACGGCATGACGGCACACCCACGCCGGATAAGACGCCGGTGGAGGATGTGGACATCGACCGTCTGGAACCAGAGAGCATGCTGACGCCGGTAACGGCGCTCCACGCCACACGCCTGCCCGACGACTGCCTGTGGTGGGGCGCGGACTACATCATGAACACCCTGGTGCCGGAGGACATGGTGCTGGCGGTGAAGCGCGAGAACGGCGGCATTACCTACGGCACGCAGGTGTCGGTGCCGCAGAACGTCATCGTGGAGCAGGGACGCCCGCTGGACTGCCTGAAGCAGCTGCTGGCCAGCGACCGGTACACGGTGGCGCGTATCTGCTGCTTCAGCGACAGCGCCTACGCACAGGGACTGCCGGAGACGGCGCTGGTGCGGGAGGACGACAGTTTGTGGTACGATGCCAACGGCGGCGCGTGGCTGGATCCTACCAATCCCGCAGTGCTGAGCTACATCACGGCGCTGAGCACCGAGTGCGCGGAGCTGGGGTTCGACGAGATCCTGCTGGACTGGTTCTGCTATCCGGTAGAGGGAGATCTGGAGGCTATCGCCAACGGCGGCAGCGACCATGTGCAGATCCTCACCGACTTCGCCAAGAGCCTGCGCAGCAGTCTGCCGGAGGGCGTGGCCCTGTCGGTGACGCTGCGCGGCAGCGGGGACAACGCCCTGACGGCGACCCAGCTGGCGGAGCTGTTCGACCGCATCTATCTCCCGTCCGGAGAGGACGCGGCAGCGGTGCAGCGGCAGCTGCCCAAGGGCTACGACGCGGAGACGCGGCTGGTGGCAGCGGCTGCGGAGGCGCCGGCGTCCGGCAGCTACGTTATCAACAGCTGAACGTAAAAAAGAGGCCGTCCGGCGTATGCCGGACGGCCTCTTTCTTGTGTTGACAACAGCGTGAACCGTTGTTATCATGATGGTATTACATAGAAAAGGAGAGAGTCCCATGAAGCAACTGATTTTCCTGATCGTCGCGGTGGTTCTCGCCATTGCCGCAACGGTGCTGGCATTTATCTTCATTGTGCCGGAAAAGCGCCGGGAGAAGCTGAACGCCTTCGGCAAATTCCTGCACGACTTATGCGCCTTCAAGTTCCTCGTGGTGGAAAAGATCCTGCAAGCGCTGTACATCTTCTCCACCGCCTTCATCGTTCTCTACGGCGTGCTCCAGCTGTTCAATGTCCAGAGGGATTACTGGACCGGCGCAAGCAGATGGATGGGCGGTGCCGGCCTGCTGTGCATCATCGTGGGACCCATCGCCGTTCGCCTCAGCTATGAGCTGATGATGATGGCCATTCTGCTGGTGAAGAATGTCATCTCCATCAACCGTAAACTGGCGGACGAGACCGGCAGCGCCGGCGGGGATGTGTTTGCCGCCCCCGATGTGGAGGAGCTGAAAAAGGCTATCCAGCGCAAGGAGCCGCAGCCCCAGCCTCCGGTTCAGCCTCAGCCGCCGTACCAGCCCCAGCCAGAACCGCAGCCCCCAATTCAGCCCCAGCCCGTTTGGGCGGAGCCTGCCCGGCCCGCCCAGTTCTGCCGGGAGTGCGGCAGCAGACTGGAAAACGGCGTTTGCCCCCAGTGCGGGAAGCCCGCGCAGGAGCAGTAAGCGTCAGCATAGTAAAAAAGAGGCCGTCCGACGTATGCCGGACGGCCTCTTTAGCTGCGGATAGATCAGTTGTTGTCATCGGGACGGGGACGGCGGTACTCCAGTGCCGGCTCCTCGCCCTTGAGCACGCGGAGAGCGCCCTGCGCCAGCGCCAGCAGCTCGTCCTCGCCGGGGTAGACGGTGATGGGGGCGATCCAGCCGACCATCTCGGAGATGGCATCCACCGTCTCCTTGCCATAGGCGATGCCGCCGGTGAGGATGATCTGATCCACCTTGCCGTGCATAACGGCGGCCATGGCGCCGATCTCCTTGCCGATCTGATAGTGGAACGCGTCCACCACACCGGCGATCTTCTTATCGTGTTCGGCCTGCGCCAGCAGATAGCGCATGTCGTTGGAGCCGGTGTAGGCCACCAGACCGCCGCGGCCGGAGAGCATGCGGTGCATCTCCGCCTCGGTGTACTTGCCGGAGTAGCACTGCTTCACCAGCTGGCCGGTGGGCAGGGAGCCGGAGCGCTCGGGAGAGAAGGGGCCCTCGCCGTCCAGTGCGTTCTGGGTGTCCACCACGCTGCCCTTCATGTGGGCGCCGATGGAAACGCCGCCGCCCATGTGGCAGACGATGAGGTTCAGCTCCTCATATTTCTTGCCCTGCTCCTTGGCAAAGCGCTTGGCCACGGCCTTCTGGTTCAGGGCGTGGAAAATGCTGACACGCTGGAACAGGGGATGACCGGCATAGCGCGCCACATCAGCCATCTCATCGATGACCACGGGGTCCACGATGTAGGAGGGGATGCCCAGCTCGTCGCCGATCTCGCGGGCGATCAGGCCGCCCAGGTTGGAGGCGTGCTGACCCTGAATGCCGATGGTGCAGTCCGTGACCATGTTGTCGTTGACGGCGTAGGTGCCGCCGCGGATGGGACGCAGCAGACCGCCGCGGCCGCTGACGGCGGACAGGGTGCGGGCGTCGATGCCCTGCTCGCGCAGCGCGCGCATGACCAGATCGCGGCGCCAGTCCTTCTGGGCGGCGATGGTTTTGAACTGGGCAATGTCCTCCGCACTATGGCGCAGGGTCTTGTCAAAGAGCAGCTGCTCATCCTCATAGACACCGATCTTGGTGGAGGTGGAGCCGGGGTTGATGACGAGAATTCTGTAAGACATGGGGGGTTCCTCCTAAGCTCATTTGTTCCGGCGGGCGCATTTTCACGCGCCCCGCAAATCACTATTCTCCATTATACAAAATTTTTCTCAGTCTGTAAATGGCTTTTTACGCAAAAATCGCGGAGTTTTCCCCATCATGATGGTGGATAGATTGACAAAGCCCGCCGCGTGCTCTACAATAGTATAAATGACTGCCAGTATTTTAAGCCGTCCTTCCATTCGGGGCGGCGGAAAAGGAGATAAAGACCCATGGAGAAGAAGACGTTTTATATCACAACGCCCATTTACTATCCGTCGGACAAGCTGCACATCGGCCACACCTACTGCACCGTGGCCACCGACGCCATCGCCCGCTATAAGCGCTTGCAGGGCTATGACGTGATGTTCCTCACCGGCACCGATGAGCACGGCCAGAAGATCGAGACCAAGGCCGAGGAGGCCGGCATGACCCCCCAGGCCTTTGTGGACCGCATCGTGGAGGGAGAGCGGGGCGTCCGCGATCTGTGGAAGCTGATGAACATTTCCAACGACCGCTTCATCCGCACCACCGATGACTATCACTGTGCCGCCGTGCAGAAGATCTTCAAGAAGATGTATGACAACGGCGACATCTATAAGGGTGCCTATAAGGGCAAGTACTGCACCCCCTGCGAGAGCTTCTGGACTGAGAGCCAGCTGGTGGACGGCAAGTGCCCCGACTGCGGCCGCGAGGTACACGATGCCGAGGAGGAGGCCTATTTCTTCCGGCTGAGCAAGTACGCCGACAGGGTGCAGCACCTGCTGGAGGATACGGACTTTTTGCAGCCCCGCACCCGCGTCAACGAGATGGTGAACAACTTCATCAAGCCGGGTCTGGAGGATCTATGCGTCAGCCGTACCAGCTTCAAGTGGGGCATCCCCGTGGACTTCGATCCCGGCCATGTGGTCTATGTGTGGGTGGACGCCCTGTTCAACTACTGCACGGCGCTTGGCTTCGACAACGACCGCTACAACGACTACGACAAGTATTGGCCCGCCGATTACCACATCGTGGGCAAGGAGATCGTCCGGTTCCACTCCATCATCTGGCCCGCCATGCTCATGAGCATGGGTATGCCTCTGCCCAAGCATGTGTACGGCCACGGCTGGCTGGTCATCGACGGCGGCAAGATGTCCAAATCCAAGGGCAATGTGGTGGACCCCTACGTGCTGGCAGAGATGTTCGGCGTGGACGCCCTGCGCTTCTTCCTGCTGCGGACGTTCCCCTTCGGCTCCGACGGCAACTTCTCCAACGAGCTGCTGATCAGCACCATCAACACCGACCTTGCCAACAAGCTGGGCAATCTGGTGAGCCGCACCACCGGCATGGTGGAGAAATACTTCGGCGGCAAGCTGCCCGCCGCCCGCGAGGACGCGCCGGAGGACTGCGACCTGAAAAAGACCGTGTGTGCCCTGCGGGGCCGCTATGAGGCGGAGATGGACAAGCTCCAGCTGCAGAACGGCCTGGACGAGATCTTCAAGGTCATTGACCGCGCCAACAAGTATATCGACGAGACGGCCCCCTGGACGCTGGGCAAGGACGAGAGCAAACACGTCCGGCTGGCCACGGTGCTGTATAACCTGCTGGAGACCATCCGCGTGTGTACTACGCTGCTGATGCCGGTGATGCCGGACACCTGTGAGAAGATCTTTGCCAAGATCGGCGCAGGCGCGGCGGCCCGCACCTGGGACAACGCCAACGTGTGGGGCGTGCTGCCAACCGAGACTCAGGTCTCCAAGGGCGAGAATCTGTTCCCCCGCGTGGACGCCGAGGCCACGCTGGAGAAGCTCAACGCCATGCAGGAGGCTCAGAAGAAGGCGGCGCTGCCCGCCGTGGAGGTGGAGCCCTTCGTGCAGGAGGAGGTGGACTTCGACACGTTCCTGAAGTCCGACTTCCGCGCCGTGAAGATCAAGAACTGCGAGGCTGTGAAGAAGAGCGACAAGCTGCTGAAGTTCACGCTGGACGACGGCAGCGGCACCGACCGCATCATTCTCTCCGGCATCCACCAGTACTATGAGCCGGAGCAGCTCATCGGCAAGACGGCCATCGCCATCCTGAACCTGCCGCCCCGCAAGATGATGGGCATCCCCAGCTGCGGCATGCTGATCTCCGCCGTCCATCGGGAACACGGCGAGGAGAAGCTGCACCTGATGCTCATCGATGACAGCGTGCCCGCCGGCGCCAAGCTGTGCTGAGCATCTGACACAACGATAAAAAGGACCTGAACGCATGGCGTTCAGGTCCTTTTTGTCCAGTTGTCAGGAAATGCGGAACAGGCGCTTGCCGTTCTCCGTGGTGAGGCGGGCCATCTCCTCCGGCGCGACGCCCTTCCACTCTGCCAGCTTTTCTGCCACCAGACGGACATAGCCGGAGTCGTTGCGCTTGCCGCGATAGGGCACCGGCGTCATGTAGGGGCTGTCCGTCTCGATGAGCATCCGGTCCAGCGGCGTCACCGCCGCCACCTCCGGCGCGCGGCGGGCGTTCTTATAGGTCACGGGGCCATCAAACCCCAGATACCAGCCCAGCTTCAGCAGCTCCTGCGCCATCTCGGGGCTGCCGGAAAAGCAGTGGAACACGCCGGTGACATCGGGGAATTCCCGCACGATGGAGAGGGTGTCGGCGTGGGCCTCCCGATCGTGGACGATCACCGGCAGCTGAAGCTCCCGCGCCAGCGCAAGCTGGCGGCGGAACACCTGCTGCTGGAATTCCCGAGGCGGGTTCTCCTCCCAGTAGTAATCCAGCCCGATCTCGCCGATGGCCACCACCTTGGGCTGCTGCGCCAGGGGACGCAGGGCCGCCAGATCGTCGTCGGTGCAGCCGCCGCAGTTCTCGGGATGGATGCCCACCGCCGCGTAGACGTGGGGGTAGGCCGCCGCCAGCTCCACCGCTCTGCGGGAGCTGGTGAGGTCGCAGCCCGGATCGATGACCAGCCCTACACCGCAGTCTGGCAGGGCCGTCAGCAGCGCGTCGCGGTCGGCGTCAAAGGCTTCATCGTCGTAGTGGGCGTGGGTATCGAACAGCATGGGTCAGTCCTCCAGGTGAACGCGGCCCAGCTTGGTGGCGGCGATGTATTTATCCTTGATCTCCCGCAGGCGGGCCATATGGGGCTGCTCCATGTGGACGCGCTGGTGGGCCGCGCTCTCCCAGCGCTCAATGAGCAGGACCTCGTTCTCGTCCTGAGCGGAGAAGTAGTAGTCATAGGCCAGGCAGCCGTCCTCCTGCCGGATCTGGGTCAGGATACCTTCCTCCACGATGTCGCGGACGAAGGACTCGCGGCAGCCGGGCTTGGCCGTGTAGCGCACGTACAGGATCAGTTGTTCTTCCATGTTTCAGCACCTCCAGATTTTGTTGCACCTATTGTAGCACACGCCGGAGGACGGTGCAAATTTTTTGGGCGCGGAGCGAAAAATGTATTTACAATCCGTATTATATAGGGTATGATTTACGGGCTGTATAAAAATAAACGGGGTGAGAGAATTGGCAACGGATTTTTCCAGAACGTTGAGCCTGCTGCGGCAGGAGATGGGCATCAGCCAGCGGAAGGCCGCTGCGGCACTGGGCATCAGTCAGGCACTGCTGAGCCACTACGAAAATGGCATCCGCGAGCCCGGACTGGCCTTCGTGGCCCGGGCCTGCGACTTCTATCACGTGTCGGCGGACTTTCTGCTGGGGCGCACCAGCTCCCGCGACGGGTCCATCATCGAGGCGGCGGAGCTGTATGACGCCAGCGACGAAAAGGGAACGCTGAAGGGCAGTATCCTGGCCACCTTGCAGAAAAAGCTGGTGGTGAACACCACCGGCGTGCTGTTCGACCTGCTGGGCAAGTGCGGCGACCGGACGGCCATCACCGCCGCCGGCGACTATCTCAGCACGGCGCTGTATACCCTGCTGCGGCACTACTACCGGCGGGGCGGCGGCAACGAGGATTTCTTCGCCGTGGACAGCGTGGACTTCGATGCGGGTACGGTGGACGCCGCTATGCTGCGCAGCCGCGCGGTATACCTGCGGGCGCTGGCTGAGGCGGAGCAGGTGCCGGAGCTGAACTCCGATGCGCTCACCGCCGCCCCCGGCGTGGGGCAGAGCACGGCGCAGGTGGTCCACAATGTGGACGACCTGGCGGCGAAGCGGTGAAAATAATTTTGACATCCTCGGCGGAAATGGATTCCGCCTGCGGCAAGGTTTTGCCCCGCAAAACGCTTGTACGCGCTCCACGCGGGCAGCGTGGATTTCCAAAGGAGGCTTTCTACTATGTTTGACCAGTCCCATATCCGCAACTTTTCCATTATTGCCCACATCGACCACGGCAAATCCACGCTGGCGGACCGCCTGCTGGAGAAGTGCAACGCCGTGCCGGAGCGGGAGATGGAGAACCAGCTGCTGGACAATATGGATCTGGAGCGGGAGCGGGGCATTACCATCAAGTCCCGCGCCGTCCAGATCTTCTATAAGGCGCAGGACGGGGAAACCTACGCCCTGAACCTCATCGACACCCCGGGCCACGTGGACTTCAATTATGAGGTCAGCCGGTCGCTGGCCGCCTGCGAGGGCGCGCTGCTGGTGGTGGATTCCACCCAGGGCGTGGAGGCCCAGACGCTGGCCAACACGTATCTTGCCATGGACCACGATCTGGAGATCCTGCCGGTGTTCAACAAGATCGACCTGCCCGCCGCCGACCCCCTGAAGGCCAAGCAGGAGGTGGAGGACATCATCGGCCTGCCCGCGCTGGAGGCCCCGGAGATCTCCGCCAAGCTGGGCATCAACATCGACGCCGTACTGGAGGACGTGGTGCAGAACGTGCCCGCCCCCAAGGGCGACCCCAAGGCGCCGCTGCGGGCGCTGGTGTTCGACAGCCAGTACGACCCCTACGTGGGCGTGGTGGTGCTGTTCCGCATCATGGAGGGTACTATCCGCAAGGGCCAGACCGTTCGCATGATGGCCAGCGGCGCGGAGTACACCATTCTGGAGTGCGGCTATCTCAAGCCGCTGGGCAACGAGCCCACGGACTGCCTGCAGGCCGGCGAGGTAGGCTATTTCACCGCCAGCATCAAGAACGTTAAAGATACCCGCGTGGGCGACACCATCACCGACGCCGCGGCCCCCGCCACGGAGCCGCTGCCGGGCTACCGCCCCGCCCAGTCCATGGTGTACTGCGGCATCTACACCGAGGACGGCAGCAAGTACCCCGATCTGCGGGATGCGCTGGAGAAGCTGCAGCTCAACGATGCGTCGCTGACGTTTGAGCCGGAATCCTCCGTGGCGCTGGGCTTCGGCTTCCGCTGCGGCTTTTTGGGAATGCTGCACATGGAGATCATTCAGGAGCGGCTGGAGCGGGAATTCAACCTGGACCTGGTGACCACTCTGCCCAGCGTCATCTACCACGTCTATAAGTCCGACGGCACCATGGTGAAGGTGGACAACCCCCACAACTACCCCGATCCGGGCTCCATCGAGCACGCGGAGGAGCCCTACGTCAAGGTGTCCATCATCACGCCGCAGGACTTTGTGGGGAACATCATGCCCATGTGCCAGGAGCGGCGCGGCGAGTTCAAGGACATGCAGTATCTGGACACCCATCTGGTGGAGCTGCACTATCAGATGCCGCTGAACGAGATCATCTACGACTTTTTCGACACGCTGAAGGCCAACACCAAGGGCTACGCCTCGCTGGACTATGAGCTGTCCGGCTACCGCACCAGCGATCTGGTGAAGGTGGATCTGCTGCTCAACGGCGACGGCGTGGACGCGCTGAGCTTCATCGCCCACCGCGACAAAGCGTATCCCCGCGCCCGCCGCCTGTGCGAGAAGCTGAAGGAGAACATCCCCCGCCAGCTGTTCGAGGTGCCCATCCAGGCGGCCATCGGCGGCCGCATCATCGCCCGCGAGACGGTGAAGGCCATGCGGAAGGACGTGCTGGCCAAGTGCTACGGCGGCGATATCACCCGCAAGAAGAAGCTGCTGGAGAAGCAGAAGGAGGGCAAGAAGAAGATGCGGAACCTCGGTACGGTGCAGGTACCTACCGAGGCGTTTATGGCAGTCCTCAAGCTGGACAGCGATTGATGGTTACAGGGATCCCGCGCCCAAGGGCGCGGGATCCCTTTTTGGAGGGCGATATGCTTTTTGCAGGGACCGGCGTCGTCCTCGACGGCCCGCTCATTCTTTTTTTCGAAGGGAGGACACCGCACTTCCGAGCGCGGGTCACTTTTGGCCGCAGCGGCCCGCTAACTTTTCTCTTTCATGCCTCCGGCGGCCCCATTTCTTTCAGCAGCGAAAGAAATGGGGGAAAGAACGCCGCCAAAAACCAATGGTTTTTGGAATTCCTTTCGTCCGATCACAGCCACGCCGCAAAAAGGCCCACGCCGAATCGCTCCTGCCCCTATCCCCGCTGCCGCTTCCACGTACCGCAGGAAAATGCCGTATCCTACCGCCGTGGAACAGTGTACCTCCGCGTGGTACGTAGGAGCGGCAGCGATAAGAGGACTGCACGCGATTCGTTGTACGACGATGTTCGGCAATTTAAGTCGCGCGTGGTACGCGGCGGCGGTTTTCAGCGCACCCCAGCCGCGCAGGAAGTCTTGAAACCTGCGGTTTCAAGCAGCGTTTTTGGTCACTTTTGGGGCTGCGGCCAAAAGTGACCCGCGCTCGGAAGCGCGGAACCTTCCCTTTTCGCTGCTGAAGGAAATGGGGCCGCCGGAGGCACAGAGAGAGTCTGTGCAGCGGGCCGCTGCGGCCAAAAGTGACCCACGCCCGTAGGCGCGGAATTCTCCTTGCCGAGAGAAAATAAAGCGGGCCGTCGGAGACGCCGGTCTGTCGGGAGGGTGCAGGCATAGGAAGCATAACAGGAGAGGGCCCCGATTTTCGCCGGGGCCCTCTCCTGTATCTCTATTCACCGCCGCAGGAACACGCAGCTGACGTAGGTGATGGTACGGGGGCCGTGGTAATACACCGCGCCGCAGGACTCACACACCTGACTCACCAGCAGGCCGTATGCCTCCATGGACGTGATGCGCTCCGCCGGAAAGCGGCAGGGCGCGTCGGGATAGGTGCAGGCGGCGCAGCGGCGGCAGGTCCCCGCGCCCATGGGCAGCACCGCGTCGCGGCCATACCGCTCCGCCAGCGTGCGGGTCAGAGCGGTGAACCGTTCCTTGTGGCGTTTTTCCGCGCCCATCATGGCCTCGTAGTCGAAGTCATCGGCCATGGCGCCCACCGTCTCCACCAGCACACCGTCGCCGTAGTCCGCCATGCGGCGGGCCATGTCCTCCAGCGAGGGGCAGGCAGGGGGGCAGCACCAGTTTCTGCCATAGCTGCGGCAACGGTCGGCGCGGCACATCTCCCGCACCTCCGGCCGGAAAACCAGCTGCTCCGCCCGCAGGGGGGCTGCCGCCTCAAAGCCCGCGGCGCGGGCCATGTCCAAAAGCGCCGTCATGATGTCACCTCCGAAAGGGTCATATCCTCCACAAAACGCTGCTGGAACACAGGGGAGGCGGAGAGGTCCACCAGCCGGGCAGCGGCGGCAATGGACACCGTCTCCGCTTCGAATCGGCGGGAGCACAGCAGCAGCGCCGCGCCCATGGCCGCCGTGTTGCCGGAGGGCCGGACGGCAGGGATCAGCTCGCGGGGCAGCAGGCCCACGGCGCCGGCGCTGTCCGGCGACAGCTTACAGCCGAAGCCGCCGGCCAGCCAGACCGTCTCCACCTCCGAGGCAGCGCGGCCCGCGGCGCGGAGCAGGGTGTCCACACCGGCACAGACAGCGGCCTTGGCCAGCTGGAACGACCGGATGTCCCGCCGCAGCAGGGACACGCTGCCGCTCAGGGGCAGGCTGTCGTCCTCCATGTAGCCGCTGTCCTCCACCAGCTCCAGCCGCCGCAGGGCGGCTACGGCGTCCAACAGGCCGGAACCGCACAGGCTGCGGGCCGTGCCGCCGCCAATGACGTGACAGCGCAGGGCGTTGTTTTCCACAGTCACGGCGTCAATGGCGCCGGTGACGGCGGCGCTGCCGCAGGAGATGCCCACGCCCTCAAAGGCGGGACCCGCCGCCGTGGCGCAGCAGTAGATGGTTCCGTCCGACAGAAGGGCCATCTCGCCATTGGTGCCCACGTCCGCCAGCAGGGCGGGGCCGCGGGCGTGGAGAATATCGCAGGCCAGCAGGCCGCAGGTGATGTCCGCGCCCACGTAGGCCGACAGGCAGGGGGGCAGGTACACCTGACAGTCCGCGCCCCAGTCAAGGCCCAGCTCCCGCGCGGGGACAGATTCGCCGAACAGATGCCGCGCCTGAAAGGGTGCAAGGGCAATGTCGCGGACATCGTAGCCCCGCAGCAGGTACAGCATGGCGGTGTTGCCGGTGATGACCGCGCCGCCCACATCGGACACGGGGCGGCCTGCCTGTCGGCACAGCTGATAGGCCAGGTCGCTGAGACACCGGACAATGCAGGCGCGCAGGGCGTCGCCCTGACCCGCCAGCGAGGCGTCCAGACGGGACACCACGTCCGCGCCGAACCGCTCCTGCGGGTTTTTGCAGGAGGCCACGCCCAAGCGGCAGCGGCGGTCCAGATCCCACAGGTAAGCGGCCACGGTAGTGGTGCCGATGTCCACGCAGATGCCCAGAGCGGCGGCCCACGGGTCCCATTCCAGCCGGTGCAGGGAGCCGCCGGTCTCCACCAGCAGACCGTCCTCCCGCGGGAGGGTCAGCTCCGCGTCGGGGCCGCAGATCCGGGCAAGGCAGGCAAGGCGCATACCCCGGGCCAGCTCCCGGGGTGGCAGCTGGGCCAGTTCCTCCGGCGCGGCGGGGGACAGGTCGCCGTGGGCCAGCACGCGGCACTTGCCGCAGCGGCCCTGCCCGCCGCAGGGATAGTCAGGGTACAGCCCCGCCTGGGCCAGCAGGCGGGCGGCGGGGATATTCTCACCGGTCCAGGCCAGCTCCGTCACGGTATCGCCGCTTCTAATGCGGATCATGGGCGGTCAGCTCCTCTCGTTTGCCGCCGTATCACGGCAGTCTCATATACAGCAGCAGCAGCACGGGGTCGGCTCTGTCACCGAATTCATGGACGGTTATGGGTCGTTCCTCTTATCACGGGGTGTCCGGTTTTGCCCCTATCCTACCACGGCGGCGGAAAAAACACAAGTGCCCGCCGTCGGCGGGGCGCTCAGCAGGTCCTTTGCAGGAGAGATGGCCGATGCCTGTAAAAAAAGAGCCCGAGTGCGGTACACTCGGACTCTTTTTGTTTCGCTGCGATTACTGCGCGTCCTTGATGGCAGCCTGTGCGGCGGCCAGACGGGCGATGGGCACACGGAAGGGGGAGCAGGACACATAGTCCAGACCCACCTTGTGGCAGAACTCCACGGAGGAGGGATCGCCGCCGTGCTCGCCGCAGATGCCCAGATGCAGCTCCGGACGGGTCTCGCGGCCCAGCTTGGCAGCCATCTTCACCAGCTTGCCAACACCGATCTGATCCAGCTTGGCGAACGGATCGCTCTCGTAGATCTTCTTGTCGTAGTAGGCGCCCAGGAACTTACCGGCGTCGTCGCGGCTGAAGCCGAAGGTCATCTGGGTCAGGTCGTTGGTGCCGAAGGAGAAGAACTCGGCCTCCTTGGCGATCTCGTCGGCGGTCAGGGCCGCGCGGGGGATCTCGATCATGGTGCCCACCAGGTACTTCATGTTCATGCCGGCGGCGGCCAGCTCCTCGTCAGCAGTCTTGACGACCACGTCCTTGACGTACTTCAGCTCCTTGACCTCGCCCACCAGCGGGATCATGATCTCGGGGACCATGTTCCAGTCAGGGTGCTTCTTCTGCACGTTGATGGCGGCGCGGATGACGGCACGGGTCTGCATCACGGCGATCTCCGGGAAGGTAACAGCCAGACGGCAGCCGCGGTGGCCCATCATGGGGTTGAACTCGTGCAGGGAGGCGATGATGGCCTTGATGTCGGCAACGGACTTGCCCATATCCTTGGCCAGCAGCTCGATGTCGTGCTCCTCGGTGGGAACGAACTCGTGCAGAGGGGGATCCAGGAAACGGATGGTGACGGGGCAGCCCTCCATGGCCTCGTAGATGCCCTCGAAGTCGCCCTGCTGCATGGGCAGCAGCTTGGCCAGAGCCTTCTCGCGCTGCTCCACGGTGTCGGAGCAGATCATCTCGCGGATGGCGGCGATACGGTCGCCCTCGAAGAACATATGCTCGGTACGGCACAGACCGATGCCCTGCGCGCCCAGCTCACGGGCCTTGGCGGCGTCGTGGGGGGTATCGGCGTTGGTGCGGACCTGCAGACGGCGGAACTTGTCGGCCCAGGCCATGATGCGGCCGAAGTCGCCGCCCACGCTGGCGTCCACGGTGGGCATAGCGCCGTCGTAGATGCTGCCGGTGGAACCGTCCAGGCTCAGCCAGTCGCCCTCGTGATAGGTCTTGCCGGCCAGAGTGAACTGCTTGTTTGCCTCGTCCATGTTGATCTCGCCGCAGCCGGAGACGCAGCACTTGCCCATGCCGCGGGCCACAACGGCGGCGTGAGAGGTCATACCGCCGCGGACAGTCAGGATGCCCTGAGCGGCCTTCATGCCCTCAATGTCCTCGGGAGAGGTCTCCAGACGGACCAGAACCACCTTTTCACCGCGGGCAGCCCATTCCTTGGCGTCCTCGGCGTTGAACACGATCTTGCCGCAGGCAGCGCCGGGGGAGGCGGGCAGAGCCTTACCCACAGGCTCGGTGGCCTTCAGGGCCTTGGGGTCGAACTGGGGATGCAGCAGGGTATCCAGATTGCGGGGATCGATCATGGCGACAGCCTGCTGCTCGGAGATCATGCCCTCGTCCACCAGGTCGCAGGCGATCTTCAGGGCGGCGGGAGCGGTCCGCTTGCCGTTGCGGCACTGCAGCATGTACAGCTTACCGTGCTCCACGGTGAACTCCATGTCCTGCATGTCGCGGTAGTGATCCTCCAGGATATTGCAGACCTTGACGAACTCGTCATAGGCCTCGGGGAACTTCTGGGCCATCTCAGCGATGGGCATGGGGGTACGCACACCGGCCACCACATCCTCGCCCTGGGCGTTGGTCAGGAACTCGCCCATCAGCTTCTTCTCGCCGGTGGCGGGGTCACGGGTAAACGCAACGCCGGTGCCGCAGTCGTCGCCCATGTTGCCGAAGGCCATGGACTGGACGTTGACGGCGGTGCCCCAGGAGTAGGGGATGTCGTTGTCGCGGCGGTACACGTTGGCGCGGGGGTTGTCCCAGGAACGGAACACGGCCTTGATGGCGCCCACCAGCTGCTCCTTGGGATCGGTGGGGAACTCCTCGCCGATCTTGGCCTTGTACTCGGCCTTGAACTGCATGGCCAGCTCCTTCAGGTCAGCGGCGTCCAGCTCCACGTCCTGCGTCACGCCCTTCTTGGTCTTCATGGCGTCGATCAGCTGCTCGAAATACTTCTTGCCGACCTCCATGACCACGTCAGAGTACATCTGGATAAAGCGGCGGTAGCAGTCCCAGGCCCAGCGGGGGTTGTTGGACTTCTTGGCGATGACATCCACCACGTCCTCGTTCAAGCCCAGGTTCAGGATGGTATCCATCATACCGGGCATGGAAGCGCGGGCGCCGGAGCGGACGGAGACCAGCAGGGGATTCTCGTGATCGCCGAACTTCTTGCCGGTGATCTTCTCCATCTTCTCGATATACTCCATGATCTCGGCCATGATCTCGGCGTTGATCTGGCGGCCATCCTCATAATACTGGGTGCAGGCTTCGGTGGTGATGGTGAAGCCCTGGGGAACGGGCAGGCCGATGTTGGTCATCTCAGCCAGGTTCGCGCCCTTACCGCCCAGCAGCTCGCGCATCTTCGCGTTGCCTTCGGTAAACAGGTAACAATACTTCTTGCTCATGGTAGTCCCTCCATCTATCAATATAGTTGTACCAAACGATGAGAACGTTTCTTATTATAGTCATATTTCCCTCCAAAAGCAAGCCTATTCCCAAATTTTTCTGTTTTTTTGCAATTGGTTTCTATTCATGGTGGGAAAGAGGGTCACAGGAAACATTTTCCCCGCAATCCTGCGAATAAAACTTGCCTGTCCCGCTTTTTCTGTGTTATACTGATACATTAGAATAATAGGGCTGTCAGGCCCCGCAGAGGAAAGGAGAGCGCCATGGCCCAGCTTCCGGCAGAAAACAGCACACTGGCCCGGGCGGTACGCCGCGCGGCGGAGCAGGGACGGCTGAGCCACGCCATCGTGCTCTCCGGCGACGGCGATCTGCTGGACGCGGCGCGGTTCATCGCTGCGTCCCACGTCTGCGAGGAGGAGAGCAAGCCCTGTCTCCGATGCCGCCACTGCCGCAAGGTGCTGGAGGGCATCCACCCCGACGTCACGGTGGTACGCGACACGGAGCATCGGGAGCTGACGGTGGACGCGGTACGCGCCCTGCGGCAGGATGTGTACATCCGGCCCAACGAGGCGGCGCGGAAGGTGTACATCATCGCCGACAGCCATCAGCTCAACGAGCGGGACCAGAACGTGCTGCTGAAGATCGTGGAGGAGGGGCCGCCCTACGCCGCCTTTGTCTTCTGCACGGACAGCCCCTCGGCGCTGCTGGAGACGGTGCGCTCCCGCTGCGTGCTGCTGAAGTACGATGCCGTGTCGGAGGACGCCCTGCCGCCGGAAGCAGAGCAGCTGTGCCGTGCCTTCGCCCGGGGAAAGGTGCTGCCGGTGACAACGTATCTGGTGGCTCTGGAGAACCGGCGGATGAAGCGGGAGGAACTGCGGGACGTGCTGCGGAGCGCGTGGTGCGCCGCGGCGGAGGCACTGCTGCTGCAGATGGGCAAGCAGACGCCAGATCCCGCCTGCGGCGAGACGGCCCAAGCGCTGGCCCGTGGCCTGACGGCCCGACAGCTCCGGCAGCTGACGGCGCTGCTGGAGAAATACAGCGGCGAATGTGAATACAATGTGGGCGCGGGCCATGTTCTTGGTGCCCTCGCCGTAGAATGGGAGGAACTTCTATGACAACTGTGGTTTCCGTCCGCTTTCGCAGCGGCTGCAAAACCTATTTCTTTGACCCCAGGGAGCTGACGGTGGAGGCCGGTCAGGACATCATCGTGGAGACGGCCCAGGGCCCCGAATTCGCCCAGTGCAGTCAGGGCAACCATGAGGTGCCGGACCAGCAGGTGGTGCAGCCGCTGCGGGCGGTACTGCGCATCGCCACCGATAACGACCGCCACACCGCCGCTTACAACCGCGGGCGGGAAAAGGAGGCCTTCGAGATCTGCCAGAAGAAGATCGCCCAGCACAAGCTGGAGATGAAGCTGGTGCGGGTGGAGTGCAGCTTCGACGGTTCCAAGATCCTGTTCTTCTTCACCGCCGACGGCCGCGTGGACTTCCGCGAGCTGGTGAAGGATCTGGCCGGCGTGTTCCGCGCCCGCATCGAGCTGCGGCAGATCGGCGTCCGCGACGAGGCCAAGATGCTGGGCGGACTGGGCATCTGCGGCAGGCCCTTCTGCTGCGCCCAGTTTATGGACGAGTTCCTGCCGGTGTCCATCAAGATGGCCAAGACCCAGAACCTGTCCCTGAACCCCACCAAGATCTCCGGCACCTGCGGCCGCCTGATGTGCTGCCTGAAGTACGAGCAGGACGCCTACGAGGACGCCGTGAAGCGCATGCCCAAGAACGATTCCTTCGTGCTGACGCCGGACGGCCCGGGCAACGTCAGCGACGTGAACCTGCTGAAGGAGACGGTGAATGTCCGGCTGGACGACCGAACCGACGGCTCCCGCTGCTACCACAACTGCGAGGTGTGCGTCCTGCGCAACGGCAAGGGCAGCCGCGACGGCATCGTTATCCCCGACCGGCGGCCGGAGCGGTACGTGGAACCGGAGAAGGAGGACGATATGCCTCCCATCAGCTTCATCAGCGACTTCACGCCTCCGTCGGAGCACGGCGAGGACGGCGGCGGTGAGAAGCGCCGCCGCCGGAACCGCAGCGGACGCGGCGGCAAAAAGTCCGAGGGTGCTGCCGCGCCGGAGAAGCGGACCGAGAAGTCTGCCCGTCCGGACAAGCCCGCCAAGGCGGAGCGTCCCGCTAAGCCCGATAAGCCGGAAAAGGCTGATAGACCTGCGGCAGGGGACAAGCAGTCCTCCCGTCAGGGCGGCAGTCGCCGCCGTGGACGCCGCGGCGGAAGCGGCGCACCGGCCGGCGCCAATACCAGTGCTGATATTGCGAATACCCCGCCCGCAGCGCCCCGTCCTCCCAGGAAGCCCCAGCCGGAGGGACAGAACGGCAGCGGCGAGCAGAAAAAGCGCCCCCGTCATCGTGGCGGACGCCGCCGCGGCGGAAGCGGCGGCAATAAGCCCACTTCGGGCTCGGAGGTTTGATCACCATGGGAAAATTTAGCGGTCTGCTGCTGGCCAGTGACTATGACAACACTTTGACCTACACCGAGGAAGCGCTGCGGCTGTGCCAGCCCATGCCGCCGGTGCCCGACGCCAATCAGGAGGCCATCCGCTACTTCATGAGTGAGGGCGGCATCTTCTCCGTAGCCACGGGACGGGCCAAGCCTGCTTTCGAGCGGGTGGCCGCAGACGTGCCCATGAACGGCCCCACCATCCTGTTCAACGGCGCAGCCATCTACGACTTCCCCGCTGGAAAATACCTGTGTGAGGCGTTTCTGCCGGACGAGGCCAAGGACTGCATCCAGCAGGTCATCGGCGCCCTGCCGTTCTCGGCGGTGGAGCTGTATCACGACAACAACGACATCCACGCCTTGCAGCCCAACGATGTGACCCGCCGCCACCTGCACATCACCCATTCGCCCACGGTGTTCGTGGACAGCATGACGGAGGTGCCGTCCCCCATCAGCAAGGCCCTTTTCTCCACGGAGCCGGAAAATCAACCGGCGCTGCTGGACTTCCTCCGCGCCCAGCCCTGGTACGACCGGTACGAGATCGTGGCCAGCAGCTCCTCGCTGGTGGAGCTGACGGCCAAGGGCGCCAACAAGGGCGGCATGGTCCGCCGCCTGGCGGAGCTGCTGGGCATCCGGCAGGAGAATGTGGCCTGCGTAGGGGACCACGCCAACGACATCTCCATGCTGAACTGGGCGGGTATGGCCTTCGCCCCCGCCAACGCGCTGCCCCAGGTGTTGGCCCTGCCCCAGGTGTACAAGCTGCCGGACTGCCGCGACAACGCCATCGCCGCCCTGATTCAGGTGCTGGACGAAAAATACTGAGCGATACGTTCGCAGAAAGGCGTCCCGAAGGGCCGCCTTTCTGTCTTTTTCCGGCCCGCCGCGGCATTGTTCACAATTTTTTGCTTGACGCACAGGAGGAAACAAGGTATGATACATTTTGTAACGATTTTGTAACCTTTAGGTGATACCCCATGAAACAGCAATTGGAACAAGAGAATAAACAGGAAAATACCGTCCACGATCCCAACAGGGAACACATGACGCTGTCCGCTCTGTGGCAGCTATGGATGGACAATCTGAAAAGCTGGCGGCAGTACCGCGACGAGCATCCCGACCTGTTCACCCTGAACCTGCAGGCAGGCTTGCGGCACATCGCCGCCTGGTTCCGTCAGGTGGGGGGCAGCGCCCACCATCTGGTGGACGAGAACCGCCACAGCAGCTTTCCCGAGTCGGAGCACGGCGCGGCCCAGCTGTTCCTGTTCTTCTGGAACAGCCTGTCCCGCCTGGGAGCCAGTCTCCGCGAGCGGGCCCGCAACGCCCGCAAAAAGCTGATCCGCGCCAGCGACCGCCGCCGCAGCTACTTTGAGAAGCTGAAGCTGCATCCGGTGGCCTTTCTGGCCAGCGCCATGGGGCTGGCCGCCGCCGCCACGGTGCTGTCCCTCTATACCGTGGGCGCCCACGCCGTCTACGACGGCACAGATCTGGGCGTCGTGTCCTCCCAGCACGCCGTGGAGCTGGCGGTGTCGGAGGTGGAGAGCATCACCCGCGAGACGCTGCATGACAGCAGCTACACGGTGGACCAGTCCCTGCTTACCACGGAGACGGGTGTCTACCTCCGCAAGGACGTGATCGGCGAGGAGGAATTCAGCAGCGAGCTCACTGACCAGCTGGGGCTGGTGGAATACGCCTACGTCCTGTATGTGGACGGGGAAAAGGTGGTGGCCACCACGTTCCCCGGCGCGCTGGATGACATTCTGAACCAGCTGAAGCTGGGCTACCAGACGGAGGACACGGTGGACGCCTACTTCGTGGAGGACGTGGAGATACGGCAGGAGTATGTGGATTCCTCCTACGTCATGAACCTGGGCTACATCGCCGAGATCCTCAACGAGACCAAGGAGGGCGAGGTCACCTGCACCGTCAAGAAGGGCGACAGCTATTACAGCATCGCCGATGAATACGGCCTGTCGGTGGACGCCCTGATGAAGCTGAACCCCGGCTACGATCCCAAGATCCTGCGGGTGGGCGATGTGCTGACCATCAGCAACGCCGTACCCTATCTGACTGTGGTGAACGTGGAGCGGCAGCGCTACGTTCAGGACGTGCCCTACCCCGTGGAGTACACCGACGATGCCTCCATGTATCAGGGCGAGTATAAGGTCACATCCCCGGGCGTGTACGGCAAGGCCGACATCACCGCCAACGTCACCTATATCAACGGCACCGAGACGGAGCGCCAGATCGTGGCCAGCGCCACGCTGTCCCAGCCCGTGACGGAGTATCAGATCCGCGGCACCAAGGAGCGTCCCTCCTGGTTCCCCACCGGCAGCTTCGGCTGGCCCTGCAGCGGCGTCATCACCTCCTACTTCGGCGCGCGCAACACCGGTATCCGCGGCGCCAGCACCTATCACGAGGCCATCGACATCGCCAACAGCTACGGCACGCCGATCTACGCCTCCGACGGCGGCACCGTCATCTACGCCGGCTGGATGGGCGGCTACGGCTATCTGGTGAAGATCGACCACGGCAACGGCTATGTCACCTATTACGGCCACAACAGCTCGCTGCTGGTGTCCGTGGGCGAGCATGTCCACAAGGGCCAGCAGGTCGCCCGCATGGGCTCCACCGGCGTGTCCAGCGGCAACCACTGCGACTTCCGCATCCAGCTGAACGGTACGTTCCTCAATCCGCTGAACTATCTGTGATGCCCCTTGCAAAAAGAAGAAAATATGCTATAATGGGCGCAGATACGGCTACTTGGAATGAGGTGAGATGATGAAAAAGCTGTCCTGCCTGCTGGCGCTGCTGTGCTGCATGATGATGAGCCTGTCCGTTGCCTACGCCAGCCCCCTGACCGGTGATACCAGCAACATGGGCCTGTGGATCGCCATGGTGGTCATCGCTGTGGTGCTTCTGGTGGTGCTGGTCATCATGGGAAAAAAGAAGAAACGGTGATCAAAACATAAAAGACTCCCGCAGCTACGCTGCGGGAGTCTTTTTGTGTTGTTGCGAGCTTCCGGCAGGGGGCAAGACCCTCCGGACAAAGCAAAACGGGCATCCTTTCGGATACCCGTTGAGTTTGGTGCATCAACCGATCTTGTTGAGCTTCAGCGTCAGCGCGCTCTTCTTGTGGGCCGCGTTGTTCTTGTGCAGCAGACCCTTGGCAGCAGCCTTATCGATCGCCTTGACTGCGACTTTGTAAGTGCCCTCGGCCTCGGTGCGATTGCCTTCAACGGCAGCAGCCTCGAACTTCTTGATAGCAGTCTTCAGTGCGGACTTATTGGCTTTGTTGCGAGCATTTCTCGCCTCTGCCACCAGAACACGCTTCTTAGCAGACTTGATATTCGGCAAACCAAACACCTCCCCGACATCAGATTTTTTTGCGTGAAAAATAAGACTTCCACGCAGGATGATATTTTAGCATCATTGGTCCGAAAATGCAAGACTTTTTTACAATTTTGGCTCAGGTTTTCGCATAAATCCATTTCAGGCGGCCATGCTACCTGTAAGCCACAACATTTTGTGTTCAGAAAGGAGCGTCCGCCACAAAAATGACCGTACCACGTACCGATCTGGCGCTGGAGGCTGCCGACGATCTGGCCGCCCGCGCCAAAAAATTTTCTCTGCCGGAGGGTATCCAGCGGCTGGAAAGCCTTCAGGAGGGCTATCCCGTCACCGACATCCGCGTCACCGGCGAAGGCGCCCGGACTCTGGGCAAGCCCGCAGGCCGCTATATCACCGTAGACCTGACCCCCTGCTTCCAGCGGCAGCAGGCGTTTTTTCACCGCGCCGTCTGGTGTATCGCCTATCAGCTGCGCGCCCTGCTGCCCCACGTGGGGCGCCGTTCTCAGGTCCTGGTAGTGGGGCTGGGCAACCGTGCCATGACCCCCGACGCCATTGGTCCCATCGCCGTGGAGAACCTGCTGGTGACACGGCACATGGTCCGCGCACTGCCCCGCCAGTTCCAGGGCTTCACCCCTGTCTCTGCCCTGTGCACCGGCGTACTGGCCCGCACGGGGCTGGAGACGCTGGAGCTGATACAGGGTGCGGCGGCCCACATCCGGCCCGCCGCCGTCATCGCCATCGACGCCCTGGCCGCCCGCAGCCGCCAGCGGCTATGCGCCACGGTGCAGCTCAGCGACACTGGCCTGATCCCCGGCTCCGGTGTGGGCAACCACCGCCGCGCCGTGGACCGTGCCGCTCTGGGCGTGCCGGTGATCGCCGTAGGCGTGCCCACGGTCATCGACGGGGCCACCCTGTGCGCCGACCTGCTGGAGGAGGCAGGCCGACCGCAGCAGGACCTGTCCGGCCGCGGCGCAGATCTGTTCGTGACGCCCCAGGACATCGACCAGCGGGTGACGGAGCTGGGCCGCATAGTGGGCTACGGCATCACCCTGGCCCTTCAACGGGGCCTGACGCTGGAGGATGTCACCGGTCTGCTGGGATAACTCTTGCAAATGCCTCTCTTCCGCGCTACAATAGCACCAGAAAAAAAGGGAAGGGAGGACCCTCTTATGGAATTTAACCCCCAACTGCAATTGGTCGGCCTTCTGGAGTGGATGCACACCCAGATGGAAGCCTGCCACGGCCGCACCGCCGTCATCGGCATCTCCGGCGGCAAGGACAGCTCCACCGTGGCGGCGCTGGCCGCCGCCGCCTATGGCCGCGATCATGTGTACGGTGTCCTGATGCCCAACGGCGTCCAGCCGGACATCGACTACTCCCAGGCGCTGGTAGAGCACCTGCAGATCCCCCACTGCACCATCAATATCCACGATGCGGTGCAGGGCGTGCTGACGGAGATGGAGCGGGCGGGCCTGACGCCCAGCCGCCAGACCGTCGTGAACCTGCCCAGCCGCATCCGCATGTCTACGCTGTATGCCGTAGCCCAGTCGCTGGACGCCGGCGTGGTCATCAACACCAGCAACCTGTCGGAGGACTGGGTGGGGTACTGCACCATCTATGGCGACAGCGCCGGCGCCTTCTCGCCGCTGGGCATGTACACCACCGAGGAGGTCATTGCGCTGGGCCGCCAGCTGGGTCTGCCGGAGAAGTTCCTCATCAAGCCGCCCTCCGACGGTCTTACCGGTCTCACCGATGAGGACAATCTGGGCTTCACCTATCACGCGGTGAACGAGTACGTCCGCCGCGGAACGGTGGATCCCGCCATCAAGGAGCAGATCGACGACAGGCACCGCGTCAGCCGCTTCAAGTTCCAGACCATCCCCGTGTATCACAATGGGCTCCCCATGGCGCTGGAGGAAGAAACGGACTACTATAAATAAAAAACGTGAGGAAACCAACACAGGAAAAGCCCCGCCGAACGGCGGGGCTTTTCCTGTGTGTTTTGTGTGTTAGGAGAGAGAGAAAATCACATAAGGAAGGGAAGTTCCTTTGGATGATGCTATATTACCCGCCAAAATTGGCTGAATCATGAATCACCCGTGAACTTTTTGTGAATTCCCCCGATTTTACGCGAATTTTTTGCTCTCCGCCACGGCCATCTGGTCGCAGCGGTTGTTTTTCTCGTTCTCCGCGTGGCCCTTGACCCAGTGATAGCGCATCTCGTGGCGGTCCGTCAGGGCCAGCAGCCGCTCCCACAGGTCGGGGTTCAGCGCAGGCTTCTTGTCGGACTTGATCCAGCCCCGCTTCTGCCAGCCCTTTGCCCAACCCTTGGACAGGCCGTCGATGACGTACTTGGAGTCGGAATACAGCTCCACCACGCAGGGCTCCTTCAGGATATCCAGCGCCTCGATGACGGCGGTGAGCTCCATGCGGTTGTTGGTGGTATCCGCCGCGCCGCCGGACAGCTCCTTCTCCGTGTCCTTGTACCGGAGGATGGCTCCCCAGCCCCCGGGCCCGGGATTGCCGCTGCAAGCGCCGTCGGTGTAGATAGTTACAGTTTTCATTTAGATATCGTTCCTCGCTGCCGCGCCATGCTTTTGCCTGCTTTGTCCGACGGCGCTTGCCTGTCATCCCCGAGCGGTTGCCGCGCCAGCGGCGAGCGAGTGGGGACATTTTTCAAAGCGGCGAAGCCAGCTTTGCCGTCGGTGTAGATAGTTACAGTTTTCATATGGCTGCTCCTCGCCGTCCTGCTATTCTCCTGTCCCATCTATCCGACGGCGCTTGCTTGTCATCCCCGAGCGGTTGCCGCGCCAGCGGCGAGCGAGTGGGGACATTTTTCAAAGCGGCGAAGCCAGCTTTGCCGTCGGTGTAGATAGTTACTGTTTTCATATGGCTGCTCCTCGCCGTTTCTCCGATTTCATAGGCGTTCTTCCACGCCCAGAACGGTCAGCACATCGCCCTCCACGCGGAAGCGGACGTTGCGCCCACCGTAGGCCATACCGTAGACCCGCTGGGGATCGTCCTGATACCGCGGCCGCGGGTCGTTGGCCAGCACGGACAGCAGCCCCTGCCGCTGCTCCGGCGGCACCGCCGCCAGCAGCGGCTCTGGGCACGCCACCCGCAGCTTCTCACCGGCCAGCCCCGCCGTGAAGCCGCCTGCGGCCTCCGGATGGCTGTCGGTATATGCCAGATAGGGCTTGATGTCGAAGATCGGCGTCCCGCTGACCAGATCGGCCCCCCGCACATGGAGCACCGGTCCCTCCGGCGTGTCCCACTGGATGCGCTCCAGCACCACGGAGGACAGTCCCAGCCCGTTGGGCCGGAAGGGGGAGCGGGTGGCGAACACGCCCATGCGGGCGTTGCCTCCCAGCCGCGGCGGCCGGACAGTAGGGGACCATCCCTGCCGCAGGGCGCGGTCAAACTGCCAGATCAGCCAGATATGGGAGAATTCCTCCAGCCCCCGCAGCGCTGCCGGGTCGCGGTACGCCGGCGCAAACACAATGCGTCCGGAGCAGTCGGCCACGCCGCTCTGCCGCGGCACGCCGAACTTCTCGGCAAAGGGCGTCTCGATGTGTGCGATCGGTGTGATGTCCGCCATAGTCAGCGCTCCCGCAGGCCCGTGTCGGTGAGATGAGCCGTAATGTCCTTGGGCAGGCGCAGCAGCCGCACCAGTTCACCGGCGGCGATAACCACCATCCCCGCCACGATAATGTAGATATTCTGCACGGTACTGGCGGTCAGAAACATGGCCAGCAGCACCAGCAGCAGGCCCATGTTGATGCGTCCGTTGCCCTCCTCGATCTTCTGGAGGGTCTCGTCCTTCTCATACACCACCTTGTTGTACACGAACCGTGTCTTGGCTGCCGCGTTGTGGTACAGCGTCTTGGTAAAGTACTGCCAGCGGGTCAGGGGCACCATGGCTTCCCGCGGCGCGCTGCTCATACCGTCTCCTCCGGCGCGTCAGCCTTCTCCTCGTGGTCAGCCAGCGCCATGGAGATGACGCGGTCGCCCTCCTCCTTGAAGCGCATGACGATAACGCCCTGCGTGGCGCGGCCCGCCACGCGGATGTTCTCCACCGGCGTGCGGATCAGGATGCCCGCCGCCGTCACCAGCAGCAGATCCTCGGTGCCGTCCACCACCTTGATGCCCACGATAGGCCCGGTCTTTTCCGTGACCATGTAGTTGCGGATACCCAGACCGCCGCGGTTCGTGATGCGGTACTCCTCCACCGGCGTGCGCTTGCCGAAGCCCCGCTCCGTGATGGACAGGACCGTCTTGTCCGCGTCGGCACGGGCAGCGCCCACCACGTAGTCGCCGTCCCGCAGGCGGATACCGCGGACGCCCACAGCGATGCGGCCCATGGCGCGCACGTCCGTCTCGTCGAAGCACACCGCCTGTCCGTCGTGGGTGGCAATGAGCATCCGGTCGTGGCCGCGGGTCTCCACTACGGAGATGAGCTCATCGCCCTCATCCAGCGTCAGGGCGCGGATGCCGTTATTCCGCAGGTTCTTCAGGGCGCTGACCTCCAGACGCTTCACGGTGCCGTTCCGCGTGGTCATGAACAGGTACAGCTCGTCCTCCGACTGCTCACGGAAGTGCAGCATGGCCTGTACCCGCTCGCCCGTCTCCACCTGCAGGATGTTGACGATATTGGTACCCTTGGCGGTCTTGCCGCTCTCCGGGATCTGATAGCCCTTCTTGCGGTAGACCTTGCCGGTGTCGGTAAAGAACAGGATATAGTCGTGGGTAGACGCGGTAAACACATCCACCACGGTGTCCTCCTCACGGGTGGTAATGCCCTTCTTACCCATGCCGCCCTTGCTCTGGGCGGCGTACTCGGATACCGGTGTGCGCTTGATGTAGCCGTTCTCCGTCAGGGTAAAGACGCACTGCTCCTCCTCAATGAGATCCTCGATGTCCAGCTCGTCCTCCACGTCCTGGATCTCGGTCTTGCGGTCGTCACCGTACTTGTCGGCAATGGCGGTGAGTTCCTCCTTGAGGATGGACTTCACCAGATTCTCGTCGTTGAGGATACGCAGGAAGTAGGCGATCTTCTCCTCCAGCTCCTTGTACTCCGTCTGCAGCTTCTCGCGGTCCAGACCCTGCAAGGCCTTGAGGCGCATATCCAGAATGGCCTGCGCCTGCACGTCGTCCAGCCCGAAGCGGGTCATCAGATTCTCCTTGGCGTTGTCGTAGCTGCTGCGGATGATATGGATGACCTCGTCGATGTTGTCCTGTGCGATGAGCAGACCCTCCAGCAGGTGGGCGCGCTCCTCCGCCTTTTTCAGGTCGTACCGTGTCCGCCGGACGATGATCTCCTCCTGGAACTTCAGATACTCGTCGATGATGTGTCGCAGGGAGAGGATCTTCGGCTGCCGCTGGTTCTCCACCAGCGCCAGCATGTTGATGGCAAACGTGGTCTGGAGCTGGGTCTGGGCGAACAGGCGGTTCAGCACCACCTGCGGATTGGCGTCGCGCTTCAGCTCAATGACCATGCGCATACCGTTCCGGTCGGATTCGTCGCGGATGTCGGAGATGCCTTCGATGCGCTTGTCCTCCACCTGATCGGCGATGGCCTTGATGAGCATCCGCTTGTTCACCTGATACGGCAGCTCCGTGAAGATGATACGGGTGCGGCCGTTTCCGAACTCCTCGAACTCGTGACGGGCGCGGACCATCAGGCGGCCCCGTCCGGTGGCGTAGGCGGCGCGAATGCCGCTGCGGCCCATGATGATACCCTTCGTGGGGAAGTCGGGGCCCTTGACGTGCTCCATCAGATCGCTGAGGGTGGCGTTGGGGTCATCCAGCACGCAGATGCACGCGCCGATGACCTCCCGCAGGTTGTGGGGCGGGATATTGGTGGCCATACCCACGGCGATGCCGCTGGAGCCGTTGACCAGCAGGTTCGGGAAGCGGCAGGGCAGGACGCGGGGCTCCTTGCGGCTCTCATCGAAGTTGGGGTCCCAGTCCACCGTGTCCTTCTCGATGTCACGCAGCATCTCATTGGAAATTTTGCTCAGCCGCGCCTCGGTGTAACGGTAGGCGGCAGGGGGGTCGCCATCCACGGAGCCGAAGTTGCCGTGGCCGTCCACCAGCGTGTAGCGCATGGAGAAGTCCTGCGCCAGACGCACCAGCGCGTCGTACACGGAGGCGTCACCGTGGGGGTGATACCGGCCCAGCACGTCGCCCACGCAGGTGGCGGACTTCTTAAAGGGCTTGTCAGAGGTCAGGTTGTCCTCGTACATGGCGTAGAGGATACGCCGGTGTACAGGCTTCAGACCGTCCCGCACGTCGGGCAGGGCGCGGCCCACGATGACAGACATGGCATATTCGATATAGGATCTTTCCATCTCCGGGACCAGCGGGGACTCCACAATGTGCTGGTCGGGGAAGCGGATCTCCGCAGGGTCGTATTGGGGCTTTTTGCTCATAGATTCCAGCCCTCCTTAATAGTCCAGATTCACAGCGTACTGTGCTTTACGCTCGATAAATTCCTTGCGTGGCTCCACCTTCTCGCCCATGAGGACGGTGAACGTGGCGTCCGCCTTCACGGCGTCGTCCAGCGTGATGCGCCGCAGGGTGCGGGTGGTGGGGTCCATGGTGGTCTCCCACAGCTCGTGGGCATCCATCTCGCCCAGACCCTTGAACCGGCTGATGTTGATGGTCACGTTGGGGTTGCCTCCCCGCATCTCGGCAGAGATGGCGTCCCGCTCCTCATCGGAGTAGGCCACCCGCTGCTGCTTGCCGCGGGTCAGCTTGTACAGCGGCGGCACGGCAGAGTAGACGTAGCCCTCCTCGATGAGGGGCCGCATATACCGGAAGAAGAACGTCAGCAGCAGGGTGCGGATATGGGCGCCGTCCACATCGGCATCGGCCATGATGATGACCTTGTGATAGCGCAGCTTGTTCTCGTCGAACTCCTCGCCGATACCGGCGCCCAGGGCGATGATAACGGGCTGGAGCTTGTCGTTGCCGTACACCTTGTCCACGCGGGCCTTCTCCACGTTCAGCATCTTGCCCCACAGGGGAAGGATCGCCTGGAACCGGCTGTCCCGCCCCGACGTGGCGGAGCCGCCTGCGGAGTCGCCCTCCACGATGTACAGCTCTGTCAGCTCGGGGTTATTCTCGTTGCAGTCCCGGAGCTTATCCGGCATAGCCGCGCCGCCCAGCACCGTCTTGCGCCGGATGGACTCCCGGGCCTTGCGTGCCGCCTCACGGGCACGATTGGCGGTCATGGCCTTATCCAGAATGGTACGGGCCACCACGGGGTGCTCCTCCAGATACACCGCCAGCTGGTCGTTGACGATACCGTCCACCAGTGTGCGGATATGGGCGTTGCCCAGCTTGGCCTTGGTCTGACCCTCGAACTGGGCCTCTGTCAGCTTCACGGAGATCACGGCGGTGATGCCCTCGCGGACGTCCTCGCCGGACACCTTATCGCCCTCCTTGATAAGGCCGTACTTCAGGCCGTAGGCGTTGAGCACGCGGGTCAGAGCCGCCTTGAAGCCGGTCTCGTGCATGCCGCCCTCCGGCGTGTGGATGTCGTTGGCGAAGGACACCAGCGTCTCGTTGTAGCCGTCGTTGTACTGCATGGCCACCTCGGCGGTGCTGTCGCCCTTGGCGCCGGAGAGATAGATGACCTCCTCGTGCAGCGGGGTCTTGTTGCGGTTGATATAGGTGACGAATTCGCGGATGCCGCCCTCGTAGCACATGGTCTCGGACTGCTCCTGTCCCGTCCGGGCATCGGTGATGGTGATGCGCAGGCCGGCGTTCAGGAACGCCTGCTCCCGCATGCGGGTGTGCAGCGTCTCGTAGTCGTAGTCCAGCGTGTCGAACATCTCGGGGTCGGGCTTGAAGGTGACGGTGGTGCCGGTGTGATCCGTCTCGCCCACGACCCGCATCTCCTGAGTGATGTGTCCCCGGGAGAACCGCATTTCGTAGATCTTGCCGTCCTTGTGTACCTGCACGGTCAGCCACTCCGACAGGGCGTTGACCACGCTGGCGCCCACGCCGTGGAGGCCGCCGGATACCTTATAGCCTCCGCCGCCGAACTTGCCGCCGGCGTGCAGCACAGTGAACACCACCTCCAGCGCGGGCCGCCCCGTCTGGGCCTGGATGTCCACGGGGATGCCGCGGCCATTGTCGGTAACGGTGATGGTGTTGCCCTCGTTGATGGTGACGGTGATGTCGGTGCAGAAGCCAGCCAGCGCCTCGTCGATGGAGTTATCCACGATCTCGTACACCAGATGGTGCAGGCCGCTGGCGCTGGTGGAGCCGATATACATGCCCGGCCGCTTGCGGACGGCCTCCAGTCCCTCCAGCACCTGAATTTCCGCCGCGTTGTATTCGTTGGCGGCGACGGTCTTTTCCATATCTGCCATATGTTATTCTCCTTTCCCCTGAGTGCGCTTGAGCAGCGTCTGGGAATTCAGCTGGGATATATAGATGATCTGCCGGTGGTAGGGGTGGTCGCACACCACGAAGGACTTGGGGATGTCCTCGCAGGCGGTCTGCACCACGCTGTCCTGCTCCGCCGTATTCAGAAACTCTCGTGTGATTTTAGAGGTAGACGTGTTGTCCAGATCGAAGATGCCGATGATGCGCTTGTCCTCCAGCATCACGTTCTGTCCGATATGCAGGTACGCCATCACAGCACCTCCCCGTTCCGGATATGGAACACGCGGCCCCGCAGCATGGTATCCAGCCGGTCGTTCTCGCAGCAGGTGATGAACACCTGCCCACCCCGTATCCGGTTGAGCACATACTCCTGCCGCCTGGGGTCCAGCTCGCTGAGCACGTCGTCCAGCAGCATCACGGGGTATTCGCCCACGGCGTTCTTATGGATCTCCCGCTCCGCCAGCTTCAGACTCAGCGCCGCTGTCCGCACCTGTCCCTGGGAAGCAAACTGTCTGGCGCTGCGGCCGTTGATGAGTACCTCCAGATCGTCCTTATGGGGGCCGGAGAGACACAGTCTGCTGGCCCGCTCCGCCGCCGCGTGGTCCTCCATGTGCTGCCGCAGGGCCTGATAGATGTCCATCTGCGGCCCAAAGGGGTCTGTCACGGTCCTGACGGTCTGATATGTCAGCGTCAGCTCCTCCTTTTCACCGGAGCATTCTCCGTGGGCCTGACCGGCATAGTCCGCCAGCGCCGCGCAGTACCGCGCCCGATAACCGATGAGCACCGCGCCCACGCGGCACAGCCGCTCGTTGAAGTCCGGCAGCATATCCAGCAAGTGGGGGTGCTCCTCGCTGTCCCGCAGGATGCGGGTCTTGTGGTCATACAGCCTGCCGTACTCCGCCAGCGCCTCGGCGTAGCGTGGCCGCAGCTGGCACAGGGACTGATCCATGAACCGCCGCCGTTCCGCCGCTCCCGCCCGGATGAGGAACAGATCCTCGGGGCAGAAGAACACAGTGTGCAGCACGTCGGACAGCGCCGCGTTGGTCCTGGCAGGCACGCCGTTCACCGTCATCCTCCGCCGTTTTTCCCGAAAAAGCTGTATCTCCGTGGTGAACTCCCGCTCACGGGAATAAATATGTCCCGTGACGGAGGCGTCCTGCCGCTCGAAGCCGATGAGCTCCCTGTCCCCGTGGGCACGGGGACTTCTGCCGCAGGACAGGTATACCACCGCCTCCAGCAGGTTGGTCTTACCCTGAGCGTTCTCGCCGTAGATGACGTTGCAGCTCTCATCCAGCTCCAGCGCCTGACGCCGATAGTTGCGGAAGCCGTCCAGCGTCAGCCTATCGACCCGCATACGTCACCGTGTAGTGCTTTCCCTGAAAGCACACATCGTCCCCGGGGCGGAGCTTCCTGCCTCGCATGGTACACACCTCGCCGTTCACCGTGACATCACCCTCCTGGATGACGACCTTGGCCTCGCCGCCGGTCTGCACGGCCGCCGCGAACTTCAGCAGGTCCTGCAATTTGATATATTCCGTTGTGATCTCGATGTTTTCCATATAATATTTTTTCCTCGCGTTCGAATCCACTGTGATAGAACAGGGAGAGATTTTGCGTTCCGCCGATAGCCTGCGTCCGCCGGCCGCAGGCGGGACGAAAAAGATCCCCTTTTATTGTGCCTTCAATCTTACGGGCAGTACCATATAGAGGAACTCGTCCCCTCCGTCCACCGGCGTGATGATGCAGGGGGAGATGCCGGTATTCAGCTGCATCTTCACCTTGTCCGCCGGCGCATAGCGCAGCGCGTCCATAAGATAGCGGTTGTTGAAGCCGATCTCCAGCTGCTGGCCGTCGCCGCTGATGGGGCAGATGTCCTTGGCCTCGCCGTTGCCGGTGCGGGCGGAGAGATACACCCGATCTGCATCGAACAGGCAGCGCACGGGACTTTTCAGCTTCTCGCTGATGACAACGGAAACGCGGTCCAGACTCTCCAGCAGCGCCTTGGTCTCCACCTCCACGCAGATGGGATTGTTCTTCGGGATAGCATTGCGGTAGTCCAGGAACTCTCCCTCCAGACGGCGGCAGATGAGCTGAGTATTTTCTGCCTCGAACATCAGGTGCCGCTTACCCTGCACCACCGTCAGCAGCGCGTCGGTGTCGGCGCAGATCTTCTCCACCTCGTTGAGGGCGGCACCCGGCGCCACAAAACGGAACGCGCCGCCGTCGATGCGCTCCAGCGGCTCCCGCCGCAGAGCCAGACGGAATCCGTCCACCGCCACCATGGTCAGCCCCGTGTCGCTGATCTCAAACAGCGCACCGGTGTGGATGGGACGTGCCTCGTTGGTGGACACGGCGAAGCTGGTCTGGTTGATCATGGCCTTCATGGTATTCTGCTGGATGGACACGGAGAACTCGTCGTCCACCGTGGGCAGCTCCGGATAGTCGTCTGCGGACAGCCCGGGCAGCTCAAAGCTGGCATCGCCGCACACCAGCTTCACCACATATTTCTCGTCGGCGGAGAACACCACGATATCGTCAGGCAGGCGGCGGATCATCTCGCCGAACAGGCGGGCATTCAGCACGATGCGGCCCTCCTGATGGATCTCGGCGGAGATGGCGGTGCGGATACCGGTCTGCATATTGTAGCCGGACAGCGTCAGCTGCGTGTCGCCCTCCAGCAGCACACCCTCCAGCGCGGGGATGGAGCTCTTGGCCGCCACCGCCCGGGACACGGTACTGACGGCCTGCTGGAGCAGCGTTTTTTCGCAGGAAAATTTCAGCATCTCTATCTCGTTCCTTTCTCGTATTTCGCAGGCATACTTTTCACGGACAAATCATAAACTAATCATTTATTTTTAGTAGCGTTAGTAGTAGAGAGAATTTTTGTGGAAATTTCCCCGAAGCCCTTGTGGGACAGAGATTTATTTTCCACTCCTTCTCTGGAAAAGGGAGGGAGCTTTTCCACCGTTCCCCTCCATTCTCTTTTTTTCCACCGTTCTTCCACGTGGATACCACGATCCCTGTGGAAAAAGCATTATCGCTTGCTGCTGATGTTGGTGGTGATCTCCTTGACCCGCTCGGCGAACTTGGGATCGGTCTGCATCTGCTTTTCCACCTTGTCCAGGGAGTGGAGGATGGTGGAGTGGTCGCGGTTGCCGAACTCCTTGCCGATGCCGTCCAGCGACGTGGCGTGCATACGCCGGATGAGATACATGGCCAGCTGACGGGCTGCCACCACGTCGCGGCTGCGGCTCTGTCCCCGCAGTGTCTCCTCGTCGATGTTATAGTAGCTGCAGATATAGCTGATGATGACCTTGGGAGAAGGAACGTACTCGTTGCTGCGCTTGAGCATATCGCGGACGGCGCGGCCCACGGATTCCTCGTCCACCTGGTCTCCCAGCAGATCGCGGTAGGCCAGTATTTTATTGAGGGTGCCCTCCAGCTGCCGGACATTGGTGGTGACGTTCTCCGCGATGTAGTCCATTACCTCGTTGGGCAGCTTCACACCCAGCAGCGCCGCCTTGTTGTGGATGATGGCCAGACGTGTCTCAAAGTCCGGCGGGGCTACGTCCACCATCAGGCCGGACTCGAAGCGGGACATCAGGCGGTCGCTGAGCTGTGTCATCTCCCGCGGCGGCCGGTCGGAGGTCAGCACGATCTGCTTGCCGGATTCATACAGCGTGTTGAACGTATGGAAGAATTCCTCCTGGGTCTGGATCTTGCCGGCGATGAACTGGATATCGTCCACCAGCAGGATGTCGGCCTGCCGGTACTTCTCGCGGAACTCGGCGTTGCGGTTCTCGCGGATGGAGCTGACCAGCTCGTTGGTGAAGTCATCGCCCTTGATATAGACGATGCGGGACTCTGGACGGCGGCTGCGCATCAGGTGTGCGATGGCGTAGAGCAGGTGGGTCTTGCCCAGTCCCGACTCGCCGTAAATGAACAGGGGGTTGAAGCCCTCCGCCGGCTTTTCCGCCACCGCCTTGGCCGCGGCGTAGGCCAGCTTGTTCTGGGGGCCCACCACGTAGGTCTCAAAGGTGAAGGCGTCGGAATCAAACAGGTTTCCCGGCCGGTCCGGCGCCACGCCGTGATAGGCCGCCAGCTGCTCGTCGCTGAGGATCTTTACCTCCAGATCGGTGGAGAAGATGTCCTTCAGCGCCGCCTTGATGTGGGGGAGGAACCGGGCCTCCACCGTGTTCTTCTTGAACGGATTGCTGCAGTGCAGCACCAGCGCCGAATCCTCCATGGTCACCACGGTGATCTCGTCAAACCAGGTCTTGATAGTCATGTCGGACAGCTCGCCGCTGAGACGGGCGAGGATACTGTCCCACAGATCTGACAGTGATTTCAAAGGAAGCTCTCCTTTCCTGTGATGTGTTTTCTGTGTACGCGCGGAAATGCACCCGTGAGGGCGCAAAATATCCCAGTACATTATACCAGACCCTGTGGAAAAAAGCTACTACATATTCTAAATATAAAGCAGTTTTTCTGCGGCGGGGCAGGGTGTGAAATGCGGCGGCAGTGGGCAATTTTATGTTGACATGACAGTTTTCGTTATGTATAATGTATTCCGCGCCGTTTTATGGCGTCTGATGTGTCGACTGCGGCAGGGAACAACGTCCTCTGCTGTCGAGTAAGAGCGGCGGCTCTGTTCCGCCGCCGGATATTTTTTTGAAGATGGAGGTGTCATGCAATGTTCCGTACCTATCAGCCCAAGAAGCGCCAGCGCTCCAAGGAGCACGGCTTCCGCAAGAGAATGGCCACCCGCAATGGCCGCAAGGTGCTGGCTCGCCGTCGTGCCAAGGGCCGCGCTCGCCTGACCCATTGAGGTCGCGGAAAGTGCATCGCACAGTGAGATAAAGCCTTGAGGGACGGTGGATATCTGCCGTCCCTACTGGTCTTTCTCCAAAAGACTGCGCTGAAGAAAAAGAGGGAACGTATGGACGCGCGAGTTACGGTAAAAGAGAACGGCGACTTCCGCCGCATCTATCGCAGGGGCCGCTCCGCCGTCTCCGGCGGCGTGGTGGTTTACTGCCTGAAGAACCGAAAGGGCATGAGCCGCCTGGGGGTCACTGTGTCCACCAAGCTGGGCCATGCCGTGGTGCGCAACCGCGTCCGCCGCCGCCTGCGGGAGCTGTACCGCCTGCATAAGGCGGAGCTGATCCCGGGCTACGACCTGATCGTGGTGGCCCGTGTACGGGCGGTGGACATGCCGTATGCCAAGCTGGAAAAGCAGTATCTGCACTGCCTTTCCCAACTGGAGCTGCTGCGGGAGGACGCATGAAAAAGCTGCTGCTGTCCCTGATCCGGTTTTACCGCCGTTCCATCTCACCTCTGTTTCCCCCCAGCTGCCGCTTTGTGCCCACCTGCTCTCAATATGCGCTGGAAGCCATTGAGAAGTACGGCGCGGCCAGAGGCGGATGGCTGGCCTTGAAGCGCTTTCTGCGGTGCCATCCTTTCCACAAGGGCGGCTGGTATGATCCGGTGCCCTGAAAATCCTGAAAGCCTCGTTTTATTTCACAACGAAGGAGATCATCCATGTTTGCACAACTCGGATACTACATCTGCGTACCGTTCGCGTGGCTGACCCGTCTGTTCTACACCTGGACGGGTTCCTATGGCGTGGCCCTGATCCTGTTCACCCTGCTGGTGAAGCTGGTGCTGCTGCCCTTCCAGCTCAAGAGCAAGAAGAGCATGCTGCGCATGAACCGCATGCAGAGCAAGATCAAGGACATCCAGACGCGGTATGCCAACAATCGGGAGAAGCAGCAGCAGGAGATGGCGGATCTCTACGCCCGGGAGGGCGTGAACCCCATGTCCGGCTGTCTGTGGTCTTTCCTGCCGTTCCCCATTCTGATCGCACTGTACTATATCATCCGCACGCCGCTGCGCTACTTCATGAGCCTGTCCCAGAGCGTGATCGCCGAGATCACCACTCTGGCCACGTCTCTGGGCTACGTCGCCGCCACAGACGGTCAGGCCGCTGCCTACGAGCAGATCTATCTGGCCAAATTCATCCACGAGCACTGGGCCGACTTTGACGGTAAGTTTGCCGGCCTCATCGACCTGAACTACAACTTCCTGGGCATGGATCTGTCCGCTGTGGGCAAGGACCTGTTCAGCCAGTTCCCCTCCGGCGGCTGGCCCGTCATCGGCATCCTGATCATGCCGCTGATCTCCGCCGGTCTGCAGTTCCTGATGACCATGATCTCCATGAAGAGCAATGGGAACACCCAGATGAACGGCTCCGGCAAGGCCATGATGTACATGATGCCCCTGATGACCGTGTGGATGGGCTACATCCTGCCCGCCGCTCTGTGCGTGTACTGGATCTGCAACGCCGCGTTCTCCTGCATCCAGGAGCTGTTCCTGAACAAGTACTTCAATAAGATCCTGGACCGTGAGGAGACCGACAAGGAGCGGGAGAAGCGGGAGAAGCGCTATGCCAAGATGCAGGCGGCCCGCGAGAACTATAACCAGCAGATGGTGTCGGGCAAGGGCGAAAAGAAGCCCCAGCCCCAGAAGAAGAAAAAGTCCTCCGACGGCGAGTACGGCGGCAGCACCACGGAAGCCGGCCGCGTGGGCCAGCGCCCCTACGCACGGGGCCGCGCCTTCAGCGAGGATCACTACAACGACAACTGATAAGGAGTTTTGTCTATGAGTTATATCGATGTAACGGGCAAGACTGAGGAGGAGGCCATTCGAAAGGGCCTGGAGCAGCTGGGAATGGACCGCGACGACGTGTCTGTGGAGATCCTGGAGCGGGCCAAGAGCGGCTTTCTGGGCATCGGCAGCAGCCCTGCCCGTGTTCGTCTGACCTACGGTCCGGAGGAGGCCCCTGTGGCCGAGCCGGCTCCCATTGTCAAGCCTGTTGTGAAGAAGCCCGCCGAGGAAAAGCCCGCGGCGCCTGCCGCAAAGCCTGCCGCTCCCAAGGCGGAGGACCGCCCCGCCCGTCCCCGTAACGACCGCCCTGACCGGAATGACCGGCCTGCCCGTCCTCCCCGCACGGACCGTCCCCAGCAGACGGAGCGCCCCGAAAAGAAGGATATCCCCACCATTGACCTGCCCCTGTGCGAGGACGAGAACGCCCAGCGCATCGTGGCTTTTGTCACCGGTCTGCTGGAGCATATGGACAGCGTGGCCCAGGTCAAGGTCTACGAGGTGGAGAAGGGCCGTTATAAGGTCATTCTCGAGGGCGACAAGCTGGGTCAGCTCATTGGCCGCCGCGGCGAAACGCTGGACGCCATCCAGCAGCTGACCAACTACGCCGTCAACACCGGCAGTGACAAGCGCATCCGCATCCAGATGGACGCGGAGAACTACCGCGCCAAGCGGGAGCAGAGTCTGGAGAGTCTGGCCGGTAAGGTGGCCGCCAAGGTGGCCAAGTACCGCCGCAGCGTGACGCTGGAGCCCATGAACGCCTACGAGCGTCATGTCATCCACGCCGCCCTGCAGGATGTGAAGGGCGTCACCACCTACTCCATCGGCACGGAACCCAATCGCCGCGTGGTGGTGGCCTACGACCGTGAGGGCAAATAAATGTTCCGCTTTTCCCATGTTTCACGGGAAACAATGCAGATAAGCACCAAAAAACGGCAGTCCGGCGGACTGCCGTTTTTTTGCTTGCACCCACGGCTTTCCTATAAGGATTTCCGCTTTTCAAACGGGGCTATTTGTGGTACACTGTCCCAAAGACTGAGGCAAAAACGCCGGAGAGGGGGGGAAGCGCCGTGTTCAGCCGCGCCTATGTGGAGATCACCAACGTGTGCAATTTGGCCTGCGCTTTCTGTCCGGGCACGGCGCGGGAAAAGCGCTTTATGACGCCGGGGACCTTTGCCCTGTTGGCGGGAAAGCTCCGGCCTTACACCGATTTTCTGTACCTCCACGTCATGGGAGAGCCGCTCCTGCACCCACAATTGGCGGAAATTCTGCACATTTGTGAGGAGCTTGGCTTCCGCGTCTGTCTCACCACCAACGGTACGCTGCTGCCGGAAAAGCTGCCTCTGCTGCTGGAAAGCTCTGCCATCCACAAGGTCAGCGTCTCCCTCCATTCCTTCGAGGGCAACGGCCGCAGCGATGGGCTGGAGGAGTACGTGGAGCGCGTCGCGGATAGCTGTCTTTCATTGGCGGGCGGGGGAGTCATCTGCGCCCTGCGCCTGTGGAACCAGGGGGGCGCGGACGCGGAAAATTTCCGGATACTTCGTGTTTTGGACCGCATGATGAAGAAGAATACGGAGACCCTGCCAAGAGACCGCCGCGGCAACCGCAGGCTGGAGGAAAATCTCTATCTGGAGGAGGGGGAGAAGTTCGACTGGCCCGACCCCCGGCAGGCCCCGCAGGATACCCAGTTCTGCTACGGTCTGCGCCAGCAGATCGCCGTGCTGTGTGACGGGACAGTGGTGCCCTGCTGTCTGGACAGCGAGGGACGGCTGGCACTGGGGAACCTTTTGTCACAGGAGATGGACGACATACTGGCATCGCCCCGGGCCCGGGCCATTCAGAAGGGCTTCGATGCCCGCCGCCCCGCCGAGGAGCTGTGCCGCCGCTGCGGCTACGCCGCGCGCTTTAACAGGTAACAATGGAACTGATGAGCTTACAAAAATTACCGGCCCCGCTGCTGGCGTGGTACGACGCCAACCGGCGGGTGCTTCCCTGGCGGGAGGAGGTGTCCCCCTACCGCACGTGGGTGTCGGAGATCATGCTCCAGCAGACGCGCGTCCAGGCGGTACTGCCCTATTTTCAACGGTTTATGGACGCCGCGCCGGATGTGGCGGCGCTGGCCGCCATGCCGGAGCAGCAGCTGATGCGGCTGTGGCAGGGGCTGGGATATTACAGCCGCGCCCGCAATCTGAAAAGAGCAGCGCAGACCGTGGTGCAGGATTTCGGCGGCGAATTCCCTGACAGTTATGACGACCTGCGGCGTCTGGCAGGCATCGGGGACTACACGGCGGGGGCCATCCTGTCCATCGCCTTCGGACAGGCCGTGCCCGCCGTGGACGGCAACGTGCTGCGGGTGGCGGCGCGGCTCACCGGCGACAGCCGTAACGTGCTGGAGACAAAGGTACGCGCCGCGTTCCGGCAGGCCATGGCCGATACCATGCCCCAGGACCGGCCCGGGGACTTCAACCAGGCCCTGATGGACCTGGGGGCGGCAGTGTGCCTGCCCAACGGAAAGCCCCTGTGTGACCGGTGTCCCGCCGCAGGCTTCTGCACCGCGAAGCGGGACGGGACACAGGCGCTTCTGCCGGTGCGGGAGAAGAAAAAAGAGAAGCGCGAGGTGCGTCTGACCCTGTTCATCATGAAGAAAGAGGATGGCACCGCGGCCCTGCGGCAGCGGCCGGACACGGGACTGCTGGCGGGGCTGTGGGAGTTCCCCCACGTGGAGGGGGAGCTGGACGAGGCGGCCGCCGCCGCGCAGCTGGCGGAGTGGCACGTGACGCCGCTGCGGTGGGAGAAGATCCTCCACGCCAAGCACGAATTCACCCATCTCCGCTGGCGCATGACCGGCTACCTGCTGACGGCGGCGGGGGAGGGGGAGCCGGACTGGCTGTGGGCCGATGCAGCGGCGCGGCAGCAGCGGGCCATCCCCTCGGCCTTTCAGGTATTTACGGCGGCGCTGGACGGCAGTACCGCAGAGGAATGAGATAAAAAAGGAGAAATGACAATGGCTCAGCTTTACTTCAAATACGGCGCCATGGGCTCCAGCAAGACGGCCAACGCCCTGATGGCCCGCTTCAACTATGAGGAGCGGGGACAGGAGACACTGCTGGTAAAGCCGCGGCTGGACACCCGCGACGGCGACCACATGGTCTACTCCCGCATCGGCCTGAAGCACCCCTGCATCTACTTCGATGAGATGCGCGCCATGGCGGACGCAGATTTACAGCGCTACGCCTGCATCATCATCGACGAGGCCCAGTTCCTCACCAAGGAGGAGGTCTATTATCTGGTGCATCTGGTGGACGACTGCGGCATCCCCGTCATCTGCTACGGCCTGCGGGCGGACTTCAAGGGCGAGCTGTTCGAGGGCAGCTACCACCTGCTGGTGCTGGCGGACAAGCTGGAGGAGGTCAAGACCATCTGCTGGTGCGGCAAGAAGGCGGCGTTCAATGCCCGCTTCGATGAGACGGGCCGCGTGGTGAAGGAGGGTGCGCAGGTGGTGCTGGGCGCCAACGACAAGTATATCGGCCTGTGCCGCCGCCACTGGATCGCCGGTGATCTGGGACCGGACTTCGACATCCACGCCGTATGATCTGCCGTCTCTGTCCCCGCGAATGCGGGGCGCAGCGCACCGAGCAGAGGGGCAGCGGCTTCTGCGGCATGCCCGTGGGCATTCGAGTGGCCCGGGCCGCCCTGCACCGCTGGGAGGAGCCGCCCATCTCCGGCACCAACGGCTCCGGCGCGGTGTTTTTCTCCGGCTGCACCCTGCGGTGCTGCTACTGCCAGAACCACGCCATCTCGGCGGAGGGCTTCGGCAAGGATGTGACCCCCCAGCGGCTCCGCGCCATCTTTGAGGAGCTGATCGCCCAGGGCGCGCACAACATCGACCTCATCACCGCCACCCACTTCCTGCCCTGGATCCTGCCGGCGCTGGAGCCGAAGCTCCCCGTGCCGCTGGTGTATAACTGCGGCGGGTATGAAAAGGTGGAGACGCTGCGGCGGCTGGAGGGACTGGTGGACATCTGGCTGCCGGATATGAAGTACGCTGACGGCGGTCTGGCGGCGGAGCTGTCCGCCGCACCGGACTATTTCCCCGTGGCCGCTGCGGCCATTCAGGAGATGTTCCGCCAGACGGGACCCTATGTCATAGAGAACGGCCTGCTGCGGCGGGGCGTGGTCATCCGCCATCTGGTGCTGCCGGGATATCCGGACAACAGCCGCCGCGTCATGGACTGGGTGGCCCGGACGTTCCGGCCCGGGGACGTGCTGTTCTCGCTGATGAGCCAGTATACCCCCCAGCCCGACGCACAGGGGCGTCTGGCCCGCCGCGTCACCCGCGCCGAGTACCGCGCCGCCGCGGAGTACATGCGCAACTGCGGTATTGTGGACGGATTCACCCAGGAGCGGACGGCGGCGAAGGAGGAATATACGCCGCCATTTGACCTTACCGGCGTCTGAGCGGTGTTTCTTTCGCCAATACGGCGTTGCGGCTCCTCGACATACACCCAGTATGCCGTCGTCGCCGCGCCTTGTCTTGACGAAAGCTCCATCCGCTCAGGAGCGGCGCCTCTTTCGCCCATCCGGCGCTGCGGCGGGAGGGGAACGGGCCTGTCATGGGTGGCTTTTGGACCGTTTGGGTCGTATGGTACATTTGGTAGAAGAAAGTGCCATAGTTTCGAAAAAATAGGCCATTTTTTCGTATAAATAAACGTACTTGGTACAACTTTGTATTGCTATTTGCCGCGACGTGTGGTATGCTAACAGCAGAACAAAAAAGGCCGCTTTGAGCGGCGGAAAACCAATTTGACGCAGCAAATGCAGGAGGTACCACATGAGCTATCCCACCACTGGCCACGAGGTCTATGTCAGCCTGAACCTGTCCAACACCATGCTCACCGGCATCGGCAAGGGCACCATTACCCGCGAGGAGGTCTCCGTGTCCTACCTCAAGCGCCTGTTCGCCGAGCACGGCGTCATCGTCTCCGCCAAGCCGGAGCAGCGCCGCCTGCTGGAGATCGTCAACGAGCGGTACGATCTGGAGCTGGATATCCCCGAGACGCTGAAGCTGTTCCAGCTCAGCGAGGAGCAGCGCCGTCTGGTGGTGGTGGAGGTCACGGGCCTGCGCCGCAAGAACGGCTCCCTGCTGCCGGAATACTCCGAGGAGGAGTTCAACGAGGCCACCTTCGCCTTCGTGAAGTACTACGTGCAGGGTACGCACTACGATACGCTGGTGGAGGAGAACAAGAAGCTGAAGTTCGAGCTGGAGCAGGAGCTGGAGTGGCGCAACCGCGTGGACAACTGAGCCTGAGACAACGAAAGAGGGAGACGCAGCGCGTCTCCCTCTTTTTTACGCCAGCTGCACCAGCCACAGCACCAGACCGTAGACCACGCTGGCGGCGGTGCCGAACACGATGACCGGTCCTGCCACGGTGAACATCTTCACGGCGGTGCCGGTGATGAGGCCCTCCGCCTGAAAGTCCACGGCGGGGGATGCCACGGCGTTGGCAAAGCCGGTGATGGGAACCAGCGTACCGGCTCCGGCCCAGCGGGCCAGCTTATGATAAAGGCCCAGCCCCGTGGCCAGCGCCGACAGGAACACCAGCGTCACGGAGGTGGCGGTGCCGGCGTCGGAGTCGTCCAGCCCCAGCGTGCCGTACCAGTGGGACAGCAGCTGGCCTACCACACAGATGGCGCCGCCCACCAGAAAGGCCAGCGCCGTGTCCCGCAGGATGGGGGAGCGGGGCGCCATGCGCTTTACCAGCGCCTGATATTCCTCGGGGGTCATGGCAGTCACATCCTTTCCCGCGTAGTGTGCGCCGGTGCGCGGCAAACTATGCGGGGTTGTCAAATATAGCCGATGCGGATATAATACATGTGACGAATTCAGGAAAGGCGGGTGAGTCCATGACAGACCCTGCACATCCCTTTGGACGAAAAGCCATACAGCTGGCGGTCATTGACGAGGTGAGCTGCACCGGCTGCGGCTGGTGCGCCATGTTCTGTCCAGTGAAGTGTATCCTCCTGCGGGAGGATGGCATCTACACCGTGGACGCGGAGCAGTGCATCGGCTGCCGCAGCTGTAAGGTCAACTGCTTTTACGGCGCAGTGACCATGCTGCCGCCCCAGGTGCGGCCATGAGGCGGCCCGCAGAAAGGCCCGTGCTGGGGCTGTATGTCCACATCCCGTTCTGCAAGGCCAAGTGCGCCTACTGCGATTTTTACTCCCTGGCCCACAGCGAGGAGAAGATGGACGCCTACACCGCGGCGCTGGTGCGGCATCTGGAGGAGGTGGCGCCCCGCGCCGCCGGTATGCAGGTGGACACGGTGTATTTCGGCGGCGGCACCCCCAGCTATCTGGGCGTGTCCCGACTGACACGCCTTTTGCAGACGGTGCTGCGAAGGTACGACGTGGCCAGAGGCGCGGAGATCACGCTGGAGGCCAATCCTGACAGCGCCGGCGACTGGCGCGAGCTGCGGAAGCTGCGGCGAGCGGGATTCAACCGGCTGTCGCTGGGGGTGCAGTCCACTGATGACGCGCTGCTGCGGCGCATCGGGCGGGTACACACCTATGAGCAGGTGCAGCAGGCGGTGACGGCGGCGCGGAAGGCGAAGATCGAAAATCTCAGTCTGGACCTGATCTACGGTTTGCCGGACCAGACCATGGAGGACTGGCAGCGGACGCTGGCGGACGCCGTGGCTCTGGGACCGGAGCACCTGTCCTGCTACGGGCTGAAGGTGGAGGAGGGCACGCCCCTGTGGCAGCAGCGGCAGCAGCTGACGCTGCCGGATGACGACGCGCAGGCGGATATGTATCTTTACACTGTGGCGGCGCTGGAGGAGGCGGGCTACCGGCAGTACGAGATCTCCAACTTCGCAAAGCCCGGGCGGGAGTCCCGCCACAACCTGAAATACTGGAGCATGGAGGAGTACGCCGGTTTCGGCCCCGGGGCGCACTCCGATTTCGGCGGCGTCCGGTACGGCTACGTGCGGGATCTGGACGGGTACATCGCGGGGCGGCTGGTGCTGTCGGAGTCCGAGGGGGAGAGCACACTGGCCCGGGACTACGAATACGTGATGCTGTCGCTGCGGACGGCGGCGGGCATCGACCGCCGCACCTTCGAAAACCGCTACCGCCAGCGGTTCGAGCCCATGGAGGAGCTGTTTTTGCAATACGAGGGGGCGGGGCTGGCCGTCCGGACGGAGGGAGGCTGGCGGCTGACGCCCAAGGGCTTCCTGGTGTCCAACAGCATCATCGCGGCCCTGCAGGAGGCGCTGGGCCAACAGAAGGCGGCCCGTCTGGCCGCCGCCGCGGAGGGCGATTTCTGCGTTGTGTGAGGACAAATGAACGACAAATGGGACGGGAGAGGAAACTCTCCCGTCCCATCGCTTTACGATTTCTTAATTTGTTCGGCATGCGAACTTTTTTACCGGAAACTGTGGGATATTGTAACGCTTTCGTGAATTTTCCGGTACGGCTCTTGCAGAAACGGCGGCAGCGTGATACACTTCTCTATTATGGTATTTTGGGGCGTATGCCCGCAAAGGAGCAGGAGTATGGCGAAATTCAGCGTAAAGAAGCCGCTGACCGTCTTCGTGGTGGTGCTGGCTATTGTTGTGCTTGGTGTGGTGGCGTATCTGAGGATGACACCGGATCTGCTGCCCAACATGGACTTTCCCTATGTGGTCATCGTCACCACCGACCCGGGCGCCAGCCCCGAGTCCGTGGAGGAGACCATCACGCGGCCCATGGAGCAGTCCATGGCCACGCTGGACCGCATCAAAACTGTTACCTCCACCACGCAGAACAGTGTTTCCATGGTGATGCTGGAGTTCGAGGACGGCGTGAACATGGACACCATCAGTGTGGACATCCAACAGAAAATTTCGATTTTGCAGGGCCAGTGGTCCGACTCGGTGGGTGCGCCCTACGTGCTGAAGATCAATCCCTCCATGATCCCGGTCATGGTGGCGGCGGTGTCCCAGGAGGGGAAGGATGTTTACGCCCTCAGCGACTTCGTCACCGATGAGCTCACCGGCAAGCTGGAGGGCGTCAGCGGCGTGGCCGGCGTCACGGTGTCCGGCGCGCTGACCCGCGAGGCCCACGTGATACTGGATCAGGAGAAGATGGACGCCCTGTCCGCCACACTGGAGGACGCGGTGAAGGACCAGCTGAAGAAGGCGGAGGGCAAGCTCCGCGACGCGGAGAAGAAGGTGACGGACGGACAGCAGGCGCTGGCGGACGCCAAGCGCGCCGCTGCTGACGGCGTAGCCGAGTCTGTCGGCGACGCGGTGGATAAGGTGTACGACAAGCTGAAGGATATCTACGGTGTGCTGGAGGACACGGATATCGATGACATCGTGGGCGGCTTTATTACCGACCCGGATGGGACGCTGAAGAAGCTGAACGACGATCTGAAGACGCTGCAGGGCAGCATGGAGAAGCTGATGAAGGCGCTGAAGAGCGGTCACCTGCGCGCACAGGTGGAGGGCGACGTGTCCGACCTGCTGGTGGAGCTGATGGACGGTATGACCCAGATGACCGGCGCGGAATTGCAGCTCAGCGAGGCCAAGGCCCAGATCGAAAGCGGGCTGAAGCAGATACAGGCGGCCTATGACAAGGTGGCCGAACAGACTGATCTGGGGGGACTGCTGTCCATCTCCACCGTCAGCGGGCTGCTGACGGCCCAGAACTTCTCCATGCCAGCGGGGTACATCGACGACAACAGCGGCGTCAGCTATATGGTGTCGGTGGGCCAGAAGTTTGAAAACAGCGGCGAGCTGGAGGACATGGTGCTGTTCGACCTGGGACTGGACGGCGTGGAGCCCATCACGCTGGGTGACGTGGCCACGGTGGTGGTGACGGACAACGGCGACCAGCTCTACACCAAGCTCAACGGCGACAACGGCATCCTGCTGTCCTTTACCAAGCAGTCCAACTACGCCACGGCGGAGGTGTCCAACAACATCGCCGACCGGTTCGAGACGCTGGAGGCCCAGTACGACGGCCTGAAATTCGTGGCCCTGATGGATCAGGGCGACTATATCTATCTCATTGTGGAGACCATCCTCTCGTCCCTGCTGTGGGGCGCGGTGTTCTCTGTGGTGGTGCTGTTCCTGTTCCTGCGTGACTGGCGGCCCACCCTCATCACCCTGATCTCCATCCCCGTCAGCGTCATTTTCGCGGTGGTGCTGATGTACTTCACCGGTGTCACCATCAACATGATCTCCCTCAGCGGCCTGGCCGTATCGGTGGGTATGCTGGTGGACAACTCGGTGGTGGTCATCGAAAACATTTACCGCCTGCGGGCCAAGGGCGCTACCATCATCCAGGCTGCGGTGTCCGGCGCGGGACAGGTGCTGGGCGCGGTGACGGCGTCCACTCTCACCACGGTGTGCGTGTTCGCGCCTATCGTGTTCGTGGAGGGCCTGACGAAGCAGCTGTTCACCGATCTGGCCCTGACCATTACATATTCCCTGCTGGCCAGCCTGCTGGTGGCGCTGACGCTGGTGCCGGCCATGGCGTCCGGCATGCTGCGGCGGGACTTCACACCCAAGGCCGGTCTGCTGGATAAGCTCTACCCCGCCTACCGCAAGGCCATCTCCTGGTCGCTGGACCACAAGGCCCTCGTGCTGCTGCTGTCGCTGGTGCTGCTGGTGACGTCGGCCTGGGGCGCACTGAGCCGCGGCTTTACGTTCATGCCGGAGATCGACATGAATAACCTCTCGCTGGAGATCACCATGCCGGAGGGCACCACCCGCGAGGAAGCGGTGGAGGCGGCCGACCAGGTGATGGAACGGGCCATGTCCGTGGAGAATGTGGAAGCTGTGGGCTTCATGATGGGCAGCGGCAACATGGGCGGCCTCAGCATGACCAGCAGCGACAACGGCGACTATGATGTTACCGGCTACCTCACCATGACGGAGGGCACCTTCGGCTCCGACGCAGGGCGGGAGATCGAGGCGCTGTGCGCCGACCTGCCCTGCACGGTGAAGGCCTCCGGCGTCATGAGCGGTATGATGAGCTATATGACCGGCAGCGGCATCTCTTTGCAGGTCTACGGCGACGATATGGAGGGCCTGCAGACCGCCGCCCGTGCGCTGGGCCAGCGCATCGGACAGGTGGAGGGCGTCAAGGATGTGTCCGACGGTCTGGAGGACGCGGCGCCTGCCTTACAGGTGGTGGTGGACCGCAACGCGGCCATGACCCGCGGTGTCACCGTGGCCCAGATCTACATGCAGCTGGCGGCGGCGCTGCAGGATACCACCACGGTGGCGGACGTGACGCTGGACGGCGAGAGCATGGAGCTGATGGTGGACGCGGCGGCGGACAGCAAGCTGACCCGCGAGAAGCTGCTGGATCTGACCATCACACCGGACAGCTCCATGTCCGCCGCCATGAGCGGCAGCAGCGATACCTCCGGCCTGAGCCAGCTCACCGGCGAGGAGACGGAGGAGGACGACGATGGCTCCTTCAAGCTGGGCGAGGTGGCGGAGGTCCGCGAGACTGTGTCCCTCAACAGCATCCAGCGCGACCAGCAGCGGCGGTGTATCACCGTGACCGCCACGCTGGCCGATGGCTACAACGTTACCAAGGTGACATCGGCGGTGCAGCAGGCCGTGGCGCCGCTGGCGCTGCCGGAGGGCGTCACCGTGGAGTTCAACGGCGAGAACGAACAGATCATGGATGCCATGAGCCAGCTGATGCTGATGCTGCTGCTGGGCGTGGTGCTGGTGTACCTCATCATGGTGGCCCAGTTCCAATCCCTGAAGTCCCCGTTTATCGTGATGTTCACCATTCCGCTGGCCTTCACCGGCGGCTTCCTGGCACTGCTGGTCTCCGGTATCGAGGTGTCGGTCGTCAGTCTTATCGGCTTCGTGATGCTGGTGGGCGTCATCGTCAACAACGGCATTGTGCTGGTGGACTACATCAACCAGCAGCGGCAGGACGGTATGGCGCGGAGGGAGGCCATCATCGACGCGGGCGTCACCCGTCTGCGGCCTATTCTGATGACCAGCCTTACCACCATCCTGGGCCTTGTGGTGACGGCGCTGGCCAAGAACGCCGGTACGGCCCTGATCCAGCCCATCGCGCTGGTGTGTATCGGCGGACTGCTGTACGCCACGCTGATGACGCTGTTCGTGGTGCCGTGCATGTACGATATGATGAATAAGAAGGAGCTGCGAAAGGTGGACGACAGCGAGCTGGAGCTGCTGGACATCTGAGCTCTGGCAGGGAGGGGAACATTTCCCCTCCCTGCTTCGTCATATGGACAAAAGGAGGGTGAGAGTATGAAAAAGCTGCTGCTGTGCGTATTGGCGCTGGGCTGCGCCGCGGTGCTGATGGCCTGCGAGTGGTCGGCTGTTCCGCTGCCGCTGGAGGGGGATGAGCCACAGGTCAGTCCTGCACCGGACCCGTCCGAGATCACGGGTCAGCTGGCGGAGTATACCAGAGACCACGTGGACATGGCGCTGACTATCCCCGATGGCTGGGCCTTTGAGACGCTGGAGGAGGATGGGCAGGCGGGGCTGCGGTTCTGGAAGACGGACGACGACGCCGTGGACTTCCGGCTCACCTGCTGGCTGGACGGCTACGGCATCTGCGGTACCGGCGTGACGGAGCAGGAGCTGACGCTGTCCGGCGGCCAGACGGCCTGGCAGTACACCGAGGGCGTCAACAACAACGTGTGGGTGAACGTCGTGTTCCGGGGTACACCAGGCAGCTATGTGTGTATGCCCTCCGACGACGGCATGATGGACAGGGCCGCGTGGGACGGCTGCCGCGATGAGGTGCTGGCTATCCTGGGCACTGCCCGGATCGGGCGAGGCATCCCCACGGAGGAGGAAGCTATCGAGCTGGCCCGGGCACAGTACGATGGGGAGTACGACATGGCCTACGGCTGGTACGATGTGAAGACCGGCTGCTGGGCGGTGACGTTCTCAAAGGGCGCCATGGGCCAGACCGACGACGTGCGGTACGTGTATGGCAGCGGCACTGTCACGGATGCTGCGCCCTGCCCCGAGGACGCCGACTCGCCGGATAGCGAAAAATAGGCTTGACGGGCGGGAGAAAAGATGCTATTCTTTCCCTGTTACAGGCGATGAAGGGCGTGGCTGCCCGGAGCTGCGGGAGGAAATGCCCGCCGGACGCCCCGTTACCGGCAGTAAGAGTGTGGAATCATCCAAATTCAGGTGGAACCACGGACTAAAACTTAGTTCGCCCTGATGTCAGCAATGGCATCAGGGCGTTTTTTGCTGCAATAAAGGAGAGCTGTCTATGAAAAAGAGGATCGCGGCGCTGCTGCTGGCGGCGCTGCTGGGGCTGACAGCCTGCGGCGCACCGCCAGAAACAGGTGCGCCCACAGGGGAGATTTTTATTTACGGCGAGGAGCACGCCAACGCTGCCTGTCTGGATAAGGAGCTGACATTGTGGCAGACCTGCTACGGTCAGGGAATGCGCCACCTGTTCATAGAGATGGGCGCAGGCTCCACGCTGCTGCTGAACCGCTGGATGGCGGCAGAGGACGACGCCTACTGGGACATGGTGTACGGCGCCTGCGAGGGAACGCTGTTCCATGCGGAGGTGGTGGCGGATTTTTACCATCAGATCAAGGAGACGTGTCCGGACACGGTGTTCCACGGCTTTGACATAGAGCATCAGTACGCCGCCTCCGGCGAAAAAGCGCGCCGGCTGCTGGAGGACGAGGGAAAGACCGATACCGACGAATATCGCACGGTGGATCGGAGCATCAAGCAGGGCGCCATGTACTATCGGCGCGGCGCAGACGATGCGGCCGATGTGCAGCGGGAGCATATCATGGCGGCCAACTTCTGTGACGCCTTTGACGCGCTGGACGGCGTCAGCGTGGTAGCCTTCTGCGGCAGCGCCCACGCTGACCCCAACGGGATGGATCACCAGACCGGCACCGTGCCCTCCATGGCGGCTCAGATCGCGGCGCACTACGGCAGCAAGGTGACGGTGACCTGTGCCAATCTGGCGCGGGAGGAAAAGCCGGAGCTGGAGCCGCTCCGCACGGACACACTGACCATCGCCGGTGAAGCATACGAAGCCGCCTACTTCGGGGAGCAGGATATCTCCGAATGGAGTGACTACGCCAGCCGCGAGTTCTGGCGCGTGGAGGGCGGATACGACGCCTTTTCCGCGTGGCAGACCACGGGAGATCAACTGCCGGAGAGCAACTATCCCATGGCGCTGCACCCAAGAGAATTCTATGCGATCCTGTACCACCTGCCGGACGGCGGGACCATGTGGTGGTACGGTGTGTCCACAGACCAGACGGATTGGAATGCGGGAGTCGTGACTGTGCAGGTAACGCCGCCGGAGGCGGCTTGACCATAGAGACCAAAAATATTCACATAAAGGAGACGTTCACATGAAAAACACGGAAAAGACCATGGATAAGATCGTGGCGCTGTGCAAAAACCGCGGCATCATCTTCGCAGGCTCCGAGATCTACGGTGGCCTGGCCAACACCTGGGACTACGGTCCCCTGGGCGTGGAGCTGAAGAACAACATCAAGAAGGCCTGGTGGAAAAAGTTCGTGCAGGAGAACCCCTACAACGTGGGACAGGACGCAGCCATCCTCATGAACCCCCAGACGTGGGTGGCCAGCGGACATCTGGCCGGCTTCTCCGATCCCCTGATGGACTGCAAGGAGTGCAAGGAGCGCTTCCGCGCCGATAAGCTCATCGAGGACTGGTGCCAGACCAACGGTGTGGAGCTGCCCAAGCCCATCGACGCCTTCTCCCAGCAGGAGATGAAGGACTTCATCGAGGACAAGAACATCCCCTGCCCCACCTGCGGTAAGCACAACTTCACCGACATCCGGCAGTTCAACCTGATGTTCAAGACGTTCCAGGGCGTCACCGAGGATGCCAAGAACACCGTGTACCTGCGGCCTGAGACGGCGCAGGGCATCTTCACCAACTTCGTCAACACCCAGCGCACCACCCGCCGCAAGCTGCCCTTCGGCGTGTGCCAGATCGGTAAGTCCTTCCGCAACGAGATCACCCCGGGCAACTTCATCTTCCGCGTCCGCGAGTTCGAGCAGATGGAGTTGGAGTTCTTCTGCAAGCCCGGCACTGATCTGGAGTGGTTCAACTACTGGCGCACCTTCTGCCACAACTGGCTGCTGGGCATCGGCCTGAAGGACGAGAATCTGCGGCTGCGTGACCACGACCCCGAGGAGCTGTGCTTCTACTCCAAGGCCACCACGGACTTCGAGTTCCTGTTCCCCTTCGGCTGGGGCGAGCTGTGGGGCGTGGCGGACCGCACCGACTACGACCTGACCCAGCACCAGAACGTGTCCGGCAAGGATCTGACCTACTTCGACCCCGAGACCAACGAGCGCTACATCCCCTACGTGGTGGAGCCGTCCCTTGGCGTGGAGCGCAGTGTGCTGGCCGTGCTGGTGGACGCCTATGACGAGGAGGTCGTGGACGCGGAGAAGAACGATGTCCGCGTGGTGCTGCACCTGCACCCGGCGCTGGCACCCTACAAGGCGGCGGTGCTGCCTCTGAGCAAGAAGCTCAGCGACAAGGCCCGCGAGGTCTACGCCGAGCTGGCGAAGGAGTGGATGATCGACTTCGATGAGACCGGTTCTATCGGCAAGCGCTATCGCCGCGAGGACGAGGTGGGTACTCCGTACTGCATCACGGTGGACTTCGATACCGTGGGCGATGCGGAGAAGGCTGGCGACAACTGTGTCACCGTCCGCGAGCGCGACACCATGGAGCAGGTGCGTGTGCCCATCAGCGAGCTGAAGGCGTATCTGGCGGAGAAGCTGGCGTACTAAACGGCAGGGCAGGGTAGACGGCGCACCTGCTCCCTCCGCCGCGGAAGCGGCGTGTAAGCATTTTGGCGCAGCCAAAATCTTACGTTGGGGCGAATTCATTTCGCCCCAACAGGAAGTCAGATCGGGGCCCCCGCGCAACGCCGTTGGGCGGGGCGCAGGGTGCGCGTGCCCATCAGCGAGCTGAAGGCGTATCTGGCGGAGAAGCTGGCGTACTGAGCAAGTGTGAAAGAAAGAGACGGACGCGGCAGCGTCCGTCTCTTTTTGTTACATGCCTCCGGCGGCCCCATTTCTTCCAGCAGCGGAAGAAATGGGGGAAAGAACGCCGCCAAAGACCCATGGTCTTTGGAATTCCTTCAGGCCAATTTCGATGCGGTGGGAAAAGGTTCCGCAGGGAATCGACCGCGAGCCTACCCTCGCTGCCGCTGACGTGGTGGGCGGGGGATATTGGCGGGACTACCGATTTAGGCGATTATCAAATCGCGCACTTGCCGCCGTCAGCGGCAAGTGTAGGTGCGGCCTAATGGGCCGCCATTTTACGTTGGTAGAGCAAAGTGCCGCCGTGCGGGACGTGGGAGCGGCAGCGATATGAGGACTGCAAGTGATTCGTTGTACGACGATTTGCAGCAATTTGGGACTTCGCGTGGTACGCGGTCACGTTTTTCCAACACGGTCAGGCGCGCAGGAAGTCTTGAAACCTGCGGTTTCAAGCAGCGTTTTTGGTCACTTTTGGGGCTGCGGCCAAAAGCGACCCGCGCTCGGGGGCGCGGAACTCTCCCGGCCGGAGGGAGCGATCCGAGCGCCGCCAGTGGCGGATGCAGGGGGGTGAGCGAGTGGCAGCGGTCAAAATTTCAAGCGTCCGCCGTCAGGAAGCACAGAAATTTTGGGCACCGCAACAGTGTACCTTTTAGAAATAAAGCGGGCCGTCGGGGACGCCGGCCCCTACGGGTGTGCGGCCGGACAGTGCAGTAAGAAGTGTGGGCGGGTAGAACTCCGCCCCTACAAAGGGGAAATGCCCCTTATACATAAACGAGGAAATCCTCTCGTCCCGACGCGGGCCTCTCGGACCAGCGATAGAGGATAGACCGGCAAAAAAAGAGACGGACGCTGCAGCGTCCGTCTCTTTTTTGTTACGCCCGCCCCTCGGGGATCTGGGCGATCATGGTCTTGTACACATGCCGGAAGAAGCACAGTGTCAGCAGCAGGGACGCGATCTCGGCGATGGGGTAGCACCACCACACCAGATCGTCGTTGCCCACGGACGCGCCGTAGCGGGCCAGCACGTAGGCGATGGGCACCAGAAACACCAGCTGCCGCACGATGGACGTGACCATGGAGTACAGTGACTTGCCCAGTGCCTGGAACGAGCTGCCCAGCGCGATGCACGCACCGGCCATGCAGAAGCTCAGGGAGATGATGCGCAGGGCGGGGATGCCCACGGCCATCATGGTGTCGGTGGCGTCGAAGATGCTCAGCAGAGGGCCGGGGATGGCCTGAAACAGGATGGTGCCCGCCACCATGATGCAGGAGGCGTACAGTGTGCCGCGCTTGATGGTCTCCATCATGCGGCGGCGGTTCTGGGCGCCGTAGTTATACGCCACGATAGGGATGATGCCGTTGTTCATGCCAAAGACCGGCATAAAGATGAAGGAGTTCAGCTTGAAGTACACGCCGAAGGCGGTGGCCGCCGTCTCATGGGCGGAGTGGTAGGTGATGAGGATCTTGTTCATCAGGAAGGTCATCACCGAGCCGATGCCCACCATGATGACGCTGGGCAGGCCGATGGCGTAGATCTCGCCGATCAGGGACCAGTCGGGGCGGAAGCCCTTGATGGACAGTGTGATGTCGGTGTTCTTCTTATGGTTGAAGTATATGGCCAGCGCACAGCCGCAGAACTGGCCGATGATGGTAGCCACGGCGGCGCCTGCCACGCCCATGTCCAGCACGAAGATGAACACGGGGTCCAGCACGATGTTGACGATAGCGCCCAGACCCTGAGTGTACATACTCAGCAGGGAGCGGCCTGTGCCCTGAAGCAGCCGCTCGTACATGATCTGGCAGAACATGCCCAGCGAGCCGATGGTGACGATGCGCAGGTATTCGCTGCCCATCTGGATGATGTTCTCCACCTGGGTCTGGGAGCGGAAGAACAGATCCGCGCAGGTCAGGCCCAGTACGGCGGAGATGAGGAAGCCCACCACGGCCAGAAAGACGCCGTTGTTGGCCACGCGGTCGGCCCGTTCCCGCATCTGTGCGCCCAGAGCCCGGCCCATCAGGGCGTTGACGCCCACGGCGGTACCGGTGGCAAGACCGATCATCAGGTTCTGGGCGGGGAAGGCCAGGGATACGGCGGTCAGCGCCTGTTCGCTGACGCGGCTGACGAATACGCTGTCCACGATGTTATAAAGCGCCTGCACCAGCATGGATGCGATGATGGGCAGGGACATGTTCCAGATCAGCTTGGAAATGGGCATAACGCCCAGCTTGTTTTCGTTTTCCATACGGACTCCTTTTGGCTCATATACTCTCAGCCTATTATTGTAGCATGTTCCGCACCAAAAGGAAAGCCCCGAAAGTGCGGGAAATGCGCACTTTCGGGGCACAGATTTTGGCAAAAATGCGAAAAAACTTTTCGTGATGCGAAGTATTTACCGGTTTTGGAAGAAGCTGCGGATATCCTCCGCCGTGCAGGCGGCGCTTCCCTGGGCGAAGCCATCCCGTCCGCCGCCGCGGCCATGGAGGGCGGCGTTCATGTCCTTGACGAGGGGGCGCAGGTCGCCGCCGCTCTCAATGACGGCGTACTGGTAGGCGCCGTCGCTGCCGGCGAACACGGCGCAGCGTCCGCCTGCGGCCCTGGCAATGGCGTCGCACAGGCGGCGGGCGCCGTCGCCGTCCAGCTTTCCCGTGATGTGCAGGACGTTTCCGGCATCACGGTATCGCTCTGCCGTGTGGGCGAAGTCGGCCTCCTCCAGATGGGCGGCCTTTTCCTTCAGAGCCAGCAGCTCCTCCTGCATACGGCCTACGGCGGCTGCGGCGCTCTGGGGCTTTACGGACAGGGCCTGCCCGATCTGGCGGGCCTGCTCCCAGCTGGCGGAAAGGTAGTCCAGCGCACGCCGTCCGCACAGCAGCTCCAGCCGCGCGCCGTCCCGGAATTTCTGACAGCTCAATAGCTTCACCAGCCCCACCTGACCGCTGCGGGCTACGTGGGTGCCGCAGCAGGCGCACATGTCCGCGCAGGGGAACTCTGTGATGCGCACGGGACCCTCCAGCGCCTTTTTGCTGCGGTAGGGCAGGGCGGCCAGCTCCTCCGGCGAGGGATACCAGATGCGGATGGGGTGGTCGGCCCAGATGTAGGCGTTGGCGCGCCGCTCCACCTCCAGCGCCTGCTCCCAGGTAATGGGGGCGTTATAGTCGATAGTGACCACGTCCGCGCCCATGTGGAAGCCCACGTTGTCGCAGTGGAACGTGCTGCACAGCAGGCCGGAGATGATATGCTCGCCGGAGTGCTGCTGCATATGGTCGAAGCGCCGCGCCCAGTCGATGTGGCCGCCGACCTCCGCGCCTACGGACAGCGCCCGGTCGCACAGGTGGGTGACGACACCGTCCTTCTCGTGTACATCCAGCACGCGGGACTCACCCAGCGTGCCGTGATCGGCGGGCTGACCGCCGCCCTCGGGGTAGAAGGCGGTACGGTCGAGTGTGACGGCAAAGCCGCCCTTCACCGCCTCACAGGACTCCACCACGGCGGTGAAGTCCTGCGCGAAGGCGTTTTCATAGTAGAGCTTGCGGGTGGCCATCAGTCGTCCTTCTCCACGTCGCCCACGATGGCGATGTGCAGCTCATCCAGCTGCTTCTGCTCCACCACGGAGGGGGCGCCCATCATGACATCCTGGGCGTTCTTGTTCATGGGGAAGGGGATGATCTCGCGGATGGAGCTTTCACCCGCCAGCAGCATGACCATGCGGTCCACGCCCGGAGCGATACCGGCATGGGGAGGCGCACCGTAGCAGAAGGCGTTGTACATGGCGGGGAACTTCTTCTTCACGTCCTCCTCGCCCAGACGCACCAGCTCGAAGGCCTTGATCATGATCTCGGGATCGTGGTTACGCACCGCGCCGGAGCTGAGCTCCACGCCGTTGCACACCAGATCGTACTGGTCGGCGGTGATGGTCAGGGGATCGATCTCGCCCCGCTCCGCCTTCAGCAGCACCTCCAGCCCGCCGCTGGGCATGGAGAACGGGTTGTGGCAGAACTCCAGCTCGCCGGACTCGTCGCCGATCTCGTACATGGGGAAGTCCACGATCCAGCAGAACTCGTAGCGCTCCTTGTCCATGTGGCCCTCGCAGGCGGCGCCCAGCTTGCCGCGCAGGACGCCGGCGGTCTTGATGGCCGCGCCCTTGTCGCCGGCAGCCACGCCCACCAGCATATTGGGCTTCAGACCCAGCTTGGCGGTGAGCGCCTCATGGCAGCCGTTCATGAACTTGGCGATGCCGCCGGCCAGCTGACCGTTCTCATCCACCTTGAACCAGTAGGGCTTGCTGCCGGACTGGACCTCCACATCGGTGCAGAGCTGATCGATGGCCTTGCGGGTCAGGGTGCAGTCGCTGACGGCGATGGCCTTGACCACCTTGCCGTCGATCTGCTCAAAGCCGCAGCCCTTCACCTCATTGGAGATGTCGGTGAGGGTCAGGTCGATACGCAGGTCAGGCTTATCGGAGCCGTAGGTCTCCATAGCGTCGTTGTAGGCGATACGGCGGAACGGCGCGGCGGAGGCCACGTTGTAGGTGCCGTATTTGGCGAAGATGGGGGGCAGCACATCCTCCAGCACGGCGAATACGTCGTCCTGGGTGGCGAAGGCCATCTCCATATCCAGCTGGTAGAACTCACCGGGGGAGCGGTCGCCGCGGGCGTCCTCGTCCCGGAAGCAGGGGGCGATCTGGAAGTAGCGGTCAAAGCCGGAGGTCATCAGCAGCTGCTTGAACTGCTGGGGCGCCTGGGGCAGGGCATAGAACTTGCCGGGGTGCTTGCGGGCGGGCACCAGATAGTCACGGGCGCCCTCGGGGGAGGAGGCCGTCAGGATGGGGGTGGTGATCTCCAGAAAGCCGTGCTCGGTCATGGCAGCGCGCAGGGCGGCCACCACCTGGCAGCGCAGGATGATGTTCTGCTTCACCGCGGGGTTCCGCAGGTCCAGATAGCGGTACTTCAGACGCTGCTGCTCGTCGGCCTCGCGGCTGCGGTTGATCTCAAAGGGCAGGGAGTTGTAGCGGCAGCGGCCCAGCACCTCGATCTTGCTGGGAACCACCTCAATATCACCGGTGGCCTGCTTGGGGTTCTTGCTGGCGCGCTCGCGGACGACGCCCTCCACGCTGATGGTGGACTCCTTGTTCAGGTCGCGGATAATGGCCATCATGTCCTCGGTCTCCACCACGATCTGGGTGGTGCCGTAGAAGTCGCGGAGCACCACGAAGGCGAAATTCTGGCCCACGGCGCGGACGTTCTCCATCCAGCCCACCAGCTTCACGGACTGGCCCACGTGCTCCAGCCGCAGCTCGTTGCAGGTATGTGTGCGCATCTGCATCATTGTTTTGTCCTCCTATTTTGATAATGATTTGTATAAAATAAGGTATATATTACGATTTGTTTTCGGTATTGGCCGGCTTATTCCACGATGACCGTGCCTTCGCTGCGCTGGGCGAGACCCTTCTGGATGATGGCCAGCGTCTCGTCGAAGGGCAGGGTGGTCTGTTCGCCGGAGGCCATATCCTTGCAGCCCACCACGTTTCCGGCGATCTCGTCGTCGCCCAGGAACAGCACATAGGGCACGCCGATCTTATCGGCATAGTTCATTTTGGCCTTGAACTTCTTCTGCTCGGTGTAGAGCTGGGTGCGGACACCGGCAGCGCGCAGGCGGGTGGCCAGCGTCACAGCGGGGGCCAGATCGGCGGTCATGGGCAGGATCAGCACGTCGGCAGGGGCGGTGGGCAGCGCGGGGTTCAGCATGCCCTGCTCACCCAGCACGTAGAACAGGCGGGTCAGACCGATGGAGATGCCCACGCCGGGCAGCTGTTTGTCGGTGTAGTACTCCGCCAGGTTGTCGTACCGTCCGCCGGAGCAGACGGAGCCGATCTCAGGGTGATCCAGCAGCGTGGTCTCGTACACCGTGCCGGTGTAGTAGTCCAGGCCCCGGGCGATGGTGAGGTCCACGGCGAAGTTCTCCGCCGGTACGCCGAAGGCGGACAGGTACTTCACCACGGTGTTCAGCTGGTCAAGACCTTCGTCGAACACCTCGTTCCGGCTGCGGTAGCCCTCCAGCGCGGAGAGCACCTGATCGTTGCCGCCGCTGATGGCGATGAAGGCCAGAATTTCATCCGCTTTCTCCGCATCCACGCCGCACTCGTCCATCAGCAGGGTCCGGACCTTCTCGGCGCCGATCTTGTCCAGCTTGTCCACGGTGCGCATGATGTCGCCGGACTGCTCCGTCAGACCCAGCATGGCGTAGAAGCCATTGAGAATTTTGCGGTTGTTCACACGGATCTGGAAGCGCTTCAGGCCCAGGGAGGTGAACGTCTGGTAGATGATGGCGGGAATCTCCGCCTCATTGGTGATGTCCAGCTTGCCGTCGCCGATGACGTCGATGTCCGCCTGATAGAACTCGCGGAACCGGCCGCGCTGCGCCCGCTCGCCGCGGTATACCTTGCCGATCTGATAGCGGCGGAAGGGGAAGGACAGGTCGTTGTAGTGCAGGGCCACATACTTGGCAAGCGGCACCGTCAGATCAAAGCGCAGCGCCAAGTCGGCGTCGCCCTTCTGGAAGCGGTAGATCTGTTTTTCCGTCTCGCCGCCGCCCTTGGCCAGCAGTACCTCGCTGGCCTCGATCACCGGCGTGTCCAGCGGCGTAAAGCCGTACAGGCTGTACGTCCGGCGGAGGATATCCATCATCCGTTCCATCTGCTGCTGCGGCTGGGGCAGCAGCTCCATGAAGCCCGACAGGGTGCGGGGTGTCATTTTAGCCATTGTCATGTTCTCCTTTATCTTCGGTGTTTTCCGTTTCGTAATGTGTCTCTGCGCCGTCGCCGATGGCGTCCGTACCGCTGTCCAGCGTGTGGGACGCCGCCTCCCGCGCGGCTTCGGCCTCCGCCTCGTGCTTCAGCTCCCGGGCCACCTCGCGGTAGATGTCGTCTGTCTCCAGACCCTTTTTCCGGCCTAACTTGCCCACCACGATGCCGCCAGCCACGATGAGCGCAGCCCATACCGGCCAGAACGCCGGTACGGCCAGCGCCAGCGCCAGGAAGGGCAGCATGCCCAGCCATGCGCCGATCTCGGCGTAGGCATCCCGTACGCTATGGTAGACGCCCTTCTTCCGGCGGATAGCGGCGGTGCGCTTCAGCTGGGCGAAGCACATGGCCAGCCGCAGCAGAGCCAGCGCCGTCACCGGAATGAAGATGTCGTAGTAGTGTTCGTGGATAAAGCGTATGACAGACTGCATAGACGCCTCCTTTTTTTTCACGGGCGGCGTGAAAAAACGCTCCCGTCCCCTGCGTTGGGACGAGAGCGTTCAAACACTTCGTGGTGCCACCCAATTTCAGCCGCCGTGCGGCCCTTTCTGCTCCTGTTACGGGGAGCGCGCCGTGGATGTTTCCATCCCCGCTCGTCTGCTGTCTTGGCCCGTCCTGCCGCGGTGCGCTTTCAGCCGGCGGCGCACCTCTCTGCTGGCGGCGTTGCGCGGGTTACTCCTGCAAAGTCAACGCGGTCACTCTTTATAATAGGCGATTTTTTGCCGGTTGTCAAGGCGGTTCAGGCGGTAAAGGGCTTGCTCTTGGGATTCACGATGTCGCGCCAGTCCAGATAACCCTGATTCAGGCCCAGCACCAGCATCTCCGCAGTAGCCAGATTGCTGGCAAAGGGGATATTGTTCTGGTCGCACAGGTGAGAGATATAGGTCACGTCCTCATCTGTGGTCTTCTGGTTGGGGTCGTCAAAGCACAGGACCATGTCGATCTCGTTGTAGGCGATGCGGGCCGCGATCTGCTGGCCGCCGCCGTGGGTGAAGGACAGGAACCGATGGATGGTCAGGCCGGTGGCATCTGCGATCTGCTGGCCGGTGCTGGCGGTGGCGCACAGGGTGTGCTTGGCCAGGATACCGCAGTAAGCCGTGCAGAACTGCACCATCAGCTCTTTTTTGTTGTCATGCGCCATCAAAGCAATATTCATAGAGGGGCGCTCCTTTCTCTGTTATATCTTCATCAGGGGCATTTTTCGGCCCATGATGCGTTTGGCGATGTTTTCGTAGGCGCGGGCGGCGTAGAAATTCCGATCCCGCAGAACCAGACCGCGATTCAGGCAGTAGGGGACGTCCTCGTCCTCCGGGATTACCCCCAGCAGGGGCAGACCGGCGGTGTCAATGGCGTCGTCGATGGTGGTGTGCAGGGCCCGGAGCGTCTTACGGGACACGCGGCCCACCACCAGATGCACCGCGTTGGCGGGGAAGGCGGACAGCTCCATGGCGGTGCGCTGGGCGTCCCGCATGGCGGAGATATCGGTGGTGGTGACGACGATGACCTGATCGGCCATGCAGGCCGCCATCTTGAACCCTTGGCCCAGTCCGGCGGGAGCATCCATCAGGCACCAGTCGTACTTCTCCCGTATCTCGCGGGCCAGAGCTGCCAGCTGCCGTACCGTCAGGGCCAGCGGCCTGTCAGCCATGGGTGCGGCCAGCAGGTCCAGCGACCGGTATTTCTCGTGGGTCACCACGGCCTGCTCCAGCGTGCAGCGCTCCGCCAGCACGTCGGAGAAATCCATCAGAGCCCGATCGCTGAGCCCCAGCGCCAGATCCAGGTTCCGCAGCGTGATGTCGCAGTCCATGCACAACACGTGCTGGTCCAGCGATGCCAGCGCTAGACCGGTATTGGCGGTGAAGGATGTCTTACCGGTGCCTCCCTTGCCGGAGACAACGGCGATGATCTTTCCCATGTGACCCTCCCTTCTGAGTGCTGCCGCTATTTCAGCGGCGCTTTCTTGATGCGGGCAAAGCTCCGCGGATAGATTGCGGGGGTGTCCTTGACCTTCTCAACGATGACCAGCCGGTGGCGCACCTCCGTCTCCGGTACAGTGTAGTCGCGGATGTCCGCGATGCGGCCGCCCAACTGTCCGATGGCGCCCCGCGCTCCGGCGATCTCATCATCGGAGGACACGGACTTCATGGCCAGGAATTGGCCGCCTACCTTTACCAGCGGCAGCGCCAGCTCGCACAATACGTTGAGGTTGGCCACGGCCCGGGACGCGGCGATGTCGTACTGCTGCCGGTGTCCGGCGGCGTATTCCTCGGCTCGGGCGTGGACGCAATCCACCCGTGCCAGTCCCAGCTGGCTGCACACCTCCTTCAGAAAGTCGATGCGCTTGCCCAGACTGTCCAGCAGCGTCAGATCAAAGTCCGGCTCCAGGATGCGCAGCACCATGCCGGGGAAGCCGGCGCCGGTGCCCACATCGATGACCCGCTTGCCCCGCAGGTCCGCCATAGTTAGCAGCGCCGCGCAGTCCAGCAGGTGCAGTGTGGCCACATCCTGCGGCGCAGTGATGGCCGTCAGGTTCATCACCCTGTTCTTTTCCAGCAGCGCTGCCGCGTAGGCCTCCAGCTGGGGTACGGCATCGGGGGACAGTCCCAGCTGGGTCAGTCCCCGTGTCAGGGACTCTCTCATTTCTGCTGCTCTTTCAGCAGGTCGCGGATCTCGGTGAGCAGATCCTCGGAGGTGGGCTTGGGCTCCTCCTCGGGGGCGGGCTCCTCCTCTTTCTTCTTCAGGCTGGCCAGCTTATTCATGCCCTTCACCAGCAGGAACATGGCAAACGCCACGATGATGAAGTCCAGGATAACGGCAAGCAGATTGCCAATGCCCAGCGTGACGGGGTCGGCACCCGCCTCCACGGCGGCGCTGTTGAGCAGGATGTTCCACTTTGCCAGATCGATGCCGCCGGTGAGCAGCCCGATGAGGGGCATAATGATATCGTTGACGATGGACGTGGTGATCTTGCCGAAGGCGGCGCCGATGACAACGCCGATGGCCATATCCATTACGTTGCCGCGCATGGCGAAGGTCTTAAATTCGCTGAAAAACTTCTTCACAGGTCAACTCTCCTATACGGGTTGTATAATGCGTGATAAATATTCCGAGATGTTATCGAAAATCGTTCAGTGGCGGGGCACCAGACGATCCTTGCCTCCCATGTAGGGCTGCAGCACCTTGGGCACCAGCACGGAGCCGTCCGCCTGCAGGTTGTTCTCCAGCAGTGCGATGAGCATGCGGGGAGGAGCCACCACGGTGTTGTTCAGCGTATGGCACAGCTGCATCTTGCCGTCGGCGTCCTTGTAGCGGATCTTCAGGCGGCGGGCCTGCGCATCGCCCAGATTGGAGCAGGAGCAAACCTCGAAATACTTCTGCTGGCGGGGGGACCAGGCCTCGATGTCGCAGGACTTGCACTTCAGGTCTGCCAGATCGCCGGAGCAGCACTCCAACTGCCGCACGGGGATGTCCAGGGACCGGAACAGCTCCACACTGTACTGCCACATCTGCTCGTACCACTTCTTGGAGTCCTCAGGCTTGCAGACCACGATCATCTCCTGCTTTTCGAACTGATGGATGCGGTAGACGCCGCGCTCCTCGATGCCATGGGCGCCCTTCTCCTTGCGGAAGCAGGGGGAGTAGGAGGTCAGCGTCTGGGGCAGCTTGTCCTCCGGCAGGATCTGGTCAATGAACTTGCCGATCATGGAGTGCTCGCTGGTGCCGATGAGATACAGGTCCTCGCCCTCGATCTTATACATCATGGCGTCCATGTCCGTCTGGCTCATGACGCCCTCCACCACGTTGCCGTGGATCATAAACGGCGGGATGCAGTAGGTAAAGCCCTTGCCGATCATGAAGTCGCGGGCGTAAGCCAGCACTGCTTCGTGCAGCCGGGCGATATCGCCCAACAGGTAGTAGAAGCCGCTGCCGGACACGCGGGCCGCGGCGTCCATGTCGATGCCGTCAAAGCGCTCCATGATGTCGGTGTGGTAGGGCACCTCAAAGTCCGGCGTCTTTGGCTCGCCGAACCGCTGCACCTCCACGTTGCAGCTATCGTCCGGCCCGATGGGCACGGAGGGATCGATCATCTGGGGAATGACCAGCATGATCTTGTTCAGCGCGGACTCGGCGTGCTCCTTCTTGGCCTCCAGCTGGGCCATACGCTCCGCGTCCGCCTTGACGGCGGCGTTGTTGGCATCGATCTCCGCTTGGATGGCGGCCTTTTCCGCCTCATCGGTACACTTTTTCAGCCGTCCGAACAGGGGACCGTTGGCCTTGGACAGCTTGTTGCGCTCCGCCTTCAGCGCCTCGCCATCGGCGATGGCCTGGCGGCGCTCGGCGTCCAGGGCGATGGCCTCATCTACCAGAGGCAGCTTGGCGTTCTGGAACTTTTTGCGGATGTTCTCCTTTACCGCCTCGGGATTTTCCCGCACAAATTTGATATCAAGCATTGTGAACCTCGATTTCCGGCTGTTTCACGTGAAACAGCCCAGTTATTTCTTTTTGATGGCGTGGAGCGCGTCCAGCAGATCGTTGAGATCGTCGGTGCCGTAGTACTCCAGCTCAATGCGTCCCTTTTTGCGGCCGCTGACGATGCGGCAGCCGCGCCCCAGCCGCTCGCCCAGCTCTCGGGCGGCCTCCTCGGCGTAGTTGACGGACAAGGGGCCCTTGGCCGGCTTTTCCGGCGTCTCCGCCATCAGCTTCTTAGCCAACAGCTCCGTCTGCCGCACGGACAGCTCACTTTTCAGCACGGCTGCCGCCGCCGTTTCCTGCTGCTTGGCAGGGAGGGGGAGCAGCGCACGGGCGTGTCCGCCGGACAGCCTGCCGTCCTCCACCATGGCCCGCACCGGCTCGCACAGGTTCAGCAGCCGCAGAGCGTTGGCCACGGCGGGACGGGACTTACCTACACGTTTGGCCGTCTCCTCCTGGGTCATGTTGTACTGCTCCATCAGCACCTTGTACCCCTCGGCCTCTTCGATGGGGTTCAAATCCTCGCGCTGTAGGTTCTCGATCATGGCCAGCTCCATGGCCTTGCGGTCGTCGGCCTCAATGACCACGGCGGGCACCTGAGTCAGCCCCGCCATGCGGGCGGCGCGCCATCGGCGCTCGCCGGCAATGATCTGGTAATAGCCGGACTGGAGCTTCCGCACCGTCAGCGGCTGGATGATGCCGTGCTGCCGGATGGAGTCGGCCAGGTCGGCCAGTGCATCGGGGTCAAACAGCTTGCGCGGCTGGGCCGCGCAGGACTCTACCTGACTGATGGGCAGCATCAGACTGGTTTTTTCCTCGTGGAGGGCCATCATATCGTCGCCCATAAGAGCGCCGAGACCCTTTCCGAGGCCCTTGGATATGTTTGCCATACTGCGTCTCCTTTCAGGCGTTTCGTTTCAAAAATTCCTCCGCCAGCGCGATGTAGGCGTCAGCTCCGCGGCAGTTGCGGTCGTAAGCGGTGATGGGCCGTCCGTGGCTGGGCGCCTCGCTGAGCCGGACGTTGCGGGGGATGACGGTGCTGTACACCTTGACACCAAAGAAGCGCTTGACCTCCTGCGCCACCTGGATGGACAGATTGGTGCGCCCGTCAAACATGGTCAGCAGCACGCCCTCAATGTCCAGGGACGGATTCATGCTGCGGCGCACGATGCGCACTGTGTTCATCAGGTCACTGAGACCCTCCAGCGCGTAATACTCGCCCTGCACCGGCACCAGCAGACTGTTGGCGGCGCACAGCGCGTTCAGCGTCAGCAGCTCCAGCGATGGAGGGCAGTCGATAAAGATGAAGTCGTACTGCTCCGTCACCTGCCGCAGCGCGGCCTTCAGCAGAAACTGCCGGTTCTCCATCTCGATCATTTCCACACCCGCGCCGGCCAGCGCCTTGCTGCTGGGCAGCACATCACCGTAGGGGGTGGAGACGATGGCCTTTGCCGTCTCCGTGCCGTTGATGAGCACGTCATACACACCGTTGGACACGGATTTGTCCACGCCCATGCCGCTGGTGGCGTTGGCCTGCGGGTCGAAATCACACAGCAGCACCCGCTTACCCTTGGCCTTCACAGCGGCGGCCAGATTGACACAGGTGGTGGTCTTACCCACGCCGCCTTTTTGGTTAACGATGGCGATGATCTTGGACACAGCAAATTCCTCTTTCTATATAGTATCCCGCCCGACGCCGCCGTAAACAGCGGTCTCGCCCCGTGTGGAGGCGCGGCAAAGGCAGCGGACAGCGCCGCCTTGGGAGTATTATATAACAGGTGCGCCTGTGGATTCAATAGAGAATTTGCAAAAAACAGAAACTGTTTCACGTGAAACGTCGAACTGCGCGCCCTGACGCATGTTTCACGTGAAACATGCCGCCTCAAAAAAAGGGGGAGGGTGTTTCACGTGAAACACCCTCCATCCGTATCTGCTTATCTTCTCACACCAGTATCACACCATCCAGCGGCGGCAGCGTCAAGTGTACCGTGCCGTTCTGCGATAGGAACTGCTGACCCGTCACGGCGTCGATGCACAGCCGTCCGTCCCCCGGCAGCGTCAGCTCCAGCGGCGTATCACCGGCGTTCAGTGCCGTCACGGTGCGCTCCGTCCCGTGGAGCCGCTCTACCACCAGTCCGCCGCCCTGGGCGTGGAGATAGCGGATAATTCCGCACTGCATGGATATCCGTTCCACCCGCAGCTGTCCCAGCCGCCGGAAGAAGGCCAGCAGCGATCCATCCTCACTGCCCCAGGGATAGGTGCCGCGGTTCAGCGGGTCCTCGAACCCCTGCATTCCCGCCTCATCGCCATAGTACAGGGTGGGGGAGCCTGGGAAGCTGTACAGGAGCATAGCCGCCAGACGCAGCTTCTTCTGTCCCCGCGCCAGCTCGGCGGGGGAGAGGCGGTATGCCGCCCGCTGTCCCTTGTCCTCCGGCGTCCGTTCCACACCCAGCAGGGTCAGGATACGGGGCGTGTCATGGGTCCCCAGAAAGTTCATGGCCCCATAAAACGCCGCGGGGGGATAGTTTTCCCGTATGGTCTCCATGTCGTCGCGGAAGGCAGCGGCGTCACCGCCGCCCAGCCACGCCAACAGCGCCGTCCGGAAGGGATAGTTCATCAGCCCGTGGGTCTCCCGCCCCAGAAGATAGCGCCTGCGTCGGGAGTAGGCGATCTTGTTGCTGCCGTCCTCCCACACCTCACCCAGCAGATAGCCGTTGGGCTTCTCCGCTTGGATGGCGTCGCGGATGGCGGCGATAAAGTCATCCGGCAGCTCGTCGGCCACGTCCAACCGCCAGCCGTCGGCCCCGTCGCGGAGCCAGTGCCGCACCACGGAATCCTTGTCCGAAATGATGAACCGCCGGTAGTCCGGCTGTTCCTCATTCACCGCCGGCAGGGTGTGTACGCCCCACCAGGCATCGTAGTCCGTGGGCCACGGGTGGAAGCTGTACCAGCTGAAATACGGAGATTCCGTGCTCTGGGCCGCCCCCGGCTCGGGATAGAATCCCTCCGCGTTGAAGTACCGGCTGTTGGAGCCGGTGTGGTTGAACACACCGTCCAGAATAATGCGGATGTCCCGTGCGTGAGCCTCGCGGCACAACGTGCGGAAGTCCTCCTCAGAGCCCAGCATGGGATCAATGGCGTGGTAATCTGCCGTGTTGTAGCGGTGGTTGCTGTCCGCTTCAAATATGGGGTTGAGATAGATGGTGGACACCGACAGGCTCTTGAGATAGTCCAGCTTCTCCGTGATGCCCGCCAGCGATCCACCGAAGAAATCGCGGTTGGTGATCTGTCCCTGCTCATCCGGCAGGAACACAGGCTGTTCGCTCCAGTTGTCGTGGACCCACCGCCGGCCCACCATACCGCCGACATCCGGCACAGAGGTGCGCCGGAACCGGTCCGGAAAGATCTGATACGTCACGCCTTGTCCGAACCATGCGGGAGTGGGCGTGTCCTCATACACCGTCAGCTGCCACCGCACCAGCGCGTCTTGCCCGCACCAGCCGCTGCGGCCGTAGCACACGGTGCTGCCGTCCGCGCGGGTGAACCGAAAGGCGTACCAGCACAGATCCGGCTCTTGAGGAGCAGTGTATATGCCGGAGAAGCCGCCCTCGGCAGGGGGGAGGGGGCATACCTCGTCCACCCCCGCGAATTCGCGGTGTACCAGCAGCTCACAGGCGTAGTAGTCACCGTCCCGCAGGGTAAAGGACACCTCAGCGCCGCAGGCTACCGCGCCGAAGGGGGACTTGCAGGCGGCGTCCCGCGGATCAAAAACAGGAAACATAGAAAGACCTCACACTTACTTCAAAAGGGTATTTTCGCCTATGGCAGTGCCGTCCTGGGCGCGGCTGAACCAGGAGTTGATGATCTCCACCGCCGTGTTGGCCAGCGCCGCGCCGCTGCCGCCCTTCTCGATGACGATGGCCACGGCGATCTCGGGTTTTTCGTAGGGCGCATAGGCCACGAACACGCCGTTGGCGATGTCGGTACCCACCTGAGCCGAACCGGTTTTTGCGCCGGCGGATACCACGCAGTTTTCGAAGGCGTAGGCCACGGAGCCGGACACCGTCAGCTCGTGCATGCCCCTGGTCACAGCGCTCAACGTAGAATCGGATATTTCGACTGTATTCATCGGTTTATCGCCGTACATGTACAGCAGCCGCGAGTTGTCGTAGGCTTTGACGTTCTTCAGCAGATGAGCCTGATAATGGTCGCCGCCGCCCACCAGCGTGGCCACGTAGTTGGCCAGCTGCAGCGGCGTAAACAGGTTGTAGGACTGGCCGATGGCGGCGGTAATGGTCTGGCCGTCGGTCCACTCCTGATCGTGGCTTTCCGCCCACTCGGGGGAGGCCAGCACGCCGCTGGAGTCGCCAATTTCAATGCCGGTGGACTGCCCCAGCCCGAACTGAGAGGCGTAGCTGTCCAGTGTCCGGATACCGGTGAGCCGTCCCACCTCATAGAAAAAGTAGTTGCAGGAGTCGGTGATGGCCTGAGACACATTGATGCGTCCGTGGGTGGAGCCGGTCTGACTGTAGATCCAGCACATGGGCTGCGGGTCCTTGTAATAGGTGTAGATACCGCGGTCCTGGATGATGGAGGACGGCGTGATGATGCCGCTCTCCAGTGCCGCCACCGCCGTCACCATCTTGAATGTGGAGCCTGGGGCATAGATGCCCTGGGTAGCGCGGTTGAACATGGGCAGACGCTGGTCGTTCACCAGCTCATCGTAGTCCTCGTTGAACGTGGACAGGTCGTAGGTGGGGTAGCTGGCCAGCGCCAGCACCTCGCCGGTTCCCACACTCACCACGGCGGCCGCACCGCCGCGTTCGTTGCTGTCCTTGTCGATCATGCCGGAGATGGTCTCCGCCAGCGCCGCCTCCACATCGGCCTGGAGATCGATATCCAGCGTCAGCGCCACCGTGCCGCCCGGCTGCGGCTCACGGGTGTAAAGCTCACCGGTGATCTTGCCGGTCTCGTCGGTGGTGATGAGCCGCCGCCCGTCCGTGCCCCGCAGGTAGGACTCAAATGCCTTCTCCACGCCGTCCTTACCCACCAGATCGTTCATGGAGTACCCCTTGTCGGCGTACCCCACATAGTCGGTGTCCTCGTTGCTGCTCCACTCCTCCTGCCAGATGGGGCCGATAGTGCCCAGAATGTGGGCCGCCAGCGCAGTGTTGTATACGCGCGCTGAAGCGGTGCGGATGGTGACACCCTCGTACCGTCCATCGGTGATGAGACTCAGCACCTCCGTGGACACATCCTCGGCGAAGGTGTAGCTGTCGCGGCTGTGCAGCTCATACCGCACGCCTACGATGAGCCGCGCCTCCCGCTCCGACAGGCTTTCGTCCACGTGGTACAGCTCCCGCAGCTCCGAGAGGAGCTGCCGCCCGCTGGCGCCGGAGGTCAGATCGTTTTTTTCGATAAACTTGTCAAAGGTCTCCGACCGCGCGTTGGAGTACCGCAGGAAGTTGCCCACCCGCCCAATGGGCAGGGTGTCGTTCCAGCCGGTCCCCGTCTCCTCGCACAGCTGCACCAGCCGCAGGATGGCGGCGTTCAGCGCCGCATCATCGTCAAAGCCGCTGCGGTCGAACACCAGCGTATAGGCCAGCCGATTAGACACCAGCACCTTGCCGTTGCGGTCGGTGATGATGCCGCGGGAGGCCGTCACCGTCTCACTGGCGGCATTACTGGAGATGGATTTGGCGCGGTTTTCGCCGCCGTGGAGGATCTGGGCGTCGTACAGCACCGCCGCGAACAGCAGCAGGAACGCGCCGAAAAACGCCAGCAGGGCGATGACCCTCCGCTTGGCCGGATGTGGGTTCTGCATCATGGGAAACTCCTTTTGGTCATGCGCTCCGCGTCAGGCGGAACACCTTGTAAAACGAGATATGTGCCAGCGGCGTGGCCGCCAGCGACAGCAGCAGCTCCTTGCCCATCAGCATCAGCGCCGGACCGGTGGAGATGCTCTGCTGGTACGTCCGCAGCAGGATCTGCAAAAGCCCGCACAGCAGCAGGCCCACGGCGTTCGCTGCCAGCGAGCAGAAAAATCCCGCCACGATGACCTGACCGGACAGCAGCTGCGCGATGACCGCCGCCGCCAGAAAGACCAGGCAGTAGAAGCACACGAACACGCCGGTGGGCATCAGCAGATCGCAGGCCAGCCCGAAGAACAGGGCGTACAGCAGCGACTGCCCGCTGCGCTCCAGCGTTACGGGAATGACCGCCAGCGCCGGCAGCAGGAAGGGGTGGACGCCGCCGATGCGGATGCGTACCAGGATCAGGTCCTGCACTGCCAGCAGCACCAGCGCACACAGGCAGTAGAGTATCCATTTTTGTACGATGGCGCGCCGAGTCATGGCGTCTCCTTTCCCGCGGTCACTCCACCACGTCGAAGTCGGTGATGATATACAGGTCCGTCAGCCCTTCCGGGTCGCAGCGGGGCTCCAGCACCGCGTAGCGGGCCAGCCCGCCGTCGTCTGTGCGCACATCCTCCACGGAGCCAATGGTCAGCCCGTAGGGATAGTACCCGCCCAGCCCGGAGGTGACGATGAGATCCCCCGTGATAAGGGTGGAGGAGTCCGGCAGATAGGTGAGCTTCAGCTTGCCCTGACTCATCAGCGCCAGATCTCCGGCGGCGATGGCCGTCTCTTCCGTGCGGAACACCATAGCGCCCAGCTGGGAGCCGGTGTCCAGGATGGTGGTCAGGCGGCACCAGTTCAGGCCCACCTCCGTCACCACACCCACCAGATTGCCGTAGCAGTCCACGGCGCAGTCGTTTTCCGTCACGCCGTGCTGGCTGCCTCGGTTCAGCACCAGTGTGCTGGCCCAGTTGGACACGTCCCGCTGGGTGACGCGGGCCGCCTCAAACTTCAGGTCGGACCGCTGCTCCCGCAGGTCCAGAAGCTTCCGCAGCCGCTGGTTCTCCTGCGCTGCGGGCTGGGCGCTCTGCAGCTCCTTCCGCAGCTGGGCATTCTCCTGCCGCAGGGCCTCGTTCTCCGCCTGCAATTCCTCCACGCTGGCAAAGTGGTCGCTGATGCCGTCCACCCAGTTCACCACCGCGGACCCCGCTGCGCGGAAGGGGGACGCAATAACGCCCAATGCGTTGTGGAGAAAGCTGGTGCCGGAGCCCATGGCCGAGATGATGCACAGTACCACGGCGATCACCGCCGCGCCGCCCAGCAGCCAGATACCTGTTTTGGTAAAAAATCGCTTCATTGACCGTTTCCTTTCAGCCCAGCAGGGTGATGCCGAACTCCGCCAGCATCCGGCTCAACAGCAGCACCGGCAGCCCCATCACGTTGAAAAAGTCGCCGTCGATGCGCTCTACCAGCAGCGCGCCCTGGCCCTGCACGCCGTAGGCCCCCGCCTTGTCCATGGGTTCGCCGCCGGCGATGTAGGCCCGCAGCTCTGCCTCCGATGCGGTGCGGAAATAGACATCCGTGGACAGGGCGCGGGTCAGCGCCCGCTGCCCCTGCCGCACCGTGACGCCGGTACACACCGTGTGGCGCCGCCCCTGCAGCGCCGTCAGCATGGCCAGCGCCTGAGCCTCGTCAGCGGGCTTACCCAGCTTCTTGTCGTCCAGAAACACCATGGTGTCGGCGGTAATGACGATCTCATTCTCCGTGGACGCCACAGCCTGAGACTTCTCGCGGGAGATGTAGCGCACGATCTCCTCCGGCGTCAATCCGTCGGGATACCACTCCTCCACCTGGGGCACGCGGACGGTGAAGTCACGGATGCCAATCCGCTGCAAAAGCTCCTGTCTCCGCGGGGAGCCGGAGGCCAGTATGATCCTCGCCATACCGCTCACCGCCCCGTGGAGCCGAAGCCACCCGTGCCGCGATCCGTCTCGTCCAGCGTGTCCGCCGGCACCACCGTGGGCTGCACCACCGGCGTCACCATCAGCTGGGCGATGCGGTCGGCGGGTTGGACGGTGTAGGCTTCGCTGCCCAGATTCACCAGACCCACCCCGATCTCGCCGCGGTAGTCGCTGTCAATGACGCCCACGCCGTTGGACAGGCACACACCCTGCTTGATGCCCAGCCCGCTGCGGGCGAACACCAGCGCCACATAGTCCGCCGAGGGCAGGGCAATGGCGATGCCGGTAGGGATGAGCCGCCGCTCACCGGCGGCCAGCGTCACCGGCTGGTCGATGCAGGCGTACAGGTCCATGCACGCTGCGCCCGCCGTGGCGAAGCGGGGCAGGGGGATGTCCGTCCCGATTTTGGGGGACAGAGCTTTGATCTTCAGTTCCATAGGCAAATTTTCCTCAAATATTGAAAACTATCTGTAATATACTATCGTAATTATACCATGAGTTTACTCAACGCCGCGGTAAAACAGGCCGCGGGTCAGGTCCTCCGGCGTCCAGTTGCCGCCGTTCTGATACCGCTGCAGCACCTGCACGCACTGCTCCGGTGTCTCCGTAGTGAACCGCAGCCGCCCATAGGTCAGGCCGCAGCGCCGCATTTCCGGCTTGTCGGCGAGGAACAGCGTCTTGCTGTTCTGGATCTCGCACCGGCAGCCGTAGCCGCAGAGCACAGGGAATCGTGCGCCGGTACGGTCAGTGAGGACGCTGCCTGCCCCGTGGGTGCAGCCCACGCTGCATCTGGTGACGCAGTTCTCCGTCACCATCAGCGGCAGCCGCCCGTAAATGATGGCCTCGCAGGGCAGGTACTTCCGGAGATCCCGCACCTGCTGCCACCTTAGCTCGAAGGAGACTGTCGCGCTGGCCAACCCCTGCTCCTGCCAGAACAGCAGGGCGCGGGAGTTGAAAATGTTCAGTCCGAAGTCGCCCCGCAGCGTCCGGTTCAGTCCCCGGACGATGGGGAGATGGCCCAGATTGCCTATGGCCACCGCCGACGCCTCGGGGTGCTGCTCCAGCAGCTGCCGCAGGGGCGTCTCGTCTGCCGTCCGGAAAATGCGGGGCAGCACAGCGCACAGCTCCGTCTCGCCCCAGTCCAGTTCGGGGTCCAGCCGCTCCAGTTCTTCCACAGGAACATACACCGCCGCAGGCTTTTCTGCCAGCAGCGCCGCTGTTACCTGCTCTGCCTTCTGCACGGAACAGGTGAAGCGCATAGCCTGCCCGCCCTCCGGCGCATCCGGCAGGGGGAGGGCAGGCAGCTTCCGGCGGGGTGGGATGTCCATCCGCCGCTTTGCCAGCTCCTCCAGCAGCTCCCGGCGCAGACCGTTGACGGCGCTGGCGGGTATCGTCAGTCCCTCATCCAGCTCGATTTCGATACGGTCTGCTGTGAATACGGTGCCGCCGGTCTTGCTCAGCCGCTGCCGCAGCTCCTCCGCTGTTACCGCGCGGTTCCGGGCTTCCTCCGGTACAGCGCCGTCCACGGCGAAGGCCGCGCCGCCGTGGACGGCGCAGGCGCCGCTCAGCCGCACAGGTTCGTCTCGCCGTACTGACAGGCGGAGATTTACCGGTATTTTTCTGTTTTCACGCCCGTTTTCATACATTTCACGGGCCTTTGCAAACAGCTCCTTCGGCTCCGGCGCGTTCTCCGGACGGGTGCCGAACATCTGGGGACCCTTTTTGCCCAGCCAGTAGCCGTCGGTGAAACCGCTGCGGGAAAACGCCTGCTCCAGCCGGCGGGATTCTTCTGCCGTGGGCTGCCGCTTTTCGTCCAAAAGCCGCCGGTAGATGCCGGTGACCACCGCCACATACTCCGGCCGCTTCATCCGACCCTCCAGCTTGAGACAGGCCACGCCCATGGCCTCCATCTCCGCCAGATACGCCGACAGGTTGGCGTCCTTCAGGCTCAGGGGATGGCCGCCGCGGCAGGGCCCGTTGACCCCGTAGGGCAGGCGGCAGGGCTGGGCGCAGGCGCCGCGGTTGCCGCTGCGCTCGCCCACCACGGCACTCATCTCGCACTGACCGGAGTAGCACATGCACAGTGCGCCGTGGGCAAAAACCTCGATCTCGGCGGGACAGCCGGCGCAGATCTCGCGTATCTCATCGCGGGCCAGCTCGCGGGCCAGCACCACCCGCTCCAGTCCCAGCGCGGCGGCCTCGTTGGCTCCGCCCAGGGTGAACAGGCTCATCTGGGTGCTGGCGTGGAGCGGTACGTCCGGCACGATCTCGCGGGCCAGGGTCAGCAGCCCCCAGTCCTGCACCAGTATGGCATCCACACCCATATCACTGGCCTTGCGCAGCGACTCTGCCGCCTGCTCCAGCTCACGGTCCGTCAGCAGGGTGTTCAGCGTCAGAAAGACCCGCACGCCTCGCAGATGGCAGTACGCCACTGCCGAAGCGAATTCCTCATCGGTGAAGTTTTTGGCACTGCGCCGCGCGTTAAAGGCGCCGAAGCCCATATATACCGCGTCCGCGCCGGTCTGGACGGCGGCAATGAGGGAGTCGAGGCCGCCGGCGGGGGAGAGGAGCTCCATCATCCCTTGCGGTTCTGCTGGGACTGCAGCTTGCGGCGCAGCTCGGCGGCCTCATTCTTGGCGCGGCTGGCCTCGTCCAGATAGGTTTTCAGCTGGCGGCGCAGATTGTCGGCGTTTTCCTGGGCCTTGCACAGCTCATCCGCCAGGTTCACGGCGGCCAGTACGGCGGCGTTGTCGCGGCTCATGTGAGCGCCGTCCATCAGCTGGCGCATCTCGCCGTCCACCATGGCGCCTACCTTCTCCATATAGGCCGCGTCCTCCTCTGCCACCAGCGTGTACTCCGTGCCGCAGATGGTCATTGTTACCCGATTCGCCATAGGTCAACCTCCTCTGTATCTTCGCAAAAATTATGTTGTCTCTATCGGTAAAGATATCAATACAGCATCCATTATAGCACAATTTCCCGCTGTGGAAAGCCTATTTTGACGAAAAGCGGAAATTTGTAAAAATGTGACCGTCCCTGCTTTACGCCGACGGACTTTTCATGTAAAATAGGGAGCACTGAGAAAAGGGAGGCCGGAGCCATGAGCGGTTATATCCTGCGGGGCGGACAAGAGAATATCACGCTGCCCGCCGCCGCAGTGGAGAGCCTGCTGCGCCGCGGGGAGGGCGATGCCGCCCTGCTGTATCTGGCGCTGCAGCGGTTCGGCCGCGGCGTAACGCCGGAGGAGCTGGAAAAGGTGCTGCCCACCATGAGCCGCCTGCGGCTGGACGCAGCGGAGCGGGTATTGCAGGAGCTGGGACTCCTGCCGCGGCCCCAGACGCCCGGCCCCGAACCGGCGGCGGAAAAGCCCGTTTACTCCGCAGAGGACATCACCGCCCTGCTGACGGACAACGAGGGCTTCCGCCTGCTGATCCCCCAGACGGAGCAGCAGCTGGGCAAAAAGCTGCGCACCGCAGACTTGCAGATACTGGCGGGGCTGTACGATGATCTGGGCCTGCCGGCGGACGTGATCTATCTGCTGCTGTGCCACTGTGTGGACAGGGCCAGAGCCCAGTGGGGCGAAGGACGCCGGCCCACCATGCGGCAGGTGGAGAAGGAGGGCTATCACTGGGCCCAGCTGGGCCTGTTCGATCAGGACAGCGCCGCCGCCTACCTGCGGACGTGGAGCCGCCGCCGCCAGAAGATGGGGGCGTATATGAAGGCGATGCAGCTGCCGGACCGCCCGCCGGTGGAAGCGGAGAGCCGCTATATCACAGACTGGATGGACATGGGCTTCCCGCCGGAGACGGTGGTCATGGCCTATGAGCGGACGGTGTTTTATAAGAAGGATATGAACTGGCGCTATCTCAACGGCATCCTGCGCCGCTGGCACGAAAACGGCTGGCACACGCCGCAGCAGGTGGAAAAGGGCGAGGAGCGCAAGAGCGCACCGGCCCAGAGCGGCGGCCAGAGCGGCCAGCAGGGAGGCGCGGAGCAGAACGCGTGGATGCGCCGGTACATCAAGAGGTGACGACATGGCATACGACGGCAGGATCATGCAGCGGGCGCTGGCCCGCTTCGACGAGGACAAGCAGCGCCGATCCGCCCAGCTGGATCAGCGGCGGCGGGCGCTCTACGCCCGTGAGCCGCGGCTGGCGGAGATCGAGACGGAGCTGCGGGGCACCATGAGCCGTATCATCTCCTCCGCACTGGCCCGGGGGACGGACCCGCTGCCCGCCATTCGGGTACTGCGGGACGAGAACCTTGCCTTACAGCAGGAGCGGACGCAGCTGCTGGCAGCCATGGGCTATCCTGCGGACTATCTGGAGGAGAAGCCTGCCTGCCGCCTGTGCGGCGACACCGGCTATGCCAACGGCCGCGTGTGCGGCTGCCTGCGGGCCTACTACGCCCGCGAGCAGCTGGCGGAGCTGTCCCGCCTGCTGCCCCTGGGGGAGGACAGCTTCGAGACGTTCAGCTTCGACTGGTATGACGGCGCGGTGCAGCCGGCCTTCGGCGTGTCGCCCCGGGCCAATATGGAGCGGAACTTCGACGTCTGCCGCGACTACGCCTACCAGTTCGCCAAGGGCGGCGGCAGCCTGCTGCTGTCCGGCGGTACGGGACTGGGCAAGACGTTTCTCTCCGCCTGCATCGCGCGGGTGGTCAGCGAAAACGGCTTCTCCGTGGTGTACGACACGGCGGCCAGCGTGTTCGCACGGTTCGAGGACGCCAAATTCCGGCGGGATGAGGACGGCGGCGAGGATGCGGACCGCTGCATGCGCTGCGACCTGCTGATTTTGGACGATCTGGGTACAGAGATGACCACCTCCTTCGTCCAGAGCGCCCTGTACCAGATCGTCAACGGGCGGCTGATGGAAAAGCGCTCTACCATCATCAGCACCAATCTGGCGCCGGAGGAGATCGGCAGCCGCTACGGCCGGTCCGTGCTGTCCCGTCTGGAGGGGGAGTACGAGATCCTGCCCTTCTTCGGCGAGGACATCCGGCGGCTGAAGCGGGAGCGGCAGTGATATGAACAGGACGTAAAAAAGACGCCTGCGGGCGTCTTTTTTTGCGCGCAGGGACAGATTTTTCGGATTTCCCGACGGTTTCTGCCTGATTTCGCGGCAAATGCGCCGTAAAATGGGGGAAAGGAGGGGGAGACCATGAGGAAAAACCAGAAGGGGGAGTTTCTGTCCAGCCGCGTCCGCTACATCGCCATTGGCGCCGTGCGGCCCAATCCGCAGCAGCCCCGCCGCAGCTTTGACGAGACGGCGCTGCGGGAGCTGGCGGACAGCATCCGCGCCTACGGGATTTTACAGCCGCTGACGGTGCGGGACAAGGGCGGCTATTACGAGTTGGTGGCGGGAGAGCGGCGGCTGCGGGCCGCCCGCATGGCGGGCCTGCGGGAGGTGCCGTGTCTCATTGCGGCGGTGGGGGAGGAAGACGCGGCGCTGCTGGCCCTCATCGAGAATTTGCAGCGGCGGGATCTGGACTATCTGGAGGAGGCGGCGGCCATCTCCCGCCTCATCGGGCGGTACGGCCTGTCCCAGCAGCAGGCGGCGGAGAAGCTGGGCAAGTCCCAGCCCGCCATCGCCAACAAGCTGCGGCTGCTGCGGCTGGGGCCGCCGGTGACGGACTGCCTGCGGCAGTACGGCCTGACGGAGCGCCATGCCCGGGCGCTGCTGCGGCTCACCGACCCGGAGCAGCAGCTGGCGGCGGCGCGGCACATGGGGCAGCGGGGCCTCAACGTGGCCCAGGCGGAGCAATACATAGATGCCCTGGCCGCCCGGAACCGGACGGAGCCGCTGCGGCGGCGTCCCACGTACATCATCAAGGACGTGCGGCTGTTCCTGAACAGCGTGGAGCGGGGCGTGCGGCTGATGCAGTCGGCGGGCGTAGGCGCGGAGGTAGGCCGCTGCGACACGGACGAGGAGATCCTCTTGACCATCCACATTCCCAAGCGCCGGCCCGCAGGGGTTGTTACGGATTCGTAACCCATTTCCCACAGGGGTATGGTATCATGGGCTGGCACAGGATACCCCTGTGGCGAAAGGGAAGGAGGGGGACATCTATGGAAGAAAACATCGTGTCCTCTGTGAAAACGACAGAAGCGGCCGACGGCGCACGGCTGGAACAGATTGCACCGGAGAAGCCGCCGGTCTCCGGCGGCAGAAAGGCGGGCTTGATCGTCGGCATCGTCGTGGGCGTGCTGGCACTGGCCTACATAGCCGCCTGCGCGGTGGTGCAGTTCCTGTATAACGACACCGCGCTGCCCCACACGGATGTGCTGGGGGTGGACGTGTCGGGACAGGCTGCCCAGCAGATCGAAGCGCTGTGGGAGCAGCAGGGCGAGCGGGTCCTCCATGACACCGCCGTGACCCTGACGGAGAGCGGTGAGAGCATCGGCGCCGTCACGCTGGAGGAGCTGGGCGTCACCGTGACGCCCCAGGCGGCGGCTGTGGCCGCCGGTGCGTCCCGGCGGTACGAAAGCTGGGGCGGCGGGGCGCTGGCATGGCTCCGCGGCGGGTATGAGCTGATCCGCAGCTGGTTTGTCCAGACCTCCGCCGTACCGGCGCTGGACGTGGATCAGTCGGCGCTGGATGCCGCCTGCGAGAAGTTGGCGGCATCGCTGAACTGCACGGTGGTGGACGGCGGCTACCGTCTGGAAAAGGGCGAGGGCCTGTATATCACCAAGCCCGCTGACGGCCGCATGCTGGACGCGCCGCAGCTGGAGAGCGACCTTGCCGCCATGCTGCAAAGCGGGGAGCTGACGCCGGTGGCCTGCGTCTATGAGGAGAAGAAGGCCCAGACCGTGGACGTGCAGGCGATACACGACCAGCTGGCGGGAGAGAAGGTGGAGGCCGTCTGCGACAAGGAGACGGGGAAGCCCACCGAGTCCCGTGTGGGCCTTTCCTTCGATGTGACGGCGGTGCAGGCTCAGCTGGACGCCGCACCGGCGGGTACGGAATTCCTGGCCGATGCGGAGGTGGAGTTCCCCACCGTGTCCACCGAGGAGCTGGAGGAGTGCATGTTCCGCGACGTGCTGGGCACCTACACCACCAAGTGTGCGGGACCCTGGGGCCGTCACCAGAACATCAAGCTGGCGGCGGCGGCCATCAACGGCAGGATCTATAACCCCGGTGAGGAGTTCTGGTATAACTCCGCGGTGGGCCAGCGCACGGCGGCCCGCGGCTACCAGGAGGCCGGCGTCTACGAGGGCGGGCGCACCACCACCGGCATCGGCGGCGGCATCTGCCAGGTGTCCTCCACGCTGTACTACGCGGTACTGCTCAGCGATCTGGATATCGTGCTGCGCTACTGCCACATGTTCAACCCGGGCTATATGCCCATTGGCTGCGACGCCACGGTGAGCTGGGGCGGGCCGGACTTCGCCTTCCGCAACAGCCGCGACTATCCTATCAAGATCGTCACGTCCTACAACGACAATACCAACGAGGTGACGTGTACCATTCTGGGCACCAAGGTGGATGACCACTACGTGGTGATGACCAACGCCGTGCTGGGCGTCACGGACTATCAGACGGTGTATCAGGAGTCGCCGGACGTGGCCCCGGGCGAGGAGGTCATCGACCAGTATGGCCATACCGGCTACTACGTCCGGACGTGGCGCAACATCTACGATGGCGACGGCAACCTGCTGTCCAGCCGCGTGGAGGCCGACAGCCACTACGACGTGGGCAACAAGATCATTCTGGTGGCGCCTGGGTATCTGCCGGGCGACAGCGAATAACGAAAAGGGGCATATCCGCGATATGCCCCTTTTTGCAGGCGGAGACTGTCGAATCTTGCGATTTTATTAAATGTTTCCGCCGAACACCTTAAATCGGCAGCGGCTCACTTGCGTACCGCCGCAGAAGGGGTATAATCGAAACACAGACATCACCGGAGGGAGGGAAATACTGTGCGCACACTGGTCATCGATGCCGCGGCGCTGGCGCGGAACCTGGACAGGCTGCGGCGAGCTGCGTCGGCCCGCATCATCGGCGTGGTGAAGGGGAACGGCTACGGGCTGGGCCTGACGGACTACGCCCGCTTTCTGACGGAGCACGGCGTGGATATGCTGGCTGTGTCCACGGCGGAGGAGGCTGCGGCTCTGCGTCAGGCGGGGATCGCGGCGGAGGTGCTGATGCTGTCCTCCACCGCAGTACCCCGGGATGTGGCCGTCCTGCTGGACTGCGGCGCCATCCTGACGGTGGGCTCCTGCGCTGCGGCGGAGACGGTGTCCGCTGTGGCCGTGGAAAAGGGCGTCACTGCCCGCGTCCACGTGAAGCTGGACACCGGCATGGGCCGCTTCGGCTTCCTGCCGCAGGACGTGACGGAGGCCGCCGCCCTGCTGAAAAGCCTGCCATCGATGCGGGTGGAGGGGGTGTTCACCCACTTCGCCAACACCACCGACGAAGCCTTGACCCGCCGGCAGTACCAGCAGTTTCAGGAGGGAGCGGCCCTGCTGGAACGGGCCGGTATCGAAACGGGTCTGCGCCACGTCTGCGCCTCCTCCGCGTTTCTGCGGTATCCGGAGATGCAGCTGGACGCGGTGCGTCTAGGCTCGGCGCTGCTGGGACGGCTGTCGGTGCCGGACCCACTGGGGCTGGAGAAGATCGGCTGGCTGGAGACGCAGGTCATGGAACTGAAGGACTTGCCGTCTGGCTGGAAGGTGGGCTACACCGGCGCGTACCGCACCAAGCGGCCCACGCGTCTGGCTCTGCTGCCGGCGGGCTATACCAGCGGCGTGGGGGTAACGGAGGAATCCAACGCCCTGCGCCTGCGGGACAGGGTGTACCGGCTGCTCCGCACCGGGCGGGCACTGCTGCGCAGCAACGGTCTGACGGGGCTGGTCAACGGCCGGCGCTGCCCTGTGCGGGGCGTGGTAGGTGCCACCCAGCTGGCGCTGGACGTGACGGACGTGCCCTGTGCCGTTGGGGACACGGTGCGTCTGGAGGTGCGGCCCAAATACGTGGACAGCGCCGTGCCGCGGGAATACCGATAAGGACGAAAAAAGGAGCCGGACTTTATGAGTCCGGCTCCTTTTATGCGATTTTTTTACCGGCACAGGAAGCTGTACCAGCCCTCGGAGTCGTGCTGCTCCACGATGGTCCAGCCTTCGGCGCGCAGCTTGGCGGAAACCTCTTCTGCGCGGTCGTCGATGATGCCGGAGCACAGGAACAGACCACCCTCCTTCAGGAAGGGCCGCACCTTGCCGGAAAGACCCATGATGACGTCCGCCACAATGTTGGCCACCACCATGTCGTAGTCGCCGCCGAATTCCGCCTGTAATGCTTTGTCCGTCAGCACGTCGCCCCAGCGCACGGTGTAGCGGTCCTTGCCGATGCCATTGAGGGCGGCGTTCTCGTAGGCCACGTCCACGCACTTCTCGTCGATGTCGCAGGCAAAAGCCTCTCTGGCCCCCAGCACCAGCGCCGCGATGGACAGGATGCCGCTGCCGCAGCCCAGATCCAGCACTCTTTCGCCGCCATGGATGTACTTGTCCAGCGATTGCAGGCACAGCCGGGTGGTGGCGTGGCTGCCGGTACCGAAGGTGAGGCCCGGGTTCAGCACCAGCTTCATCCGCCCTCTGGCCTTGGTCTCCTCCCACTGGGGTACCACCAGCAGCCGCTCCCCGATCTCCATGGGCTTGTAGAACTTCTTCCAGTTGTTTTCCCAGTCCGCATCGGCCACGTTGTCGATGGTCAGCAGCATCGGGCCGTACTCCGGATGCTCCTTTTTCAGGGCGGACATGGCGATGCGCACCTGCGCCACGATGTTCAGGGCATCCTCGTTCCGCTCCAGATAGAAGGTGACGCGGCTGACGCCGGCCTTTTCCCGCAGCAGGTCCTCATCCACATAGTCCCAATACTGCCGGTTATGCTCCAGAAAATCCTTGAAATCCGCTTCATCGTCGATGATGACGCCGGTGATGCCCTGCTGCTCCAGCAGTGCTGTCACCGCGTCCAGCCCCGACGGCGAGGTGTCGATCTTCAGCTCCAGCCATTCCATGTGCGTTCCCTCCGAATGTGAAATCATGTGTCAGCGCTTGGTGCCCACGAAGAACAGGCCCATGGTGTTGGGGCCGGTGTGGCTGCCGATGACAGGCCCGATGTAGTTGATGTAGACCTCCTTCACACCGTAGCGGGCCTTCAGCTCCTCGGCCACGGCGCGGGACTCCTTCTCGCAGTCCGCGTGGCAGATGAACATCACCTGCTCACTGGGCTCGATGCCCAGCTCCGCCACCTTGTCAATGAGGGCCTGCAGGCTGGCCTTGCGGCCGCGAGCCTTGCTGACGGGTACCAGTTTTCCCTCGTCGGAGGTGTGCATCACCGGCTTGATGGACAGCATGGTACCCAGAAACGCAGTGGTGGCGGACACGCGGCCGCCCATCTTCAGGAAGTTCAGGTCGTCTACGGTGAACCAGTGGTCAATGTGAAGCTTGTTTTCCTCTACCCACTGCACCAGCTCCTCAGCGGACAGACCCTCCCGCTTTTTCTGCACCGCCAGATACAGCAGCAGCCCCTGCCCCAGCGAGGCGGACAGGGAGTCCACCACGTAGACATGGCTCTCGGGGAACTCGTCCGCCATGGTCTTGGCGGCGATGCAGGCGTTCTGGTACGTGGCGGACAGAGCGCTGGAGAAGTTGATGCACACGATGTCCTTGCCCTGGGCCAGCACGGCGCGCATGGCGTCCTCGAACTGTCCTACATTGGCGGCGGAGGTGGTGCTGAGGATACCGCTGCGGATGTTCTTGTAAAACTCCTCGAAGCTGATCTCACTGCCGTCCAGCATGTTGGCGTAGTCCTTGCCGTTCATGTGGACGGTCAGGGGCACCACGTTCAGCTCCAGCTCCTGGGCCATGTGGGCGTTCAGATCGCAGCAGCTGTCGGTCATGATGATATAGTCACGCATAGCAAAAGCCTCCTTTTGTCGAATGGATGTTCACGATACTCCATGGTAACACGAAACGCGCCAGTTGAAAAGGGGAAACCCGAAAATTTGCGCACCTCTTACAAAAATACGGTCATTTTCCCACGCAGAAGCGGGAGAAGATGGTATCCACCAGATCCTCGCGGATGCGCTTGCCGTTCAGCTCGCCCAGTGCCTCCAGCGCCGCTTCACAGTCCGTCAGCACCACATCCGGTGTCATGCCCATGTCCAGTGCGCCGCGGGCCTCCGCTACGGCGGACAGGGCGCGTTCCACGGCGTCAGCCTGCCGCGCGTTGGTCAGCAGCTCGCCCGCAGGCGTCTCCCCCGCAGGGTACAGCGCCGCCACAGTCTCCGCCAGCGCGTCCAGCCCCGCGCCGGTTTGGGCGGAGATATGCAGCACGCGGGGGAACCGCTCAGCCAAGGCCGCCGTGTCCAGCTTTTGGGGCAGATCGCTCTTGTTCACCAGCACCAGCAGGCGGGGCGTCTGCTCTGCCGCCGCCATGGCCTGTTCGTCCTCGTCTGTCAGAGTCTGGGAGCCGTCCAGCACCAGCAGGGCCAGCGCCGCCCGCTGCGCCGCCTGACGGCTGCGTTCCACACCCATAGCCTCAATGCGGTCAGCGCTGTTTCGGATGCCGGCGGTATCCGTCAGCCGCAGCAGTACGCCGCCCACCAGCACCTTTTCCTCCACGGTGTCGCGGGTGGTACCGGCGATGTCGGTGACGATGGCGCGGTCGTAGCCCAGCAGGGCGTTGAGCAGGGAGGATTTTCCCGCGTTGGGCCGTCCTAAGATCACGGCGGGGACGCCCTGCTTCAGAAGCTGTCCGCGGGAGAAGGTGGCCAGCAGCCGCTCCAGCTCCCGCTGGGCACGACTCAATGTGTCCAGCATCTCCTGGCGCTGTACGTCCTCGATGTCCTCGTCGGGGTAGTCCACCACGGCATAAAACCGTGCCGCCATGGCCATCAGACTGTCGTAGATACCGGCGATGGTGCGGCTCAGCACACCGTCCAGCTGGCACACCGCGTTTTTCGCCGCCTCCGCCGTCTCCGCATCGATGAGGTCCGCCACGGACTCCGCCTGGATCAGGTCCATGCGTCCGTTGAGGAAGGCCCGCCGCGTGAACTCGCCGCCTCTGGCCTGACGGCACCCCGCGGCCAACAGCGCGGCCAGACCCGCATTCAGCACCACCGGCGAGCCGTGGCAGTGTACCTCCGCGCAGTCCTCACCGGTGTAGCTGTTGGGCCCCGCGAACCGGACGCACAGCACATGGTCGATGACGCTGCCGCTCCGGTCCAGCAGGTCGCCATACACCATGCTGCGAGGCTGCTGCGCACCGGCGGGGCGGCCGTTTCTGGCGCGGAACACGCGGTCCAGCGCCGCCAGCGTGTCGGGGCCGGACAGGCGCAGAATGCCGATGGCACTGGGCAGCTGGGGCGTGGCGATGGCAGCGATGGTGTCGGACATGGCGGGGAGCCTCCTTGCGGTCGTTTTTTCCAGTATACCACGGCGGACGTCAAAAGGAAAGGGCGGGGATACCCCGCCCTTTCCTTTTTTAGATCTGCCGCAGGACGGAGAGAGGCCCCACAGCTAATAAAACAAGAGACACGCCGGATGGCGTGTCTCTTGTTTTATTGGGTGGTTACTCGGCCTTGGGAGCCTCAGCGGCGGCCTTGGCGGCAGCAGCCTTCTTCTCGGCAGCAGCCTTCTGCGCAGCCTTGAACTTCTCCTTCTCCTCGGGAGTGGGGATGGGCTCGATGGCGTTGCGGGGGCAGGCCTTGGCGCACATGGTGCAGTTCTTGCACTTGCTGTAATCGATGACGGCCACGTTGTTCTCCACGTGGATGGCGTCGAACTTACAGGTGCGCTCACACATACCGCAGGCGATGCAGCTGGAGGCGCACACCTTGGTGACGGCAGGGCCCTTGTCCTTGTTGGAGCAGTTGACGAACACCTTCTGCTTGTAGGGCACCTCCACGATCAGGTGGTGCGGGCAGGCAGCGCGGCAGGCGCCGCAGTTGGTGCACTTCTCCTTGTCCACCACAGCCACGCCGTTGACGACGTGGATGGCGTCGAACTTACAGGCAGCGGCGCAGGAGCCGAAGCCGAAGCAGCCGTAGCGGCAGGCCTTGGCGTCGCCGCCGCAGACCTTGGTGGCTGCCAGACAGTCCTTCACACCGCGGTACTCGAAGTTGTCCTTGGCGTTGCAGCCGCCGTTGCACAGCACGTGGGCCACCATCTTGTCGCCGGAGGGAGCCTCCATGCCCATGATGGCAGCGATCTTAGCAGCGCCCTCCGCACCGGCAGGTGCGCAGGCGGTGACGGGGGCCTTACCGGCCAGGATGGCCTCGGCGCAGCCGCCGCAGCCGGGGTAGCCGCAGCCGCCGCAGTTGGCGCCGGCCAGACATGCCTGGATCTCAGGCAGACGGGGGTCGACCTCCACCTCGAACACCTTGGCGGCGACGGCGAGGATCAGGCCGAAAACGATGGCGAGTACGCCCAGAACGGCGACCGCATATACAATAGTCATAGTTGCTACCTCCTTACCAGACCTTCAGGCCGCTGAAGCCCATGAAGGCCAGCGCCATCAGGCCGGCGGTGACCAGCGCGATGGGGAAGCCATCAAAGGCCTTGGGGTTTTCACTGGAGACCTCCAGCTGCTCGCGGACAGCCGCGAACAGGAAGATGGCCAGCAGGAAGCCCAGACCGCCGGTGATGCCGTAGACCACGGACGCGATGAAGTTGTAATTGTTCTGGGTGTTCAGCAGAGCAACGCCCAGCACAGCGCAGTTGGTGGTGATCAGGGGCAGGTACACGCCAAGGGCGGTGTACAGGGTGGGGATGTTCTTCTTCAGGAACATTTCCACGAACTGCACCAGACCGGCGATGACCAGGATGTAGGCCACGGTCTGCATGAACTCCAGACCCAGGGCCGCCAGCACCAGATTCACCAGATAGCAGAACGCGGAGGCCAGACCCATAACGAAGGTCACGGCGGCGCCCATGCCCACAGCGGTGTCGATCTTCTTGGACACGCCCAGGAAGGGGCAGATGCCCAGGAACTGGGAGAAGATAAAGTTATTGGTCAGAATCGCGCCAAGAGAAATGGCGAGCAGCGTAGTCACACTCATAACTTACTTGGCCTCCTTTTTCTTAGCACTCTTGGCCAGAGCCCACTGCATCAGGGCGATGAGGCAGCCCAGGGTCAGGAAGCCGCCCACGGGCAGGGTCAGGACCTTGATGCCGAACTCCTCGGGGAAAATGGTGACACCGGGTGCGCTGCCCAGTCCGCCGCCGCCCAGCAGGCCGCCGCCGAACTTACCGGAGCCCAGGAACTCGCGGACCACGCACATCACCACCAGCACCAGCGTGTAGCCGATGCCCTGGCAGATGCCGTCCACCGCGGAGGCGCCCACGCCGTTCTTGGAGGCAAAGCCCTCGGCACGGCCCAGGATGATGCAGTTCACGACGATCAGGGGGATAAACACGCCCAGAGAGCTGGACAGGGCGGGAACGAAGGCCTTCAGCAGCAGGTCGACGCAGGTCACGAAGCCGGCGATGACCACGATGTAGCAGGCGATACGCACTTCATTAGGGATGATCTTGCGCAGCAGGGAGATAAAGATGTTGGACAGGGTCAGGATGATCAGCACACTGACGCCCATGCCCAGGCCGTTGAAGAACGACGTGGTGATGGCCATGGTGGAGCACATGCCCAGGACCTGGACCAGCACGGGGTTCTGCGTGATGAGACCCTCTTTCAATTGCTTACCGAAATTCATAATGCAGCTCCTCCTTTCTTAGCCCAGAGCTTCCACGGCGGCCAGGGCGGCATTGACGCCCATGTTGATGCCCTTGGTGGAAACGGTGGCGCCGGAGACGGCGGTGATGTTCTTGCCGACTACCAGAGAGCCTGCGCCGCTCATACCGATGAACTGATCCAGCACGGGGACACCGGCGGCGTTGGGCTCGTTGCCCACCACCTTGGTGCCGATGCCGGAGGTCTCGGAGTGGCTGACCACGGAGACGCCGGTAACGGCCTTGTTGGCGTCCACGCCCACCATCATCACGATGGTGCCCTGGGAGCCGGAGGCGGAGATCTTCATAACATAGCCGGCCTCAGCGCCGCCGTTGGTGACGCCGTACAGCTCGGACAGCGTACCGCCCTGGGCGGACGCGGCAGCGGCCACGGCCTCGGGGATATCCAGCTTGTCGGTGAACTCGCTGCCCTCGGGGACAACGGCGCTCATGGCGATGCGGGTGTTCTCGGCATCGATGGCCGCGATCTTGTCAGCGGTGACGTTGTCGACCAGACCCAGCAGGGCGGCCACGACCAGAGAGATGACGGTCAGGGTACCGGCGACCTTGAGAATAAACTTACCGGAGATCTTCATTACTTAGTCGCCTCCTTCTTCTCTTTCTTCACAGCACCGTAGATGGTGGGACGGACATACTTATCCAGCAGCCACGTGGTGCAGTTCATGATCAGGATGGAATAGCAAACGCCCTCGGGATAGGAGCCGAAGCGGCGGATGAAGCAGGTCAGCAGACCGCAGCCCACGCCGAAGATCAGCTGGCCGGGCTTGGTGACGGGGGAGGTGGCATAGTCGGTAGCCATGAAGATGGCGCCCAGCATCAGGCCGCCGCCGAACACGTTGTAGAGCATGTAGTCCACAGCACCGATGCCGGCAGGAGCCGCGATCAGGGACAGGATGGCCACGGTGCCGATGTACGCCACGGGGGTGTGCCAGGAGATGACCTTGCGGATCAGCAGGAACACGCCGCCCACCAGCAGGCACAGGGAGGAGACCTCACCCAGAGAGCCGCCGATCTTGCCCAGGAACATATCGCTGATGGAGTAGTTCTGCATCAGGGTGTTGAAGGCCTCGGCAGTGCCCTCCTTCATGATCTGCAGGGGGGTGGCGGCGGAGGTGACGTCAGGACGGATCTGGGGGATGGCCCAGGAGGTCATGGCGGTGGCATAGCTGGCCAGCAGGAACGCACGGCCCGCCAGCGCGGGGTTCAGGAAGTTGCAGCCGATGCCGCCGTAGAGCTGCTTGACCACAACGATGGAGAAGAACGCGCCGATGATGACAGCCCACCAGGGCAGATCAACGGGGCACACGAAGCTCAGCAGGATACCGGTGACGACTGCGGACAGGTCGCCGATCATGCTGGACTTCTTCATGAGCTTGCGGTACGCCCACTCCCAGAACACGCAGGACACCACGGACACCGCGGTGAGCAGCAGGGCCTTCCAGCCGAAGGCATAGACGCTCCAGGCCAGGGCCGGCAGCAGCGCGATGATCACGTCCAGCATAATGGAGCGGGTATCCTCGTTGGAACGGATATGGGGGGAGGAGGACGCGATCAGCTTCAGATTCTTGTAATCAGTCATGGATTTACGCCTCCTTCTTTTCGGCAGCGGCCTTTGCCTCGGCCTCCGCCTTGGCCTTGGCGGCCATTCTTGCGTTGTTGACCTCCTGCTTGCCCAGACGGAACGCATGGGTCAGGGGCAGGCGGGCGGGACAGGTGTAGGTGCAGGCGCCGCACTCGATGCAGTCCATACCGTGCAGCACGTTCTGCCAGGTGTCCACGTCGCCCTTCATCAGGTACTTGTACATGAACACGGGCTCCAGACGGATGGGGCACACACCCACGCACTTGCCGCAGCGGATGCACTGGGGATCCTCGACGTACTGCTCCTCCTTGTCGGCGAAGGCCAGCATGGCGCCGGTGCCCTTGCCCACGGTGACGTCCACGTCGTACTGGGCAAGACCCATCATCGGGCCGCCCATGATGAGCTTGTAGGTCTCATCCTTCAGACCGCCGCAGGCGTCGAACAGCTTGGTGATGGGGGTGCCGATGGGACATTCGATGTTCTTGGGGTCGATAACGCCGGAGCCGGACACGGTGACGATCTTGTTCACCACGGGCATGCCGGTGTACACCGCGCGATAGATGGCGCAGGTGGTGTTCAGGTTGAAGATGCAGCAGCCTGCATCGGCGGGCAGCTTGCCGCTGGGGACCTGACGGCCGGACACGGCCTGGACCAGCTGCTTCTCAGCGCCCTGGGGATAGCGGGTGTGCAGGACCTCCACCACCACGGGAGCGTTCAGCTCGGCGATGGTCTTGTTCAGCACATCGGCTGCGTTCTGCTTGTTGGCCTCGATGCCGATGTACACCTTGTCCACGCCGAAGCACTTGGCCAGCAGGGTCGCGCCCTTGATGACCTGCTCCGGACGCTCCAGACAGGTGCGGTGGTCGCCGGTGATGTACGGCTCGCACTCTGCGGCGTTGATGATCACGTAGTCCACCTTGCCCAGACCGGAGCTGATCTTGACGTGGGTGGGGAAGGTCGCGCCGCCCTGGCCCACGATGCCGGCGTTCTTGACGATCTCCACCAGCTGCTCGGGGGTCAGACTGTCGGGGTCTGCCACAGGTTTGACTTCCTCGGACACTTCGTTCTGGAAGTCGTTCTCGATGACCACGGACATCATCTTGCCGCCCATGTTGAAGGGGCGGGGCTCCACGGCTTTCACCGTGCCGGAGATGCTGGCGTGGATGGGTGCGGAAACAAATCCGCCGGGTTCGCCGATCCTCTGTCCAATTTTTACCTTGTCGCCCACCGCAACGATAGGCTTGCAAGGCGCACCGATGTGCATAGACATGGGAATGACCACCTCAGCCGGCGCTGCCAGCTGTTCGATGGCCTTTTCATTGGTCGCGGCCTTCATGTCGTTAGGATGAACGCCGCCAAAGAAAGCTTGTGCCATTGTCTTCACCTCATCTTACTACCGGGTGGCCCTTTGCCACCGCATACTATTCAGATATTACAACAAAACTTTTCTCTTGTCCAGCCCTACGGCGCAATTCCTGTGGTTTTTTGCCGTTTTTATCGCGGGCTTGACGGCGTTTCTCGTGAAATATTCCCACATTTCCCGGCGAGCGCCAAAAAATCCGCCGTTCCGGCCGCCCTGCGGCAGCCCTTGTGTTTCCGCCGCCGCTGTGTTAGAATATTAGCGCATCGCGGGAGAAATACATTCGGTCCCCGCGCAGAAAGGATGGGACATTATGCTTCTTGACCGTGTATCCCTGAAAAACGAGGCGAAGGGCATCCTCCGCGGCGCCCGCGTCTCCCCGTACCTGTTCACGCTGCTGTTCATGGGCATCTCGCTGGTGCTCACCGCCGTATCGGACTTTGTGTCCTTTGATGAGGGCATGGTCCACAATATTTATTATAGTACCGGCGTGGATCTGTCGTTTCTGGTACTGCATCGGGCGTTCCCTGCGGCGCTGGTGACGTTCGTGTCCATCCTGGTGTCGCTGTTGAGCGTGCTGCTGAACGCGGGCTACTACCGGTACCATCTGGCGGTACGCCGCGGCGAGGAGGTGCCGTATCTGGGGCTGTTCGACGGCTTCTCCTTCGCCGGGAAGCTGATCCTGCTGGCGCTGGTGCAGTACATCTTCATCTTCCTGTGGACGCTGCTGTTCATCATCCCGGGCTTCATCGCGGCCTACCGCTACCGCTTCGCTGTGTATAACCTGTGCGAAAACCCCGACATGGGCGTGATGGAGGCTATCAACATGAGCAAGGCCCAGACTGCCGGCTTCAAGTGGCAGCTGTTCGTGCTGGACCTGAGCTTCATCGGCTGGCGCATACTCAGCGGCCTGACGCTGAACATCCTGGCCATCTGGCTGAATCCCTACGTCGTCCAGACTGACGTCGGCTTCTTCCAGCAGATCAAGGCGGCCAAGGGCATCGGCTGGTCGCCGGACCGCGGCGGCAGCGGCGAATTCCGACCCTACGACGGCCCTGACCATACGGACAATACGGGGTGGTAATGTCTTTTGACGAAAAACACCGGAACAACAAATGGGTTGTTCCGGTGTTTCTTTTTGTGCAGATGTAACAGAAAATGCCATAACCTGGACTTCTCACACGGGCGATCTTTATTAAAATTTTAACAAACGACACATTTACACTTGATGTTAAAACCTTAACGTAGTAGACTGGTCTTGCCGGTCACGGACCAAAAGGGAAGATGCTGTGCCGGTATCCTGCCAACCTGTATGTAGTGAAGGAGAGTGACGTTGTGTTCAAAAAATTCACCAATGGATGTGTGCGCGTCGTAAACCGGTGGCTGCCGGATGCGTTTCTGTTCGCCATCATCCTGACCCTGATCGTATTCGTGGCCGCCATGTGCGCCACCGGCATGGGCCCCGTCGAGGTCATCGCCAAGTGGGGCGATGCCAAGGGCGGCTTCTGGAATCTGCTGGCTTTCTCCATGCAGATGGCGCTGGTGCTGGTGTTCGGCTCCGCTATGGCCTCCGCCCGCCCCTGCAAGAAGGCGCTGCGCGCCGTGGCCGCTCTCTGCCATAATGACAAGCAGGCCATTCTGGTGACCACGTTCGTGTCCACTATCTGCTGCTGGCTGAACTGGGGCTTCGGTCTGGTCATCGGCGCTCTGCTGGCCAAAGAGGTGGTGCGCCGTGTGCCCACTGTGGATTACCCCCTGCTGATCGCCTCTGCCTATTCCGGCTTTGTCATCTGGCACGCCGGCCTGTCCGGCTCTATCCCGCTGGATCTGGTGGCCGGCAAGGACTTCGGCGGCGTGATGTACCAGGCTCCCATCACCGAGACGGTATTCCACCCCGTGAACCTCATCATGTGCGGCGTCATCCTGGTGCTGATGCCCTTCATCAACTACGCCATGCACCCCGACAAGGATCATACCATCACCGTGAACCCCGCCCTGCTGGTGGACGAGGAGGAGCGCGTGTACGCTATGGATACCCCTGCTGAAAAGCTGGAGCACTCCAAGATCCTGTGGGCCATCACCGTGGTGTTCGGCTTCGTGTACATCGTCTATTACTTCGTGCAGAACGGCTTTACCCTGGGTCTGAACATCGTGAACATGATCTTCCTGTTCCTGGGTCTGCTGCTCCACGGCGACCTGCGCCGCTATGTGGACGCCATCGGCGATGCTGCCGCCGGCGCCGCCGGTATTCTGCTGCAATTCCCGTTCTATGCAGGCATCATGGGCATGATGGTGGCCGCCAACGATCAGGGCGTGTCGCTGGCCGGCGTTATCTCCCAGTTCTTCGTGGACATCTCCAACAATGTGACGTTTCCCATGCTGTCCTTCCTGGCCGCCGGTATCGTCAACTTCTTCGTCCCCTCCGGCGGCGGCCAGTGGGCCGTCCAGGGCCCCATCATGATGCCTGCCGGTGCGGAGATGAACATCGCGGCCGGCCGCACCGCCATGGCCATCGCCTGGGGCGACCAGTGGACCAATATGATCCAGCCGTTCTGGGCACTGCCTGCGCTGGGCATCGCAAAGCTGTCCGCCCGCGACATCATGGGCTATCTGGTGGTGATCCTGCTGTTCACCGGCGTGGTGGCCTGCCTGGGCTTCCTGGGCTGGGCATTGTTCTTCTAAGTGTGACACCCCCTCACATATCCCCTATACCCGCACACAGGGACGGCGCGTCGGCGCCGTCCCTGTGTTTCTGCGTATATTGCCATCGGCCGAAAGGGCGGGCACGCCTGTTACCGTGCCTTTCCGGCGATTTTTGTCCCTGCCCGCCGATGGTGCATAGATGTATCACACCGCTGCGGGCTCCTCTGTGTCCGCTTTCGCCGTCTCCGGCGCGGCGCTGCCGTCAAAGGGTATCTCCAGCAGCTCCGGCCTCCGGATGTGCTTCCGGAAATCGTTGTAGAAGGAGGCGTACTCATAGCCGGTGGCGATGCGCTCATCCATGACGATGCCCAGCGGCATCATCTTCTTGCTGAGGTCTCCGCTCATATAGTTGGGCACCGGCTTTCCCATGCAGACGAACACGCTGGTGGTGCCGAATTCGTAGCAGTGGTGGTAGATGTGGCTGGTCTTGATAGACGCCAGATTGGTGATGAACAGGCTGGTGTGGAACGGGCTCAGGTCGATGATCTTGCGGGGCAGCAGCCCGTGCTTGTCCAGATGGTACGCCAGCCACACCACGAATTTGGGCAGCCCGGGCACGGAGAACATCATCCGTGCGAACTTATCGGTGCTGTTTTTCTGCTCCGTGTGTCGGTTGGCCTCGATGGCATCGGTGATCTTCTGCTGGATGGTGAACACGGTGTCGCTGGGCTCGAGATAGATCTTCAGCGTCGTCTCGTCCGGCGAGCCGTCCGCCAGCTTCTTCAGGATAACGAAGGACACGCTGAAGTGGTTGCGCCGGTAGATATGGCTGTTCACCACGAAGTAGTTCAGCTTGGGGTTGGTCTGTATCGCCTTGTAGTATGCGGCGATGATGACGGCCATGTGGTTGATGCGCACGCCGCTGCGGCGCTTTTCGCGGATATAGGACTTAATGGCCTCCTCGTCGATGTACTCGGTGATGGAGTTCCAGGCATCGTATCGCTTGGGCATGATGTAGGGCACCGCCGCTACGATGGGCGGCAGGTCTTTGACTCTCGTTCCGTCAGGGCGCATGGGCAGGTCCTCGATTCTGTCTGAATTAGGACTATTGTAGACCATATCGCCGCCGATTGCAACCCAATTGCGCAGCGGGATATTTTGCCCTTTACCTTTTCCCTTACATTTGATATAATAAAGTATTATTAAGTTAAATTGGCGGCATAGCCCCTGCCGCCGGAAGAAGGAGGTGATCCGCCGTGAAATTTCAGAAGTGGCATATTGCTGACGCACATCCTCAGGCGGCGGAGCGCCTGAAAGCGGCAGGCTATCCCTGTCTGGTGTCAGAGGTGCTGGCCTCCCGCGGCATTGAGACGGCGGAGCAGGCCGCCGCGTTTCTGGAGCATGAGCAGCGTCTGACGTACAGCCCGTTCCTGATGGCCGACATGGATAAGGCCGTGGCGCGGCTGCAGCAGGCGCTGGCCGCGGGAGAGCGAATGGCCGTGTTCGGCGACTACGACGTGGACGGCATCACCGCCACCTGCATCTTAGTGGACTATCTCCAGAGCCGCGGCGCCGACGTGCTGCACTATATCCCCCGCCGCATCGAGGATGGCTACGGACTGAGCCGTGATGCCATCGAGAACCTGTACCGCCAGGGCGCCCGCCTGCTGATCACCGTGGACTGCGGCATCACCGGCGTGGAGGAGGTGGACTTCGCCAACTCTCTGGGCATGGATGTGATCATCACCGACCACCACGAGTGCAAGGAGACGTTGCCCCATGCCGCCGCGGTGGTGGACCCCCACCGGCCCGACTGCGGCTATCCCTTCAAGCATCTGGCCGGCTGCGGCGTGGCGCTGAAGCTGGTGCTGGCTCTGGGCGGGCCGGACAGGGAGGAGGCCCTGTTCTCCCGCTACTGCACGCTGGCCGCCATCGGCACCGTGGCCGACGTGATGCAGATGTCCGGCGAGAACCGTACCATCGTGTCCCGGGGCCTTGCCGCCATCGACCACTCCTATTTTATCGGGCTCCACGCCCTTTTGAAGGAGGCCGGCCTGGCCGGCCGGGAGATCACCTCCGTGCAGATCGGCTTCGTGCTGGCGCCCCGCATCAACGCGGCGGGCCGCATGGGCGCCGCCGACAAGGCGGCGGAGCTGCTGCTGTGTACCGATCCGGCGGAGGCGGAGCGCATGGCCCGTGAGCTGTGCGCTCTGAACCGCGAGCGCCAGAACGTGGAGCAGACCATCTACTCCCAGGCGGAGGAGATGATCGCCCACCTGCCCGACCGCGACCGCAGCGCGCTGGTGCTGGAGAGCAGCCGCTGGCATCAGGGCGTGGTGGGCATCGTGGCCAGCCGCCTTTCCGAGAAGTATTCCCGCCCCAGCTTTATGATCCACCTGAACGGCGCCACCGGCAAGGGCTCCTGCCGCAGCTGGGGCGGCTTCAACCTGTTTGCTGCGCTGGAGAGCTGCAAGGACCTGCTGCTGGGCTTCGGCGGCCACGAGCTGGCCGCGGGCTTCACCATCCAGGAGGAGAATATCCCCGCCTTCCGTCAGCGCATGAACGACTATGCCCGCAGCTTCCGCGGCGGGCAGGCTCCCGTGTCCGAGCTGGACGTGGATGTGGCCATCACCCACCCCTCCGCGGTGACGCTGGAGGAGCTGGAGGCTCTGTCCGCGCTGGAGCCCTACGGCAGCGGCAATGCCCGCCCCGTATTCTGCCTGCTGGGCGCCACGCTGCTGCGCACCCAGAACGTGGGCCAGAACCGCCACCTGAAGCTGCGCCTCGGCAAGGGCAGCGCCCAGTTTGACGGCATCTTTTTCTCCACCGTGGCCGAGGACTGCGGCTGCCGCGCCGGTGACCGCGTGGATGCCGCCTTCTATTTGCAGATCAACGAGTTCCGCGGCAGCCGGACGGTGCAGCTCCAGATGGTGGACCTGCGGCCGTCCCTGTACCCCAGCGGACGGGAGCAGGAGGGGCTTGCCCTTACGGACCGCTGCACGGCCCATCAGTCCCTGACGATACGGGACGCCCGCCGCCTGCTGCCTACGCGGGATCAGTTCGCCGCCGCATGGCGCTTTCTGGAGCACACGGTACCCGAGCCCGGCCTCACCACCGGATATCTCCCGCTGCTGCGGGCGATGGCGGCGGAGCTGGGCAAAACCGAGCCGTTCCCCCGGGCGTCCCTGTGCCTGGAGGTATTTGCCGAGCGGGGACTTTTGACCATGGAGCATCAGGACGATGACGTGACCATCCGCCTGCACCGCGGGAAGAAAGTGGTGCTGTCGGAGTCACCCCATCTGCTGTGGCTCCGCCAGATGACGGAGAAGGGAGGCACTGTACAATGACCATGACACCCCAGGAGATGTACGATCGCCTGATCGAAACAGTGAAATCATATAACCCGTCCGCCGGCTTCGACCAGATCCGCGCCGCCTATGAGTACGCCGCCGCCCACCACGCCGGACAGAACCGGAAGGACGGTTCGCCGTTCATCACCCACCCGCTGGCCGTGGCCCAGATCGTGGCGGAGGAGCTGCACCTGGACACGGAGTCCATCGTGGCGGCCCTGCTCCACGACACCATTGAGGACACCGACGCCACCCATGAGGAGATCAGCAAGCTGTTTTCCCCCACAGTGGCGGATCTGGTGGAGGGCGTCAGCAAGCTGACCCGCGTCCACTACACCTCCAAAGAGGAGGAGCAGATGGAGAACCTCCGCAAGATGCTGATGGCCATGGCCAAGGACATCCGCGTGATCCTCATCAAGATCTCCGACCGTCTCCACAACATGCGTACCATGGAGTACCAGACGCCGGAGAAGCAGAAGCAGAAATCCTTCGAGACCATGGAAATTTACGCCCCCATCGCCCACCGTCTGGGTATGCAGCGCATGAAGTGGGAGCTGGAGGACCTGTCTCTGAAATATCTGGACCCCGTGGGCTACCGGGAGATCATCGAGGCACTGGACGAGAAGGCGGCGGAGTACGACGGCTTCATGTCCGCCATCCACGACCAGATCACCACCCGCCTGCGGGAGGCCGGCATCGACGCCACGGTGCAGGCCCGCATGAAGCACCCCTACTCCATCTACCGCAAGATGTACACCCAGAACAAGTCGCTGGACGACGTGTTCGACCTGTTCGCTTTCCGCGTCATCGTGGACACTGTGGCGGACTGCTATAACGTTCTGGGCCTGATACACGACCTGTATAAGCCCATCCTGGGCCGTTTCAAGGACTATATCGGAACCCCCAAGCCCAACATGTACCAGAGTCTGCACACCACGGTGGTGGGCGAGAGCGGCATCCCCTTCGAGGTACAGATCCGCACCAGGGAGATGCATGAGGTGGCCGAGTACGGCGTGGCCGCCCACTGGAAGTACAAGCAGAACGGCCAGGGCGCCGGTGACGAGCGCAGCTACGAATGGGTGCGCCGCCTGCTGGAGAATCAGGAGGGCACCGATGCCGAGGACTTTATCCACTCCCTGAAGGTGGACATGTTCGCCGATGAGGTGTTTGTGTTCACCCCCAACGGCGATGTCATCAACCTGCCCGCCGGCGCCACGCCCATCGACTTTGCCTACACCATCCACTCCGCCGTGGGCAACCACATGACCGGCGCCAAGGTCAACGGCCGCATCGTCCAGTTCGATTACCACCTGCGCAACGGCGATGTGGTGGAGGTCATGACCAGCAAATCCGCCCACGGTCCCAGCCGCGACTGGGTGAAGATCGCCCGCTCCAGCAACGCCCGCAGCAAGATACGCCAGTGGTTCAAGCGGGAGAAGCGGGATGAGAACATCGTCAACGGCCGCCAGAGCTTCGAGTCGGAGCTGAAGCGCACCGGTGTGACGCTGAAGGAGCTGACCAACGAGGAAAACCTGTCCAATGTCCTGAAAAAACTGAGCTACAACAGCCTGGACGATATGTACGCCGCCATCGGCTACGGCGGCATCTCCGCCCTGAAGGTCATGGGCCGCCTGCGGGAGGATATCCAGCGTATCCTCCACCAGCACCAGACAGAGCGTCAGGCCGAGGTGCCCGTAGCGGATCAGCCCCAGCAGACCCGCCCCGCTGTGCCTCAGCACGCCAAGGGAGAGCAGGGCATCGTGGTGGAGGGCCTTACCAACTGTCTGGTGAAGTTCTCCAAATGCTGCACCCCCGTGCCCGGGGACGACATCGTGGGCTTCATTACCCGCGGCTATGGCATCTCCGTCCACCGGGCGGACTGCCCCAACGCCGACCCCGCCCGCCGCAAGCCGGAGGAGGCCGGCCGCTGGATCAAAGTCTCCTGGGGCGGCAACACCCGGGAGAGCTACCGTACCACGCTGGAGGTGGTGGCCAAGGACCGCCTGAACCTGATCGTGGACATCTCCACGGTGCTGTCCAGCACCAAGACCCACGTCTCCTCCATGAACGCCCGCAGCACGCCGGACGGCTTTGCCCTCATCACGCTGGACACGGACGTGTCCGACAGCCAGCAGCTGCAAACGGTCATGCGGAGGATCGAGCAGATCTCCGGCGTCATGCGGGTCACCCGCCCCGCCGGTTAAACCAGAAAAAGGAGCATATGCCATGAGAGCAGTATTGACCCGCGTGAAGCACGCATCCGTCACTATCGACGGCAAGGTACACGGCCAGATCGGAGAGGGCTTCCTCATCCTGCTGGGCGTGACCCATGAGGACACCGAGGCCCAGGCCGTCAAGCTGGCGGACAAGCTCACCGGGCTCCGCATTTTTGAGGACGAAAACGGTAAGATGAACCGCAGTCTGGAGGACGTGAAGGGCCAGCTGCTCATCGTCTCCCAGTTCACGCTGTACGGCAGCTGCAAAAAGGGCCGCCGTCCCGAGTTCCTGTCCGCCGCACGGCCGGAGGTGGCCATCCCCCTGTACGAGAAGTTCGTCCAGCTCTGCCGGGACAAGGGCTTCCACACCGAGACCGGCGAGTTCGGCGCCTATATGCAGGTGGAGAGCCTCAACGACGGGCCGGTGACGCTGGTGGTGGACACCGATCAGCTGTAAGAAAGGAAGCGCCATGAAGATCACATCCATTCAGGTCGGCCCCATCATGACCAACTGCTACCTGCTGTGCGATGAGACAGCCGGCGTCTGCGCCCTCATCGACCCCGGCGACGACGCCGCCCGGGTGGCCCGTCTGGTAGAGCAGAGCGGCTGCACCCTGCAATATATCCTTCTGACCCACGGCCACTTTGACCACACCTCCGCTGTCCGCCCTCTGCTGGAGCAGTACCCGGACGTGCCGGTATATATCCACGAAAAGGACGCCGTGGATACGGAGCGCGGCGAGCTGCTGTTCCGCAAGGTGGGGCCGGAGAACCAGCGCTACTATAAGGAGGGCGACACCCTGCCGCTGGGCGGGCTGACTCTCCGCGTGCTGGAAACGCCGGGTCACTCCGAGGGCTCCGTCTGCCTGCTGGTGGAGGGGCAGGGCGTGCTGTTCGCCGGCGATACCCTGTTCCGCTGCTCCTGCGGCCGGTGCGATTTCCCCGGCGGCGACTACCGGAAGATGCTGGCCTCTCTGGGCCGCCTGGCGGCACTGGAGGGGAACCTGCGGGTGCTTCCGGGTCACGACATGGAGACTACGCTGGACTACGAGCGCCGCGTCAACCCCTACATGCGGCAGGGGTCGGCGCGATGAAGCTGATCTTCCGCGGCCATGACGACCGCTATGCCATTGAGCAGAGCCTGCTGGCCTTCTTCCCCGAGGAGCGCCCCGTCTACGAGACAGCGGAGACGGGGGAGGACGACTGCGCTTATGTCTCCCTGACGGAGGGCAAGCGCTATGCCACCGGCGTTACCAGCATTCATTATCATGGCAAAACGGCGCGGGGCGTCTCCCGCGCTGTTCTTACGGATGCCCCCGACGAGTACGAGCGGGAGCGTCTGCGTCAGCGCGCCCTGAAGCTGTCGTTCTTCAAGGCGGCGCGGGACATCACCGGCGTTACCCCCAGCTGGGGCGCCCTCACCGGCATCCGTCCGGGCAAGCTGGCCCGCGCTATGCTGGAGCAGGGCAAAACGGAGCGCGAAACGGACCGCGTCCTGCGTGACACCTACTTCGTCTCACCGGAGCGCCGCCGCCTGGCCATCGAGACGGCCCGGGCCGGCCTGAAGGCCAAACGCGACCTGCGCCCCGATGAGATCTCCCTGTACGTGGGCATCCCGTTCTGCCCCACCCGCTGCGCCTACTGCAGCTTCGTGTCCGCATCGGTGGAGAAGTCCTTCGGCCTGATGGAGCCCTATCTGGCATCGCTGGAGCAGGAGATCACCGACGCTGCCCGCATGGTGGCGGAGACGGGCCTGCGCATCAAGTCCTTCTATATGGGCGGCGGCACGCCCACCACCCTGTCGGCCCGGCAGATGGATCACCTGCTGACCCATCTGAACCGCAGCTTTGACCTCACCGACTGCGCGGAGTACTGCATCGAGGCGGGCCGCCCCGACACCATCACACGGGAGAAGCTGCAGGTCCTGCTGGACCACGGCGCGGACCGCATCAGCGTCAACCCCCAGTCCATGGAGGACGAGGTGCTGCGGGCCATCGGCCGCAAGCACACGGCGGCGGACATCGAGGCGACCATGGCGCTTGCTGCCTCCATGGGGTTCCCCCATGTGAACATGGACCTCATCGCCGGCCTGCCTGCCGACACGCCGGAGGGCTTCCGCCGCACGCTGGACAAGTGCCTGACCTTCGGCGCGGACAACATCACCGTCCACACCCTCAGCCTGAAGAAGGGCAGCCGCATTCTGCTGGAGGGCCTGCCCATCCCATCGGCGCAGGACGTGTCCGCCATGCTGGACTACGCCAACGAAGCCCTGCGCGCCGCGAGTTTTACTCCCTACTACCTCTACCGTCAGAAGTATATGTCCGGCAGCTTCGAGAACGTAGGCTGGTGCATATCCGGCGCGGAGGGACTGTATAATATCTACATCATGGAGGAGCTGCACAGCATCCTGTCTCTGGGCGCCGGCGGCTCCACGAAGATGGTGGACCCCGTACACGACCGTATCGAGCGGGTCTTTCACCCCAAGTTTCCCACGGAGTACATCGCCCGCCCCGAGAAGATCCGGCAGGATCTGGAGACGTTCCGCCGGTTCCACGAGGCCATGAAATAGCAGACGGGAGGCGCCTATGGCCCAGCGACGGCACAACTTCATCAGCGGCGCCGCCGTGCTGGCCCTTGCCGTGGCCGTTACCAAGGTGCTGGGCGCGCTCTACAAGATCCCGCTGGGCAACCTGCTGGACAAGGAGGGCATGGCCCATTTCTATGCGGCCTATAACATCTATAACCTGCTGCTGGTGCTGTCCACGGCGGGATTGCCGCTGGCGCTGTCCCGGTTGGTATCCCGCGCAGCGGCGCAGGGCAGACGCAACGCCCAGCGCTGTATTTTCCGGACGGCGCTGGCGCTGCTGGCCGTCATCGGCGCGGTGTGCAGCGCCGTCATGTGCCTGTTTCCGCAGGTACTCAGCGGCCTGCTCCACGACTCACTGGCCGCGCCGGCCATCCGCACGCTGGGACCGGCCGTGCTGTTCGTCTGCCTGACCTCCGCCATCCGGGGGTATACGCAGGGCTTGGGCGACATGACGCCCACCGCCGTCAGCCAGATGACGGAGTCCGCCGGCAAGCTGGTCATCGGCCTCGCCCTGTGCCTGGTGCTGCTGCACCGGGGGGCGGACTCGTCCCTGTGCGCCGCCGGCGCCATCGCCGGCGTCACCGCAGGGTCCCTGCTGTCTCTGACGGTGCTGACCGTGTTCCTGCTGCGCCGCCGTGACCGCGCCGCCGTGGACGTACCGCCTGCGCGGAGCGCCGTGCTCCGTGAACTGCTGACTGCCGGCATCCCCATCACGCTGGGCGCGGCGGGCATGAGCCTCATCACCCTGCTGGATCAGGCGCTGGTGATGTCCACCCTGCAGAATACTCTGGGCTATACGGAAGCCGCCGCCACTGCGCTGTACGGCGAGTACACCTTCGGCATGACGCTGTTCGCTCTGCCGCCGTCCTTCATCTATCCCGTCACCGTCAGTCTGGTGCCGGACATCTCCGCCGCACTGGCCCGGGGCGACCGCCCCGCTGCGGGGCGCAGCGCCGCCGCGGCCCTGAAGCTCACCACCCTCATCGCCCTGCCTACCGGCGCGGGCCTGTCCGTGTTGGCGGGGCCCATCCTGCGCCTGCTGTACCCTGCGGTGCCTGACACCGCCGCAGCCGCCGCCTATCACCTGACCATTCTGGGCATCGCCTGCATTTTCGTGTGCCTGATGGTGGCCACCAACGGCGTCCTCCAGGCCTACGGCAAAGAGTACATCCCCGTCGTCACCCTGCTGTGCGGCGGTATCCTGAAGATCATCACCAACTACCTGATGGTGGGCGACCCCGCCACCAACGTCCGCGGCGCACCGGTGAGCACGCTCTACTGCTACGGGCTTATCGTGGTGCTGAACCTCATCGCCATCGCCCGCTGCGTGCCGGAGCGGCCCTCCTACCTCCGCCTGTTTGCCAGACCGGTTCTCATCACGGCGGTGATGGCACTGGCCGCCCGCTCGTCCTACGGCCTGCTGGCCCGCAGCCTGCCGGAGCGCTGGGCCGTATTGCCCGCCATTGCCGTGGCGGTGGTGGTCTACGGCGTGCTGGTGCTGGCGCTGGGCGCCGTGACGCGGCAGGACGTGTTGGACCTGCCGAAAGGTGAAAAAATTGCCCGAATGCTGCACTTACACTGAACTTTTCGGCGCATCACCACGAAAACCTCTTGCAATAGGAGCGCAAATATGATAAATTTTACAAGGAAACCGCACTATGACTATGCGGACCTGCTGGAGATCATCCGGCTTCTCCGCTCGGAGGATGGCTGCCCCTGGGACAAGGCGCAGACGCACAAGTCCATCCGCCGCGGCCTCCTGGAGGAGGCGTACGAGGCCGCCGAGGCCATCGACAACGACGACCCCGTGCTTCTCAAGGAGGAGCTGGGCGACGTGCTGATGCAGGTGGTGTTCCACGCGGACATCGAGTCCGACGCGGGCCGCTTCACCATGGACGACGTGTGCGACGGCGTGGTGAAAAAGCTGCTGTTCCGCCACCCCCATGTGTTTGGGGACGGGCACGAGGACTCGCCGGAGTCCGTACTGGTCAGCTGGGAGCAGCTGAAGCGCCGGGAAAAGGGCCAGAACACTGTGGCCGACAGTATGGACAGCGTGGCCCGCAGCCTGCCGTCCCTATGGCGGGCTGAAAAGCTGCAGAAGAAGGCGGCCGCCGCCGGCTTTGAGTGGCCGGATGTACAGGGCGCGCTGGACAAGCTGGAGGAGGAAGTGGCCGAGCTGCGCCGCGCCGTGGAGAATGGCGGCGATGTGCCGGACGAGCTGGGCGACGTACTGTTCGCCGCCGTGAAGGTGGGCCGCTTCTGCGGATGCGACCCCGAGGACGCAGTCAACGGCACCTGCGAAAAATTCATCCATCGTTTCCGCGCCGTGGAAGAGGGCGCGGCGGTCCGGGGGAGGGAGGTCTCCCAGCTGTCGCTGGAGGAGATGACCGCCCTGTGGGACGAAGCCAAACGTTCTTAATGCGATCTTGATCGTTTTGAGATACACCGCCCGCCGGGACGGTGTCAACAAATGAAAAATTTTGGGAGGAACTATCATGAATAAGACTGAACTGATCGCCGCTGTGGCGGAGAAGACCGGTCTGTCCAAGAAGGACACCGAGGCCGCCGTCAACGCTACCCTGCTGACCATCACCGAGACCCTGAAGGCCGAGGAGAAGGTACAGCTGGTGGGCTTTGGCTCCTTTGAGACCAAGAAGCGCGCCGCCCGTACCGGCCTGAACCCCCGCACCAAGGAGACGGTGGAGATCCCCGCTTCCAAGGTCCCCGCTTTCAAGGCCGGCAAGGCCCTGAAGGACGCCGTGGCCGAGTAAGTTTGGTTTCACAGGAGCCGGCGTGACGCGCCGGCTCCTTTTTCATCGCGAAGGAGGACCATATGCGTCTGGATAAATATCTGAAGGTATCCCGCCTCATCAAGCGCCGCACTGTGGCCAACGAGGCCTGCGACAACGAGCGCGTCACCGTCAACGGACGGGTGCAGCGTGCGTCCTACGATGTAAAGGTGGGCGACGTTATCTCCATCCGCTTCGGCCAGAAGACCCTGACGGTGGAGGTACTCAGCGTGGCGGAAAACGTGGGCAAGGACGCGGCTGCCGCCATGTACCGCGAAGCGGCGGCTCAGCCGGACAAACTGTCATAATGCAGGGCGTTCCCTCATACGATACAGTGAAAACTGTGTGGGAGGGAGCGCTTTTTCAATGTCTTACGATATGACCGACGGCGGCGTGGCCGCCTATCACCGTCTCCAGCTGGAGGGACGGGAGAAGCTGAGCGTTTCCGGCGTGGAGGACGTGGTGCGGTTCGACGAGAACTGCATCGTTACCACCACCAGCGCCGGCACGCTGATCATCACCGGCGAGGAGCTGCACATCGGCAAGCTGTCGCTGGACGGCGGCGAGATGCAGGTGGATGGCCGCATCGACGCCGTGACCTACGAGGATACGGAGGTGCGGCAGGGGTCGTTCCTGTCCCGCCTGTTCGGCTGACATGGAAAACCACGTCTCCCAGCAGCTGTCCGCCTACCTGACCGCCGCGGCGCTGGGTGCCGCCTCCGCCATGTGCTACGACCTGCTGCGCACAGTGCGGCTTCGCCGCCGCAGGAACCGCCGCCTCACCGGTGCGCTGGACGCGGTGTATATCGCCGTGCAGGGCTTGCTTCTGCTGTGGTTCGCCCTGCGCATCGGACAGGGAGAGCTGCGGCTCTACATGCTTACGGGCATGGCTCTGGGGGCTTTGCTGTACGGCCTGACGCTGCCGCCGATGCTGCGCCCTCTGTGGGATTTCTGGCTGGACGCGGCGATGCAGTGCTGCCGCCTGCTGTGCCGCCCTGCGGCGATACTGGCGTGCTGGGTGAAAAAAGCCGCCGCTTTCCTGAAAAAAACCTTTCCTTTTCACCGCGCCTGCGCTACAATAAAGAGAAAGGGACGGCTCTGCCGTCGTCAGAAAGGGGAAGGAGACCATGGCGCAGAAGAAGAAACCACGCAAAAAGCGGAACAATACCGTGCTGGTCATGGTACTGGCCGTGTTGATCCTGGTAGTGGGCGTGGAGATCATCAACGTCTACGGCCGCTTGAAGGAGGTACGGGCCCAGGAGGCGGCCCTCACCCAGCAGCTGCAGGAAAAGACCCAGGAGAACCAGGCCCTCCAGTCGGACCTGGATAAAAAGGACGATCAGGAGTTCATCAAAGCGCTGGCCCGCGACCTGTTGGGTCTGGCCGAGGAGGGCGAGCGCATCTTCTACGATGTCAACGACTGACGGCTCATCTGTATACGAAGCGCCCCGCCGGAAGGCGGGGCGTTTCTGTTGCCATTTTCCGGCCCCCGTGCTATACTGTGGCCAACGAAAGGAGTGAGGACCGATGCCTGCTTTTCTGGAGGAGCGCTACCGCCGCAAGCACCTGAGCTGCGTGCGGCACATCACGCTGGACCCCAAGGGCCACGGCGTGGTGCGCATCCATATGATCCCGCCGCGGCAGGACGCCGCCGACGCGCCGTTCCTGCTGCTGCTCAACGGCGATAAGCTGGTGCCGCTGAACTTATCCTGGGCCATTCTGCTGGCCAACTTCATGGATCGGCTGGAGCCCTTTGCCGGTCTGGAGATCAGTGAGTCCGACTGGCGCGCCATGGCCGCGTCCGCTGTGGCTGAGACCCGTAAGACCTATCCCTTCACCTCAAAGACCCGACTGGCCGGCGACCTGGAGCTGATGCTCACCTCGCTGGTAGCCATCGCCCGTGGGCAGGAGCCCGCCGTGGAGGTGGGGACCCTGTCGCTGGGGGATTATGCCGCGGAGATGACCGCGCCTCATCGCATGGATCTGATGCTCAGCGCCATGCGCCGCAGCGGCGCGTGGCACTGCAACCAGAAGTGCCTGCACTGCTACGCCGCCGGCCAGTCCCTGGCGGACGCGCCGGAGCTGTCCACCCAGCAGTGGCTGGACATCCTCCGCCGCCTGCGGGAGGCCAACATTCCCCAGGTGACGTTCACCGGCGGCGAACCCACCCTCCGCGCCGACCTGCCGGAGCTGGTGGACGCGGCCCAGTGGTTCGTCACCCGCCTGAACACCAACGGCCAGCTGCTGACGCCGGAGCTGTGCGCCAAGCTGTACGACGCCAGTCTGGACAGCGTACAGGTCACGCTTTACAGCGCCGACCCGGCCATTCACAACGCACTGGTGGGGGTCGACGGCTTCGACAAGACCGTGCAGGGCATCCGGAACGCCGTGGCGGCGGGGCTGATCGTCTCCGTGAACACGCCGCTGTGCAGCCTGAACACGGACTATGCCGCCACGCTGCGCTTTGCCGCGTCTCTGGGCGTGCGCTACGCCACCTGCTCCGGCCTGATCCCCTCCGGCAGCGCCGAGGGCGCGGAGAGCCGTGCTACCCGCCTGACGGAGCAGGAGCTCACCGCCGTGCTGCAAGGCGCCGTCTCCGTGCTGGAGGAGCTGAGCATGGAGCTGGACTTCACCAGCCCGGGCTGGCTGCCGGAGGAGACGCTGCGCGCTCTGGGCCTGCACCTGATCCCCAGCTGCGGCGCCTGCCTGAGCAACATGGCCATCGCGCCGGACGGCAGCATCATCCCCTGCCAGAGCTGGCTCAGCGCCGCGCCGCTGGGCAATATGCTCACCGACGACTGGTCCGCCGTCTGGAACAGCGACCGCTGCGCCGCCATCCGCGCGGAGAGTGCCAGAATGGATCACATCTGTCAGCTGTATACCGGCAACAGGGAGGAGGCGGTCACATGCTGAAGAAACTGCGCATCCTGCTGCTGGCCCTGCTGACGGCCCTGTGCTGCACCGTCACCGCCTGGGCGGACTACGACTACATCGACCGCTACGACGTGACCGCCGCCCCCAACGTCGATGACGGCAGCCTGACCATCACCGTCGATCTGACATGGACGGCGCTGGAGGAGCTGCCCTACGGACAGAAACTGAAGATCGGCGTGCCCAACGGCTCCGTGCGGGACGAGGAAGCCCTCACCGACAACATCGAGCGCCTGTCCTTCGACAACAGCTACATGTACGTCTACCTGGACCGCGCCTACAGACAGGGAGAGACGTTTACGTTCTCCTACCGCTGGGTGCAGGAGTACATGTATACCCTCAGCGGCAATACCGTGACTTTTGACTATACCCCGGGCTGGTTCGACGAGGCCGGGGTGGGAGAGATGACCCTGAAGTGGATCGACCCCGCGGGCCTTATCGGCGATCTCACCGCTACCGCGGACGCCGGCGGCACCGCCGCGCCCCAGACCGGCATGATGACTATCACCGCCTCCGACTTGGGCTACGGCGAAACCATGGGCGTCCACGCCGTCTACACCGACTGGCCCACCGTCCTGTCCTCGGACAACAGCGCCGTTAACGCGCCGAATGACGGCTGGTACGACGGAGACGAGGACGAGGACACAAGCATGGCTGCCATGTTCCTGACGCTGATCATCACCATTTTCATCGTTTGGGTGGTGGTGCGGATCCTCCGGGAGCTGTTCGGCGGCTACGCCGGCGGCTTCGGCACACGGTACGTGTTCGTCAACCACCTCTGGTATCCCGCGGGACCCGACGGACGTCCCCGCCCGGGCAGCAAGGGCACCAAGCGGCGTCCCCGCCCGCCCCGCAGCGGCGGCAGCGGCTTCGGCGGCGGCAGCAGGGGCGGCGGCTTCGGCGGAGGTGGCTTCGGCGGCGGAAGCCACTGCGCCTGCGCCAGCAGCTGCGCCTGCGCCAGCAGCTGCGCCTGTGCGTGTGCCTGCGCCTGCGCCGGCGGCGGACGTGCCGGCTGCTCCGCCAAGAACCTGTACGGCGCGGTAAAGCTGGACGAGACCCTTTCGGAGAAACTGGATGCCTGAGCAGGAGAGACGGCGCATGCCGTCTCTCTCTCTTTTTTTCACAAAAAAGGAGCCGCCCTGCAAGCAGAGCGGCCCAAGCGGGTGGGATATTGGAAAGCTTCCTCTATTATAGTAGCGCAAGCCCGTCCCCTTGTAAATAGGAGCTTTTGTCGGACGGGTACGACTTTTAGGGGCCGGTGTCGAATGTGTCTGAATTGCAAACGATTTGTGAAGTTTTCACAAATTCACAGAAAACGGCTTTTCAAACGTCATGCGACTTGCTATAATACGGACAAGGATAAAGGGAACCGGCTCCCCGACCCTGACCTGTGTTTACCGCACTGACGAAAGGAGCAAGAATTATGAAGTTCACATTCGCCTGCAAGAAGATCTCCCTCAACGACTCCATCAAGGAATACGCGGAAAAGAAGATCAGTAAGCTGGATAAGTATTTTCCGGAGGAGGCAGACGCCTTTGTGACCTTTGCCGTGGAGAAGAAGAACCGCTGCGTGGTGGAGCTGACCATTCGCAGCGCCAACGGCACGTTGTTCCGCGCCCAGACGGAGGACCCCGACGGCGATATGCGCGGCGCCATTGACGAGGCTGTCAGCTTCATCGACCGCCGTATCCGCAAGAACAAGACCCGCCTGGCGAAGAACCTGCGGGCCGATGCGCTGGTATCCTCCGTTCCGGCTGAGTTCGACGTGGTGGAGGACAACGACTTCGATGTCATCCGCACCAAGCGCTTTGCCGTCAAGCCCATGACCACGGACGAGGCCATCCTGCAGATGAACCTGCTGGATCACTCGTTCTATGTGTTCCGCCGCATTGACGACAACGCCATCTGCGTGGTGTACCACCGCAACAACGGCGGCTACGGCCTGATCGAGACGGTGGAGTGATAGACCATCTCCCAAGGGGGCGGCGTATGCCGCCCCCTTTTTTGCGTCCTTTCCTTGCAAAACCCGCCCCCATCTGCCATAATGGGACAAAAACGAAAGGACGTGTCCGCCCTGACCTTACTGCATCTGTGGTATCGTACCTACCAGCTGGCCTTCGGGCTGGGCGCCCGCCTGCTGCCCTGGCGCAGGCCGGAGGCCGTCACCGGTGCCGGCAGCTTCCGCCGCCTGCCGGACCTGCTGCAAAAGTACGGCGCCCGCCGCCCTCTGGTGGTGGCCAGCCGCCGCCAGTGCGCCGCCCCTGCCTTCCGGCAGGTGCTGGACCGGCTGGAGGGCTATGCCCTCTATACCGGCGTGACGCCGAACCCGCCGGTGGCCGAGGCGGAGGCCATCGCCGCCCTGTACCGCGCACAACAGTGCGACAGCTTCGTGGCCGTGGGCGGCGGCAGTCCCATGGACGCGGCCAAGGCTGCCGCCGCCCTGCTGGCCCGTCCCCACAGGACGCTGGCCCAGATGGCGGGGCTTCTGAAGGTGCGCCGCCCCATTCCGCCCTTCATTGCCGTGCCCACCACCGCCGGCACCGGCTCCGAGACCACCATTGCCGCCGTAGTCACCGGCGCGGACTACCACAAGTACGCCGTCAGCGACCTGTGCCTGATCCCCCGCTGCGCCGTGCTGGACCCGCTGCTCACCGTATCCCTGCCGCCCCACACCACCGCCGAGACGGGCATGGATGCCCTGACCCACGCGGTGGAGGCATATCTGGGCCGTTTTTACCCCACCCGTGAGACCAACCGGCTGGCGGAGCAGGCCGTTGTCACCATTTTTCAAACGTTGGAGCACGCCTGCGCCCACGGCGATGATGTGGCCGCCCGACAGGCTCTGCTCACCGCCTCCTATCAGGCGGGCTTCGCCTTCACCCGCGCCGGTGTGGGCAACGTCCACGCCATCGCACACACTCTGGGCGGCCTGTACGGCGTGGGCCACGGCCTTGCCAACGCGGTACTGCTGCCGGTGGTCCTGCGGGATTACGGTCCGGCGGCCCACCGGAAGCTGGCCCGCCTGGCGGAGCTGGTGGGCCTCACCGGCGACAGCGAGGCGGACAGAGCCAACGCCTTTATCGACGCCATCTCCGCCATGGAACGCCGCCTGGGCATTCCCACCGGTTTCACCTGCATACGGGAGCAGGACCTGCCCCGGATGGCGGCCTGGGCCGCGGCGGAGGCCAACCCCACGTACCCCGTGCCGGTGATCTACGACCGCGCCCGCTTCATCCGCGTGATCCGTCAGGTCATGCAGTGAGCCCCGCCCGCACCCCTCCAAACACAAAAAAGCGTCTGCACGCACCGCGTGCAGACGCTTTTTTCGCAGTTTTTTCTCACTCGAACAGTCCCACCTGCTCCGGCAGGTCGCCCCGCCCGATGGCCTGGAGCTGCTGGACGTTCTCGGCGGTGAGGGCATCGCTGATGGCCATCTTCCGGATGATGTTCTTCACGGTGCTGTCCAGTCCCGTGCCCTCCCGATAGTCGGCGGGGAAGATGAAGTCCACCCGCCCCTTGCTCAGCAGGTCCTCCACACCGACGCGGTTGCCGGCTTGATACACGGCGATAGCCTGCCCGCCGTAGGCCCGCATCATCTTCATGCACGGCACGTCGGACAATCCGTCGCCCACGTAGATCATGTTGGTGAAGGGGATACGCTTGCTGTCGTCGGGCATGGAGTCGTTCAGCGTCTTGTCGTCGGACACATCCAGAACGCCCTTGTTGATGCGGTAGACGAACTGGGTCTTGTTGGTAAAGTTGACATCCAGCTTGGGCCATGCCGCCAGTCCCTCCGCGTTGTAGAAGAACTCACAGGCGTAGATCTCGCGGAATTCATGGGCGATGCCGCTGCCCTCGATGATCTCCCGCAGGCCGGATGAGATGACATAGTGCTCGATGGTGACGCCCTGTTCCTCGCCGAAGGCATTGATGCGCCCAAACCACTCCCGCACGCCGGGGAACAGCTCCATGCTGTGGCCGCACTGCACCAGAAAATCGCGGTCCAGCCGTTTCCCCTGGGCGCGGCACTCCGCGATCATGGTGTACATATAAGCCAGGAGGCCGTCCATCCGGTTGTCCCGTCCGAAGGTGTTGGCCTTGTCCCAGAACTGGGCGGGGGTGTACCCCAGCGCGGGGATAAAGGCGTAGTCCTCCATATCGGTGGTACACAGCGTCTTGTCGAAATCGTACAGCAGCGCGATGATAGGCTTGTCCGTCATCTGCTCTCCTCCTTGTTTGTCCGTGCGGCCCCGCCGGAGCCGCCATTCTTCGTTGCCGGGGCCATAGTCCTCTGCCCGCCGGAATCGTGGCTGCCCGCCCTCGCCAGCGCCGCACCGGACCGTTGGAGCTGCGGCTGTCTCTCACCGCAGCCGCCCGCTGCCGGCGCCCCGCCGCACATTTCAGCGCGGCCACCGGCGTCTCCGCTGCGCCACGCCGCACATTTCGGCGCGGCCGGCTGTTTTCTGCGGTCCCTTACCGGTATTTCCCGCAGGCGTCCATTCTGAAAAAAGGCGGCCACAGGCCGCCTTTTTTGATTGTGCGTCTTATTTGCCGCCGTTGTAGTTCCGCCCGAACTTCAGCTCGTCCAGACTGAGCTTGAAGTCGGTGGGGACGGCGTTGTCGTTCACCGGCGGGAACTGAATGGTGGGCTCGTCGGTGACGGCGGGCTTCATCTCCTCCGCCTTCTCCTCCGGTGCCGCATCGTACTGGGTCAGGATGTCCTGCTCGATGGCGCCCACCACGGCGTCGGGCTTCTCCGCCGTCTCCGCCGCCGCAGGTACCAGCTCCAGCTCCGGCAGCGTCTGCAGAAACGCGGACTGGGCCTGACACAGCTCATCGGATCGGCGGATGAACTCCGCCAGCTTCTCCTGGGCCATCGCCAGCTTCTGCTGGGCGGCCTGCTTCTCGCTTTCCAGACGCTGGATCTCCTGGGCCGCCTCGGCCTTGGCGCCGGATAGCATCCGGTCCTTCTCGGCCTGCGCCTCCTGCACCAGCTTGGCCGCCATCTTCTGGGCGGTCAGCAGCGTCTGCCGCATGGCGTCCTCAGTGGAGCGGTATTCCTCCACCTTCTCCGCCAGCACCTTCAGCTTGGCCTTCAGCGTCACATTCTCCTTGAACAGGGTGCTGTAATCCTCCGTCAGCGCGTCCAGGAACTCGTCCACGGAGCTCATGCTGTATCCGCCGCTGCCGAACGATGCCTTGGGGAATACCTTTTCCGAAACCTCCTGCGGTGTAAACATGAATGATCCCTCCGATCCTTAGTCTTACAGATACAGGCCGTTGTTCTCCAACTCGTCGATCAGGTCGCCCATGATGTCCACGGAGTACGGCGTGATGATATAGGTGTTGGCCGCCACCTTTTTGATCTTGCCCTCACCGGCGTAGGCCACGCCGGACAGAAAGTCGATGAGCCGGCGCGCCACGTCCTTGTTGGTGGATTCCAGGTTCAGCACCACCGTCCGCTTTTCCTTCAGGTGGTCTGCGATCTCGGAGGCGTTCTCGAATCGCTCCGGCTTCACCAGCACCACCTTCAGCTGGGTGGTGGCGTGGATGTTCACCACCTTGTTGTGGCGGTCCTCGGACCTGCGATCCTCGGTGCGGCGATCCTCGCCGCGCCGCTCCTCCTTGCGGTCCTCAAACGGGGAACGGGACTCCCTGGCAGACTCCTCGAAATCGTCCTCGTAATCGTAATCCTCATCATCGTAGGGATGAATGATCTTCTTCAGCTCGTCCATGAAGCCCATTGCAATGTACCTCCCGCGTTATTTTGTGTAATCTCTGGCGCCAAAAATAGCCGTACCCACGCGGACCATGTTGCTGCCCGCGCGGATGGCGTCGGCGAAATCGCCGCTCATGCCCATGGAAAGATAGTCTAACTCATTATTATACATTTTTTGATTTATGTCAACATATAGGGCATGGACTTTTTCAAAATATACCATATTTTCATCCCGCGCCGCACCGGCAGGGGGGATGGTCATCAATCCCCTTACCTGCACGTGGGGCAGCTCTTTCGCATGGGCAGCCGCAGCCTCCACGGCCTCCGGCGCGAAGCCGCTCTTGGCCGCCTCGCCGCCGATGTTCACCTCCAGCAGGATGTCCTGCACGATGTCCAGCTTTTCCGCCTGCTTCTCGATCTCATCCAGCAGCTCCACGGAGCCTGCGGACTGGATAAGCGCGGCCTTGCCCACCACCTGCTTCACCTTGTTGCGCTGCAGGTGCCCGATAAAGTGCAGCGGCGCACCGTCGTAGGCGTTCTCCGCCAGCTTGGTCACCATCTCCTGCACGCGGTTCTCGCCCAGCACGTCGATACCGGCGGCGATAGCCTCCTGGCAGGCGGCGGCGTCATTCATCTTGCTGGCGCCCACCAGCGTGATGTCCGCGCCGGTGCGCCCTGTCTCGCGGGCCGCCTCATCGATCCGGCGGCGGATCTCCGCAATATTTTCTCTGATAGACATAGAAGCCTTCCTCCTTGCGTATTTCTGATCGGATGTCTGTCCGTTATCGAATGACCTTGCCCTCGTGGAGCTCACCGGCGGTGGCGATGACCTCGTCCCCCGCCCGCAGCGTCTGGGTATCGTCCACGCCGTCGGCGGGCTGCACCAGCGCATAGCCCTGCCCCTGATACAGCACCGTCACCGGCCGGAACGCCGCAGTGACGCCGTCCACGCAGTATACGCCGGTGACGCCGTCGCTGCTGACCCGCAGCGCGTTGGACGGCACCCGCAGTCCCGTGTAGGTCCGCAGGATGATGTCCGCCGCCTGATGGCGCAGCAGCGTGGTCTGGGCCAGATACTTCCGGCAGGACAGCGTCACCGCCGCCTGCCCGTTCTCCGCCGCGGACACGGACACCACCCGCATCTGCAGATTCTGGTCGAAGCCCTTGGCGAACCGCAGCGTCACGCTGCTCCGCCCCCTGATCACATTGGCCTGCTCCTCCGCCAGCGTCACCACATAGTACCACGTGTCGCCGTAGATGAGCTTGCCGATGTTGCTGTCCTCGCCGGAGGGCTGGAGCTTCGCCAGCTTGGCGGGCGTCACATCCTCCAGAAACTCCGTGGTCAGCACCGTCTCATATCCGTCGCACACAGCGGAGTACGTCCCCGACGACTTGGCGGTGACGGTGGCGGCGCCGGACAGTGAGTTCTCCAGCGACTGGATCTGCCCTTCCACCGACTTGATCTCCGTCTGGATCTCCTCCTGGGAGGTGTAGGGATGGTCCCGTTTCAGCACAGCGGCCTTCAGCTGGGCGATGTCGCTCTCCGCGGCGGTGTAGTCGCCGCCGGTGAGGGACTGCCGCAGCGTCAGGATGTCGCCGGTGATGGAGGTGTCCAGCTTCAGCGCCGCATCGGGGTCCAGATAGGAGGTCAGCGCGAATTGCAGCTGCTGCAATTGCAGCTGCAGCGTCTCGATCTGGCTCACGGTCTGCAAGGCCCCGTCGTTGGCGTAGACACGGGCCAGCATCTGGCCCACGCCTACGTGCTCGCCCTCCTGCCGCACACGGCTGATCGTGCCGCTCTGGGCGGCCAGCGGCTCCTCGTCCCGCACCATCCAGCCGTTCAGCGGGATGGTGTCCTCCGCCTGTCCCTCCGTCACCAGCGTGGTGGTGACAGGGTCGGACAGGTAGTTGTACAGCTGCACGGCAAAATAGATGAGCACCGCCGCCAGCACGGCGATGGGCAGTATTTTCATGAGGGGCGATGTTTTTTTCATGGTGCTTTCCTCTGTCTCGTATGTTGCTCCCCGCGCCGGACGCTATGCCTCCGCCGCCTCGTCCTCCCGCAGCTCCACGGGCCGCATCGGCGCGATGGTGGAGATGGCGTGCTTGTAGATGACCTGCTGCCTGCCCTCGGAGTCCAGAATGACCACGAAGCAGTCGAAGCCGGTGATGATGCCCCGCAGCTGGAACCCGTTGACCAGGAACATGGTCACGGGGATGTTCTGCTTGCGGGCGCGGGTGAGAAAGATCTCCTGAAGATTGTTTGTCTTTTGCATATCGTCTGCTCCTTTATGTCTGTGTGCGGACGATAGGCATGTCCTCCGTCCGCCGCTCTCAGCATACGCCGGCGGCGGTGAGGAAATCTGTCGCATTTTGGAGAGCCCACGGAAAATCAGGCTCTTTTTCCCATAGTATCCAGTGGATATCCGGATTCCGCCGCAGCCATGTCAGCTGCCGCTTGGCGTACTGCCTTGACCGGAGCTTGACCTCCTCCACGGCCTCCGCCTCGGTGGCTGTCCCGTCGGCCACCGCTAAAAACTGCTTGAACCCGATGGCCTGTAAGGCCGTGGCGTCTCGGGGCAGCCCACTGCCCAGCAGCCGCCGCACCTCGTCTAAAAGGCCCTGCGCCACCATGGCGTCCACCCGCCGGTCAATGCGGTCGCGCAGATCCTGCCGGTCACGGAAGCTCAGTCCAATGTACAGGGCGTCGTAGCGGTCGGGTGTCTCCCGGCTTTTCCGGTCATGCTCGCTGATGGTCTCGCCGGTCTCGCGGTATACCTCCAGCGCCCGCAGAATGCGCTTTTCATCCCGCAGGTGGAGCCGCGCCGCCGTCTCAGGGTCGACCGCCGCCAGCTCTGCCAGCAGCGCCGCCGCACCCTCCTGCGCCAGCCGCTCCTGCAGCTCCTGCCGCACCGCGCCGCCCTGCTGTCCGGCGGCAAACGTATTGCCCCGTACCAGCGCGTCCAGATATAATCCGGTGCCGCCCACCAGCACGGGCAGCTTCCCGCGTGACAGGATGTCCTGTACGCACCGGTCCGCCGCCTCCGTGAAGCGGGACACGGACCAGCTCTCCGCCGGGTCGGCCACGCCGATCATGTGGTGGGGCACGCCCTCCATCTCCGCCGGCGTGGGGGCGGCGGTGCCGATGGCCATGCCCCGGTAGATCTGCATGGAGTCCACGGACACCACCTCGCCGCTGAAGCGCTTGGCCAGCGCCACGCCCATTTTCGTCTTGCCCGACGCGGTAGGTCCTACCACGCAGATCACCCGCTGTGCCATCGCTTCACCTCCTGTGCGTCAAGGGGTCACGCCCGCTTGAACATTTTCTCCACCTCGTATTTCCGCAGCTTCACCGCCACGGGCCTGCCGTGGGGGCAGTACCGGACGGCGCCGGACTGTACCTGCCGCACCAGTGCTGTCAGCTCGGCGGTGTCGGTGGTCATGCCCGCCTTGATGGCGGACTTACACGCCATGGTGTGCAGCAGCTCGTCTCTCACTCCGTCAGGGTCTGCCCGCTGCAAAAGCAGCTTGCGGGCCAACTCCTCCAGCGTGGCGGCAGCGTCCTCCGCCCGTATGTAGTCGGGGATCTCCCGCACCAGCACGGTGCCGTCCCCAAAGTCCTCGCACAAAAAGCCGTAGCCCGCCAGCACGTCCAGCTGCTCCAGCACCGCGCCGTACTCCTCAGCGGTCAGCGTCACGGCGGCGGGGGTCATCAGCTGCTGGGCCATGGGCGGCACAGGGTCCGCCTTCAGCGCATCGAAGCGGATGCGCTCGTGGGCGGCGTGCTTGTCGATGAGCCACACGTTCTGCTCCCCGTCCTCGCAGATAATATAGGTTTTCAGCACCTCTCCGGCGATGCGCCACGGCGTCTCGCCGATGGCTTCCTCCTCCGGCATGGCCAGCTCCTGCTGGACGTGCTCCGCTGCCACGGCGGCCGCGTCTATCTCCGCATAAGTGCCCGCCTGCGCGGGAGCGCACACGCCCTCCGTCTGCGGAGCGGCCATGCCGCCGCACACCTCGGCGCTTTCCGGCCCGTTGGATGATGTACCCGCCATGTCAGGAGAAGCGCCCATCGTGCCGGGCATCGCATCCGCCGCATCCGGCGGCGTGATGCGGTAGACGACGCCCTCCCGTCCGCTGGGGACAGTGAAGGATCTGCCGGCCTCCGGCGCGGCGTCCCGCACCTGCCATACCTCGCCCTGCGGCGCTGCGGCGGGTCGTACCGTCTCGCGCGGCGTCTGCACCGTCGGCACGGCGGGCGCAAAACGGTTGACGGTGGGACGGTCGGCTCCGGCGGAGCCGACGGGCCTGCCGCTGACAAAGGGCAGCCGGACGCCCTGGGACGCGGGGGCTTTCTCGCGGAATTCCTCCGCGCTCATGGCCTGATAGAACGGCTTTTTCTCCGGCGCGGCGGGCTGTCCCTCACGGTCCAGCGCGTCCTTCACGGTATAGTGTACCGCATCGAAGACGGTCTTGTCGGACAGGAATTTCACCACGGTCTTGGCGGGGTGGACGTTGACGTCCACCTCGCTGACCGGCAGCGTGATATGAAGGACGCACCCGGGGAACTTGCCCTTCAGCAGCCGGTTGCGGTAGGCCTCCTCCACGGCGGCAGCCAGCAGTTGGCTCTTGACGAACCGGCCGTTGACGAAGAACAGCTGGCGTCCGCGGGTGCCGTGTCCCGCCAGAGGTCTGGTGACAAAGCCCTCCACCCGCACATCGCCGCCGCTGCCGCTGACGGGCAGCAGGCTGGCCGCAAAGTCGCGGCCCAGCGCGGCGTAGATGGCGGACAGCAGCTGCCCGTCGCCGGGGGTGTGGAGGATCTCCTGCCCGTCCCGCAGCAGCTTGAAGGACACATCGGGATGGCTCAGCGCCAGATGGGTCACGACGCCTGCGGCGGCGGCGCCCTCGGCGGAATCCTTCTTCATAAACTTCATGCGGGCGGGGGTGTTGTAGAACAGGTCCCGCACGCAGACGGTGGTGCCGTCGGGGCAGCCGGCCTCGGTGACATCATCGGGTACGCCGCCCTCCAGGTGCAGCGCGGCGCCGCAGTCCGCACCGGTCTGCCTGGAAAAAATATCCACCCGCGACACGGCGGCGATGGCGGCCAGCGCTTCGCCGCGGAAGCCCAGAGTGCCGATGGCGGCAAGGTCCTCGGGGCGGCGGAGCTTGCTGGTGGCGTGGCGCAGGAAGGCAGTGGGCAGCTGCTCCGGCGCGATGCCGCAGCCGTTGTCCGTGATGCGGATGTAGGTCAGGCCGCCCTTTTCCAGCTCGGTGGAAATGGCGGAGGCGCCGGCGTCAAGAGCGTTTTCCAGAAGCTCCTTGCACACGGAGGCGGGGCGTTCCACCACCTCGCCGGCGGCGATCAGGTCCGCCAGATGGGGCGGCAGCTGTTGGATCTGGGGCATGGGATGGGGCCTCCTTTCAAGGGTCCTGCGGGCCGGAAGGGCCACAAAAAACGACGCATTTTATTTCCGGTTTACCCCCGTTTTTTCCGGTTTTACACTTCATGATGAAGAAAGTATGATCCTGAGGCCGCGGCGCGGCAAAACGGGGAGGGTCAGCTGAGGCGGCGCTTCAGCTCATACAGAAGATTCAGAGCCTCCAGCGGGCTGAGGGAGTCCACCTGCGTCCGGCGGATGGTGTCCGCCGCCTCGCTCTCGGCCATGGCGGTCAGGGACAGCTGGTCGTCCGGTGGGGCGGCGGGGGCGGGACGGCCGGACTGGCTCTCCAGCTCCTCTAAAATGGCGCGGGCCCGCTTGAGTACGCTGTCGGGCAGACCGGCCAGCTTGGCCACCTCGATGCCGTAGCTGCGGTCGGCCCCGCCGGGGACGATCTTGCGCAGGAAGATGATGTCCTCGCCCCGGGCGCGGACGGCGATGTTGTAGTTGCGGACGTTGGGCAGCGTCTGGTCCAGCGCTGTCAGCTCGTGGTAGTGGGTGGCAAACAGGGTCTTGGCCTTCAGCTTCTGGGCGCAGTATTCCAGCACTGCCCGGGCAATGGACATCCCATCAAAGGTGGAGGTGCCGCGGCCGATCTCATCCAGAATGAGGAGACTGTTCTTGGTGGCGGTGCGGAGGATGTCGGATACCTCCGTCATCTCCACCATGAAGGTGGACTGGCCGGCGGACAGGTCGTCGCTGGCGCCGATGCGGGTGAAGATGCGGTCCACCACGCCGATGTGGGCGTCGTGGGCGGGGACGAAGCTGCCCACCTGCGCCATCAGCACGATCAGCGCCACCTGACGCATGTAGGTGGACTTGCCGGCCATGTTGGGGCCGGTGATGATGCTGACCCGATCCTCCTTCACGCCCATGACCGTGTCGTTGGGGACGAACAGGGCGTCGGAGCGCATTTTCTCCACCACCGGATGGCGGCCGCCCTGAATTTCAATAACGCCGGACTCGTCCACCGAGGGACGGCAGTAGTTGTTTTTCACCGCCACGGCGGCAAAGGAGCAGAGCGTATCCAGCTGGGCGATAAGGGACGCCGCCAGTTGGACGCGGGTGACGGACGCCGCCAGCCTGGCGCGCAGGGAGGAGAACAGCTCGTACTCCAGCGCGGCGTCGCGGTCCTTGGCGGTGAGGACATCGTGCTCCAGATCCTTCAGCTCCTGAGTGATGTAGCGCTCGCCGTTGACCAGCGTCTGTTTGCGGATATAGTGGTCGGGTACCTGATCCCGGAAGGAGTTGGATACCTCGATATAATAGCCGAATACCTTGTTATAGCCGATCTTCAGGGTGCGGATGCCGGTTTTTTCCTTCTCCTCCGCCTCCATCTGGGCCAGGAAGCTCTTGCCGCCGTGGAGGATGCCCCGCAGGCGGTCCACCTCCGGGTCGAAGCCGTCCCGGATCATCTCGCCCTCACGGACGGAGAACGGCGGCTCGTCCACCAGCGTTTGGCCGATCAGGGCGGCCAGATCGTTGAGATCCTCCAGCTGCTGATCCAACTGGTGCAGCGCACCGGAGGGGAAGGCGGCCAGCTGCGCCTTGACGGCGGGAATACGCTCCATGGAGGCACGGAGGGACACCAGATCCCGTCCGCCGGCAGAGCCGTAGACCACCCGGCCGATGAGGCGCTCCATGTCGGCGATGCCGCTGAGGGCCAGCGTCAGCTCCTCCCGGGCCACGGTGTGCTCCGCCAGAGCAGCCACGGCGCTGAGCCGCCGGTCGATGGCGGCCACGTCCACCAGCGGCTGCTGGAGCCATGCCCGCAGGTTGCGGGCGCCCATGGCGGTCTTGGTCTTGTCCAGCACCCACAGCAGGCTGCCGCGCTTTTCCTTGCCCCGCAGCGTCTCTGTCAGCTCCAGATTGCGGCGGGCGGTGAGGTCCAGCTCCATATACTGACCGGTGCGGTACCACGTCAGCTGGTCGAGGTGACCCAGATCGGTCTTTTGCGTGTCGTAGAGATAGCCCAGCAGACCGCCCAGCGCCAGCAGGGGCGTCATATTGTCCCGGGGCAGGCGCTCCAGCGCGTCCTGACCGAACTGGGCGCGGACCTTTTTCTCCGCGTCCTCCGGGGTGAACCGGGCATCGGACAGCTTCTCCATGTGGCAGGAAAAGCGCTCCTGCATCGTCCGGTGCAGCGTTTCGTCAAAATAGGCCGTCTCGTTCATCACCGCCTCGGCAGGGGAGAACCGCCCCAGCTCGTTGAGCAGGGCGCGGACCCGGTCGGGGCCGGTGAACACTGTGGCCTGGGCCTTGCCGGTGGAGATGTCGCAGGCGCACAGACCCGCGCCGGTATCGTCCAGATACACGCCGCACAGGTAGTTGCTGCGCTCGGCGCTGAGGCAGGACTCGTCGATGACGGTGCCCGGGGTGACGACGCGGATGATGTCCCGCTTCACCAGCCCCTTGGCGGCGGCGGCGGGGTCCTCCGTCTGCTCGCAGATGGCCACCTTGTAGCCCTTGGCAATGAGGCGGGCGATGTAGGCGTCGGAGGCGTGGTAGGGGATGCCGCACATGGGGATCTTGTCGTCGAAGGACTTGGTCTTGTCCTTGTCGCGGGTGGTGAGGGCAAGATCCAGCTCACGGGACGCCGTGCGGGCGTCGGGGCCGAACATCTCATAGAAGTCGCCCAGACGGAAAAACAGGATGGAGTCGGGATTCTGCTCCTTGATCTCCATATACTGGCGCATCATGGGGGTGAGCTCTGCCATGGGGGATACCTCCTTGGGAAAAATCAAATCAGTTGGCCGAACAGCGCCCATGTATTGCTGTCGGTGATCTTCACGTCGCGGTATGTACCCACGGCGTCGGGACTGCCCACCAGATGCACCAGCCGTCCCCCGGCGGTGCGGGCCGTCAGCGGCCAGCGGCTGTCGTCGCTCTCACCGTCGATGAGACAGCGCAGGGTGTCGCCCACATACCCGGCGTGGATCTCCTCGGAGATCCTGTTCTGGGCGTCGCAGAGGCGGTCGAACCACTTCTGCTTCTCGCTGCGGGGCACGGGGTCGTCCATTTTGGCGGCGGGGGTGCCGGGACGGGGGGAGAAGATGAAGGTGAACAGGGCGTCGAAGCGCACCTGCTCCACCAGCGCCACCGTCTCCATGGCCTCGGCCTCCGTCTCGCCGGGGAAGCCGATGATGACGTCGCTGGTCAGCACCAGATCGGGCATGACCTTCCGGGCGTAGGTGATGAGATCCAGATATTTGGCCCGGTCGTAGGGGCGGTTCATGGCGCGGAGCACCCGGTCGCAGCCGGACTGCACCGGCAGGTGCAGCTGCCTGGCCACGTGCTTGCAGCGGGCCATGGTGTCGAACAGCTTATAGCTGGCGTCCTTGGGCTGGGAGGACATGAAGCGGAGGAGATAGTCCCCCTCGATCTTGTCCAGTGCGCTCAAAAGGTCGGCAAAGTCCCACGGCGTATCCAGATCCTTGCCGTAGGAGTTGACGTTCTGCCCCAGCAGGGTGATCTCCTTGTAGCCCTCAGCGGCCAGCTGGCGGACCTCGGCGAGGATGCGGTCCGGCTCGCGGCTGCGCTCCCGGCCGCGGACGTAGGGGACGATGCAGTAGGAGCAGAAGTTGTTGCAGCCGTACATGATGGACACCCACGCACGGGTGCGGCCCTCCCGCACCACCGGCATATCCTCGGCAATGGAGCCGTGCTCGTCCTCCACGGAGAACACGCGGCCCCGGCGGGTATAGACCTGATACAGAAGCTCGGGGAATTTCCACAGCGCCTGGGGGCCGAATACCAGATCCACATGGCGATAGGACTGGCGTACCTTCTCCGCCACCTCGGGCCGCTGTGCCATGCAGCCGCACAGGCAGATGATCTGCTCCGGGTTGGCCTTTTTCGTGTGGGTCAGGGCGCCCAGCGTGCCGTAGACCCGCTTTTCCGCGTGGTCACGGATGGCGCAGGTGTTCAGCACCACGATGTCCGCCTCCTCCGGCGCGGTGACGAAGGTGCAGCCCATGGCCTCCAGCATACCCATGATATGCTGGCTGTCGGCCACATTCTGCTGGCAGCCGAAGGTGTCCACCAGAGCGCGGACGCTCCTGCCCCGCTGGGTGTGCAACTCTCTTATTTTCCGTTCGAAATCCCGCTGACGGAGCGTCTGCTCCTCCGGGATCAATACCTGTTTTCTGTCCAAGTCGGGCCTCCCTGCCCCGATGTGGATACGGGGCGATATTTGAATACGATATTATACCACGCGGCGATGCGCAATACAAGAAAGCCGCGGAATAAAAGTTGCAAACCGCGGGCAAATGGGATATGATGGGGAGGAATCTCAAACAGGCAGGGAGGATGCCCTATGTGGTATGTATTGCTGCTGGCGGCCTGCGTGGCAGGCGACCAGCTGTTGAAGTGGTGGGTGACGGCCCATCTGGAGATGGGGCAGTCCGCGCCGCTGCTGCCGGGCGTGGTGCAGCTGACGCGGCTGCACAATACCGGCGCGGCGTGGAGCAGCTTTTCCGGCAAGACCGGGCTGCTGGCCATCGTGACCATCGTGCTGATGCTGGCGGTGGCGTGGCTGCTGGTGAAGAAGATCGTCCGTCATCCGCTGGGCGTGACGGCAGGGGTGCTGATCCTGGGCGGCGGCATCGGCAACGTCATCGACCGCGTGTGCCGGGGGTATGTGGTGGATATGTTCGACCTGCAGTTCATCAGCTATCCCATTTTCAATCTGGCGGACTGCTTTGTGGTGGTGGGCGTCATTTTGGGCGCTGTGTACTATCTGTGGTTCTACGACAAGTACGACAAGAAGGAGCCGAAGGATGACGCTGCATCTGAAAGCTGAGACGGAGGACGCCGGGACGCGGCTGGACGCCTTTGTGGCCTCCCGCGCCAACGGACTGACCCGCTCGCAGGCGGCGCGGTACATCGAAGAGGGGCGGGTATCCGTGGACGGCAAGCCCGCCGCCAAGAGCTGCCGTATCGGCGGCGGCGAGACGGTGACGGTGGACGTGCCGGAGGTGCGGGAGACGGCGCTGGAGCCGCAGGACATCCCGCTGGACGTGGTGTACGAGGACGAGGACGTTATCGTGGTGAACAAGCCGTCGGGGCTGGTGGTGCATCCGGCGCCGGGGCATCCCGACGGGACGCTGGTCAATGCCCTGCTGCACCACTGCGGGTCGTCGCTGTCCGGCATCGGCGGGGAGAAGCGGCCCGGCATCGTCCATCGCATCGACCGGGACACCAGCGGGCTCATCATTGCCGCTAAAAACGACGCCGCCCATCTGGGGCTCAGCGCCCAGCTCAGCGACCACACGCTGGCGCGGACGTACGAGTGTCTGGTGGTGGGCAACCTGAAGGAGGACAGCGGCACCGTGGATGCTCCCATCGGACGGCATCCGTCGGACCGGAAGAAGATGGCGGTGGTAGCCGGCGGGCGGCCCGCCGTGACCCACTGGGAGGTCATCGCGCGGTATGCGGGCGTGACCCATGTGCGCTGCCGTCTGGAGACGGGGCGAACACACCAGATCCGCGTACACATGGCCTACATCGGGCATCCCATTCTGGGGGACACGGTGTATGGCGCGAAAAAGCCGGTGGCGGGTCTGACGGGGCAGTGTCTCCACGCGGTGGGGCTGCGATTTATCCACCCGCGTACCGGCCAGGCGGTGGAGCTGCACTGCCCGCTGCCGCAGGAGTTTCAGGAGCAGCTGCGGAAGCTGGAAAAGAAAGTGTAGTGAAAGGGCACACGCGCCAACGGCGCGTGTGCCCTTTTGTGCGTATAAGGGTGCAGGCGGACTAACGCTTGCGGGGGTAGGGCTTCTTTTCCTCAGTGAGGCCCAGGAGATAATCCACGCTGACATTGTAAAACACCGACAGCTTGCACAGCACGTCGATGGGATAATTCAGAGTGCCAGCTCATACTGACAGTACGTGTTCTGGCGGACGTTCAGGTACTCCGCGATCTGCTGCTGGGTATAGCCGTGGTCGATACGCAGGTTTCGGATATTCTCATAGCTCAGGACTTCATAACGCATTCTTATTACCCAGTTGACCATAGAATATCCCTATTCCAGATACTGCATTTTATCTGATTTTCAGATAAACCATGGGCAGGAGGAGACGACGTGCGGTGTGTTCAGCCGCAGGCGTCAGGAATATACGCCATGATGTCGGAAACGTCACAGCCCAGAATGCGACAAAACATGTCGATGGTGTGGGTGCTGACGCTCTCACCGCGCTTCAGGCGGGTGATCTGCGCAGGGCTGACGCCGTGCTTCTTGATGAGCGCATGCTGTGTGACGCCTTTGCACGCCATGGTGAGCCACAGGTTTTCGCAGGAGATCATAACATTCAAGCCCCTCTTTCCACTTGAATATTAACCGAATCAGGTGTATATTTGTATTGACTAGAATCGGTCAATACACAAGGGGGGCGAGGATCTGGCAGACCTCCTTTTTGCTATTGTATCTCCTGTTCCAGCTCGTCAAACACCGGCGCGATAAAAAACTCGGCCAGAGTCATGTTCAGCCCGTCACACAGCTTTTTCACCGTGATCACGGAGACGTCCCGGCACCGGGGGTCCAGCAGGCTGTAAACCGTGGAGGGCGTGACGCCGGAAATGTTGGCAAGCTCGTTGATCCGAATGCCCTGTTGGGCGCAAATGGCGCGCAGCCGCGTGGCCACCGCATCTTTTACCGACATAGCATCACCTCGTGGAGATTGTAAAAAATATACGTGAGCGCGTATACGCACTTGCGTATATTCAGGAAAAGTTATACAATATCCACACCATACTCGGGAAAGGAGAACGGAACATGGAGGAGAAGGAGACGCGGCAGACGCACGGAGTGAAAAAGATCGTACTGGCGGCGGTGATCGCCGTGGCGCTGGTAGCTGTGGGGATATTCATCGGAATGGGGGTCCAGCAGAGAAAAGACGCGGTGGTGAAACGGGACGCGGAGGAACAGGCGGCCGCCTATCAGGAGGAGCTGAAGCAGCTTGCGGAGCGGATACAGGGCTATGCAGAGGACGCTTACGACGCGGCAGTCGTGCAGGCCTCCGTCTGGCGCAACAGCATCTATCAGGAGCGGGATGCGAGTACGGACCCGTACACCATGGAGGACGGCGTGTTTCTGGAGGACTTCAACGATGCACTGGGTAAGCTGTATGAGAACGGCGAGTTTCAGAGCAAGGAGGCCTTTATCGACAGCAGCCGGAAAAGCGCAGCGGAGGGCATGAGCCGCCTCAAGGATGCACCGGAGGGATACGAGGACGCCTATGGGGCGCTGAAGGCATACTACGATGCCTATATCCGGCTGACCAATCTGACGTTGAACGGCGCGGGTTACACGTACAGTGATTTCAACAGCGAGTTGGGCGATCTGAATCGGGAACTGGACACCTGCTACCTGACGTTGGTGGTTTATATCGGATAAAGTGTGCGCGATAAAAAGAGGAGGCCTGCCGGACGGCAGGCCTCCTTTGTGCTGTATGGAAATCACTCGATGACGGGGAGATTCTTGACCACGGCGGCGCAGCGGGGGCACAGCTCGGGGTGCTCCGCATCGCTGCCCACGGTGGGCAGGACCTTCCAGCAGCGCAGGCACTTGGCGCCGGCGGCGGGGCGGACGGCCACGGCCTGCTCCGCGCCCACATCCACGCGGACCTGAGAGACGATGAGGGTATCGGCCAGGTCGGCGGCGTCCATATCGGCCAGGAAGGCGTCCTCGGCGGTGACGGTCAGGTCCACCTCGGCCTCCAGACTCTTGCCGATGGTCTTGTCGGCACGGGCCTGCTCCAGCGCGCCGTTAACGGCGGTACGGAGGGCGGCGAGGCGCGCCCACTTGCCCATTTCCTCCTCGCTGAGGGCATAGGCGGCGTAGGGCTGCACCATCTCGTTGAACAGGACGTTGCGGGCATCGTCGGCGGAGCGGTGAGGCATGGCCAGCCAGACCTCATCGCAGGTGAAGGCCAGAATGGGAGCGAACATGCGGGTCATGGCGTCCAGGATCAGCCAGACAGCCGTCTGGGCGCTGCGGCGCTCCAGCCCGCTGGCCTCGCCGCAGTACAGGCGATCCTTGATGATATCGAAGTAGAAGGAGCTGAGATCCACCACGCAGAAGTCGTTGATCATGTGGGACACCACATGGAACTCGTAGTTGTCGTAGGCGGCGAACACCTTTTCAATCAGGGTGTTCAGGCGGGTGACGGCCCACTTGTCCAGAGGCAGCATCTCATCGGGCTGCACCAGATGGTCGGGATCGAAGCTCACCAGGTTATCCAGGCAGAACTTGCAGGTGTTACGGAACTTCAGATAGTTCTGGCTCAGCTGCTTGAAGATCTCGTCGGAGCAGCGGACATCCACGTGGTAGTCGGCGGAGCCGGCCCACAGACGCAGCAGATCCGCGCCGTACTTGTCGAAGATCTCGGCGGGGTCCATGCCGTTGCCCAGAGACTTGTGCATGGCCTTGCCCTCGCCGTCCACGGTCCAGCCGTGGGTGACGCACTCCTTGAACGGAGCGCCGCGGCCCAGAGCGCCCACGGCCACCAGCAGGGAGGACTGGAACCAGCCGCGATACTGGTCAAGGCCCTCGATATACATGGTGGCGGGCCAGAAGCCCTGATCGCGCTCCATGGCGGCGAAGTGGGTGGAGCCGGAGTCGAACCAGCCGTCCAGCGTGTCGTTCTCCTTTTCGAAGCCGGCGGACTTGCCGCAGTGGGGGCAGGTAAAGCCCTTGGGCAGGATGTCGGCGGCATCCATATCGAACCATGCGTTGGAGCCCTTCTCCTCGAACAGGCTGGCCACGGCCTCGATGCTCTCCTCGGTGCAGACGGGCTTGCCGCAGTCCTTGCAGTAGAACACGGGGATGGGCAGGCCCCAGCGGCGCTGGCGGCTGATGCACCAGTCGGTGCGCTCCAGGATCATGGAGCGCATGCGGTCTCTGCCCCAGGAGGGCACCCAGCGCACGTCCTCACAGGCGGCGATGGCCTCATCCTTGAAGGAGTCCACGGAGCAGAACCACTGGGGGGTGGCGCGGAAGATGATGGGCTGCTTGCAGCGCCAGCAGTGGGGATAGCTGTGGACGATGTCCTCACTGGCGAACAGGGAGCCGTTGTCCTTCATATCCTGAAGGATCACGGGGTTGGACTCATCGGTGGTCATGCCCTCGTACTTGCCGGCGTAGGCGGTGTGCTTGCCCTGATCGTCCACAGGCACCACCATGTCCATACCGTAGCGCTTGCAGGTCACATAGTCGTCGGCGCCGAAGCCGGGCGCCGTGTGGACGCAGCCGGTACCGGAATCCATGGTGACGTAGTCCGCCAGCACCAGACGGGAGGTCTTGGGCAGGAAGGGGTGGTCAGCCAGCATATTTTCAAAGAAGCTGCCGGGGTGAGTCTCCACGATCTCATAGCTGTCGAAGCCGCCGATCTTCATGACCTTGTCGGTCAGGGCCTCGGCCATGACGTACAGCTCGCCGTTGGGGGCCTTCACCACCGCGTAGCTCTCGTCAGGGTGCAGAGCGATGGCCAGGTTGCCGGGCAGGGTCCAGACGGTGGTGGTCCAGATCACGAAGTACAGCTTGCTGTGGTCCAGATGGGACAGCCTGCCCAGATCATCGTGCATGGGGAACTTGACGTAGACGGTGGTGCAGGGATCGTCCTTATACTCGATCTCCGCCTCGGCCAGCGCCGTCTCGTCGTGAGGGCACCAGTACACGGGCTTGAGGCCCTTGTAGATGTGGCCGTTCCGGTACATTTTGCCGAACACCCGAACCTCCTGCGCCTCAAAGCCGGGGTCCATGGTCTTGTAGGGATGCTCCCAGTCGCCCACCACACCCATGCGCTTGAAGCCCTCGCGCTGGACGTCGATATAGTGGTCGGCGAACTCATGGCAGGCGGTGCGGAAGTCCGCCACGCTCATGGCCTTGTGGTTCAGCTTGTTCTGCTTGATGATGGCGGACTCGATGGGCATGCCATGGTTATCCCAGCCGGGAATATAGGGGGTGTAGTAGCCGCGCATGGCGTACATGCGGTTGATGAAGTCCTTCAGGGACTTGTTCAGAGCGTGGCCCATATGCAGCGCGCCGTTGGAGAACGGAGGGCCGTCGTGCAGGGAGAACAGGGGCTTGCCCTCGTTCTTCTTCAGCAGCTCGTTGTAGAGGTCGATCTCCTCCCAGTGCTTCAGCATGTCCGGCTCGCGCTTGGGCAGGCCGGCACGCATGGGAAAGCCGCTCTTGGGCATGTTCAGGGTCTTTTTGTATTCCATGTTGCGTCTCCTTTTATCCGAAATTTTTTGTTGAAACAAAATAAAAAGCGCCTTTGTCTCGTTAAGAGACAAAGGCGCGTGAAAGCATCCTCTGCGGTACCACTCTTGTTGCCGCGGAAAGCGGCCACTCAGTCCCACCAGCCGTGGGTACGGGGTGATAACGGCCCGCTGCCGTCCGCGCTTACCGGCCAGAGGCCATCAGGCGGATGCTCGGGAGTGATACCCCAGACCGGCTGCCCGTCCGCCTTGCACCAAACGGCGGCTCTCTTCGCGCGGCAGGGAGGCGGGGCGCGTCTCCTTCATCGCAGTTGTACGGTGTTTCCTTAAGATAACGCTACTATACTCACAAAATTAGCCCTTGTCAATGGCTATTTTGCCGAAAAAACCGATTTTTTACAGGATACCGGCCAGCGAAAGCAGGCCCACCGCGCCCATAAACGTGTAGATGACGCCGCAGACGGTGAGCACCACGGTGATGATCTTGTAGACGGGGCTCTCCTTTTTCGTGTGCTTGAAGCGGCGGATATAGAACAGGGACAGGCAGGCGATGCCCAGCAGCAGGGAGGACAGGGAGCTCAGCAGGATGCTGTCCTTATACACCGCCAGACGCAGGATCAGCACCACGATAATGGCGGCGAACAGCACCGCCAGCCAGATGTTCAGCCAGGTAGGGAGCTTCACCCGCTCCTGCTGGTTGGCCTTTTCGATGATCTTCTGGGTCACGGGATTGCCGGCGTAGCCGGCGTAATTGCTGTTTTTCTTCTTCTGGTGTACGTTTTTGTTGGGGTTGCCCCGGGCCTTGCGGCGGGCTTCCTCCTGATTGGCGTACTGGTTGACGCCGGGCCGGTAACTGTTTTTGGACATGGGTCATTCTCCTCCTGTCATTTGATCCGTGAGATAGCGGCGCAGCAGGTCCAGCGCGTGGTGGGCGGAGAGGGTGCGGATGCGCTCCCGATCGCCGCCCAGCGCCAGCTGCCGCACGAAAACGCCCTGAGGCGTGGAAAGGGCTGTGAACACGGTGCCCACGGGGTTGCCGTGGTCGTCGCCTGCGGGGCCGGCCAGTCCGGTGACGGACAGGGCCAGATCCGAGCCGGTAAGGACGCGGACACCCATGGCCATGGCGCGGGCCACGGGGGCGGACACGGCGCCATACGTCTCCAGCAGGGAGGCGGGGACGCCCAGCACGTGCTGCTTCACGGTGTTGGTGTAGCTGACCACGCCGCCCAGAAACGTCTGGGACGCGCCGGGGATGTCCGTCAGGCGCTTGGCGATGAGGCCGCCGGTGCAGCTCTCGGCGGCGGAGAGGGTCAGGCCCCGGGCCTGACAGAGGCGCAGCGCCGTTTCCTCCAGCCCCGACACGTCCGTGCCGTAGAGATAGCTGCCAAGACGGCGGCGGACCTCCGCCAGCAGCGGGGCCATGCGGGCTTCGCAGGCGGCATCATCGGCGGCGCGGGCGGACAGGTGCAGCGACACCTCGCCGGTACCGGCGTAGGGGGCCAGCGTCAGATCCTCCTCCTGATGGAGCAGGTCGTTCAGAAGCTCCTGCACCTGCGGCTCCGTCAGGCCGAAGATGCGCAGGTCGTGGGAGCGGATGACCTGGCCGTGGAGCCGCTCCAGATAGGGCAGCAGGCAGTGCTCCGCCAGATAGCGGCATTCCGCGGGAACGCCGGGCAGCAGCACGGCGGTGACGCCCCCTGCGGTAAAGGCGCAGCCGGGGGCGGTGCCCACGGGGTTGCGGAACACGGTGCAGCCCTGAGGCAAATAGGCCTGCCGGAGATTGCAGGCGGGCATCTCCCGGTGGAACACGGTGTCGAAATAGCGGCGGATGTCCGGTACGATGTCCGGATGGAACACCAGCGGCGTGTCCAGCGCGGCGCACACCGCCGTTTTCGTCATATCGTCGTAGGTGGGGCCCAGGCCGCCGGTGAATACCAGCAGCTCCGCCCGCTGCCGCGCGGCGGTGACGGCGGCTTCCAGACGGCCCTCATCGTCGCCCACGGCGGTGTGATACAGCACGTCCACACCGGCGGCGGTCAGCAGCTCCGACAGGAACCGGGCGTTGGTATTGGTGACGCCGCCGGTCAGCAGCTCGCTGCCGACAGCGATGATCTCCGCGGTACGGGGCATGGGATGCGCCTCCTTAATACTGGGGCTTGACGCGGATCATCTCCCGGTTGGCCATGGCCCGCTGGCACAGGCCCTCCACGTCCAGCGCGGCCTCGTACTCCCGCGTCTCCTCCACGCTGGGCTTTGTCTTGGGGTGGCGGGGGGTGAACACGGTGCAGCAGTCCTCATAGGGCAGGATGGAGGTGTCAAAGGTGCCGATCTTACGGGCGATCTTCACGATCTCCTCCTTGTCAAGGCCGATGAGGGGGCGCAGCACCGGCATGGTGGCGACGTCCTCGCTGACGGCCAGCGCCTGCATGGTCTGGCTGGCCACCTGACCCAGATTCTCACCGGTGACGAGAGCGCGGCAGCGCAGCTCGCGGGCCAGCATATCGGCAAGGCGCATCATGAACCGGCGCATGATGAGGGTGAAGTGATCCTCGGGGCACTTGCGGCGGATCTCCTCCTGAATCTCGGTGAAGGGGATGATGAACACCGCCAGACGGCCGCACCAGGGCGTCAGCTCCTGGGCCAGCTTCAGCACCTTTTCCCGGGCCAGCTCGCTGGTGTAGGGAGGGGAGGCGAAGTGGATCATCTCCAGCTGGACACCGCGCTTGGCGATCATGTAGCTGGACACGGGGCTGTCGATGCCGCCGGACAGCAGGCTCACCGCGTGGCCGCCCATGCCCAGAGGCAGGCCGCCGGCGGCGGCCTCCGCCGGACCGTGGACGTAGGCCGCGTCCTCGCGGACCTCCACGTACACCGTCAGCTCCGGATGGTGGACATCCACCGTCAGGTGGGGAAAAGCGTCGTGCAGCGCGCCGCCCACCCACTGGCTCAGCTGGATGCTGCCCATGGGGAAGGTCTTGTCGGCCCGCTTGCTCTCCACCTTGAAGCTCCCGGCGGCGGTGAGGGCGCCGGCGAGATACGTCTTGGCGGTGTCGAAAATGGCCTCCTTGGACTTTTCACAGGGGAGGGCGCGGGTGATGGCGATGATGCCGAACACCTGCTTGCAGGCGGCGTAGGCCCCGGCGATGTCGCAGGTCTCCTCCGCCGGCTCCACGTAGATGGTGGACTGGCGGGAGTAAATTCTGAACTTGCCGAACCGCTGGGTGCGGCGGCGGATGTTGCTCATGAGCTTCATTTCAAAGCTGCGGCGGTTCAGGCCCTTCAGGACCACCTCGCCCAGCTTGCAGAGGATGATCTCGTGCATGGTGCGGTTTCTCCTTATTTTAGTATACTGCTGCGGTATTGGATGGCTTCGGCCAGGTGCGGTGCTTCGATGCGGGCGGCGCCCTCCAGATCGGCAATGGTGCGGGCCATGCGCAGGATGCGGTCATGGCTGCGGCCGGTGAGGCCCAGACGGTCAAAGGCGCTTTGCATCAGCCTTTCGCCGGCAGCGTCCAGCGCGCAGAACTGCCCGATCATGGCGGGGGGCATATAGGCATTGCAGGATACCTCCGTGCCGGAAAAGCGCTGCTTCTGCACCTCCCGGGCGGCGTTGACACGTTTACGGATGACGGCGGAGGACTCCGGCTTCTCTTTGCGGCGCATGGCCTCGTACTCCACGGAGGGGACCTCGATATACATGTCGATGCGGTCCAGCAGGGGACCGGAGATGCGGCGCATGTACTGGTCCACCTGATTTTCCGAGCAGGTGCAGCGGCCGGAGGGGTGGCCGTACCAGCCGCACTTGCAGGGGTTCATGGCGCACACCAGCATGAAGCGGCTGGGCAGCGTCAGCGTTCCCGCGGCGCGGGTGATGGTGACAAAGCCGTCCTCCAGCGGCTGGCGCAGCGTCTCCAGCGCCGACTTGTCGAACTCCGGCAGCTCGTCCAGAAACAGGACGCCGTTGTGGGCCAGAGATATTTCACCCGGGCGGGGCGTTCCGCCGCCGCCGGCCAGGGACACGGTGGAGGCCGTGTGGTGGGGACTGCGGAAGGGGCGGGTGTCCACCAGCGGGTGGGCGGGATCCGTCATGCCCGCCACGGAGTAGATCTCCGTGGTCTGGAGGGACTCGGCGCGGGTCATATCCGGCAGAATAGAGGGCAGACGGCGGGCCAGCATGGACTTGCCCGCGCCGGGAGAGCCGATGAGCAGAATGTTGTGGCCGCCTGCGGCGGCGATCTCCAGCGCCCGCTTCACGTTCTCCTGCCCCATGACATCGGCAAAGTCCGGCAGGGGGCGATCAGACGGCTTCGGCTGCCAGCGCGGCGCGGGGGTCATAGGCGCGTCGCCGTTGAGGTGGGCGATGAGCTGGGAGACGCTCTCCACCCCGTAGACCGTCAGGCCGTCGGCCAGCGTGGCTTCCGCGGCGTTCTGGGCAGGGACATACAGAGTCCTGACGCCCAGACGGGCGGCGCACAGCGCCATGGGCAGCACACCGGTGACGGGGCGCAGCGCGCCGGTAAGGCTCAGCTCGCCCAGAAAGGCAGCGTCCTCCGGCAGGGGCTTCAGCTCCTCCGCTGCGGCCAGGATACCCAGCAGGATGGGCAGATCGTACAGTGTGCCCTCCTTCCGGACCCGGGCAGGGGCCAGATTTACGGTGATGCGGCTGACGGGGAATTTTGCCCCGCAGTTTTTCACGGCGGCCCGCACCCGTTCGCGGGACTCCTTGACCGCCGCGTCCGGCAGACCCACCATGTCAAAGGCGGGCAGACCGCCGGAGAGAAAGCACTCCACCGTCACCTCGTAGCCGCGGATGCCGGTGAGACCCAGAGAACGCACAGTGACCACCATGGGTCGTTTCCCCCTTCCAAATGGTCGTTCAGCACCTATCTTATCATAAAATCGGGACGGTGAACAGCGATTTTTTCAAAAAAGCCTTCCGGTTTTTGCGCGGAACGACGCTTTCCGGCGGGATGGGAGTGAGAAATTTTGTGCATGGTGCTAAAAAAGTTTCAAAATAGTAAAAATAACAAAAAGCAGGTTTACATGGCGAAAAGTTTGTGATACTATCAACAATATCAACGGATAGGGGCCTTTTAGGGGGCCTCGATCGGATCAGCTTTCTCTCCGGACAGATGAGGAGGACGGAGAGGGAGCGCTTTCGCCTGCGTGCAGCGCAGACGGGGGCGATCACACCGACATTTATTTAAGGAGGCACGTTATGGTAAGAAAAATGAAATCCATGGATGGCAATAACGCCGCAGCGCATGTTTCCTATGCGTTTTCTGAGGTTGCTGCCATCTACCCCATCACGCCGTCCAGCCCCATGGCCGACTTTGTCGACCAGTGGAGCGCAAACGGCCTGAAAAACATCTTCGGCACCAAGGTCAAGGTGGTGGAGATGCAGTCCGAGGCCGGCGCTGCCGGCGCCGTTCACGGCTCTCTGGGTGCCGGTGCGCTGACCACCACCTACACCGCGTCTCAGGGCCTGCTGCTGATGATCCCCAACATGTACAAGATCGCGGCGGAGCAGCTGCCCTGCGTGTTCCACGTTTCCGCCCGTACCGTGTCCACCCACGCCCTGAACATCTTCGGCGATCACTCCGATGTTATGGCCTGCCGCCAGACCGGCTTTGCCATGCTGTGCGAGGGCAACGTGCAGGAGGTCATGGACCTGAGCCCTGTGGCACATCTGGCCGCCCTGACCGGCAAGGTGCCCTTCATCAACTTCTTCGACGGCTTCCGTACCAGCCATGAGATCCAGAAGATCGCCGTGTGGGACTACGAGGATCTGAAGGACATGTGCGACATGGACGCCGTGGCCGAGTTCCGCCGTCACGCCCTGAACCCCGAGCATCCCCATATGCGCGGCAGCCATGAGAACGGCGACATCTTCTTCCAGCACCGCGAGGCCTGCAACAAGTACTACGAGGCCCTGCCCGCCGTGGTGGAGAAGTACATGGACAAGATCAACGCCAAGCTGGGCACCGACTATAAGCTGTTCAACTACTACGGCGCTGCCGACGCTGACCGCGTCATCGTGGCCATGGGCTCCATCTGCGATGTGGCCGAGGAGGTCATCGACTATCTGAACGCCCACGGCGAGAAGGTTGGTCTGGTGAAGGTCCGTCTGTTCCGCCCCTTCGCACCCGAGAAGCTGATCGAGGCCATTCCCGCCACCGCCAAGAAGATCGCCGTTCTGGACCGCACCAAGGAGCCCGGCTCCCAGGGCGAGCCCCTGTATCAGGATGTTGTCACCGCACTGGCCAACGCCGGCATGAACGATGTGAAGGTCATCGGCGGCCGTTACGGTCTGGGCAGCAAGGATACGCCTCCCGCCTCCGTGTTTGCTGTTTACAGCGAGCTGAAGAAGGACGAGATGAAGCGCCAGTTCACCATCGGCATCGTGGACGATGTGACCAACATGTCCCTGCCCGAGGATGAGAACTGTCCCAACACCGCTGCGGCCGGCACCATCGAGTGCAAGTTCTGGGGCCTGGGCGGCGACGGTACCGTGGGCGCCAACAAGAACTCCATCAAGATCATCGGCGACCATACCGACAAGTACGTGCAGGCCTACTTCCAGTACGACTCCAAGAAGACCGGCGGCGTCACCATCAGCCATCTGCGCTTTGGCGACAAGCCCATCCGTTCTCCGTACTATATCAACAAGGCTGACTTCGTGGCCTGCCACAACCCCAGCTATGTGACCAAGGGCTTCAAGATGGTGCAGGATGTCAAGCCCGGCGGCGTGTATATGATCAACTGCCAGTGGGACTTCGATGAGCTGAACCACCACATGGATGCCGCTTCCAAGCGCTATATCGCGCAGAACAACATCCAGCTCTATACCATCGACGCCATCGACCTGGCCATCGAGATCGGTATGGGCAAGCGCAACAACACCATCCTCCAGTCCGCATTCTTCTCCCTGGCCAAGGTCATGCCCGAGGAAGAGGCCATCACCTACATGAAGGAGAAGGCCAAGGCATCCTACCTGAAGAAGGGCCAGGACGTGGTGGATATGAACTACAAGGCCATCGACCTGGGCGCCACCGCCTACAAGAAGATCGATGTGCCCGCCGACTGGGCCAACGCCGTGGATACCAAGGAGCCCAAGCAGCTCAAGGGCAAGCCCGAGCTGGTGAAGATGGTCAAGGACATTCTGAACCCCGTGGGCAAGATGGACGGCGACAGCCTGCCCGTTTCCGCCTTCGTCGATCACGTGGACGGCCAGTTCGAGCTGGGCGCTGCCGCCTATGAGAAGCGCGGCGTGGCCGTGTCCGTCCCCACCTGGGACAGCACCAAGTGCATCCAGTGCAACCAGTGCGCCTATGTCTGCCCCCACGCCACCATCCGCCCCTTCGCGCTGACCGCCGATGAGGCCGCCAAGGCTCCCGAGGCCGCCAAGATCGTGGACGTGAAGGCCGGTAAGGGCAAGGGCACCTATCAGTTCACCATGGCCATCAGCCCGCTGGACTGCATGGGCTGCGGCGTCTGCGTGGGCGCATGCCCCGTCAACGCGCTGACCATGGTGGCTCAGGAGGGCGAGCTTGCGCAGCAGGATGTGTTCGACTACTGCGTGGCCGAGGTGTCCGAGAAGAAGGATATGCAGGACAACACCGTCAAGGGCAGCCAGTTCAAGCAGCCCATGCTGGAGTTCTCCGGCTCCTGCGCCGGCTGCGCCGAGACCAGCTATGCCCGTCTCGTCACCCAGCTGTTCGGCGACCATATGTACGTTTCCAACGCCACCGGCTGCTCCTCCATCTGGGGCGGTCCCGCGGCTACCTCTCCCTACTGCACCAACAAGGAGGGCCATGGCCCCGCATGGTGCAACTCCCTGTTCGAGGATAACGCGGAGCACGGTCTGGGTATATTCGTGGGCCAGAACAAGATCCGTCAGGATCTGGCCGACAAGACCCGCGAGCTCATCGCTGTGGAGTGGGCCCGTCCGGAGCTGAAGGCCGCCGCTCAGGCGTGGCTGGACACCATGGACGACGGTACCGCCAACGCTGAGCCTGCCAAAGCCTACGTCAAGGCTCTGGAGGAGAGCATCTGCACCGTGGAAGAGCTGGCCGCTGTGCCTCAGTTCGCTGCGCACGCCGCTGAGCTGAAGAACAAGGGCGCTCTGTTCTGCGACTGCGCTGCCTGCACACTGGCGGCTGATATCCTCAGCAAGAAGGAATATCTGGCCAAGAAGTCCATGTGGATCTTCGGCGGCGACGGCTGGGCCTACGACATCGGCTACGGCGGTCTGGATCACGTCATCGCCTCCAAGCAGGACGTGAACATCTTCGTGTTCGACACCGAGGTGTACTCCAACACCGGCGGACAGGCATCCAAGGCCTCCAACATCGGTCAGGTGGCACAGTTTGCCGCAGCCGGTAAGGAGATCAAGAAGAAGAGCCTGTCTGAGATCGCCATGCAGTACGGCTATGTGTACGTGGCCCAGGTGGCTATGGGCGCCAACCCCGCGCAGACCATCAAGGCCATCACCGAGGCCGAGGCCTATCACGGCCCGTCCCTGATCATCGGCTACAGCCCCTGCGAGATGCACAGCATCAAGGGCGGCATGATGAACTGCCAGAAGGAAATGAAGAAGGCTGTGGAGTGCGGCTATTGGAACCTGTTCCGCTACAACCCCGAGGGCGAGAAGAAGTTCACGCTGGATTCCAAGGCTCCCGCCGGCGGCTATCAGGAGTTCCTGATGAACGAGGCCCGCTACTCCCGTCTGACCCGCGAGTTCCCCGAGCGCGCGGACGTGCTGTTCCAGCGCAACGAGGACGAGGCCAAGGCCCGCTTCGAGCACCTGCAGAAGCTGGTGGAGATGTACGACAAATAAGTCGTACCCCTTCACGGACATGCGATAAAAAAGGACCGCCGCACATAAGCGCGGCGGTCCTTTTTTGCTGCGGAGGCGAGGGGAACTTTTACGGGGAAGTCCTTTTTTGCTGCGGAGGCGAGGGGAGCTTTTACGGGGAAACGGGAGCGTTTGTGTTGGGAGCGCGGCGAGCGGCTGTTGAGGGCGGGCGGCGGTGGCCGTGGGGGGATGCGGCGGCTTTCTGCGGCGAGGACGCGGCGGCATAGGGCGGGAAAATGGAGATTTTTCCGTGCGGTGCTTGACGGTGCGCCGCCGTGCCGCGTATAATGAAGCATATTTTTGTGTGGGGGCGCGTGGAGTATGAGGAGACGTTGGGCGGCATTTTTGCTGGCACTGGCCGTGGTAGGCGTGCCGTCATGGCTGGCGGTGCAGTTGGCGGGGGCGGCGGCGCCCGCGGCCGGGGAGGATGCCGTACCGGTGCTGGCGTCAGCCGCGGTGCGGGCCGGTACGGCGATGGAGGCGGCGCTGTCCGCCGCAGAGCCGCTGGATGCGGCGGTGCAGCAGCTGCGGGACAGTGTGGACGAGACGGTGGAAAAGGCGCTGCACAGCGGCCCGCCGGCGGACATCGACCTGAGCTGGTGGCAGGCCCGCTATCCCGACATCATCGGCTACGTGTACTGTCCGGGAACGCCCATCAGCTATCCGATCGCCTACGATGGCAACAACGAATACTACCTGCATCACGATCTGGACGGCAATTACAGCGAGTACGGCACCATCTTTCTGGACGCCCGGGCGCCGCGGGATTTCAGCGCACAGTGCAATATGCTGTACGGCCACCACATGAAGGACCGCACCATGTTCGCGTCCATCGACGGCTACAAGGAGCAGTGGTATTACGACGCGCACCCGTGTCTCTACGTCTACACCAACGCGGGGACGTATCGGGTGGATCTGTTCGCGGGCCTCATTGTGCCCGGAGAGCACGAGGTATTCAACACATCGTTCCAGACTGTGGATCTGGAGCGGTTCATCAGCCAGTCCACGTTCTACGCGGGACGGGGCATCCCCACGGGACGCATCGTGGGGCTGTGTACCTGCTCCTACGAGGCGGACAACTACCGGTATGTGGTGCTGGGCGAGATGACGCTGATAGCGGAAGGATAAGGAGCAAATGACAGAGCAGGAAAAGGAGATCTTGTATGCGGCCGTGATGAAGCGGGCCAACCAGAAGGACACCTTCGGCGTGGAGAACGGCATGCGCATCGTGGCCATGGGCGAGGGCTGGGCCCGTGGGGAGCTGCACACCGAGGTGCGGCACGGCAACCCCATGGGTATCGTACACGGCGGCGTGTACTGCACCATGATGGATCAGGTGGCGGGGACGGCGGCGTGCAGCCGCGGCGCGCTGTGCCGTACCGTCACCTGCGACGTGCGGTTTCTGGCGGCGGGCGCGGTAGGCGGTACGCTGACCTCCCACGCGGAGGCGGTGCGGATGGGTCACAGCATCGTGGTGATGCGGGCGTGGGTGGAGGATGACGGCGGCACCGTGTGCGCCGATGGCATTTATACCTTCCGCATGAAGGCCGAAAAATGAGAAAAAGAGGGGCGCTTCCCTTGGGGAAGCGCCCCTCTTTTTATGCGGTTCAGAACAGCAGGCCGTATTTGTCGGACAGGGGCCGGAGAACGGACTCCGGCAGGCTGCCCTCGTACAGGGCGCGGCCCTGATAGACCCGCAGGGCCTGCTCCAGCACGGCGGCATCGCCGCAGACCAGGCACAGGGGCTTTGTCAGCAGGTACTGGCAGTCCGCCAGCGCGTTTACGTCCGCCATGGAGGCAACGCGGAGGGCCACCATGGGGTCGTCCCGCTCCAGCGCGTCGGACAGGGCATCCTCCAGACCGGGGGTCACGTCCAGTACCGGCCCGTGGGCAGCGTTGGCGGGCAGCAGGGCGGGGAGCTTCTCTGTGGCGGCGGGCAGCAGATCTGTGTGCAGCGGGGCGGGAGGCGTGATGGCCGCGCCGTCCAGCGCACCGCGCAGGGCGGCAATATGCTCCGGCGTGGTGCCGCAGCAGCCGCCGAAGATCATGACGCCGGAGGCCAGCATGTCCGGCACCAGCGCGGTGAACTGCTTCGGCGTGCAGTCGTACACCGCCTTGCCGTTCACGATGGTGGGCATGCCGGCGTTGGGCTTGGCGATCAGGGGGATGCGGGCGTACTCCCGCAGGCGGCGGAGCTGGGGCAGCATCTGGTCCGGCCCCGCCGAGCAGTTGAGACCGAAGGCGTCGATGCCCATGCCCTGCAATACCAGCAGGGCGGCGGTGATGTCGGTGCCGGAGATGCTGCGGCCATTCTGGTCGCAGGTAAAGGTGACGAAGATGGGCTTGGCGGAGACGCTGCGCACGGCCAGCACGGCGGCACGGGCGTCGGACAGGGTCATCATGGTCTCAATGACGTACAGGTCCACACCGGCGGCTTCCAGTCCGGCTGCCTGTTGGGCGTAGGCGTCCACCAGCTGGTCGAAGGAGGTGCTGCCCAGAGGGGCCAGAAACAGGCCGGTGGGAGACAGGTCGCCGGCCAGCAGGGCCTTGCCGTCCGCGGCCTGACGGGACAGGTCCGCCAGACGGCGGTTATAGGCGGCGGTGTCCTCCGTTACGCCGTGCTCCGCCAGCTTCACGGCATTGCCGCCGAAGGTGGGGGTGTAGAGCACCTGACTGCCGGCGGCCACGTAATCGCGCTGGATGGACAGGATGCTGTCCGGATGGGCCAGCACCCACTGCTCCGCGCTGACGTCGCCGGTGTAGCCGCGCTTTTGCAGCTCCGTACCGGTGGCACCGTCCAGAATAAGGGGAAAATGCAGTTCCATATGTGAATACCTCCGTGATGGGATGAAAGGGCCGCGCCGTACTTGACAGGGGGGAACCAGATTTCTATAATGATACCACTACTTTAAGCAGTGCGGGGCTGCTTTGTCAAGAGTCTTTGTGAGGTGAGCGCGATGATGACAGCGAAAGAGATCTTTCTGGAGCTTCTGAAGCCGGACGGACAGCCGGACCGGCTGCTGCGGCAGTACGAGGCGCTGCACATGTGCCTGGGCGATCCCATCAACACCTACCTGCGGGGCAACCGGAAGCGGGGCACCGTCAGTGTGGACCGGTGGGGCACCACCATCAGCTTTCCGGAGGACGCGCCGGGGCCCATGCCCGTCACCCACGATGGCCTTGCGGTGTGCCCCGACGTGACGCGGTGGCGGGAGACGGTGCATGCGCCGGATCTGGCGGCCAACTGCGCGGAGGGCTGGGAGGCCGTCCGGCAGCAGGCGCGGGAGGCATGCGGGCAGGAGAAGCTGCTGGCAGGGTTCATGGGCACCGGTATTTTTGAACAGTGCCATTTCCTGATGGGCTTTGAGGACACGCTGACGGCGCTGTACGAGCACCCGCAGGAGATGCACGAGCTCATTGAGTACATCACGGAGTACCGGCTGGGATATGTGAAGCTGCTCATCGACAACCTGCAGCCGGACGTCATCTTCTCCCACGACGACTGGGGCACCAAGAACGCCCTGTTCATGCAGCCGGAGATGTGGCGGGAGTTTTTCAAGGAGCCGTACCGCCGGTTCTATGGGTACATCCGGTCCCGGGGCTGTATCGCCGTCCACCACGCCGATTCCTATCTGGCGCCTATCGTGGAGGACATGGCGGAGCTCGGCATCCAGGTGTGGCAGGGCGTGCTGCCGGAGAACGATATCCCCGCCTTACAGCGGCAGCTGAGGGGGAGACTGGTGCTGATGGGCGGCATGGGCGCCGCCATCGACCGCGCCGACGCGTCGCCGGAGGAGATACGGGACTACGCAAAGAACGTGCTGGCGGCCTGCGGGCCGCTGGGGCACTTCATCCCATCCATCACCTACGGACTGGCGGGGACGGTGTATCCCCACGTGGATCGGTATATCGACGAGGCCATCGACGGGTATAACCGGCAGGTACACCTGCCGAAGTTTGATCTGCCGCCGGTGCCGCGGCGGGTGCTGGCGCAGAAGGAGAGCGGCGATGCCGTCCGGACTGCGGAGAACGGCGACAACGCACTGGACCGCGTGGCGGCGGCCTTGCAGCGGGGACAGCAGAAAAAGGTGCTGGCCCTGTGCCGGGAGGCGCTGGATCAGGGCATTGCGGCGGCGGACATCCTGTCCGGCGGGCTGATGCGGGGCATGGACCGGCTGGGCGTGGACTTTTCCGCCGGTATCGCCTTCGTGCCGGAGATGCTGATGGCGGCGCGGTGTATGCAGGCAGCTCTGGAGCTGCTGCGGCCCCGCATGGCCGGCAGCGGCACGGAGAAGCTGGGCCGCGCCTGCATCGGTACGGTGCGGGGCGATATGCACGACATCGGCAAGAATCTGGTGAAGATCATGATGGAGGGCAGCGGTATTGAGGTGGTGGACCTGGGCGTGGACGTGGCGCCGGAGAAATTCGTGGAGGCCGCGCTGCACCAGAACTGCGGCATCATCGCCTGTTCCTCCCTGCTGACCACCACCATGCAGGAGATGCGGGACGTGGTGCGTCTGGCGGAGGAGATGGGCATCCGCGGAAGGGTGAAGATCCTGGTGGGCGGCGCGCCTATCAGCCAGAGCTTCTGCGACGAGATCGGCGCAGATGCCTACACCGAGGACGCGGCTTCGGCGGCCCGCGAGGCGGCCTCCATGCTCCGCAGAGGGCAGTAAGGGTATGAAGAAGTATCTGCCCTCGCTGGCGCTGCTGGCGGTGTTCGAGACGGTGGCCGTGGTGCTGTGGCTCACCAAGGACAACCTGTTCTACCTCTTTAATTTTAGCTATATCGGCGGCTCTATCGCCCTGGGGACGGCGCTGTTCGTGGGAAAATACAAGCACGCCCGACGGGTGACGCAGCTGCTGGTGGGATCGTATATGCTGGTGTATCTGGGCCTGATCTGCGGGGAGAATATGCAGATCGAGGGGTTCTGGTACTACCTGTTCACCGGCGTGTTCGAGGCGGCCACCATCCACTACGCCGTGGCCAAGATCTTCGGGCCGCTGCTGTTCGGGCGAGGCTGGTGCGGGTACGCCTGCTGGACGGCCATGGTGCTGGACTTCCTGCCCTACAAGGTGCCGCAGACGCCGCGGAAGCCCATCGGCTGGCTGCGGTACGTGACGTTCACACTGTCGCTGGCCTTTGTGGCGACGCTGTTTCTGGCCAATGTGGGGCACCTGGAGCGCATCATGTTCTGGGCCTTTGTCATCGGCAACGCACTGTACTACGGGGCAGGTATCCTGCTGGCCTTTGCGTTTCGGGACAACCGCGCCTTCTGCAAGTACCTGTGCCCTGTGACGGTGTTCTTAAAGCCCATGAGCTATTTTTCCCTGGTCCGTATCACCTGCGACAAGAGCAAATGCGTGTCCTGCGGGCGGTGCAGAAGGGTGTGCCCCATGGAGGTGGACATGACGGACAACTCCCGCCGACGGGCCAACGGCACGGAGTGCATCCTGTGCATGGAGTGTGTGAAGAACTGCCCCAAGGGGGCGCTGTGAGAAAAAAAGAGTACGGACGCGAAAGCGTCCGTACTCTTTTTGTTACATGCTGCGAATATCCTTCAGCAGGTCCTCCAGGGACATGGTGCGCACGTCCTCCTCGTCCTTGGGAGTGGGCTCGTCCGCCAGTACCTGATCCACCGTGTCCGCCAGCAGGTCCTTGTCGGGAGCGGCGGGCTGAGGCGCGGGCCTGACGGTGGGCTCATCGTCCAGCGGGATGTCGAAGTCCTTCCAGTCACGGGCCTTGGGAGCGGGCTGCTGTACCGGCTCCGCCTGACGGGGCACGATGCGGGGCGCGGGGCGGGAACGCTCCGGCGCAGGGTGACGGCGCTCGCGGCGCTCCTCGCGCTCCTCGCGGTGGTCTCTGCCGCCGCGGTCGGGGCGGTCATCGCGGTCATCGGGGCCGTTGCCGTCATCATCGGGACCGCCGCCGGTGCCGCGGCCGATGAACAGGCCAAGCAGGAACAGCAGGGCGGCCACCAGCACCACGCCGCCGATCAGGGCGACCACGGTGCGGACCTCACCCAGCAGGGGCAGCTTGATGCTCACGGGGATCTGGAGCATGGGAGTCTCCGGCTCGGGCTCGGGCTCCGGTTCCGGCTCCGGTTCCGGCTCCGCCGCGGAGATCACGGGCAGGGTGCCGGTGTACTCCGGCATACGGACCACATGGACGGTGTACTCCAGTTTGGTGGTCTTGTCCTCGGCGGTGCATACCACGGAGATGGGGTTGTCGCCCTCCTTGTCCAGCGTGATGTCGCCGGTGCCGGTGATGCCGCTGGACTTGCTGTCGTTGGCGGAGGCGTTGACCTTCACCGTTTTTGTCTCAAAGGGCACATAGGCCACATAGTCGTGGACGGTGCTGCTGAAGGCGGGACTGAGGGTCGCACCCTCAATGCCCAGCGCCGACAAAGCGGCATCGGTGGAGGCCTTGTAGTTGGGGTCCTGCTCGCGGGTGACCTCAATGACGTAGGACTTGGTGGTGCCGTTGGCCGCCGTGACCTTCAGGGTGACGGTATTGACGCCTACGGCCAGGTCATTGCCGCTGATGTTGACGGTCTGGCCCTTGTCGTTGCGGTTATAATCCAGACTCAGCTTGGACACGCTATAAGGGACCTTGGCGGTGTAGTACGTGGTGCCGGAGGAGAAGGCGGGGGACAGGGTGGCGTTGCCGCACATGATGGCGGACAGGGTACAGTCGCCGCTGGGCGCGGCGGCCACGCTGCCGGTCCAGCTGGCGGTGCCCACGTCGATGTCGGTCTCGCCGTCGGAGGCTACGATGTTGCTGAAGCTGGCGCTGAGGGCCGCGCCGCCCTGAACGCTGGAGGATACCTTCAGCGTCACGGTGATGATGCCGCCGCTGGCGCTGTTGGTGCCATAGACGCTGAAATGGTTCTGGTTCACCAGGATGCTCCAGCCGCTGACGGAGCAGGAGTAGTTGGTGAAGGTCAGGCCGTCGCCGCAGTTCAGGTCCGCCGTCAGGCCGAGGATCTTACTGTCCACGGACAGGGTCAGCGTCACGGAATTGCCGGCCTGGACGCTGCTGCTGCCGGAGAGGGACGCGCCGGCGGCCTCCGCCCGCTGGGGCAGGATGGCCAGTACCAGCAGGCACGCTGTGACCAGGGAAAGGGCGGTGCGAAGCAGTTTGTTTTTCATGGAGTACCTCCTGCTCAGATGGTGCGCTGGCCCACGGTGACCTGGGCCGCCTGGACCACATCGGTGATGGTGACACGGCCGTCGCCGTTGATGTCGGCGGCCTTCAGAGCGGCCTCGTTCAGGTCGCCTGCGCCGGCGGCGTAGTTCTGGAGCTTGACCACATCGGTGATGGTGATGCGGCCGTCGCCGGTGACATCGCCGGTGACGACGATGGTCAGGCTGGAGCTGCCGTCGACGGCGGTCATGCCCGTGCCCACGTAGCCGGAGGTGATCTCCTTCTTGCCGTCATACACGGTGTAGCCGGAGTCGTTCAGCGTCTTGACGGAGGTCTGGGGCGCGATACCGGTGAGGAACGCGCCGGAGGGCTCCGTGGGATCGCCGCTGCCGTGGTCGGATTTGGCGGTCTTGGTGAACTGGGCGGTGTAGGTGATGTCCTTGGTGCCCATGTAGGTGGCCTTGGCGGCAAAAACGTCGCCGTTCTGATCCACCCAGTTCTTGAAGCTGTACGTGTACTTGCTGTCCGCCGCCTTCACGGGGTTGGCAGGGGCGGTGATGAGATCGCCCTGGGCCAGCTTGAAGGTGCGGACCGTCTCGCCGTCCACCTGGAAGGTGACGGTGTAGAGGTCGCCGAAGCGGGCGTAAAGCGTGTGGTTAGAGGCGGCCACCGGCGAGTTGGGGGAGATCTCCGTGCCGTCCTCGCGGTACCAGCCCTGGAAGCCGGCCTCGTCCACCGTGGGCAGCTCGCCATAGGTGTCGGTAAGGCGGTACATGCGGCTTTCGACCACCACGTCGCCTATCTGGAAGGACACGGCGTACTCCTCGTCGGAGAGGTCGCCGGGGCTGAAGGAACTGTTGGCGTTGACCTTGAACTGGGACTCCGCCAGAGTCACGGTGCCTGCGCTGTTTGTCGCGGTGATGGTCAGGGTGTACTCGCCGACGCTGAGGCGGCTGAAGGCGCAGGCGCTGTCCAGCTTCCACAGGTCGTAGGAGTAGACGGTGCCCTTGATGCTGCTGGTGGCGGTAAAGCCGGTGCTGCCGCTGGAGGACACCGCCTTCACGGTGACGCTGGTGATGGGCAGGCTGCTGGTGATGACGCCGCGGACGGGGTAAGAGGATTTATTGGCCAGCAGTTGGGTTTCATTGCCCTCGCTGCCGGGGTAGAACAGACCCTCGGCGCCCCAGACACTGCCATCGGCGGTGAGCTGGAGCTTGGTGGCGCCGGCGGTGTCCTTCACAGTGGACACGCTGTTGTCCGCGAGCGCCAGATAGCGGCCGGTGGCGCGGTTCTGGAGATAGTAGGGGCTGTCGCCGGTGAGGGCCCACAGCTGCTCGTTGCCGGCAGTGGCGGAGGCCAGCGTGACCTTGCCGCCGTTATCGCTGAGGCGCTTATCGCCCACCGTCAGGGTGTAGTAGCCGCTGGCGAAGTACGTCAGCTGCACGGAGGCGGCAGAGGAGATATTGGTAAGACCCGACAGGTCGGCGGCCATGCCGCGGTCCGTAGTGCCGCGGGGCGACAGGCGGTAGGCACCGTCGGCCAGCGGGGCGTCGGAGTTGGCGTAGAGCATTACCAGCGCGTCCGCCGGCTCATTGACGTGCAGGCGGCTGTACACGCTGAGCTGCACGTCGCCGGAGTTGGCGCTGAAATAAGCCATGGATTGGCCGGATACGCCGTATTTGCTGGCGGTGTCGCCGGTCATGCGCTTGGGCTCGGGGGTCTTGTCCAGACGGCTGCACTCGGCGTAGATGGCCTGGATCAGCTGGGCCTCGCTCTGGTTCTTGAAGCCGCCCAGAGAGTCGAAGGCACGGAGGATGACGCCGGTGGCGCCGCTGCGCCCATCGCTGCTGCTGGCGCCGCGGATCACACCTGCGCCGTGGTGGACGCTGCGGCTCCAGAACACATTGCGCAGAGCCACGGAGTAGTCATCCAGATCGAAGGAGGGGACGGCGGACTTGATGTTCTTCAGCAGGTCCGCATAGGCGTGGGTCTCCCAATAGTCCTTCTGGGACTGCATGAACTCGTCGGGGTAGTCGTCGGCCACGCTGCGCCAGGTGGCGTTGAAATTGCTGCCGTAGCCGGGCGAGTACTTGCCGTTGCGGTCGTAGGCGTAGGCGTTATACAGCGTGTCGCCCATGTCGCGGTAGATGGAGCCGGAGTTGAACTCCTGCAGCCACTGGACGAAGCTCAGGGGCGTGCCGGCGTTGCTGGCGAACATATAGATGCCGTAGGACGTGCCGCCGCTGTCGCCGCGGACGGTGGAGACGTAGCCGGGGTCGGCGCTGTTGCCCGTCTCGTAGTACTGGCTCAGGTCGCCCAGTCCCGCGTTCTGCCAGTTCTTGCTGGCGGCCAGCAGCGCCGTGGCCAGCAGGCTCAGCACCACGGCGGCGGCCAGCACCATGGCGGTGCTCCGCTTCATCCTTTTCATCGCATACACCCTGCCTTTTCAGTAGTCGTCAAAGCGGCGGAGAACGCCGCTGATTTACATAATAATCACTGACAGTATACCATTCGTTCCCGCTGTTGTCTACCGGAAATGCGGGGAAAAACGGAAAAAGGAGGAAATTTTGCCGCCGCAGGAAGAACAGGGTGGAAATATGGCGGAAAATATCGTATAATGTCCGCTGTAACACCAACGAGCACAAGGAGAATTTGCCTATGTCAACAAAAGAGAAAACCGGCAGCGCCGGCCGCACCGCGGGGATCCTCTTTATCCTGCTGGCGCTGGCGGCGGTGGCCGTTCTGGGCGTGTATATCTGCCGGCAGCTGCAGCCGCCGAAGGCGCCGGAGACGGCCATCGGCTACGTGGCGTCGGAGACGGCGTCCGCGCCGGTGTACGACGCCGACAGCGGCGCGGAGCTGGGCGTACTGGTGCGGGGCAGTCAGGTGGCCTACGTGGCCGCAGACGTGGAGACGCCCCGTGAGGACGGCCGCGTCCGCGTGGTCAACGGCGAGGGGTACGTCCTGCTGGACGCGTCCCATCTGGCCGATGATCTCAGCCGGACGGTACAGGTGGAGACGGTGTACGCTCTGCGGGGCATGAGCCTGCTGGATGAGACCGGGGCTGTCCCGGGCTGCGCCGTGGAAAAGGGCATGGCCCTCGCCGTCACCGGCTTCGACGGGCTGGACGAAAACGGCGAGGTGCTGCGCTGGCAGGTGTCCTGCCAGCGGGGCGAGGGCTATATCGCCGCTGCCAACGTCCGCATGACAGAGGACGAGGCTCTGACCCAGTACGATGCGGAGCTATATCAGCTCCACGCCTCCCGCGGCGACAGCTGGGGCGGCGGCGATGCAGCGGGGCTGGACTACTACCCTGTGGAGAAGGGGGCCATCGAGGGCAACGTCATGCCCGATGAGGTGCGGGCCCTGTACCTCAACGGCTCCGCCGTCCAGTACGCCGACAGCTACCTGCGCGTGGCGGAGGGCAGCGGCGTCAATGCCTTCGTGGTGGACATCGTAGACGGTACCGCCGTGTCCTACGCCTCACCGGTGATGCAGCAGTACAGCCCGTCCGCCTACGCGGCGGCCATGGACACCAGAGAAAACTTCCAGACCAACATTCAGAAGCTGAAGGCTGCGGGATACTACCTCATCGGACGCATCACCGTGTTCAACGACGCCCATCTGGCGGCGGACCATCCGGAGCAGGTCATCTGCGACCTGGAGGGTACGCCTCTGAAGATCAGCTCCATGTACTGGCCCAGCGCCTACGACCGGACGGTGTGGCAGTACAAGGTGGATCTGGCGCTGGAGGCGGCGGCTCTGGGCTTCAACGAGATCCAGTTCGACTATATCCGCTTCCCCGATGGGGCGTATAGCTACGAGAAGGCGGGGACCATCGACTACCGCAACGCCTACGGCGAGAGCAAGGCTCAGGCGGTGCAGAGGTTCCTGCTGTACGCGGCGGAGCGGCTCCACAGCGCGGGGTACTATCTGTCCGGCGACGTGTTCGGCGAGTGCGCCAATCCCTACGTCACCGCCTGCGGCCAGTACTGGCCGGCCATCAGCGCGGCGGTGGACGCCATCTCCGGCATGCCCTATCCCGACCATTACAGCGCCCAGGGGGACTACAAGCCCTGGGAACACCCCTACGACACGGTACACATGTTCGGCGCGGCCGCGGCGGCGCGGCAGGCGGAGACAGCCTCTCCGGCGGCGGTGCGCACATGGATACAGGCCTACAACGCCATCCGCGAGCCGTACAACACCTACGGCGCGGCGGAGGTGGCGGCGGAGGTCCGAGCTCTGCGGGACACCGGCTGCAGCGGCGGCTTTATGACGTGGAACGGCGGCTCGGACATCAACAAGTACCAGAGCATCATCAGCGCACTGAGCTGAAAAAAGAGGGAGAACGCGGAGCGTTCTCCCTCTTTTTTCATGATGTGTTACGCCTGCGGCGGCAGGCGGATGCTCCCGTGCTCCTGTTCGTAGGCGGCCACGTATTGCTCCAGCGCGAACTCTATCTCCTTGTTGGCGGAGCGCTTGTGCGCGGCCGCGAGCTGCTTCACCTTGTCCAGCAGCTCCTCGGAGACCCGCAGCGAAAACGGCGTATAGTAGTTTGCCATGACATCACCCACTTCAATTTGATGGCTTGATGATATCATTCCGATGCTGTATAATAAGAATTCAAAATGATATCAAAAAAATATCAAATAAGAAAGGGAGGACGAAAATGGCGGACTACAAGGCGATGTATCTGGCGGCCATGGATGCCATGGAGCGGGCCATCGAGACACTGACAGCGGCCCAGCAGAGGTGCGAGGACCTGTACGTGGCCAGCAGCGGGGAAGGAGCACCGCTCTGGCCGCAGGCGGCGCGGCCTGCGGAGGAGACGGACGATGCGTAAATAAAAAAGAGGGAGAACGCGGAGCGTTCTCCCTCTTTTTTCGTGACACGCTACGCCTGACGCAGACGGGTTAGCCCAGCTGTGCGGCGGCTTTGTCCGCGTAGCTGTTGTCTACCAGCTGGGTGAAGTCCACCCAGTCCTCCTTCTGCAGCTCACCGGCCTCGGTCATCACCGTCTCCAGACGCTCCAGCGCGGACTGCTCCATGCGGGGTACCTCGTTCCAGGCGTCGATCTGCCGGTGACGGGCCGTGACGGCCTCCAGCACGTCAAGGCTGGTGTCGGGGAACTGATCGCAGATGGCCTCCGCCACCTCGCGGTCCGTGTGCTCCGCGATCCAGCGCTGGGCCCGGGCAATGGCGTTGGTGAAGCCCTGCACCACGTCGGGATGCGCGGCCATATAGCTCTGACTGGCGAAATAGGCAGTGTAGGGGATCTCGCCGGAGGCTTCGCCGATGGAACACAGGACGTAGCCGTGACCGGCCCGCTCCACCTCGGTGGCGGTGGGCTCAAACAGCGTCACATAGTCCCCCTGACCACCGGTGAAGGCACCGGCCATCATGTTGAACTGCACGGAGGTGTCCACCACCGCGTCCACCTGCGGCACCACGCCGTTCTGCTTCATGACGTACTCCAGCGTCATCTCCGGCACACCGCCCTTGCGGCCGCCGATGACCGTGGTGCCCCGCAGGTCCTCCCAGGAGAAGCTGCCGCCGGTGCGGCCCACCAGGAACGAGCCGTCCCGCTTGGTGAGTTGGGCAAAGATCACGGGGTGGTCGTCCTTGCCCTGATTGTAGATATAGATGCAGCTCTCCGGCCCCGCCAGACCGATGTCGGCGCTGCCGGACACCACGGCGGTCATGACCTTATCCGCCCCGCCGCCGTTGGTCAGCTCCACGTTCAGCCCCTCGTCGGCGAAGAAGCCCAGGCTCATGGCCACGTACTGCGGCGCGTAGAACACGGAGTGTGTCACCTCGTTGAGCCGCACCGTGGTGGCACCGCCGCTGCCGCAGCCGGTGAGCAGCACCGGAAGCAGCAGGGCGGCGACGCAGAAAAATGTCAACAGTTTCTTCATGATCGTACCCCCCAATAGTGATTCAGGATATTTTCCGCACGCAGCACCAGCAGGTACATCAGCACCGCCGCAGCCGCCAGGATCAGCACGCTGGTCATCACCAGATCCATGTTGAATACCTGAGAGCCGTAGACGATGAGATAGCCCAGACCGGCCCGCGAGACCAGAAACTCACCCATGATGACGCCCACCCACGACAGGCCCACGTTGACCTTCAGCGTGGAAAACAGGGTGGGGCAGTTGGCGGGAAACACCAGCATCCACAGGATCTGATGCCGTGTGGCTCCCAGCGTGCGCATCAGGCGCACCTTTTCCGGATCGGTGGCCCGAAAGCCGGTATACATGTTCAGAATCGTCACGATCAGCGAGATGGCCAGCGTCATGGTGACGATGGCCCCCGCCCCGGCGCCCATCCAGACGATGAAGATGGGGCCCAGTGCCGTCTTGGGCAGGGCGTTCAGCACTACCAGATACGGGTCTAAAATGCGGGCCGCCGTGTCCGACCACCACATGAGGATGGCTGCCGCCGTGCCCAGCAGGGTGCCGGCGGTGAAGCCCAGCACCGTCTCCAGACACGATACGCCGATGTGGTGCAGCAGCTGGCCGGAGCGGCACAGCGACCAGAATGTGGCGGCCATGCGGCTGGGGCAGCTGACCAGAAAGCCATCGGACAGGCCGGTGCGGCAGCTCAGCTCCCAAAAGCCGAACAGGCCGATGAGCAGCGCGAGCTGCCAGATGCGGACCCGCCGCTTCTGCCGCCGTACACCGGCCAGATAGGCCAGACGGCGGGGCGACAGGGAAGCGTCAGCCATGAACGTCCAGCTCCTTCCATATCAAGTCGAAATAGCGGTGGAACTCCGCTGTGCTTCGCCGCTCCAGCGGCGGCAGGCCACGCAGCGCGCCCATGTCCAGAACGGTTTTCACCACGGCGGGGCGGGCGGACAGCACCACCACGCGGTCGGACATGCTCACCGCCTCCGCGATGTCGTGAGTCACCAGCAGAGCCGTCTTGCCCTCCTGGCGGATGATACGCCAGATGTCCGCCGATACCGCAAGGCGCGTCTGATAGTCCAGCGCGGAAAACGGCTCATCCAGCAGCAGGATCTCCGGATCTGAGGCCAGTGTCCGGATCAGCGCACAGCGCTGCCGCATGCCGCCGGACAGCTGGCAGGGCCGCTTTCCCGCAAAGCCCGACAGCTCGTAGCGGTCCAGCAGCTCCCGCACGTGGTCATAGGCGGCGCTCCCTCTCTCGCGCTGCACCGCCAGACCCAGCGTTACGTTGTCCCAGATGCTCTTCCACTCAAACAGCTGATCCCGCTGGGGCATGAACCCCACGCGGCGGGAGGGGCCCGTCACCGGCTGACCCGCCACGTTGACGGTACCGCCGGTCAGAGGCTCCAGCCCGGCGATGGCGCTCAGCAGCGTGGACTTGCCGCAGCCGGAGGGCCCCACCAGACTGACGAACTCCCCCTGCGCCACGTCAAAGGATACGTCGCGTACCGCCTCCACCTCCCCGTCGGGAGCCTGATAGCAGGCGGCAGCATGACGGAGATGTATGCTCATAAAACCTGTGACCTCCTGTCACAAAAAATACGGAGAGAGCCTCTCCGTTCTCATTCTATGCCCTGCGCCGCGGCGGGTGAAAAGATTTTCCGCGAAATACAAATTCCCCGTTGACAAATACCGGCAGGCGTGGTATAACGTAACCAACCTACCGGATAGGTAGTAATTACGAAAGAAAAGGGAGGGCGGGCCATGAGACGCCGGAAAGGGCATACGTATCTCCGATGTTGCGGCGGCAGCTGTTTTCCGCGCCGGAGCGCACCGCAGACCATCTGAATAGACAACATATGTGATATCGAAAAGGAGAATCGTTATGTCTAACATTTACACTTCCGCTGACCAGCTGATCGGTAAGACCCCCCTGCTGGAGCTGACCCATATTGAGAAGAAGTTCGGCCTGAAGGCCAAGGTGCTGGCCAAGCTGGAGTACTTTAACCCCGCCGGCAGCGTCAAGGACCGTATCGCCAAGGCCATGATCGACGACGCCGAGGCCAAGGGCCTGCTGAAGGAGGGCAGCGTCATTATTGAGCCTACCTCCGGCAACACCGGCATCGGTCTGGCCTCCGTGGCCGCCGCCCGGGGCTACCGGATCATCATCGTGATGCCGGAGACCATGAGCGTGGAGCGCCGCCAGCTGATGAAGGCCTACGGCGCGGAGCTGGTGCTGACCGAGGGCGCCAAGGGCATGAAGGGCGCCATTGCCAAGGCCGACGAGCTGGCCAGGGAGATACCCAACAGCTTCGTGCCCGGCCAGTTCGTGAACCCCGCCAACCCCAAGGCCCATTTTGAGACCACCGGCCCCGAGATCTGGGCCGATACCGACGGCAAGGTGGACTACTTCGTGGCCGGCGTCGGCACCGGCGGCACCGTCACCGGCGTGGGCCAGTACCTGAAGTCCCGGAACCCCGCCGTAAAGGTGGTGGCGGTGGAGCCCAAGTCCTCCGCCGTGCTGTCCACCGGCGTGGCCGGTTCCCACAAGATCCAGGGCATCGGCGCCGGCTTCGTGCCCGACGTGCTGGATACCAAGGTGTATGACGAGATCATCCCTGTGGACAACGATGACGCCTTCAAGCTGGGTAAGGAGGTAGGTCACAGCGAGGGCGTGCTGGTGGGTATCTCCTCCGGCGCGGCGCTGTGGGCGGCCATCGAGCTGGCCAAGCGCCCCGAGAACGAGGGTAAGACCATCGTGGCCCTGCTGCCGGATACCGGCGACCGCTACCTGTCCACGCCGCTGTTCGCGGACTGATAACGCAGCGATATAGAAAGGCGGAGTGCTTCGGCACTCTGCCTTTTGCGGCGCAAAAAACCTCCCACGGCCCCGCCGTGGGAGGTTTTTTCAGATGACGTAGTTGTCGCCCTGAGGCGTGTTCATCAGGTCCGCCAGCGTGATGTCGGAGAAGTACTGCCGCGTCATGTCGTAGTATCCCCGCCACACCGGCAGGGTGCGGCACTCCGCCGCCTGCCGGCAGGGTGCGGCGTTCCGCTGGAGACAGGACACCGGCGCCAGGTCGCCCTCCGCCAGCGTCAGAATTTCCCAGAGGCTGTACTCCTCCGGCGGGCGGGTCAGGCGGTAGCCGCCGCCTGCGCCGTGGACGCTGTCGATGAGCCCTGCCGATTTCAGGGCGGGCATCAGGCGCTCAATGTATTTCAGGGAGATGTCCTGCCGCGCGGCCACTTCCTTCATGGGAATATAGCCGCCGTTGTGGTGCTCCGCCAGATCCAGCAGGATGCGGACGGAGTAGCGGCCCTTGGTGGAGATCATGGGAACGCCCCCTTGTCATAAGATGCCCCTATTATATACCGATATGGTAGGAAATGCAAGAGCGGTTGACAGCGGCGGAACGGCGGGCTATGATGCAGGGAGAACGAGACGGGAGGGACCGAGATGGAGCAGTATTTTTCCGCACCCGGACGGGTGGAGCTGGGCGGCAACCACACCGACCACCAGCACGGCTGCGTGCTGGCCGCCGCCGTGGATCTGGAGATGCGGGCGGCGGTGACGCCCAACCATGACGGTGTGATCCGCGTCTTTTCCCAGGGCTTTGCACCGGTGGAGGTGGCGCTGGGGGACTGGACGCCCCGGCCGGAGGAGCGGAACACCACGGCGGCGCTGGTGCGGGGCATGGCGGCCCAGTTCATCCGGCGGGGCGCGGCCCTGACGGGGCTGGACATGCGCGTCACGTCTCAGGTACCGGTGGGATCGGGGCTCTCCAGCTCCGCCGCCTTCGAGGTGCTGCTGGGCAGGGTGTTCAGCGGCCTGTGCTGCGGCGGGAGCGTATCACCGGAGGACATCGCCCGCATGGGCCAGACGGCGGAGAGAGACTATTTCGGCAAGCCCTGCGGCCTGATGGACCAGATGGCCTCCAGCGTGGGCGGGCTGGTGTATATGGACTTTGCGGACCCTGTCCATCCGGCGACGGAGCGTATCGACTGCGATCTCGGCGCCAGCGGATACGGCCTGTTCATCGTGGACAGCGGCGCAGACCATGCGGACCTGACGGCGGACTACGCCGCCATTCCCGCGGAGCTGGAGCAGGTGTGCCGCGTCTTTGGCGCGGAGGTGCTGCGGCAGGTAGACGAGACGGAGTTTTACCGCCGCCTGCCGGCGGTGCGGGCCGCCGCGGGAGACCGGGCGGCGCTGCGTGCCATCCACGTATTTGACGAGAACCGCCGCGCCGCCGCAGAGGCGGAGGCACTGCGAAAACGGGATTTTCCGGCGTTTCTGGCGCTGGTCAACGCCTCCGGCGCGTCGTCATGGCAGTATCTCCAGAACGTGACATCGGGGGACCCGCGGCAGCAGGCGCTGGCGGTGACGCTGGCCGTGTGCCGCCGTGCCCTGGGCGGACAGGGTGCCGTCCGTGTACACGGCGGCGGCTTCGCCGGTACGGCGCTGGCCTTCGTGCCGGATGACCGCCGTGAGATGTTCCGCCGGACGGTGGAGCAGACGCTGGGGGTGGACAAATGTCGCCTTTTGTCCGTCAGGAATCCTCTTGCCCACAGCGGCAGATACTGTTAAAATAGGCAGCAGAAAAAAGAGAATGGGAACGATCACATGACCAAACGCTTTCCCGCGTTGGAAAGGAGCACATAAAACATGAGAAAGACCAAGATCGTATGTACGCTGGGTCCGGCCACGGACAGGGAGGGCGTGCTGCGGGAGATGATGCTGGCCGGTATGAACGTGGCCCGCTTCAACTTCTCCCACGGCACCCACCCCGAGCACAAGGCGCGGCTGGACGCCGTCAAGGCCCTGCGGGAGGAGCTGGACCTGCCGGTGGCGGCCATGCTGGACACCAAGGGGCCGGAGGTGCGGCTGCGCAACTTCAAAAACGGCTCCGTGGAGCTGACGGCGGGGCAGGAGTTCACCCTGACCACCGATGAGGACGTGGAGGGCGACGAGACCCGCTGCGCCATCAGCTACGCCGCGCTGCCCCAGGATGTCACCGTAGGCGACACCATCCTGCTGGACGATGGACTGGTGCGGCTGACGGTGCTGGAGACCACCAGTAAGACCATCCGCTGCCGCGTGGAGAACGACGGCACCATGAAGAACCACAAGGGCGTCAACGTGCCCGGTGTGTCGCTGTCCATGCCCTACATGAGCCAGCAGGACAGGGACGACATCCTGTTCGGCGTGGAGCAGGGCTTCGACTTCATCGCCGCCAGCTTCGTCCGCTGCGCCGCGGACATCCGCGAGATCCGGCGGGTGCTGGACAGCGTACACTCTCACATCCGCATCATCGCCAAGATCGAGAATCAGGAGGGCGTCAGCAACCTGCGGGAGATCCTGGCGGAGGCGGATGGCGTTATGGTGGCCCGCGGCGACATGGGCGTGGAGATCGACTTTACGGAGATCCCCGCCATCCAGAAGAATATGATCGCCCAGTGCGTGGCCTGCGGCAAGCCGGTCATCACCGCCACCCAGATGCTGGACTCCATGATCGAAAATCCCCGTCCCACCCGTGCCGAGATCACCGACGTGGCCAACGCCATCTATGACGGCACCAGCGCTATCATGCTCTCCGGCGAGACGGCGGCGGGCAGGTATCCGGTGGAGGCCGTCAAGACCATGGACGCCATCGCCCGCAAGACCGAGAGCAGCATCGACTGTTCCCGCGTGGCGGTGCTGCCCGCCCATACCCACCTGTCTGTGACGGCGGCCACGGCCCATGCCGCCTGTACCACGGCGGAGGACATCGGCGCCGATGCCATCCTCACCGTCAGCCAGGGGGGCATCACGGCCCAGATGGTCAGCCGGTTCCGTCCGGAGGCCACGGTGGTGGCCCTGCTGCTGGACCCCCAGATCCGGCGTCAGATGGCGTTGTACTGGGGCCTGGTGCCCATCATGATGAAGCGGGCCGAGAACAGCGATGAGCTGGTACACTCCGCCGTGGAGACGGCGCAGCGGGCCGGCCTTGTGAAGCACGGTGATCTGGTGGTCATCACCGCCGGCGTGCCGGTGGGCGTGTCCGGCACCACCAATATGATCCGTATCGAGCAGGTGGGCGGTGCGCTGGTCAACGGCACCGGTATCGGCGACGGTACGGTGTCCGGCCCCCTGTGCGTCTGCCGCACGCCGGAGGAGGTGCCCCACAAGTTCCGCACCGGTGACGTGCTGGTGGTGCCCTATACCAACAACGACCTGCTGCCCTATATGAAGGAGGCGGCGGCCGTCATCAGCGAGGAGATCAGCCCCGAGGGCCACACGGCCACGGTGGGCCTGCTGCTGCACAAGCCGGTGATCATCGGCGCGGTACACGCTACCCGCCGTCTCAGCGATGGTGTGCAGGTGTCCGTGGACTGCGCACGGGGCATCGTGCAGGTCATGCCGCAGTAAGGAGGGAACGCATATGGTCATCGGATTTATCGGTCTTGGCAGCATGGCGTCCGCCATGGTGCGGGGCATCGCGGCGGCGCAGCTGGAGGGCGTGGCCCTCTGCGGCCACAACCCCCATCCCGAAAAGGCAAAGGCGCTGGCGGAGAGCTGCGGCCTGCGGCTGTGCGCGTCCAACCGGGAGGTGCTGGAGCGCAGCGATGTGGTGGTGCTGGCGGTGAAGCCTCAGATATTGGAGGGGGTGCTGGAGGAGATCGCGCCGCTGGCGGCGGGGAAGCTGTTCCTGTCCGTGGCGGCGGGGAAGGAGCTGGCATGGCTGTCGGCCCGGCTGGGCCATGGGTGCATCGTCCGCGCCATGCCCAACATCAACGCCGTGGTAGGCGCATCCGTCACCGGCTGGTGCGCCGGCGAACAGGTGACGGAGGAGCAGAAGGCTCTGGCGGCGCGGCTGCTGGGCACCTTCGGCACGGCGGTGGAGGTGCCGGAGAAGTTTATGGGCATCGTGGGCGCCATCGGCGGCGCCGCGCCGGCCTATACATACCTCTATATCAACGCACTGGCGGAGGCGGCGGTGCGGGCCGGTATGCCCAAGGGCATGGCGGTGGAGATCGCCGCGGCCATGGCGGAGGGCAGCGGCCGCATGGTGCGTCTGTCCGGCCAGCAGCCCTGGGTGCTGATCGATCAGGTCACGTCCCCGGGCGGCACCACGGTAGAGGGTCTGCTGGCGCTCCAGCAGGGCGGCTTTGAGTCCGCCGTTCACGGGGCGGTGCAGGCTGTGCTGGACAAGGACAAGCGCATGTGAAAAAATGCCCCGCGGCGCGTTTTTCCCTCGCCGCAGGGCATACTGTGAAAAAAGCAAAGGAGGCGGCGCCATGTGTACGGCGGCGACATATCAGACAAAGGATTTTTACTTCGGGCGGAACCTGGACTATGAGCGCTCCTACGGCGAGAGCGTGGTCATCATGCCCCGGAACCGGCCCCTGCCCCTGCGGCACGGCGCGGCGCTGGGGACCCACTACGCCATGATCGGCATGGCCCACATGCAGGATGGCTTCCCTCTGTACTACGATGCGGTGAACGAGAAGGGTCTGTGCATCGCGGGACTGAACTTCGTGGGCAACGCGGTGTACCATCCGCCCATGGCGGAGCGGGAGAATGTGGCCCAGTTCGAGCTGATCCCGTGGCTGCTGGGGCGCTGCGCCACGCTGGCGGAGGCGCGGCAGCTGCTGGAGCGGGTGAACATCACCGACACGCCCTTCTGCGCCGGACTGCCTGCCGCCCAGCTCCACTGGATGGTGGCGGACCGGACCGGCTGCCTCGTGGTGGAGTCGGTGGCCGACGGCGTCCGTGTCTACGACGATCCGGCGGGGGTGCTGACCAACAACCCGCCGTTTCCCATGCAGCTGTTCGCTCTGAACAACTACGCACAGCTGTCGCCGGAGCCGCCGGTGAACCGCTTCGCGCCGGCCCTGCCGCTGGAGACATACAGCCGCGGCATGGGGGCCATGGGCCTGCCCGGAGATCTGTCCTCCCAGTCCCGGTTCGTGCGGGCTGCCTTTGTGCGGGCCAATTCCGTGTCCGGCGACGGTGAGGCGGAGAGCCTGAGCCAGCTATTCCACATCCTTGGCTCGGTGGAGCAGCAGCGGGGCTGCTGCCGCCTGAACGACGGGGCCTGCGAGCTGACGCTGTACACCGGCTGCTGCAACGCCGACCGCGGCGTGTACTACTACACCACCTACGACAACGGGCAGATCACCGCCGTGGACATGCACCGCGCCGATCTGGACGGCGACGCACCGGTGAGCTATCCGCTGGTGACGGAGATGCAGGTGCGCTGGGAAAACTGAAAAGAGCGAAAAACAGGACCTCCGGCAGTGCCGGAGGTCCTGTTTTACGTGCGTGTCAGCTGGGCGCACAGCAGGCGGCTGACAGCGTCGGCCAGCCATCCGGCGGTGGGAATGCGCTCCACCGCTGCACCGTAGATCCGGCGGGCACTGTCCAGCTCCTGATCGGAGCCGGTGAAGATGCAGACAGGGCGGATACCCTGCCGCCGCAGCACCGCCGCCTCGCCGGCGGTGTCCTCCACACCCCGCTTGCCGCTGTAACTGTGCCCACCCAGCGGCAGGGCGCCCATGGGGATGCGCTGGTCATCGTTGGGGCTGGCATCGGACAGCAGCAGAAGCAGCCGGTTTTCCACGGTGCTGCGCCGCATGAGCCATCCCATGGCCCGCAGGGCCAGTCCGTCGCGGTTCCATCCGGCGGCGGTGTAGTCGAAGCAGGCGTCGTTCTCCTCGGGATGCCCGAAGTCCCGCAGGATGCGCAGCACGGTGCAGCCGCTGACGGAGCAGAAAAAGCTGACCCGCACGGGGATATGGCATCGCGTCAGGCTCTCCGCGATGAGGTATGCCTGGGTGGCCAGCTTTTCCTGCTGGAGATTCTGGGACGCGGAGGCGTCCAGCAGGATGTCCACTGACAGCTCGTCCGGCTGGTCCGGCTGGCGGCGCAGGAACACCTGCTCATCGTCCAGCGCCGCGGCCCGCCACGTCAGCTCCGGCCGCAGGCGGCCGCTGCGGGCTGCTGCGCCATCCTCGTCCTGCCGCAGCAGCAGGACGTTCTGGAGCTTCTGAGTCAGCTGGTGCAGCGTCATCTGATTCTGAGCCAGATGGGCCTGGTAGTAGGCGCGGTTTTTGGCCCGCTGCTGCCGGAAGTGCTCCGCGTCCCACGCGGCGGCGGGGCTGGGGGGACGGTCCGGCGGCGTGCCCCGGGTGAAGTGCAGGCGGCAGTTCCGGTGGGGGCCGGTACACAATAGGCGCTCCGCCTCCGCCAGCTCCGATGGCGTCAGCATGGACACGCCGAAGCAGTCCTCCACGTAGCGCCGCAGGATAGGCTCCGGCGTGCGGCCCTGCAGAAACGACAGGATGCGGGGCGTCTGGACGCCGCCTGTGCCGCCGCCCTCGGTATGGGACAGGGCCCGCAGGGCGTTGGGCTTCACGAACCGGATGCCGCCGCCCTTGGTCAGGGAGCGGCCTGCAAATGCCGCCCACTGGCGGTCGGTGACGCTGCGCCGCGCCCGATGGAAGTATTGGTACAGCAGCTCCTCCGTCCGGCGGGTCACGGCCTGCTCGTCCCAGTCGGGGGAGAAGGCCAGTCCGTCCAGCAGGGCGCGAAGCGACACGTCTCCGTCCTGGGGCAGACCCAGCACCCGCTGGGCCCAGCCGCGGCGCACCGCCTCCGGCGATAGGGGAGGCCCGCCCTCGCCGCCCTCCGCCAGCAGGGCGCGGGCGTACTCCTGCCGCAGGGCCGTCAGCACGGGACGTCGGGGCGCTTCCTTTTCATACAGCGCGTTTTCCAGCCCCATCCAGAACACATCGGCGTACACGCCGCCCTGCGGCTGCTGTTCAAAGGTGTGGAGCATGGGCTGGAAACGGGTGAAGTCGTAGTCACGGCTGGCAAGGCCGATGATGGTGTTCATATACAGGCGGGGGTCGCCGTCGGCGTCGAAGGCGGCCTGCTCCGGCGGCACGTCGTAGCGGCCCGCACCGTTCCAGATCTGGTTGGCGGCGCGGCGGCTCTGCAATTCCTGCCGGTCCATATCAGACTCCGAACAGCTGGCCGCGTCCGGCGTCCTGGGGGATGCGGGCCCACACCGTATCCGCCGCCAGCTGCCGCTCAAAGGGCTCGAAGGCTTTGTTGATGATACCCAGCTTCAGGGCCTGCCCCGTGGGGATACCCTCCCGTATCAGCCGCAGCGCCGCCAGCAGGCCCCGCAGGTCCAGCGTCTTGGTGGAGATCTCGCCGCTGTCGCACTTCTGCCGCAGGTCGTGAAACAGCAGGGCGAACTGCTCGGCCCACCTGGGCGTCAGGTCGGGGAACGTGCGGCGCAGCAGCTTCTGCAGATCCGCATCGGAGATCACCGGCATGTCCAGCACCACGAAGCGGGACACCAGCGCCTCGTTGAGCTCGCGGGTCCCCGCGTAGCCGTAATTCATGGTGCCGATAAAGCGGGCGGCATCGTCCAGCGTGATGCGTTCATATCCGGGCACATCGATGACGCGGCGGTGGTCCAGCGTGGCGTGGAGCACGGCCAGTGCCTCGTTCTTGGCCATATTCACCTCGTCCAGCACACCGAAGCCGCCCAGCCGCGCACAGCGGCAGATGGGACCCTCGCGGAACACCACCTCACCCTTTTGCAGGGTATCCGCGCCGATGAGGGCGGCGGCGTCCACGTTGACGTACATGGACACATCCCACACGGGGCGGCCGAACACGGCGGCCAGGTTCTCCGCCAGCACGTTCTTGCCGGTGGCCTTTGGCCCCGCCAGCAGCAGGTGCTGTCCGCACAGCAGGGCCGCCGCCGCGCTCTCCCAGACCTCCTTGCCGTAGTAGAGGCACTGGGGTACGGGAATGCGCGGCTGCGCCTCCGGCGGCACAGGGTGGGCCTCACGGAAGTGCCGTATCTCCTCCAGCAGCGCCGCGTCGATACCCTCGTCCTGCAATTCCTTCCAAATATCCATGTGTTCGCCCCATTTCACCGTTTTGATGCCCTGATTATATGCCAGACGGGCGCTAAAAGAGCGTTAAGGATGTGGAAAAGCGCGGAAAAGCAGGGGACCGTCTGATGGACGGTCCCCTGCTTCAGGAGAGACGGCTCGCGCCGGATCAAAGCTCTTCGTTGGGCTTGGAAAAGACCTTCTCCGCTTTGCGGGCATGGCTCCGCAGCAGGGAGGCGGCCAGACCGAACACGGCGGCGGGGATCAGCCAGCTCAGGCCCAGATCGTACAGGGGCAGGCTCTCCACCAGGGGAATGGCCACGCCGTTGGCGGTGAGGGTACACAGTACGCTGGTCAGCAGGGCGCCGATGGCGGCGCCGCGGCTGATGCGGTCCGGCAGATGGGGCGCCAGCAGGGAGATGAAGATCAGCACCAGCGTGGGAGGATAGATGACATCCAGCACCGGCGCGGCCACGGCCACGATGCGGTCCAGACCCAGATTGGACACCACGGCGCTGAACACGCAGATGGCGATGACGAACACCTTGTAGCTCACCTTGCCGCGGCACAGCTCGGTGAAATAGGCGGCGGCGGAGCTGGTCAGGGCCACGGCGGTGGTGACGCAGGCCAGACCCACCACCACGCCGAACAGCACCATGCCCACCTTGCCCATCAGGGCCTCAATGATGACCATGATCAGCTGGGCGCGGCCGATATCGTTGGTATACTGGGCGGACACGGTGGCGCCCAGATAGGCCAGCCCCATGTACACGACCAGCAGCAGGATACCCGCCAGCACGGCGGAGCCGCCCACCACGCGGAACTGCTTCCTGCCGCTGTCATAGCCCTTGGCGGTGACGCTCTGCAGCACGATGATGCCGAAGGGCAGGGCGGCCAGCGCATCCATGGTCTGATAGCCGGCCTTGATGCCGGTGACGGCCACGTTGGCGATCTGGGGCAGGGCGGAGGGCTCACCCAGCGGAGTGATGACGCCCTTGATGATGATGGCAAACAGGCCCAGCAGCAGCAGCGGCGTCAGGATCTTGCCCACGATGTCTACCACGGCGGATTCCTTGATGCACAGCGCCAGGATCAGCGCGAAGAACAGGATGGAAAACACCACGGGGCTCACGCCGGACAGGTTGGGGACAATGGCCATCTCATAGGTAGTGGCGGAGGTGCGGGGGATGGCCACCATGGGACCCACGCACAGGATAATGGCGGACATCAGTACCGCTGCGGGTATCTGGCCCACGCGGCTGACCACAGCCTCACTGCTGCCGACCCGCAGCAGGGCGAACATGGCCAGCATGGCCAGGCCGATGTCGGCAATGAAATAGGTAGCGAAGCCCGACACCCACTGGGAACCGGACTCCAGGCCCAGATAGGGCGGGAAAATCACGTTGCCCGCGCCGAAAAACATGGAAAACAGCGCGAAGCCAACCACGATGATGTCTCGGACGAGACTGGTTTTTTTCTGCATAATTCCTTTTCTCCTCTTTTGTTCCCGAATTTTGCAAGTCATGCAAAACTTAAATATAGGGTATCATTTTTTTCATGACTCCGGAAATGACCCTTATTGATGACCCCATTAAAAAAAGTGATGGTAGAAAGAGGATTGACAGAAAATATCATAGAATTGACGGGGAATTCACAAAAATCCCATTGAAAAGCAACGCACTTTGTGATATATTGAAAAATAAATTTGAAATAATTGTGCAAAACGTCGAAAGCGAGGTTCCTATGGATGATAGCAAGCTGCGGGCGCTGCTGACCGCGGTGCAGTGCGGCAGCTTTGGCAAAGCTGCCGTTCAGCTGGGGTATACCCAGTCGGCCATGACCCATCTGGTCAGCAAGCTGGAGGCAGAGCTGGGCTGTACGCTGCTGCTGCGCAGCAGCAAGGGCGTCTGCCTGTCGGAGGAGGGGGAGCACCTGCTGCCCTATATCCACGGCGTCATCAATGCCTGCGACGCCCTGCGGCAGGAGGCAGAGGAACAGGGAGAGGTCTATGGCCGCGCCCTGCGCATCGGGTGCTTTGCCAGCATCGCAAGGGCCAGCCTGCCGGAGCTGCTGCGGAAGTTCCGGAAGCTCCACCCCGAGATCAAGGTGGACGTGCTGGTGCAGGGCAGCGAGCTGGCCGCCGCCCTGGAGGAGGACCGTATCCAGCTGGCCATCGTGGACGAGAACTGCGCCCGCGGTTTCCAGTGGACCCCGCTGACAGACGCGCCTCTGGTGGCGGTGACGCCCAAGGACTTCCCGTGGACGGAGAGCACCATCTCTCTGGCCCGCTTGCTGCAAGAGCCGTTCCTCTCCTGTCCTGAGCAGTATGTGGAACAGTATCTCCCGGCGGACACGCCGCGTCTGGAGGTAGCGGCCTCCGACGATGGCGCCATTTTGTCCATGGTAGCCGGCGGACTGGGCGTGTCGGTGCTGTCCGCCTTCTCTCTGGCGGGATACGAGAACCGGGTGCGGGTCATCCCGCTGGACCGGCCCCTGTCCCGCCGTTTGGGCGTGGCGGTGAAGTCCATGCCTGCGGCCAACTCGCCGGCACGGCTGTTCCTGGCCTTCCTGAAGCGTCAGTACCAGACCGCAGCTCAGGAGAAATAAGCAAAAAAGAGCCGTATCCGAAAGGATACGGCTCTTTTTTTGCTGTCGCGCTCAGTCCAGCGGCGCCGGTACGGCGTCGGCAGGGATGGGGCAGGTGTAGCCTCCGGCAGTGCGCTTCCGGAACTCCGCCTTGGCCTGCTCCAGCAGCTCCGGCTGCTGGATGAGGTCAATGGCCGCGGCGCACAGCACCTTGCCTGCATGGACGGTGGCCCGATGGGCCAGCGGCGTCTTGTTGCAGGACACCACCTGCCAGCTGTGGCAGGGCACGTGGTTGGGCCACACCGCCATATGGATCTGGGCCGTGGGGCACTGGTAGCTGACGTCGCCCACGTCGGTGGAGCCGGCGTTGAAGGCGGGACCCTGGTACAGCGGCACCAGAAAGTCGTTGAAGTGGCCGGTCCGCAGAGCCTGCACCTTCTCGGCGAAGGCGGGATCGTTCTCCGCGCCTACGCCGCTGGGGATGTCGCTGCCGGCGTAGGTGGCGGACAGCTTCTCCATGAAGGCGTGCTCCTCCGGCGTACACGCCGGTACGCCCAGCTCCGCGAAGTTGTCGTACAGCACCTTTTCCAGCGCGTGGTTGCACACGGTGTCGGACAGGCCGTCCACGAACCGCCGCTCGATGGTGGTGTCCGTCATCAGCGCCGCACCCTGGGCGATCTTGTCCACCCGTTGGTGCAGGGTGATGCAGTCCTTCACGAAGTTGGACCGGATCATATACAGGACACTGGCCTGATGCTGCACCACATTGGGGCTGGCGCCGCCGGCGTCCAGAATGGAGTAGTGTATCCGGGCGTCCCGGGGCATGTGCTCCCGCAGGAACTGCACGCCTACGTTCATCAGCTCCACGGCGTCCAGAGCGCTGCGCCCCCGCTCCGGGGCAGTAGACGCCTGAGAGGCCAGACCGTGGAAGGTATACAGCATCTGAATGCAGGAGTTGGTGGAGCCGGTGGCCACCTCGTTGCAGTCGCCGGCGTGCCAGGTCAGGGCCGCATCCAGATTGTACCACAAGCCATCGCGGGCCATGTAGGCCTTGGAGGCCACGCCCTCCTCGCCGGGGCAGCCGTATAGAATGACGGTGCCGCTTTTGCCGGTCTCTGTGAGGTAGTGCTTCAGACCGATGGCGGCGGCCATGGCGCCGGCGCCCAGCAGATTGTGGCCGCAGCCGTGACCGCTTCCGCCCTTCACCAGCTCGTGGTACTCGGTGCTGCCCGCTTCCTGGGACAGGCCTGACAGGGCGTCATACTCCGCCAGAAAGCCGATGACCGGCTTGCCGCTGCCGTAGGACGCGGAGAAGGCGGTGGGGATGCCGCAGATGCCCTCCTCCACCTGAAAGCCCTCCTCCTTCAGGACCTTGACGAACAGGGCGGCGGACTTTACCTCCTGCATGGACAGCTCCGCGTAGTCCCAGATGGAATCTGCCACCTCCGCGATCAGCTCGTTCTTTTCATCAATGGCAGCCAGTGCCGCCTTTTTTGCGTTATCCATAGCCAGCTCCTTTTTTTATAGCACTTTTTTCAGGAAATCCTGCAATCTGACGCTCTGGGGGTGATCGAATATCTCCTCCGGCGTGCCCTGCTCGCCGATCTTACCGGCGTCCATGAACAGTACGCGGCTGCCCACCTCGCGGGCAAAGGCCATCTCATGGGTCACCACCACCATGGTCATACCATGGGAGAGAAGTCGGGGCTCAGGGCCACGGTCAGCATGCCGTCGGCCTTGATCTTTTCCAGTGCGTTGGCCGGTTCGGCGGCGCTGTCGCCGCCGGAGGCGGTATCGTCGTTATCGTTCGTCGTGGGCTGCGCACCGCAGGCCACCAGGCTCAGCGCCATGACCAGCGCCAGCAGCATCGAGATCATTTTTTTTCATGGGTCTGTCCATCCTTCCTGTATTGCCGTCCCCGCAGGAGTTTTCGGGATGCGGGAGCGTGTCTCTTTCATTGATGCCGCATACTCTACCACTGATTATTCACAAAGTCAAGGGATAATATGAATAAATATTCATAAAATAGCGTTTTTGTCGGATATACTTACACCCTCCCCTGCGCGGAGCCGACCTGTCGTGCAATTTCACAACAGAGCAGGCGGAGGCGGTGCGCCTGGCTGCCGCCATGACCGCCGGACAGTCGGGTTTCCACCCGGCACGGCGGAGAAAAGGGGGGGGCAGACCGCCCCTTTTTATGCATCCATACTGCATAACCGCCCCTGCCGCCGCATAGACATAGACCAGCAGCAAACGTGTATAGGAGTGGTGCTCTATTCGCAACAATCTGGAGCAGCGGGCCGTGGAGCTGGCCCATTACCTCATAGAAAACCGGACCACGGTCCGCGCCGCCGCCAAAAAGTTCGGCGTCAGTAAGTCCACTGTCCACAAGGACCTGTCGGAGCGGCTGCCGCTGTATGACCGCCCGCTGTATCTGCAGGTCAAGGCGGTGATGGAGGAGAACAAGGCTCAGCGCCACATCCGCGGCGGTCTGGCTACGCGGAAGAAATACAAGGGCGCGTAAAAAGAGGCTCCCCGTCCGGCGTACCGGATGGGGAGTCCCTCTATCTTTATGCGTCCTTGGGCACCTGCTTCATGGACAGGCTGATGCGTTTTTTCTTCTCGTCCACGTCCAGTACCACCACCTTCACCACGTCACCCACGGCCACGATCTCGGAGGGGTGCTTGATGAACCTGCTGCACACCTGAGAGATGTGGACCAGACCGTCCTGATGGACGCCGATGTCCACGAACACGCCGAAGTCGATGACATTGCGGACGGTGCCGGTGAGCACCATACCTGCCTTCAGATCCTTCAGCTCCAGCACGTCAGTGCGCAGGATAGGGGCCGGCAGGTCGTCGCGCACGTCCCGCCCGGGCTTCATCAGCTCCTTCACCGTGTCACGCAGGGTGGGCAGGCCCACGCCCAGCTGCTGCGCCGCCTTCTCCTCACCCAGCAGCTTTACTTTCTGGGCCAGCAGGGGGATGTCACCGTTCTTCACGTCCTCCAGCGTGTAGCCGCACAGGGCCAGCAGCTGCTGCGCCGCACCGTAGCTCTCGGGATGGACGCCGGTGTTGTCCAGTATGGATCTGCTCTCCGGCACCCGCAGGAAGCCGGCGCACTGCTCAAAGGCCTTGGGCCCCAGCTTCGGCACCTTCAAAAGCCGCTTCCGGTCGGGGAATGCGCCGTTCTCCTCGCGGTACTTCACAATATTCTTCGCCGTGGCGGCGGTAAGACCGGACACACGGCTCAAAAGACTGGCGGACGCGGTGTTCACGTCCACACCCACGGCGTTGACGCAGTCCTCCACCACGCCGGACAGCGCCTCGTCCAGCCGCTTCTGGGGCATATCGTGCTGGTACTGGCCCACGCCGATGGCCTTGGGATCGATCTTCACCAGCTCCGCCAGCGGGTCCTGCATCCGCCGCGCGATAGATACGGCGCTGCGCAGGTTCACATCGTAGTCGGGGAACTCCTCCGCTGCCAGTTTGCTGGCGGAGTACACGGAGGCGCCCGCCTCGTTGACGATCATATAGCTGACCCCGGGCAGGCCGCGGAGCATCTCCACCGTCATCTGCTCCGTCTCGCGGCTGGCGGTGCCGTTGCCGATGGCGATGTGGGTGACGCCGTGCTTTTTGCACAGGGCCGTCAGCTTGGCGATGGCGTCCTTTTTCTGGCGCTCACCGTAGGTGGGATACACCACGGTGGTGTCCAGCACCTTGCCGGTGCCGTCGATGACCGCCACCTTGCAGCCGTGGGCATAGCCCGGGTCCAGGCCCATGGTGACGTGGCCCTTCACCGGCGGATGCATCAGAAGGGGCTTCAGGTTCAGGGCGAACTGGCCGATGGCCCCTTCGTTGGCGCGGTCGGTGAGGTCGGCACGGGCCTCCCGCTCCAGCGATGGGTAGATGAGCCGGTCGTAGGCGTCCTCGCAGGCGGCGCTGACGAACGCCGCCGCTGGTGTGCGGGGCTTGACCACTGCCGTGCGCAGCGCGTACAGCGCCGCCTCCCGATCCAGCAGCACCGTCACGGAGAGGAAGCCCTCCTTTTCGCCCCGGTTGACGGCCAGGATCTGGTGACCCGCCAGCCTGGGCAGCGGCTGGTCGAAATCATAGTACAGCCGGTACACGCTATCCTCCTCCTTGACAGCCACGCTGCGCAGGTGTCCCTGCCGCGACAGGAGGCCGCGCAGCGCCTTGCGCAGGTCGGCGTCGTCGCTGAGCAGCTCGGCGATGATGTCGTTGGCGCCCTGCAGGGCATCGGCCACGGTCTCCACGCCCTTTTCCGGGTCGAGATAGGCTTGGGCAGCGTCCTCCGGCGCGGGGCCGTTCTTCGCCTGGGCCAACAGCAGCAGCGCCAGGGGCTCCAGCCCCTTCTCACGGGCAATGGTGGCGCGGGTGCGGCGCTTCTGCTTATAGGGGCGGTACAGATCCTCTACCTCCGCCAGCGTGGCGGCGTTGTCGATGGAGGCGGACAGCTCCTCCGTCAGCTTGCCCTGCCCGTCGATGGCGGACTTCACCTCCTGCCGCCGCGTCTCCAGATTTCGCAGATAGCGCAGCCGGTCCTCCAGCTTCCGCAGGGCGGTGTCGTCCATGGAGCCGTGCTGCTCCTTGCGGTAGCGGGCGATGAAGGGGATGGTGTTGCCCTGATCCAGCAGGGCGATAACGTTTTCCACGGCCTGCTGGGGCTTGCCCAGCTCCTTGGCCAGTATCTGGGGAATGGTCTGCATGAAGGCTCCTTTCAGAATACGCAGATGTCGGTACGGGAATGACTTTGCCCGCGCACAGCGCGGGCAAAGGGAGGGTCACTTTTTGTGGTACAGGGACTTGACCTCATACTTGGGCTGGCAGCTGACGTTGATGCCCAGCCGCTTATAGAGCTTGGCGTCCTCCTCCGAGATAATGACGGAGAAGTGGGCATCGCAGCCCCGCAGGGTCCTGAGCTGCTCCTGCACCATGGCGGCCAGCGGGTTGGTCAGGCCCGAGATGGCCAGCGCGATCAGCACCTCGTCGGAGTGCAGGCGAGGGTTGTGATGGCCCAGATAGCCGGTCTTCATGGCGCTGATGGGCTCGATGACGGAGGAGGGGATCAGGTCCAGCTTGTGGTCGATGCCCGCCATGTGCTTCAGAGCGTTGAGCAGCAGCGCCGCCGACGCGCCCAGCAGGGGGGAGGTCTTGCCCGTGACGACGCAGCCGTCCGGCAGCACCATGGCGCCGGCGGGCTTGCCGGTCTGGGCCGCCTTCTCCAGCGCCGCGCCCACGGCGGGGCACAGCTCCGGCGTGACGCCGGCCTGCTGCATCACCAGCTCCAGCTTCCGCACCACGCACTCGTCCGCCTGTCCCTTGGCGCGTTCCACACAGCCGGCATAGTAGCGGCGCAGGATCTCCATGCGGCTGGCCTCCTGACACGCCTCGTCGTCCACGATAGCGAAGCCCGCCATGTTCACGCCCATGTCCGTGGGGGACTTGTAGGGGCACTCGCCCTGGATCTTTTTGAACATGGCCGCCAGCACGGGGAAGATCTCCACATCGCGGTTGTAGTTGACGGTGGTGATGCCGTAGGCGTCCAGATGGAACGGATCGATCATGTTCACATCGTTGAGGTCGGCGGTGGCGGCCTCGTAGGCCAGGTTTACCGGATGCTTCAGCGGCAGGTTCCAGATGGGAAACGTCTCATACTTGGCGTAGCCCGCAGGGATGCCGCGGCGGTTGTCGTGGTACAGCTGGCTCAGACAGGTGGCCATCTTGCCGCTGCCGGGGCCCGGGGCCGTCACCACGATGAGGGGCCGCGTGGTCTCGATATAATCGTTGCGGCCCAGCCCCTCGTCGGAGACGATGTGAGCCACGTCAGAGGGGTATCCGGCGATGGGATAGTGCTTGTAGCTCTTGACCCCCAGCTGGCTCAGCCGCTTGATAAAGGCGTCGGCCGCCGGCTGGCCGGCGTACTGGGTGATGACCACGGAGCCCACATAGAACCCCAGATCGCGGAACACGTCGATGAGCCGCAGCACATCGGCGTCGTAGCTGATGCCCAGGTCGCCCCGCATCTTGTTCTTCTCAATATCGCCGGCGCAGATGGCCATCACGATCTCCACGTCGTCCTTCAGCGTCCGCAGCATCCGGATCTTGCTGTCCGGCTGAAACCCCGGCAGCACGCGGGAGGCGTGGTAGTCGTCAAACAGCTTGCCGCCGAACTCCAGATACAGCTTGCCGCCAAACTGGGCCCGCCGCGCCGTGATATGCTCCGCCTGCAGCTGCAGGTACTTGTCGTTGTCGAATCCGATCTTCATCTCCGTGACCCCCGTTACATCAAAAACTCGACTCATTATACAACATCCTGTGTCCGCAGGAAAGCGAAAATCACCAAATCCGGTAGGGAAAAATAGCCGAACTTGTCCTCGCTTTTTTGGCGAAACCCACTGTTGCGCCGGCGCAGCGAACGGGGTATACTAAAAAATACACCCCTAAAGGAGGAACACCCATGCGATTTCATGTTGTCTGGCGTAAAAGCCACGAGCCGGAGTCGGCCTACCGCGATTTTTTCGAGACCAACGATATTGACGAGGCCAAGGACTTCGCCATGCGTCTGGCCTTTGATGAGACGAATCTGGTCTACGTCCGCGACATCCAGCGGGACGAGATCGTGCGGGACTTCGACGCCGAGGTCTACCGCTGAATACGAAAGAAACCCCGCACCTCCGGCCATACTAAGGCTGGAGGTGATTTTTCATGCCCAAAAAGAGCGGCGGCTTTCCCTACGATGCCACGCCGGATGTCCACCAGTTCCGCGGCGTGCCGGAGAGCTGCTTCGACCTGGTGAATATGTACGGCACCTACAACATCCAGCCTACCGGCGACACGGAGCACCTGTTTCCGCTGATCGCCCCGGGCCTGCCCCGCCGCTGGCGGGAGATGCGCCTTGGTAAGCCGGAGCTGGAGGACCTCCCATAAGCCCCTGCGGCGCAACAGCCCCTACGGCGAAAAAAGAGCCTGCGGCACAGCCGCAGGCTCTTTTTTACGCAATTTCACGCCTCACCGCAGAAATAGTCCCGCGTCTGCGCAATGTTGTGCTGGATCTCCTGCCGCAGGACCTCCAGCGAGTCGAATTTCCGCTCGCCCCGCAGGCGGCGGCAGAACTCCAGGCGGATGGTCTGGCCGTACAGGTCGCCGTCGAAGTCCAGCAGGAAGGTCTCCACCGATACCGCGCCGCTGTCGGACACCGTGGGACGCGTGCCCACATTGGTGACACCGGCGAAGCTCCGCCCGTCCGGCAGGTATACCCGCGTGATATACACGCCATGAGCCGGGGCCAGCACATGCTCCGGCATCGTCAGGTTCACTGTGGGGATGCCGATGGTGCGGCCGATGCGCTGACCGTGCTCCACCGTGCGGCTGAGACAGTGGCGGTGGCCCAGAAACTCTGCCGCCCGCTCCACGTCCCCCGCCGCCACCAGCTTGCGGATGTAGGTGGAGCTGACGGTGATGCCGTCATGCACCACCTCGGGGATGATGTCGCAGCCCAGTCCCAGCTGGGCGCACTTTTCCCGCAGAAGCTGGGCGTTTCCGGCGTTTTTGTGGCCGAACCGGTGGTCATGGCCCGCCACCAGATGCACCGCGCCGCAGCGCTTCACCAGCAGCTCCGTTACAAAGTCCTCCCAGGACATGGTCATCATCTCGCGGTCAAAGGGGGCCAGGATGATGCGATCGATGCCGTACAGGCGGCGGATGAGACCCTGCCGGTCCTCCGCCGAGTTGATGAGGTACACCGGCTGACCGGTGACCACCTCCTTGGGCGGCCGGTCAAAGGTAAAGACGACCGGCTCCGCGCCCAGCTCACGGGCCCGCTCTGCTGTCCTTTGCAGCAGGGCGCCGTGACCGCGGTGTACGCCGTCGAAAAAGCCAAGGGCTATCACAGTTCGTTCCAAAGTGTTCACGCTCCGAAAAAGTTTTTCAGGGAGGTCAAAACGCCGCCCTCCCCGCGGCTCAGGCACAGAAAGCTGCCGTCCCGCCCGTACACGCGGTACAGCCCGTCCGGCAGCTCCGCCGTCAGGGGATTGCCGCAGCGGCACCGCCGCTCCGCCCCCTCCGTGGGGATGACGTAGGCGGGGTATTGCCGGAACAGGGAGTCGGCAGGGGCCAGCAGCGCCTCGCCCAGCTCCTGCACCTCCTCGATGGTATGGCTGTCCGCCAGCGTAAAGCCGGCGGCCATGGTGCGCCGCAGGGAGCTCATGCACCCGCAGCAGCCCAAAGCCTGTCCCATGTCGTGGCACAGCGTCCGGACGTAGGTGCCCTTGGAGCACAGGATGCGCAGCAGCCAGTCGCCGCTCTCGTCCTGTCCCAGCACCTCCAGCTCATGGATGGTCACAGGGCGGGCGGGGCGCTCCACTTCCTTGCCCTGCCGCGCCAGCTGGTACAGCTTCTGCCCATTGACCTTGATCGCGGAGTACATGGGCGGCACCTGCATCACCTCGCCGGTGAAGCGGGGCAGCAGCGCCTCCAGCTCCTGCCGCGTCACGTGGACGGGGTGCTGCTCCAGCACATCGCCGGAGGTGTCCTGCGTATTGGTGACGCAGCCTAAGCGCAGCCCCGCCACGTACTCCTTGTCGCCGGTCTCGGCGAAGGACACTGCGCGGGTAGCCTGCCCCACGAACACCGGCAGTACGCCGGTGGCCATGGGGTCCAGCGTACCGGCGTGGCCCACCTTGCGGGTTTTCAGGACGCTCCGCAGCTTGCCGCACACGTCCATGGATGTCCAGCCTGCGGGCTTGTCGATGATCACGATACCGTTTGCCATGTCTTACCCCACGACCTCCTGATAGGCGCGGAGCACGGCGCTGCGTACCTCGTCCATGGTGCCGTCCGCCGTAGCGCCCGCCGCGGCCTTGTGACCGCCGCCGCCCAGCTTCTGGCACACGGCGCAGGCGTCCACACGGGGGCCGGTGCGCAGGGAGATCTTGATGACCCCGGGCCGCAGCTCCCGCAGCGTCACGCCGCAGTCTGTGCCCTCCACCAGCGCCGCAAGAGAACTGAGTTCTTCGATGTCTGCCTCCGTGGCGTGCATCTCCTGCCGCAGGGACAAGGGGATAGTCATCACCACCACGCGGTCCTGGTCGAACAGCGTCATGTCCGCCACCATCCGGGCCTCCATGGCAAGGCGCGTCCGGCTTTTCGTGCGGAACAGCGCCTTGTTCACCGGCCCCACGTCGATGCCGCAGCCCAACAGCTCCGATGCAATGCGGTGGGTCTGGGCGGTGGTGTTGCTGTATACAAAGCAGCCGGTGTCCGTGGCGATGGCCACGTACAGCAGCATGGCGATATCCGGCGTCACCGCCGTCAGCTCTCGGATGATGCCGTAGAGGATCTCGCCGCAGGCGGCGGCGTCCGCGTCCAGACACACCTGCTCCGCAAAGAACCCGTGGGAGCCATGGTGATCGATGGCCAGCTCGATGCGGTCCGCGTAGGCGGCCGCGTTGTCCGGCAGCAGGTTCAGCGCCGCGATGTCGGTGGACACTACGTGCTCCGGTGCAAAGCCCTCCGGCGCCCAGTAGGGGGCGGCGCAGGGCGCATAGGTGGCGGTGATCTCGGGGTTATACAGCAGGTATGCCGTCTTTCCCGTGTCCCGCAGAGCCTGACACAGCGCGGCGGCGCAGCCGATGGTGTCGCCGTCGGGCCGCACGTGCGTCAGGATCAGCACGTTGTCCATGCCCCGCAGGGCCGCCGCCGTCTCCCGCGCGGTCAGTCTGTTCCCGCTCATTCCCGATCCTCCGGCAGCACGATGTCCGCGTTGGCGGGGTTGGCGGGCTTCACGTGGCTCAGAAGGTCCAGAATGTGTGCGCCGTGGGCGATGGAATCGTCCATGATGAACTGCAGCTCCGGCGTGTACCGCAGGTCCACCTTCTGCCCCAGCTCATGGCGCAGATAACCGGACGCGGACTTCAGGCCCTTCATCAGGCCCTTCTCATCCCGGCAGTTCAGGGCGCTGATATACACCCGGGCGTACCGCAGGTCACTGGTGGTGTCCACATGGGTGATGGTCAGCATGCTCTCGGTGACGCGGGGGTCCTTCACGGTGCGCAGCAGACCGGCCAGCGCCTCGCGGATGGCCTCGTTGATGCGTCCGATACGGTTGGATGCCATAATATCGCTCCTTTCGAAAAACAGGGGGTGGGCGTCGGCCCACCCCCTCGTCAGTTACACTTGGATCTGCTCCATGGTGAAGGCTTCCACCACGTCGCCTTCCTTGATATCGTTGAACTTCTCAATGCTCAGACCGCACTCGTAACCGGCCACGACCTCCTTGACGGAGTCCTTGAACCGCTGGAGGGAGGCCAGCACGCCCTCGTGGATAACGATGCCGTCGCGGACCAGACGAACCTGGCAGTCCTTGCGCTGCAGCTTGCCGTCCAGCACGTAGCAGCCCGCCACCGTGCCCACACCGGACACCTTGTAGGTCTGGCGCACCTCGGCGTGGCCCAGCAGCACCTCGCGGAATTTGGGGGCCAGCATGCCCTTCATGGCGGCCTCGACCTCATTGATGGCATCGTAGATGACGCGGTACATCCGCATGTCCACGTTGGCGCGGGCGGCGCTGTCGCGGGCGGCGGCATCGGGACGGACGTTGAAGCCCACGATGATGGCCTGGGACGTGGAGGCCAGCATCACGTCGGACTCGTTGATGGCGCCCACGCCGCCGTGGATGACGCGGACGCGGACCTCATCGTTGCTCAGCTTCTCCAGAGAGGACTTCACGGCCTCCACGCTGCCCTGCACGTCGGCCTTGACGATGAGGTTCAGGTTCTTCATCTCACCGGCCTGGATCTGACTGAACAGATCCTCCAGAGACACCTTGGTGACGGGGGCGTTGGCCTTGGCCTTCTCCTCGGCCTTGCGCTGCTCCACCAGCTCGCGGGCCAGCTTCTCGTCGGCCACGGCATTGAACGTAGCACCGGCGGAGGGGGCCTCGCTGAGGCCGGTGATCTCCACGGGCACGCTGGGGCCCGCCTCGGTGATACGCTGGCCCTTGTCGTTGACCATGGCACGGACGCGGCCCACGGAGGTGCCCGCGATGATGATATCGCCCTGATGCAGGGTGCCGTTCTGGACCAGCAGGGTGGCCACGGGGCCGCGGCCCTTGTCCAGACGGGCCTCGATGACGGTGCCCTGTGCGGCGCGGTGGGGGTTGGCCTTCAGCTCGCCCACCTCGGCGGTAAGGGTCAGCATCTCCAGCAGGTTGTCGATGCCCATGCCGGTCTTGGCGGAGATGGGGCAGATGATGGTGTCGCCGCCCCACTCCTCGCACACCAGACCGTACTCGGTGAGCTGCTGCTTGATACGCTCGGGGTTGGCCTCGGGCTTATCCATCTTGTTGATGGCCACGATGATGGGGATACCGGCGGCCTTGGCGTGGTTGATGGACTCTACGGTCTGGGGCATGATACCGTCCTCGGCGGCCACCACCAGAATGGCGATATCCGTTACCATGGCGCCGCGGGCGCGCATGGAGGTAAAGGCCTCGTGGCCGGGGGTGTCCAGGAACGTGATGGGCTTGCCGTGGATCTCCACCTGATATGCGCCGATGTGCTGGGTGATGCCGCCGGCCTCACCGGAGGCCACATGGGCGTTGCGGATATAGTCCAGCAGACTGGTCTTGCCGTGGTCCACGTGACCCATGACCACCACCACAGGCGCCCGGGGCACCAGATCTTCGTCCTTGTCCTGGTGGTCGTCGATGAGGCGCTCCTCGATGGTGACGACGACCTCTTTCTCCACCTTGCAGCCCATCTCCTCGGCGATGATGGCGGCGGTGTCGAAGTCGATCATCTGGCTCAGAGAGGCCATAACGCCGTTCTTCATCAGGCACTTGACCACCTCTGCGCCGGTTTTCTTCATGCGGCTGGCCAGCTCGCCCACGGAGATCTCATCGGGGATCTGCACGGTGACGGGGGTCTTTTTGATGACCTCCAGACGCAGCTTGCGGAGCCGGTCGGCCTCCTCCTGCTTGCGCTTGTTGCTGGCGAAGCTGTTGTCGCGGCGCTTGTTATTGCGGAATTTCTCCTTGCCCTGAGGGGCCTGCTGCTCCCGCTTGCCGCCGCGGGCGCGGGCGTCCGCCATATCCTGCAGCTTCTCGTCGTACTTGTCCAGATTCACGTTGGTGGCCTTGCGGGTATCCACCACCTGCTTCTGGGGCACGCGGGACATGGGCTGCTTCACCGGCTCGGCGGCCTTCTCGGGAGCCTTACCGGCGGGAGCCGTACCCTGTGCGGGCCTGTTGCCCTGCTGCGGCGCGGCGGGCCTGGCCGCCTGCTGGCTCTGGGCAGGGGCAGAGGCCGCCTTCTTCTCCGCGGGCTTGGCGCCCTCGGCGAAGATGACCGCGATATTGGAGACAGGGTTGTGCTGGGTCAGATACTCAAAGATGAGGCTGAGCTCCCGATCCTCCAGCACCTGCATGTGATTCTTGGGCGTTTCGGCGTACTTGGCCAGGATCTCCGTGATCTCCTTGGTGGAGACCCCGAAATCCTTGGCCACCTCATGCACTCTGTATTTGTTGACGATACTACCCAAATAAAGCCACCTCCATCTTAGTGATCGGTCCGCCCCTCGGCGGGCCGCGCAAGTTCCGTTTGCTGCTGTTTATCTGCCGGACTTCTTCCGGCTTCCTTTGCCCTTCTTCACCGGCAGCGCGCCGGCGAACCGTTGACTGGATGTCTCTGTCCGGCGCTGGGGCCGTTCCTGCCGCCTGCGGGCGCTGCCGGGCCGTGATGTCCGCTTCGCCGCGGGTCTGGCAGGCGCCTGCGGTGCCGGAGGCTCCGGTGCCGCGGGCTTCTCGGCATGGACACGCTTTTTGCCCTGCCGCAGGTTTTTCTCATGCTGGAGCCGTTCCTCTTTCCGCTCCCGCGCCCGTCTGGCCTTGACGGCCAGCGTATCGGCGGCGTCCTGGTAGGCGCCGCCGTCCAGCGCCGCCAGCTTCTTCACCAGCGACTCGGCAAAGCCGATGTCGGTGACGGCGCACATGGCCACACTGCTGCGTCCCAGACTGCGTCCCAGCGCGTCCTTGTCCGCAGGCAGCGTCACGCACAGCGTGCTGCCGGCGCGGGCAAAGGACTGGGCCCGCCGCACGGATGACGGCGCGGCGTCCTGCGCCACGAAGATGACGCGGGCTTTCTTGGCGCGGGCGGCGGCGCCCACCGGCTCCTCGCCCACCTCCACGCGGCCCGCCTTCAGGGCGAGACCCAGCATGGATAGGATGTGTTCTGTCATAGGCCGCCCTCCATCTGCGCTTCCAGCGCGTCGTAGACCTCCGGCGGGATGGCGGTGTCAAAGGCCCGCTCCAGCGACCGGTTCTTCCGTGCCTTCTTCAGGCAGGCGGGGTCGGGGCACACATAGGCGCCGCGTCCGGATTTTTTGCCGGTGCCGTCCAGCAGGATCTGGCCCTCCGGCGTCCGGACGATGCGCAGCAGCGCCTTCTTCTCCTTCATCTCGCGGCAGCCGACGCACTGCCGCTGCGGTATTTTGCGGGGCTTCTGCATCTCTGCCGCTCCTTTCTGTCCGATCTTACTCGCCGGTGTAGCTGGCGGGCTTGATGTCGATCTTATAGCCGGTGAGCCGCGCGGCCAGACGGGCGTTCTGGCCCTCCTTGCCGATGGCGAGGCTCAGCTGGTCGTCGGGGACGACCACGCGGCAGCTCTTGCCCTCGTCGGCCAGCTGCACGCTGACCACGTCGGCAGGGGCCAGCGCGGCGGCGATAAACTCCGCGGGGTCCTCGGAGTACTTGATGATGTCGATCTTCTCGCCCCGCAGCTCGTCCACGATGGCGTTGACGCGCTGACCGCGGGGACCGACGCATGCGCCGATGGGGTCCACGTTCTCGTCGGCGGACCACACCGCCATCTTGGTGCGGTTGCCCGCCTCACGGGCGATGGAGCGGATCTCCACGGTGCCGTCGTAGATCTCCGGCACCTCCAGCTCGAACAGCCGCTTCACAAGGCCGGGGTGGGTGCGGGAGATCAGCACCTGCGGGCCGCGGGTGCTGCGGCGGACCTCCACCAGATACACCTTGACCATCTGGCCTTCACGCAGCTCCTCGCCGGGGACCTGCTCATTCATGGTCAGCACCGCCTCAGTGGACTCGGCGCCGGTGCCGATACGCAGGCTGACGTTGCCGGTCCGGGGATCGATGCGGCTGACGGTGCCGGTGAGGATCTCGTGCTGCTTGCTGTTGAACTCATCATAGATCATGCCGTGCTCGGCCTCCCGCAGGCCCTGGATGATGACCTGCTTGCCGTTGCCGGCGGCGATACGGCCGAACTCCACGCTCTCCACGGGGATGTTGACGATGCCGCCCAGCTCGTTCTTGGCGGACATGTGCTTGGCCTCCTCCAGCGAGATCTGGGAGCCGGGGTTCTCCACCTCCTCCACGATCTCCTTCTGGACGAACATCTTCAGATCCTTCTTCTCCTCGTTCACGTCCACGATGACGTTCTCCACGCCCTCGTGGTCCCGCTTATAGGCGGTGGTCAGCGCCTGAATGATCTTGCCCATCATAAAGCTCTGGGGGATACCGCGTTCCTTTTCCAGCATCGCCAGTGCGGCGAAGATCTCATCACATTTCATGGTTGTTTCTCCTTCTATTCATCGTCAGATAGTCGTATCAGAATTCCACGCGCAGGCGCACCAGCGCCACCTCGTTCTTTTCGAACCGCACCGGCTCCGCGCCGCCCATGTCCAGCAGCACCGCGCCGTCCTCATAGCCCGCCAGCTTACCGGCGAACTCCTTGCGCCCGTCCCTGTTCTGGTAGGTCTTGACCAGCACGGGGCTGCCCATGAAACGGGCAAAGTCCGAGGGCCGCTTCAGCTGCCGCTCCAGACCGGCGGAGCCCACCTCGAACACGTAGCTGCTCTCGATGGGGTCGGCCTCGTCCAGCAGGTCGCTGACCCTCCGGCTGATGGCCTCGCAGTCCAGAATGTCCACGCCGCCGTCCTTGTCCAGATACAGCCGCAGGTACCACTGGCCCGCCTCCCGTACATATTCCACGTCCCACAGCTGGCAGCCATGCTCCTGTACCACCGGCTCCGCCAGCTCCCAGACAACGTCTGTGATCTTTTTCACGGCGCATCCTCCTGCTTTTAACAAATCAAAAATGCCCAACAAAAAGAGCGGACAGTCAAGCCCACTCCCAGTCAATACCTTACTTACGTGTGTAGCATACCATAAAAATGGGAACAACGCAAGTATTTTTCTGCAAAAAACCCGTCGAAAAGGCGCGTTTTGCAAAAAAAGACAGGGCGGTGCGGGTGTAGACCCGCGCCGCCGCGCCGTTATGCCCGTTTTTTCAGCCCCGCCGCACCGCAGGCCAGCAGGAACGCCGCCAGATCCGCCAGCACCACCGTAGCGCCCACGGGGGTGCTCAGCAGATACGAGCCGGTGAGCCCCGCGCAGAAGCACACCACGCTGAGCACCCCCGCGCAGATGACCACGCCGCGGAAGCTGCGGAGCAGCCGCATCGCCGTCAGGGCGGGGAAGATGACCAGACTGGAGATGAGCATGGCGCCCATCAGCCGCATGCCCAGCACGATGGTCAGCGCTGTCAGTACCGACAGCACCGTGTTGTAAAGCTCCACACGCATGCCGGTGGCGCGGGAAAAGCTCTCATCAAAGGTGATGGCGAACAGCCGGTGGTAAAACAGCACGTACAGCACCAGCACCGCCGCCGACACCCCTACGGACAGCGCCACGTCGGCGCGGTCCAGCGCCAGGATGGAGCCGAACATAAAGCTGTCCACATCGGTGGTCATGCCGGTGGTGAGGCTGGTGACCACCACACCGGCGGCCAGGGAGGAGGCACTGACCACGGCGATGGCCGCATCCGCGCCCATGCGGCTCCTCTCCGTCATCCGCAGCAGGCCCAGCGCCGCCAGTACCACCACGGGGATGGACACCGGCAGCGGCGCCCAGCCGCAGGCCAGCGCAACGCTCAGTGCGCCGAAGGACACGTGGCTCAGTCCGTCGCCGATCATGGAGTAGCGCTTCAGCACCAGCGGCACGCCCAGCAGCGCCGCGCACAGGGAGATCAGGATGCCCACCACAAAGGCCCGCAGGATAAAGGGGTAGGTGAACATTTCCAGCAGCAGGCTCATATACCGTCACCTCCGAATCGCTTTCCATAGGGCGACGCCAGATACGCCGCCGTGTCGCCGTAGAACCAGCCGCCGTGTCCCGCATGGAGGATGGCGGTAGCATGGGGCAGGGCGCTGCGCAGGTCGTGGGTCACCATGACGATGGCCAGCCCTTCTTTCTTATTGAGATAGTCCAGCGTGCGGTACAGGTCCTGGGCCGCAGCGGGGTCCAGCCCTGTCACCGGCTCATCCAGCACCAGCAGCTCTCCGGCGGCGCACAGCGCTCTTGCCAGCAGCACCCGCTGCTGCTGCCCGCCGGACAGCTCACGGTAGCACCGGTCCTTCAGCTCTAAAATGCCCAGCTTGCCCATGTGCATCAGCGCCGTGGATTTCTCCTGCGCCGTGTAGAAGAAGTGAGCGCCCCACCCGTTGAGGAAGCCGCTGCGCACCACCTCCGTCACTGTGGCGGGAAAGTCCTTCTGGGCCTGTGTCTGCTGGGGCAGATAGCCGATGGCTCCCGCCCGCAGGGACCGGTCCAGCACGATCTCTCCCTTCATGGGCTTCAGAAGGCCCAGCATGCTTTTCAGCAGCGTGGACTTGCCGGAGCCGTTCTCGCCCACCACGCAGAGATAGTCGCCGCTGCGCACCTGGAACGTCAGCCCCCGCCACAGTGCCTGCCCCTCATAGCCCAGGGACACATCGCGGCAGTCCAGCAATATTTTCTTTTCCGTTGGCTTTTCCATCAGGCCAGCCCCTCCCTCAGTGCGTCCACGTTGGCCTCCATCAGCTGGAGATACGTGACGCCGTTATCAAAATCCGTGCGGCTCACCGTCTGGCAGGACTGGAACGTCCGCACCGCCGCGCCGGTGGTCTCGGCGATGGCCTCCGCCACCTTCCGGCTGCTGAGCTCGATGGTGTATACCACGGGGATGTGCTCCTCGTTTACCAGATCGATGAGATACTTCAATGTGGCCAGCGACGGCTCGGTGTCGCCGGCGCAGCCGTGAAACGCCGCGCGGTAGTCCAGCCCGTACTCGCGGCAGAAATACAAAAGCGGGAACCGGTCGCCGAACACCAGCAGCTTCCGGCTGCCGCCGGCCACCACGTCGCGGAACGACTGATCCAGCGACTCCAGCTCCGTCAGATAGTCCGCCAGCCGCTGGCGGTAGCTGTCGGCGTGGTCGGGATCGGCCTGACACAGAGTCTCCCCGATGGCGCGGCACAGGGCCATGGCCGTCACCGGCGATGTCCAGATGTGCTCGTCGTACTCGGTTTCTTCATCTTCCGCATCATCGCCCCCGCCGTTTTCGCCGTGGCCGTGGTCGTGATCGCTGTGCTCGTGGGCGTTTGCGCCCTGTCCCTGCATGCCCTCGGAAAATTCTTCCTCATGCAGTTCCGCCGCCCCCATCATCGACAGGACATACGGGATATTTTCCCCTGCGGCGTCCAGAATGTTCTCCACCCACTGCTCGCTCTCACCGCCGTTGTAGACGAACACGTCTGCCTCGCTGATACGGATGACATCCAGCGGCGTGGGCTCAAAGCTGTGTGTCTCCCGCCCTGCGGGCACCACCAGCGTCACGTCCACGTCGTCCCCGCCGATCTGCCGCACGAAGTCGTAGTAGGGGAACAGCGTGCATACCACCCGGAGCTTTCCGTTGTCCTGCAAGGGCTTCTGGCCGCAGCCGCACAGCCCCGCCGCCACCGTCAGCGCCAGTAAAAACGCCCGGAGCCGCCTCATTCCGCCGCCTCCCGGCACCGGCGGCACACGCCGTAAAACAGCGTCCGCCGCGGGTCGATGGAGAAGCCGTGCTCCTCCTCCAGATGGCGGTACAGCGGCGCCAGATGGGAGCAGTCCACATGGCACACCTCGCCGCACTTTTCACATTTCAGCAGAAAACAGTCGCGACCCGATGCGTTACATGTGCAGAACTGGTATTTTGCGCCGGAATCCGTCACGATTTTGTGAACTTTGCCTGCCTTTTCCAACCGCTCCAAGTGGCGGTACACGGTGGTCAGCCCCACCGTCTCGCCCTGCCGGTGCAGCGTTTCCGTCAGCTCCGCCGCGCCGATGCCGCCGTCGCAGGACTGGATGCAGGTTAATATCGCCTGCTGCTGTCTGGTCATATACGTCATAGGATGCCTCCTGAAATTGAAAATGAAAACCGTTTTCAAATCATAGCAGAAAATCCGCGTTTGTCAACTGCTTTTTTTGAGCGGCGCTATACCGGCAAGCGCGGCATTAACGGGGTCTTAACATCAGATTAGCGAAAATTTAACAATCGTACACTTGCACAGAGAAAGCGCCCGCACATTTCTTCATAAGAAATACGTGCACAAATTATGTATTTTACGAGATATTAGCGCATATTATATCATTTTTACCGCATGAAATGTTATATTTTTCACACAAAGGAATGGCTGTTTACTATAAAGAAAATGTTAAAACAACAGAAAACTGTGCTAAAAATTTATAAATATTGCTAATTGCGGGGAGCGGCGGGATGGGCTATACTTCAAAGTAACCTGACGCGAAAGACTTTCGCGCAGGGAACCGCTCCGGTGTGGGAGCACCGGAACGGGAAGGCTAAGGGAAAGTATTTAGTAAGGAGAGAAAACAATGGAAGAAAGAAAAGGCTTTGGAACCAATTTTGGATTCCTGATGGCGTCTGTCGGTTCGGCAGTCGGCCTGGGCAACATCTGGGGCTTCCCCAATAAAATGGGCGCCTCCGGCGGTTTTACCTTCCTGGTCGTGTATCTGGTGCTGGCCGTTCTGTGCGGCTTTATCGTCATGGTGGGCGAGCTGGCGCTGGGCCGCAAGACCGGCAAGGGCGTGGTCAGCGCGTATCATGTGCTGAGCAAGCGCTTTAAGTGGCTGGGCTGGCTGGGCATCCTGTCCCCGTTCTTTATTCTGTTCTTCTACTGCGCACTGGGCGGCTACTGCATCAAGTACGTGGTGGTGAACGTGGGCGATCTGTTCGGCGCCAGCTTCGGCTCCGCCGCCTTTGCGGAGGTGGCTGCGGCCAACGGTACTTCGCTGGGCGCAGAGGTATTCAACGCTTTTATGGGCAATCCCACTGAGGCTATTATCTACGGTCTCATCTTTGTGGCGCTGACCATGCTCATCGTCATGGGCGGCGTCAGCGGCGGTATCGAGAAGGTTTGTTCCGTGGGCATGCCCGCGCTGTTCGTGATGCTGCTGATCTGCATTGTCCGCGCCTGCACCCTGCCCGGCGCGGTGAATGGCCTGAAGTACATGTTCGTTCCGGGCTGGGCTGTGGCCAACGGCATCATCGAAGAGGCCCCCAATTTCCTGACCGTGCTTTCCACCGCCGGCGGTCAGATGTTCTTCTCCCTGTCTCTGGGCATGGGCATTATGATCACCTACGGCTCCTATCTGGATAAGAAGGAGAACCTCCAGAAAAACGCCATTCTCATCATCGTCATGGATACGCTGGTGGCGCTGATGGCCGGCCTGTGCGTCATCCCCGGCCGTTTCGCCCTGGATCCCACCGGCACGCTGGGCGGCCCCAAGCTGCTGTTTGTCACCATGCAGAACGTGTTCAGCCGTATGGGCGGTCTGGGCCCCATCTTCGGCATCCTGTTCTACCTGCTGGTGGTGTTCGCCGCGATCTCCTCGTCTATCTCCCTGCTGGAGGCCGTGGTGGCTCACTTTGTGGATAAGGCCCGCGATTCCGGCAAGGGCGACAAGCGCAAGAAGTACACCCTCATCGCGGCGGCGGCCGTGGGTGTGGGCTGTATCCTCATCTGCGCCGACAGTCTGGGCGGCGCCGACTTCACCCCGTGGAAGTTCCTGGGCCTGCCGGAGGCGGACATCCGGACATGGAACGACTGCTGGCTGGACTTCTTTGATATGCTGTCCGAGGGCATCATGATGCCGCTGGGCGCGCTGCTGATGTCGATCATGATCGGCTGGGAGCTGGGCCCCGACGTGGTCAAGGAGGAGTGCGAGCGCTCCGGCCATGCCATGAGCGGCTACGGCTTCTTCAAGGTCTGCATCAAGTTCATCACCCCGCTGTGCATGATCCTGGTGCTGTACGGCCAGATCAAGGAATTCTTCTTCTAAGCAAGCGTGTATGTTATCCATACTGGGACCGCCATCCCGGTATGCTCTCCAAATAACAGAAAGAGCAGCGCCCGCCATTCCGGCGGGCGCTGTTTGACTGCGGAGATCCGTGCGAGAGAATATCCCAGGCGGCAGTGCCGTCGGGGATATTCTCTCGCGCGGGGACGGAGAAAAAGCGAAAAGAGCAGGCCCAATAGCCGGTTCACGGCACTGAAGGGTGGAAAAGGCGCGCTCTGTACCGCCGCTGCGGCGCATGGGTGCGGTGCGGACAGGCGGCGGGGAGGGGGCGATATGCCTGTTTATTCTTTCACAGATGGTTTCGCCAGAGGAAAATAGCAGTATCGCGGTAAAAAAGTCAGGGAAAACCCGTGAAACCGTGCATTGAGGGGTGCTAAAAGGATGCTTTATCTTTATAAACTGCAAAAATAAATCTGTTCATAGAATGTTAAAAATGTACAATGGGACGAGAAAAATTCATCAATACTGCTAATTGCGGTTGCAATTTGAATCCTGTATACTTTTTGCATGGGACGTTGGCGGACTATCGTCAACGGCACATTGAGGGGCGTGGCGGCGCCTCAAGATGTTTCCTGTCAGTAGATGGGAGACAGAAAATTTGGGCACTCGGCAAAGGAGCGGGTGCAAATTTCTGTTATAAGGAGAGAAAACAATGGAAGAAAGAAAAGGCTTTGGGTCCAATTTTGGATTCCTGATGGCGTCTGTCGGTTCGGCAGTCGGCCTGGGCAACATCTGGGGCTTCCCCAATAAAATGGGCGCCTCCGGCGGTTTTACCTTCCTGGTCGTGTATCTGGTGCTGGCCGTTCTGTGCGGCTTTATCGTCATGGTGGGCGAGCTGGCGCTGGGCCGCAAGACCGGCAAGGGCGTGGTCAGCGCGTATCATGTGCTGAGCAAGCGCTTTAAGTGGCTGGGCTGGCTGGGCATCCTGTCCCCGTTCTTTATTCTGTTCTTCTACTGCGCACTGGGCGGCTACTGCATCAAGTACGTGGTGGTGAACGTGGGCGATCTGTTCGGCGCCAGCTTCGGCTCCGCCGCCTTTGCGGAGGTGGCTGCGGCCAACGGTACTTCGCTGGGCGCAGAGGTATTCAACGCTTTTATGGGCAATCCCACTGAGGCTATTATCTACGGTCTCATCTTTGTGGCGCTGACCATGCTCATCGTCATGGGCGGCGTCAGCGGCGGTATCGAGAAGGTTTGTTCCGTGGGCATGCCCGCGCTGTTCGTGATGCTGCTGATCTGCATTGTCCGCGCCTGCACCCTGCCCGGCGCGGTGAATGGCCTGAAGTACATGTTCGTTCCGGGCTGGGCTGTGGCCAACGGCATCATCGAAGAGGCCCCCAATTTCCTGACCGTGCTTTCCACCGCCGGCGGTCAGATGTTCTTCTCCCTGTCTCTGGGCATGGGCATTATGATCACCTACGGCTCCTATCTGGATAAGAAGGAGAACCTCCAGAAAAACGCCATTCTCATCATCGTCATGGATACGCTGGTGGCGCTGATGGCCGGCCTGTGCGTCATCCCCGGCCGTTTCGCCCTGGATCCCACCGGCACGCTGGGCGGCCCCAAGCTGCTGTTTGTCACCATGCAGAACGTGTTCAGCCGTATGGGCGGTCTGGGCCCCATCTTCGGCATCCTGTTCTACCTGCTGGTGGTGTTCGCCGCGATCTCCTCGTCTATCTCCCTGCTGGAGGCCGTGGTGGCTCACTTTGTGGATAAGGCCCGCGATTCCGGCAAGGGCGACAAGCGCAAGAAGTACACCCTCATCGCGGCGGCGGCCGTGGGTGTGGGCTGTATCCTCATCTGCGCCGACAGTCTGGGCGGCGCCGACTTCACCCCGTGGAAGTTCCTGGGCCTGCCGGAGGCGGACATCCGGACATGGAACGACTGCTGGCTGGACTTCTTTGATATGCTGTCCGAGGGCATCATGATGCCGCTGGGCGCGCTGCTGATGTCGATCATGATCGGCTGGGAGCTGGGCCCCGACGTGGTCAAGGAGGAGTGCGAGCAGTCCGGCCATCCCATGAGCGGCTATGGCTTCTTCAAGGTCTGCATCAAGTTCATCACCCCGCTGTGCATGATCCTGGTGCTGTACGGCCAGATCAAGGAATTCTTCTTCTAAAAGCACATGAAAAGGACGCCGGAGCGCAGCTCCGGCGTCCTTTTTTGCGTCTATTTCGGAAAGTCAGCGCAGCAGCTCCACCGCGCCGGACAGGTTGTCGATGTCCACACGCTCCACGCTGGGGGCGAACTCGCCGTCCAGCGACCAGGGAATGTGGGCCTGGGTGGTGAGGGTCACGTGCTGCACGTGGCGGAAGATGACGCCCGGGTACTCATACTGCATCCGCGTCATGGCGGTGATGAGATTTTGCAGGTCCAGGGCCGTTTTGGGCATCCGCAGCAGCAGCAGCTCGAACAGACCGTCGTCCATCTTGACGCGGCTGGGGTCCAACTTCACCAGTCCGCCCAGGGAAGTGCTGTTGCACACCGCGCCGAAGATGAAGTCACCCTCAAACGTCTCGCCGTCCGCCTCAATGCGGCAGTTGTAGGGCCGCAGGGAGTCCAGATCCCCCAGCCCCTCCAGTATGTACGCGAAGTGACCCAGGGCGTTTTTTGCCGCCTGGGACGCGGAGTAGGAGGAGCGGGTGAAGGCGCCAAAGGATGCCACATAGGCGAAATAACGGTCGTTGTGCCGCCCGATGTCCAAGGCGTGGGGCTGGCCGCTGGCGATGGCCTGGGCGGCGTGGCGGGGATCGGAGGACAGGTGCAGGCTGGCAGCAAAATCGTTGGTGCTGCCGTTGGGCAGGTAGCCCAGCAGCGGGCGGCGCTCCAGCTCCATCAGACCGGAGATGGTCTCATTCAGGGTGCCGTCGCCGCCGGCGCAGACTACCACATCGTACTGCGGACCCCATTTGGCCGCGTAGGTCCGGGCTTCGCCGCCGGCCTCCGTCAGAAAGACCCGCACCAGATAGCCAGCGCGGGAAAAGGCGGCCACCGCATCGAACAGGGGGGCGTTGGATTTCGTTTTGCCCGCCTTTGGATTGACAATGAACAGGAGCTTCTTCATGGCTCTCCTCCTATATGCCGGTAAGTGCAGTGTGTCTCTCCATTATGCCACAACGCGACGGGAAATGCAACAGTCAGACGCACAGGAGTGACGGCGTTGTCCGTGCGCAGCGCACAGCCCTCCCTCAGCGGCGGCAAGGGCAGAAAACCCTTGCAAATCGGGGTCTGGTCGGCTATGATAGGGGGAGCAAGCCCGGAAAAGGAGTGGTGTGCATGAAGAACCGGACACAATATCTGAAGTGGGGGCTGACGGCGTTTCTGACCGTCTGCGCCGTGCTGGTTTTTTACGACACATTTTATATGGGCGGTACACTGCAGCAGTTCGTGAGCAAGCTGGCCTCCGTGCTGGCGCCGGTGGTATACGGCGCGGTCATCGCATACCTGCTGACGCCGGTGATGAACTGGATCGAGAGGGTACTCCACGCTGCGTGGCAGAGGGTTTTTCCCAAAAAGCACCCGAAGAACGCCGCTGGCATCCTGCGGTTTTTCAGCATTCTGCTGGCGGAGACGGTGGCTATCCTGCTGATCTACCTGCTGATGAGCGTGCTGATCCCCCAGCTCATCGACAGCGTGACCATGCTCATCAACAACGCTGAGTCGTATTATTACAAGGTATATAACTGGGCTGACAGTCTGCTGGACAGCGAGAACGAGGTGGCGGTGTGGATCGCCGACTTTGTCACAAAGTATTACAGTGATGGCGTGACCCTGCTGAAGGAGCACATCCTGCCCTGGGCGCAGACAACGCTGGGGACCCTGACAGGCGGCATCTGGAGCGGTATCCGCGGCGTCATCAACCTGGCCACCGACCTGATCGTGGGCATCATCGTATCCATCTACCTCATGACCATGAAGGAAAAGAGCCTCGCCCGCTGCTGCAAGGCGGTGTTCGCCATCTTCGACGAGCGGAAGGCCCGTGCCGTCATCCGCGGTACCCGCCAGGTGGATCGCATCTTCTCCGGCTTCGTGCGGGGCAAGCTGCTGGACTCCCTCATCATCGGCGCGCTGTGCTTCCTCGGAGGCAGCATCCTGAAGCTGCCCTATACCCCGCTGGTCAGCGTGGTGGTGGGTGTTACCAACATCATCCCGTTTTTCGGACCGTTCCTGGGCGCCATCCCATCGGCCTTCCTGATCCTGCTGGTCAGTCCCAAGCAGTGTCTCATCTTCATCATCTTTATCTTGGTGCTTCAGCAGTTTGACGGGAATATCCTGGGCCCCAAGATCCTGGGCGACGCCACCGGCATCTCCAGCTTCTGGGTCATCGTGGCCATTCTGGTGGGCGGCGGCTTCGGCGGTGTGCTGGGTATGTTCCTGGGCGTACCCATCTTCGCCTGCGTGCAGGAGCTGGTGAAGTACCTGCTGGACCGGCGGCTGCGCCGGCGCAATATGCCCACGGAGGCTTACGCCTATGTGGAGCGGGCCCGCGAAACGGCGTCGGAGCCGGCATCCGCGCCCCAGAACGATACATCGGAGGAACACCATGACTGAGGAGCTCAAGAAGAAGCTGCTGGATTTCAGCAACAGCCGCGAGCCGTTTCTGACGCATAACCATATGTACACCGCCGACATTGGCGACGGCAGCGCCGCCGTGGTGCTGCCCATGTGCCGCGACAGCCTGAACCGCTGGGGAGGGGCTCACGGCGGTATCCTGTTCGCCCTGTGCGACGTGGCCATGGGCATGGCCATCATGAGCCTGCGGCAGGAGGTGATAGTGACGGTAAACGCTACCATCGACTATCTGTCCGCTGCGGCGGCGGACAGCACCCTTACCGCTGTGGGGAAGGTGGACCGTCTGGGCGGCAAGCTGGCCTTCTGCTCGGCGGAGGTCACGGACGAGAACGGCAAGGTCATCGTGCAGTCCCACTGCGTCATGAGCTTCACCGGCCGTCCGCTGCCACTGTGAGGACGTATCTGCGGCAGCGCCGCCAACGGCTATGGTGGCTGACGGCGCTGGCTCTGTTTTTCGCCGCCTATTTCGCCCTGCGCACTGACCGCACCGCCATGAACCGGCTGTGCGGCAGCGTCATTTTCCCCGCCATGCGGCAGGTGGCCCGCCTGTGCGACGGGTTCGACGGCTCCGTGGGCGAGGTGCTGATATTGACGGCGATCTGGGCGGGCATCATCTGGCTGGCCTGCACGGTGCGGCGGCTTATCGCGGGGCCGCGGCGGCGCGCGGTGCTGGCGGATTTCGTGCTGACCGCCGCCTGCCTGATGTTGACGGTGTACGGCGGCTTCTGCCTCCTGTGGGGCACGGCGTACAGCACCGACAGCTTTCAGGACAGGAGCGGCATCGTGGCCCAGCCCGTGTCAGTGGAGGAGCTGGAGCAGGTGACGCGGTACTTCGCATCAGAGCTTACCGCGGCGGCGGACGGCGTGCCGCGGGACGACAGCGGCGTCTGCGCCGCCGACCGAAAGACCATTCTGGCCGCGGCGGGCGACGCCTACGACGGGGTGTACGACGAGTTCCCGTTCCTGCGGGTGGAGACCGGCGGCGTCAAGCCCTTCGCCTGCTCCAACGCCCTCAGCGTGCTGCGGTTCACCGGCTTCTATTTCCCCTTTACCGGCGAGGCCAATGTGAACATGGACAGTCCTGTGGCGTGGCTGCCGTCCACGGTGTGCCACGAGATGGCCCACCAGCGGGGCGTTATCTCTGAGCAGGAGTGCAATTTCATCGGCATCCTGGCGGCCACGAGATGCGCCGATCCGGTGTACCGCTACTCCGGCTGGCTGGAGGGATACGTCTATCTCTCCAATGCCCTGTATCGCGCGGACCCCGACCGGAGCCGCGCCGTCCGCGAGACCCTGCCGGAGACGGTGATCGCAGACCTGCGGGCGGACAACACCTACTGGGCGGCGTTCCGGGGACCGGTGTCCCAGGCGTCGGAGAGCGTGTACGACGCGTTCCTCAAGACCAACGGCGACGCCAGCGGCATCCGCAGCTACGGCATGGTGACGGATCTGCTGGTGACGTATTTCGCCGATGCCGCGGCATAAAAAAGCAGCCCCGAAGCACCGCTTCGGGGCTGCTTTTTTTATGCTTTTTACAGGCCCAGACCGGGGATGTTCAGGCCGCCGGTGAGGGCGTTCATGGAGGAGCTCATGGCCTCCTCCGCCTGACGCAGGGCCTCGTTGACGGCGGAAATGACCAGATCCTGCAGCATCTCCACATCCTCGGGGTCCACCACGTCGGGCTTGATGGTCAGAGCGGTGAGCTCCTTCTTGCCGGAGACTGCGGCAGTCACGGCGCCGCCGCCTACGGAGGCGGTAAAGGAGCTGTTCTCCACCTCCTCCTGGGCTTTGCTCATCTCCTGCTGCATCTTCATCAGCTTCTGCTGCATCTGCGCCTGCTGCTGCATCATGCCGGCACCGCCGGAAAAGCCCTTGCGGGCGCTATAACCCTTTGCCATGTCGTTATTCTCCTTTGTATCATCAGTTTATTTGATCTTGAAGTTGTCCAGCTGCCGCCCGTTCTGAGCCAGCTCGTCCAGCCGGTCGCCGCCGGTAGAGGCGGGAGGCTCCCATGGCGGGGGATCGTTGGAGGGCGGCACAGGGGCCGCTGCCTGCGGCGCGGGCTGCGGGGCCTGCCGCGATGGCGGGGGAGGGGGTACGCTGCGTCCGGATGCGGGAGGGGCCTTGCCCACCGCCAGCATCACGCGGATATCGCGGCCCAGCTCGGCGGCGGTAACGTCCCGCAGGACGGTGAGGATCTCCGGCTTGTCCAGCTGCTTCTGGGTGAAGTCGTCGCGGCACAGTACGGTGAGGCAGTCGCCGTCCAGCACGCCGGAGGCCATGCTCAGCATGACCCGCGCATTCACCGGCAGACGGCCCTTGTACTGATCCAGCAGACGCCGCCACACGCTGTCGTCTCCCGCTGTCGCAGGGGCGGCGGGCACAGGCGGATCATTCCGGTGACCGGGACGTACCGGAGGCTCCTCCGGCAGGCCGAAGTCCCGCACCGCCTGCTCCGGCAGGGGCGGTTCCTCCGGCAGTGGCGGTTCCTCCGGCAGAGGCGGTTCTTCCGGCAGGGGCGGCTGCCCCATCACCGGCGGCTGACAGGCCGGACGCGGCGCAGGAGCCGGACGTACCGGCGCTTCCTGCCGCGGGGAGGGGCGCTGGGGGGCGATGACGCCCTGCTGCACCGCCTGCTCCAGACAGGCCAGCCGCCGGTCGAAGGCGGTGAGGTCGCCGGACAGGCTCTCGTCGCACAGACGCAGCAGGCACAGCTCCGCCGCCGTGCGGGGGCGGATGCTGTCCGCCAGGGCGGCGCAGCAGCTTTGCAGCGTGTCTGCCATGTACAAAAACCGGCTCATGGGCAGGTCGCGGCCCAGCTCGGTCAGGGTCTTGCGGTCGTAGACACCGGACAGCAGCGCCGCACCGCCCTCCGGCGCGGCCTTCAGCACCGTCATATCACGGGAGAGGTCACTCAGCTCACCCAGCAGAGCGGCCACATCCTTGCCGCTGCGATACAGCTGGTCAAACAGGGCCAGTGCATCGGCGGCGTTCCGGGCCAGCAGGCAGCGCATCAATTGCAGCGTCTGGGTGCTGCCCGCCAGACCCAGCGTGTCCAGCACGGTGCGGCTGTCAATGTCGCCGTCCGCCGCACGGCACTGGTCCAGCAGGCTCAGGGCGTCGCGGAGAGCGCCGTTGGCCATGCGGGCCAGGATCTCCGCGCCGTCGGATGTCAGGGCAATGTCCTCCGCCGCCGCGATCTTCAAAAGCTGCTGCTCCGCGTCACGAGGCAGGATGCGCTTGAAGGAGAACCGCTGGCAGCGGGACAGGATGGTGGCGGGGACCTTGTGCAGCTCCGTGGTGGCCAGAATGAACAGCAGGTGCTCCGGCGGTTCCTCCATGATCTTCAGCAGGGCATTGAAGGCGTCCCGCGAGAGCATGTGGACCTCGTCGATGATGTACACCCGTTTTTTCAGCACGGAGGGGGGATACACCGCCTCCTCCCGCAGGGTGCGGGCGTCGTTGACGCTGCCGTTGGAGGCGGCGTCCAGCTCCGTCACATCCAGCAGGGTGCCTGCATCGATGCCGCGGCAGCTGTCGCACCGGCAGCAGGGTGCGCCGTCCACGGGGTGCTGGCAGTTCACCGCCTTGGCCAGGATGCGGGCGCAGGTGGTCTTGCCGGTGCCGCGGGTGCCGGTAAACAGGTAGGCGTGGCCCACGCGGCCCTCCGCCACCTGACGCTGGAGGGTGTCGGTGATATGGGACTGGCCCACCACCTCGGAAAAGGTTCTGGGACGGTATTTACGGTACAGCGCCTGGTACACGGGCACACCTCCTGTCATAACAAAAATAGAACGTCCTCCGCCCATAGCCGCGAAGCCGGCTTCCCCGCGGCACATGGATGATCCCTCTTAATGCTGCTCGGTTCCCCGCCTGACATGATTCGTGGGTATCCATTGCGCGAGACCGGCCCCGCAGCTATCGGCGGAGGACAAGTTCACCCGCTTATTTTACTACAAAAGTTGCCGCTTGGCAACTGTTTTTTGTCGAGGCGCTATCCAAGCAGCGTCACCGCGCCGTGGATGAGCATGCACAGCGCCATACCCATGGCTGTGGGCAGCGCCGCCGCCAGCGCCGTCCAGCGGGCGCTGCCCGTCTCGCGGAGGATGGTGAGGCACGTGGTACCGCAGGGGAAGTGCAGCAGGCACAGCACCAGCATACACAATGCCGTCTCCGCCGTCCAGCCGTGGGCGGTGAGAACGGGGCCCAGCTCCGTCAGCCCCGCCGCCGTCAGGCTTCCTGACCGCAGATAGCCCATCAGCAGCACCGGCAGCACGATCTCATTGGCAGGAAAGCCCAGCAGAAACGCCAGCAGCACCATGCCGTCCAGCCCCATCAGCCGTCCGGGGCCGTCCAGCGCGCCGGCCAGCGCCGTCAGCAGCGTGCCGCTGCCCGCCGGCACGCGGCCCAGCACCCAGATCACCAGTCCCGCAGGGGCTGCTACCGTCACGGCGCGGCCCAGTACGAACAGCGTCCGGTCCAGCAGCGACCGCACCAGCACCTGTCCCACCTGGGGCACGCGGTAGGGCGGCAGCTCCAGCGAGAAGGCGGACAGCTGGCCCCGCAGCACGGTGGCCGTCAGCAGGCGGGAGGCCAGCAGCGACATGGCCACGGCGAACAGCAGGCACCCCAGCAGCATGGCGGCGGCCGACAGAGAGCGTCCCACCCCGGCCGCGCCGCCCGGAAAGAACAGACTGATGAGGACGATCAGCGTGGGGAACCGGCCATTGCAGGGGATGAAGGCGTTGGTGAGGATGGCTACCAGCCGTTCCCGCGGACTGTCGATGATGCGGCAGCCCGTGACGCCGCAGGCGTTGCACCCCAGCCCCATGCACATGGTGAGGCTCTGACGGCCGCTGCCGCCGGCGGCGCGGAAGCACCGGTCCATGAGAAAGGCCACCCGCGGCAGATACCCCGCGTCCTCCAGCAGGGTGAACAGCGGGAAGAAGATGGCCATGGGCGGCAGCATCACCGCCACCACCCACGCCGCCGTGCGGTATACCCCGTCCACCAGCGATTCCCGCAGCCACCATGGCGCGCCGCCCAGCAGGGCTCGCAGCGGCTCCTGCGCCGACATGAGCCACCGGCTCAGCAGCTCCGAGGGCCGGTTGGCGCCCCAGATGGTGAGCCACAGCACCGCACCCAACAGCAGCAGCATCACCGGCACGCCGCCCCAGCCGGTGAGCACGCGGTCCAGCCGCCGGTCACGGGTGTGGACCTCCTCGGGGCGGCGGGAGAGACAGGCATCAGCGATGGCCAATGCCCGGTGGGCCACGGCGGCGCTGTCGTCCCCGTCCAGCGGCGGCCACGTGTCCTTCCACGGCTCCCGCCGCGCCATGTCCAGCACCGCCGTGCGCAGATCGTCCATCCCCTGTCCGCTCCGTGCCGTCGCCGTCACCACCGGTGCGTCCAGCCCGCGGGACAGGGCGTCCACGTCCACGGCGACGCCCTTGCGGCGGGCCTCGTCCATCAGATTCACGCACACTACCAGCCGCGGCGTGCGGCAGCGCAGCTGCACCGCCAGATGCAGATTTCGCCGGAGGCAGGTGGCGTCCGCCACCAGTACGGTGACATCGGCACCGCCGCCGCAGATGAAGTCCCGGGCGATCTGCTCCTCCGGCGAGTCTGCCCGCAGGGAGTAGGTCCCGGGCAGGTCGATGAGCCGGAAGGCCGCGCCCTGCCACGTGTAGGCGCCCTCCGCTACCGCCACCGTTTTCCCGGGCCAGTTGCCTGTGTGCTGGCGCATGCCCGTCAGGGTGTTGAACACCGTGGATTTTCCCACGTTGGGGTTGCCCGCCAGCGCCGCTGTGTACTGCTCCATTGACTGTCTCCTCCTTCTGCAGGCTGCTTCCGGCCATCCTATGCGGCGGCGGGGCGGCAGGTGCAGGACATGACGGCGGGGCACGCCATAGAAAACGCAGTCGCGCACCCGAGGGTGCGCGACTGCGTTTGCCGGTTTCCGGCAAACGCAGAAAAGTAAAACCGCCCGAAGGCGGTTTTACTTTCAGCCGCTGCGGCGGGAATTGAACGTGCAAGACACCCCGGATGGGTTTCTTGCACACATTCTTCCTTTCCGAAAATCGGGGATACTGCGGAACATGTCATAAAAAAGCAGCCGCGCACCCGAGGGTGCGCGACTGCTTTTTGGTAAAGGAGAGAGAATAACAATGTCACTTACTTGCTTTCTGATGCTATCATAACACGGCATTCCGGAAAGTCAACGGCTTTGTGAGAAGATTCACAAATTGTTCATAAGCTCCGCGCAAATACGCTCTTGACATTGGAAAAGCACCGTGCTATTATTTAGCACACTAATAATTAGTATGCGAAACAATTCGAAAGGAGGCACATTGTGGAACGCTGTATCACGGAACGGCCGGAGCATTTCGGCCCGCTGTTCGGCTACTGCGACCATCAGGTGCAGAAGCTGTTGGATCGGCGGCTGCGGCAATACGACGTATCGCCCATGCAGTGCCGGACGCTGACCTACCTCCACGAGGCGAAGGGCGAGGTCAACCAGAAGCAGCTGGAGCGGCACCTGATGGTGAAGCCCAGCACGGTCAACGGCATCGTGGACCGGCTGGAGGAGAAGGGCATGGTCACCCGCACCGCCAGCCGCACCGACGGGCGCTGCCGTATTCTGGCGCTGACGGCGCAGGGGAAGCAGTTTTATGACAGATTCATCGCCATCGTGCATGAGGTCAACGACCGACTGGAAAAGGGCTTTTCGCCGGAGGAGATCCGGCTGCTGACGTCACTTCTTCTGCGGGTGGCAAAAAATCTCTCGGAGGAGGACGAAGTATGCTGAAAAAGCTTGCCCCGTATACAAGGGGCTACCGGTGGTATATCCTGCTGGGCGTATTGTGCTCGGTGGGTGAGTCTGTGCTGGAGCTGGAGCTGCCCCGTGCCATGAGTGAGATCGTGGACGTGGGCATCGCCAACGGCGACCGCGGCTATATCCTGCTGACGGGCCTGAAAATGTTCCTGATGGCCATGGCGGCGCTGCTGTGCGGCGTGGGTGCGGCGGCGCTGGCCGCTAAAGCGGCCATGGGTTTCGGCGCCAACCTGCGCCAGGCGGAGTATGAGCAGGTGCAGCGCTTCTCCTTCGCCAACATCGAGCGCTTCTCCACCGCCAGCCTCATCACCCGCCTGACCAACGACGTGTCATCGGTGCAGATGACCATGTTCATGGGCATGCGCATGTGTGTGCGTGCGCCGGTGATGCTGGTGACGGCGCTGATAAAGACCATGCAGATCAGTCTGGACCTGAGCCGGGTGTTCCTGGTGGCAGTGCCGCTGCTGATCCTCGCGGTGGTCATCGTCATCCGCTACGTGGGGCCGTTTTTCACGGCGCTGCAGAACGCCACCGATGATCTGAATCTGGTGGTGCAGGAGAATCTGAACGCCGTCCGCGTGGTGAAATCCTTCGTCCGCGAGGAGCGGGAGGAGCAAAAATTCCAGAGCCGCAGCAATAAGCTCCGCGACACGGCGGAGAGGGCCTTTGGGTTCGTGGTGATGTTCATGCCCATCATGATCATGATCATGGGCGGCACCACGGTGGCGCTGATGTGGCTGGGCGGTCACGACGTGGCGGAGGGCACCCTGCTCTCCGGCGACCTGATGGCGTTCTTCACCTATTCCAGCGAGATCCTGATGTCCCTGATGATGGTGTCCATGGTGCTGATGTTCCTGACCCGTGCCATCGCCTGCGGCAGGCGCATCGTGGAGGTGCTGGACGAACAGCCCCAGATCACCGATGCCCAGGCCGATGCCGCATTGACTGTGGACAACGGCGATATCCGGTTCGATCACGTGTATTTCAAGTATCACCCCACGGCGGAGAGCTGGAACCTGACGGACATCGACCTGCACATCGAAAGCGGTATGACTGTGGGCATTCTGGGCGGCACCGGCAGCGCCAAGACCACGCTGGTCAGCATGATCCCCCGCCTGTACGAGGTGAATGAGGGCGCCGTCTCCGTGGGCGGCCGCAACGTAAAGGACTACACCATGGAGGCGCTGCGCGACGGCTGCGCCATGGTGCTGCAGAAGAACACCCTGTTCTCCGGTACCATTCGGGAGAACCTGCGCTGGGGCCGTGAGGACGCCACCGATCAGGAGATCGAGGAGGCCTGCCGCATGGCCTGCGCCGACGAATTCATTCAGCGGATGCCCGACGGCTACGACACCTATATCGAGCAGGGCGGCACCAACGTCTCCGGCGGCCAGAAGCAGCGCCTGTGCATCGCCCGGGCCATTCTGCGGCAGCCCAAGGTACTGATCCTGGACGACTCTACCAGCGCGGTGGACACCGCCACCGACGCCAAGATCCGCGGCGCTCTGAAAACGGCGCTGCCCGGCGCTACCAAGCTCATCATCGCCCAGCGCATCACCTCCGTCATGGACGCGGATATGATCCTGGTGCTGGACGACGGCCGCGTGGTGGGACAGGGCACCCATGAGCAGCTGATGGACAGCTGCGAGATCTACCGCGAGGTCTATGAATCCCAGCAGGAAGGGGTGAGCATCGATGGCTGAGACGAAACGCACAGGCGGAGGCCATGGCCGCAATCACGGCTATCAGCGGCCCAAGGACATGAAGGGCACCTTCAAAAAGCTCATGGGCTACGTGGGCAAGTATAAGGGGTCGCTGGTGCTGGTGGCGGTATGCCTTCTCATCAGCTCCGCCGCCGGCGTGGCCACCAGCTACCTGCTGAAGCCGCTGCTCAACGACTATATCATCCCCGGCGATTTCCCGGGACTTTTCAAAATGCTGCTGGTGATGGGCGGGATGTATCTCCTGAGCTCACTGTGCTCCTTTGCCTACGCCCGCATCATGGTCCACGTGGCACAGCACACGGTGGCCGCCCTGCGGCAGGACCTGTTCAACAGGCTGCAGCAGCTGCCCGTCAGCTACTATGACCGCCACCAGTCCGGCGACCTGATGAGCCGCTTCACCAACGACATCGACACCGTGTCGGAGATGCTGAACAGCAGCTTCGCCAGCATCATCTCCAACGTGCTGACCTTTGTGGGCACCGTGGTGATGATGATCGTGCTGAACCCGTGGCTGACGCTGATCACTTTCCTGTTCCTGGGCCTGATGGGGCTGGTGGTGAAGGTCATCGGCGGCCGCAGCCGTGCCAATTTCCAGCGGCAGCAGGCGGCGCTGGGCGCGCTGAACGGCTATATCGAGGAGATGATCGAAGGCCAGAAGGTCATCAAGGTATTCAACCACGAGGGCCAGGCCGTGGAGCGCTTTACCGCCCTCAACGGCGACTACCGCGACGCCGCCACCGCTGCCCAGGCCTATGCCGGCATGATGATGCCCGCCATGGGCAACCTCAGCAAGATCAACTACGCCGTCACCTGCTGCGTCGGCGGCCTGCTGGCCATCGGCGGCGTATTTGACATCGGCTCTCTGGGCGCGTACCTGCTGTACGTCAAGCAGGTGAGCCAGCCTGTGGGCCAGATCAGCCAGCAGATCAACACCCTGCTGGCCGCGGCGGCCGGCGCCGAGCGCATCTTCGCCGTCATGGACGAACAGCCCGAGACCGATGAGGGCAAGACCGTCATCGTCCGCGTGGAGAAAAACGGCGATACCCTGACGGAGACGAAGCGGCGCACCGGCCACTGGGCCTGGAAAAAGCCGGACGGCACGCTGGTGGAGCTGCGGGGCGACGTGCGCTTTGACCACGTGACCTTCTCCTACGACGGGGAAAAGACGGTGCTCAACGATGTGTCCCTGTTCGCCGAGCCCGGGCAGAAGATCGCCTTCGTGGGCTCTACCGGTGCGGGCAAGACCACCATCACCAATCTCATCAACCGCTTCTACGACGTGCAGCAGGGTATTATCACCTACGACGGCATCGACGTGAAGGACATCGCAAAGGACTCCCTGCGCCGTTCGCTGGGCATTGTGCTGCAGGATACCCATCTGTTCACCGGCACCGTGGCCGACAACATCCGCTACGGCAAGCTGGACGCCACGGATGAGGAGATCCGCGCCGCAGCGAAGCTGGCCAACGCCGACAGCTTCATCCGCCACCTGCCCCAGGGCTACGACACCGTCATCACCGGCGACGGCGGCAGCCTCAGTCAGGGCGAGCGCCAGCTGCTGAACATCGCACGGGCCGCCGTGTCCGACCCGCCGGTACTCATTCTGGATGAGGCCACCAGCTCCATCGACACCCGTACCGAGACCCTGATCGAGCGGGGCATGGACTCCCTGATGGAGGGACGCACGGTGTTCGTCATCGCCCACCGTCTGTCCACCGTCCGCAACAGCCAGGCCATTCTGGTGCTGGAGCAGGGACGCATCATCGAGCGCGGCAATCACGAGCAGCTGCTGGCGCAGCACGGCAAGTACTACCAGCTCTACACCGGGCAGGCAGAACTGAGTTGAATTAAATTATCCGAATACACCATACTAAGGAGGAATCACTCATGACCGAACAGGCGCTTTGCCAGAAGGCCATCGACATGCTGGATATGGCCTATGTCCCCTATTCCCATTTCCCCGTGGGCGCCGCCCTGCTGTGCAGGGACGGCACGGTGTTCACCGGCTGCAACATCGAAAACGCCGCCTACGGCGCCACCATCTGCGCCGAGCGCACCGCCATCTTCAAGGCTGTCAGCGAGGGGCACCGCGACTTTGACACTATCGTCATCGCCGGACGCAGCGACGACTACTGCGTACCCTGCGGCACCTGCCGCCAGGTGATGATGGAGTTCGCCCCCGATCTCACCGTCATCTGCCTGAATAAGAAGGGCGAGAGCAGGAAGTTCGCCCTGAAGGAGCTGCTGCCCTACGGGTTTGACCAAAGTTGGTTGTAACGCTTAACGGGCGAGGGATTTTTCGTTCAGACGAGGCGCGGGAGCGCAGGCAATACTTTGTGTATGGCAAGCGAGCGCAACGACGTATGGACGGAAAAGACCCGCCCGTCGGGAACAAATGAGAGCGCGGCTGCGTCCTATCCACAGCCGCGCTTCCTTTTCCCTGCGCGGAAACACTGAAAATTTGGAGGATATTTCCATGAAAAAGTTTGTATCCATGATGCTTTCTGCCCTGCTGGTGCTGAGTCTGGCCGCCTGCGGCAGCAAGGACAATACCAGCGGCGACAAGCCCGCAGCGCCCACCAGTGCCCTGAACATACTGGAGACGGTATGGAACACCTACGGTGAGGACGAGAAGTTTGCCGTTGCCGGCGGCGATTTCTCCGAGACCAACGCCCGCGAGGACGCTCCCGGCGTCTTCGACCTGAAGGATCGTGCGCTGGTGGACAGCGAGCTGGGTCTGCCGGAGACCGCTGCGGTGGATGAGGCCGCGTCCCTTGTCCACATGATGAACGCCAACACCTTCACCGCCGCCGCCTACCACGCCACCGGCGACACCGCTGAGCTGGCACAGCAGCTGCGTGACAACATCATGCAGCGCCAGTGGATGTGCGGCTTCCCCGACAAGCTGGTCGTGGCCGAGGTGGGCGAGTATGTGGTCACTGTCTTCGGCGCGGATGAGCTGGTGGACACCTTCATGACCCACCTGAACGGCATCTACGGCGTCAGCGCCACCTACGACGAGGACATTCTGTGACACGGAGGATGGTGCAGCGGGGCGCGTTCCTGCTGATGGCGGCGGCGCTGGTGCTGGGTGCGGCAAAGCTCCCCGCCCATACGCCGCAGCCCTCCGCGCCCGCCGACACGGTGTACGTCTATGAGGGCTACGCCGCCAAGACGGACGCTCCCTTCGATGCGGATTCGCTGGACCGCGCCGCCTATCGCTTCCGGCACCTGTACGACCTGTACTTCACCGGACGCACCGTCTATCTGGCGGTGGTGCCGGACAAGGCGCAGTTCACCGTGCCGCCGGAGGGCTACGTCCCCGCTGGCGCGGCGGAGACGGCGGACTACCTCTGCGGCGCGCTGGACTTTTTGACGCCGGTGGATATCGCCGCAGGTCTGACGCTGACGGACTACTACCGCACCGACCCCCATTGGCGGCAGGAGCAGCTGCGCCCCGCGGCGGATGCACTGCTGACCGCCATGGGTGCGCCGGCGCCCGGCACGCGGGACGAGACGCTGTGCGCGCTGGAGGGGGCGTTTCACGGCGGCTACTGGGGAAAGACCGAGGAGCCGCTGGAGCCGGACAGGCTGTCCTATCTGACCTCCCCCACGCTGGAGAGCTGCACCGTCCATAACTACGAGACGGACACCGACGGCGGCGTGTACGATTTTGCCGCCGCGCAGGACGCGCCCTACGACCTGTTCCTGTCCGGCAGCCGCTCCCTGCTGCGTATCGACAACCCCGACGCCCTGTCGGACAGGACGCTGGTGGTGTTCCGGGACTCCTTCGGCAGCAGCATCATCCCGCTGCTGGCGGAGAGCTATCGCACGGTGTACGCCGTGGATATCCGTTATTTGGCCTCCGACCGGCTGGGACGCGTTGTGGAGTTTCCCGACGATGCCGATGTGCTGTTTTTATACAGCGCCACCGTTCTCCACAACAGCATCACCCTGAAGTGACCGGCGGCATAGGCTGGGGCGTAAGGGGGATATGACACATGACGTATACGTTGGCGCAGCTGCCTCCTGGCGAAAGCGGCCGCGTAGCCGCGCTGGACTTCCCGCCCCGGAAGGCCCGCCGCATGGAGGATCTGGGCTTTCTCACCGGGCAGCAGGTCACCGCGCTGCACACCCCGCCCTTCGGCGGGATCACCGCCTATCAGGTGCTGGACACCGTGATCGCGCTGCGGGACACCGATGCCAGCCGCATCACGTTATACACGCTGCAAGACGAAAAAGATGACGTTCTGTGAGTACAGAACGTCATCTTTTTCTTTGATAATACGATTTGTTATCAGAAGGACACCATCTCGTTGGCGGGCTTGGTGGTGGCGGCGATGCTGCTGACGTACAGCACAGGGCCGTCGCCCTGATAGGCGTCGCACTTCTCCTTCTTCACGGTGGCGTGGATCTTCACCCACTCCTTGTCCTTGAAGTTCTCCAGCCCCTCGCCGCGGCATACCAGCGCCAGAAACTGCATGTCCTTGTCGCAGCAGACCATGGCGAACCGGCCCGGGCAGTGGACGCCCTTAAATTTCTTGGAGTGGCACATAATGGCCTTGAAGGACACCTCCACGCCCTCGTAGCGGTCGGGGTTGTCCATCATATCCACGTACCAGATGCCGTAGTCGTCGTCGGGCACCTCCAGCTTGCCGCCGGACAGGTCGAAGGGGGACATCTCCGGCGTCACATACTCCTCGCTGGTGCCGTCGGTGTTCTCCAGATAGATGTCGGCACGGCGGTTCACCATCCGCAGGTTGCGGCTGCGGAGCTGGGCGCGGAGCTGCTCATTGCAGCGGTTGAAAATCAGCAGGTCCGCGTTGGAGATCTTCTCCATCATCAGCTGGCCCATGTTCCGCACATACGGCTCAAAGGTGTTGGCGTCCACCAGGCACATGATCTGATACAGGATCCAGTTGGCGGGCAGACCCTCCCGATACAGGGGCTCGATGGCCCACATGCCGTTGTACTCGATGATGACCTGCTTGGGACGGTACTGCTTTTCCAGCTTCTTGAAAAGCTCCGGCGTCATCTGCTCCGGCTCGTCGATGGTGTAGGTGAACACGTTGCCCAGCACCTTGGGGTCGTAGGCCGTCTCGCCCTCCTCGCAGCACAGCAGCAGCGTCCGGTCCTCAGCGGCAAAGCCGTCCTGCAGGATGCCGTTGATGAAGCTGGTCTTGCCGGAATCCAGGAAACCGGCGATGAGATAAACAGGAATATCCATACGGTGTACCTCGCGTAAATTACAGGCCGAACAGCTCAGCCAGCTTGTCCTCCTTCAGCTGGGAGCCGATGACGCACAGACGGCCGGTGTAGTCGGCGGCGCCGAAGCGTACCTGATGCTCCTCCGGCACGAAGTCGAAGTGCAGCCACTTTCCGTCCTCGCTGTGGACGATGCCCTTGGCGCGGAGGATCGCGCCGTAGTCGCCGCTGTCCAGCGCGGTGAGGATGGTCTCCAGCTCGCTCTCGGTGAATACCTTCACCGTCTCCACGCCCCAGCTGGTGAACACCTCGTCGGCGTGATGGTGGTGATGGTGGCAGCCGCAGTGGGGATCGTCGCACTCCTCGCCGTCGTGGTGGTGATGGTGATGCTCATGCTCGTCGTGATCCTCGTGGTCATGCTCGTGATGGTGGCAATGCTCGTCCTCGTCATGGTCATGATGGCAGTGGTCATGCTCCTCGTGGTCATGGTGGCAGCAGTGCTCGTGATCATCGTCCTCGTCGTGGTCATGATGGTGGTGGTGCTCCGCCTCGTCCGCCGCGTGCTCAGCCTGCATGCGCTCCAGCAGCTCATCGGCCAGGGACACCTTCTCGACGGCGCTGAGGATGGTCTTGCCGTCCAGCTCGTCCCAGGGGGTGGTGAGGATGGCGGCGTTGGGATTCTTTTCCCGCAGCAGGGCCACGGCGGCTTCCAGCTTCTCCTGGGTCAGCTTCTGGGTGCGGGAGAGGATGATGGTGCCGGCGGACTCGATCTGGTTGTTGTAGAACTCGCCGAAGTTCTTCATATAGACCTTCACCTTGGTGGCGTCGGCCACGGTGACGAAGCTGTTGAGCTTCATGTCCGGCACGTCCTTGACAGTGTTCTCCACCGCCACGATCACGTCACTGAGCTTGCCCACGCCGGACGGCTCGATAAGAATGCGGTCGGGGGCGAACTGCTGATGTACATCCTTCAGCGCCTTGTTGAAGTCGCCTACCAGAGAGCAGCAGATACAGCCGGAGGACATCTCGCTGATCTGGACGCCGGACTCCTTCAGGAAGCCGCCGTCGATGCTGATCTCGCCGAACTCGTTTTCGATGAGCACCAGCTTCTCACCCTGAAACGCCTCTGCCAGCAGCTTCTTGATGAGCGTGGTCTTGCCGGCGCCCAGAAAGCCGGATACGATGTCAATTTTTGTCATAGTAAACCCTTCTTTTCTCTGCCGCCCGCGGCGGCACATATTCTTTCCCCCATATCATAGCCCATTTTTTCAAAAATGCAAGTGGGCACAGGGCGAAAAATGTGTTTTCCCTGCGCCCATCTGCATTTTTTGCGGAAACTGCCGCTGTTTTTGCGAAAAATGTTACCAGCTGGTGTTTTCGCCGTCGTTGAGGAAGCCGTCGCTGTCGTGGACATAGCCGTTTTCCAGCATCTGGCGGAAGGTGGCGGTGCGCTCCGCGCCGCGGCGCAGGACGCCGCGGTCCATACGTCCCTCCGCCTGCGTGCCGGGCAGCGTATCCTCCCCATTTCGCCGGTTTTCTCCGGCGCCGGGCTGGGTGGGCGTGTCGGTGCCGTTCTGCCAGCTGCCGCCGCTGCCGTTATCCTGTGGGGCGTTCTGGCTCTGGTTGGTATCGGGGCGGTTGGGACTGCCGCCGTTGTTCCGGTCATCGTCCTTGCCGCAGGCCGTCAGTGCCAGCACCATGGCCAGCACCAGAAAAATCGCAGAAAGCTGCTTCATGATGAAGAAATTCTCCTTTCCTGGTTGTGCGCGCTGCGCCGCAGTTAGTATCTGCCTGCGGCGGCCATCGTAGCCGTGCGGATCTCTGGCGTATCATGCAATTTCTGGCTTTTGAGGAAACAACGTTGCGTTTTGCGGCGGAATACGTTATAATTATTATTCAAACATATGCCGGTGTGTTCCTGCCCCTGAGACGGCGGGAAATACAAAACGTATTTTACCGCGCAGAATCAACTGCGCGTATACTGGGAGGTCAGACCATGCAAAATCTGGAAAAGCAATATCACATCCACTGTGTGGAGGGCGACGTGGGCCGCTATGTGATCCTGCCCGGCGATCCGGGCCGCTGCGAGAAGATCGCCGCACTGTTCGACGACGCCCGTTTCGTGGCGCAGAACCGGGAGTACACCGTCTATACCGGCACGCTGCTGGGGGAGAAGGTGTCCGTCTGTTCCACCGGCATCGGCGGGCCTTCCGCCTCCATCGCCATGGAGGAGCTGCACAACATCGGCGCGGACACGTTTCTGCGGGTGGGCACCTGCGGCGGCATCGACCTGGACGTGCGCTCCGGCGACGTGGTGGTGGCCACCGGCGCGATCCGCTTTGAACACACCAGCCGGGAGTATGCGCCCATCGAGTATCCGGCGGTGGCCAACTTTGAGGTGACTACCGCGCTGGTGCAGGCTGCCAGAGCGCTGGGCAAGCGGACGCAGGTGGGCGTGGTGCAGTGCAAGGACGCGTTCTACGGCCAGCACAGCCCCTCACGGATGCCGGTGTCCTATGAGCTGCTGAACAAGTGGGAGGCGTGGAAGCGGCTGGGCGTCAAGGCCAGCGAGATGGAGTCCGCCGCACTGTTCGTGGTGGCGGATGCGCTGAAGTGCCGCTGCGGCAGCTGCTTCCATGTGGTGTGGAACCAGGAGCGGGAGGCCGCCGGTCTGGACCAGGAGATGAGCGAGGACACCACTGCCGCCGTGGAGGTGGGTGTGGAGGCCCTGAAGCTGCTGATCCAGGCGGATCGCGCAGGGTAAGCGGCAAAGCATTGCATAATTGCATAAAAACACCGCATCCCATGGGGATGCGGTGTTTTTATGCACGGTTTATGCGGGAGTTATATGTTTTCCTGCTCTTTGAGCTCCTGGGCCTCCTGCCGGTAGTGCAGAGCGGTCTCGTGCAGGGAGGCGATGGCCTCCGGCGTCAGGGGAGACTTCACACGGGCGGGAGAGCCAAGGGCCATCATGCCGTCGGGGATGACGGTGGACTGCGTTACCAGCGCACCGGCGCCGATCAGACAGTGGCTGCCGATCTTGGCGCCGTTGAGGACGATGGCGCCCATGCCGATCAGCGTCTCATCGCCGACGGTGCAGCCGTGAAGGATGGCTCCGTGGCCTACGGTGACGTTTTTGCCCACCGTTACCGGCAGGCCGGGGTCCACGTGGACCACACAGTTATCCTGAATATTGCTGCCCTCGCCGATGGTGATGGAGGCGGTGTCGCCCCGCAGCACCGCGCCGTAAAACACACTGCTGTCTGCGGCAAGGGAGATGTCACCGCGGAGAGTGGCGTTGGGGGCCACGAAGGCGGTGGGGTGGATGACGGGCTTTTTCATAGGCAGATGCCCCTTTCGCTGAGTTTCGATATCGTATTGTACCACATTTTTCCCGTATATCCACCGTCCGGCAAGAAAAATCCCGCAGAATTTTCCAAAAATCGCCCTACCATTTTTCGACAAAGTGTGGTATAATCATACAGAAAAAAGGCCGCCGAGGGGACGAAAGAGAGAGCGGACCGCGGCGCAGAACGGTATGGACAGTGTTTTGTGTAAGGAGAGTGACAAGATGTTTGCAGCAGGTGATCTGGTAGTGTACGGCGGCGAGGGCGTTTGTCGGGTGGAGCGCATCGGACCGTCCGGCCTGGCCTATGACGACGGGACACGGCTTTACTATCACCTGACGCCCCTGTACCGCAGCGGTACGGTGATGACACCGGTGGACACGGGAGTGCTGATGCGCTCGGTTATCACCCGGGAGGAGGCGCTGGCGCTGATCGCGTCCATCCCGTCGCTGCCGCCCTGCAAGCCGGAGCAGCCGGGTATCCGCGCTGCCAAGGATTTCTATCATCAGGTGGTGATGCGCTGTCAGTGCGGCGAGCTGGCCGCCATGATCCACAACGTGTGCCGCAAGCGGGCGTGGGCCCTGCGCCACGGCAAGAAGGTGAGCCAGATGGACGAGCGCTATCTCAAGCGGGCCGAGGACCAGCTGTACGGCGAGCTGGCGGCCGTGCTGGGTCTGGAACGGGGCGGCGTGGCGGATCTCATCCGCCAGAGCTGGCCGGGCTGGCCGGAGAAGCTGCCGGAGCCCGCGCCGGCGGAGGCGTGAAAACAGACAAAAAAAGAACGGAAAGCAGAGCTTTCCGTTCTTTTTTTGTCAGAAGTGGCGGACAAGGCCGGCGATCAGCAGCGTGGGCAGCAGCCATAGCAGCAGGAACACCACCATGGCCAGCGGCGTCAGCACCGCGAAATTCCCCACAGAGGTGAGGTAGTAGGCCAGCAGCACGCCGCACAGGGCACCGATATAGCTGAGCACCGTGGCGGTGCGGACGGCCCGCACCATGCGGCGGCTGCCTACCACTGACTCGGCCAGAGGCAGCAGGCCCTCACGGCAGACGATGACGTTGGGCGTCTCGCCCTGCTGGGCGGCCAGCTGGGCCAGAGCCAGACGGGTGGACACGTCGGGGTAGACCACCTTGGCGTCCACGCCGAACTTCCGCTTGATGAGCCCCGGGGTGACGTTGCTGCTGCGGACAGCCAGCACCGGCGTGATATGGCAGCGGCGCATGGCCCGCAGAGCCCACTCCGCGTTGCGGGAGGGCTGATACTTCACGGCAAACACCGCCGTCAGCACGCCGTCCACCGACAGAAAGAGGCCGGTCTGGAGCTTCAGGTCGTGGGGGAGGGCCACATGGCGCTTTTTCATAAAGTAGGCGCTGCCCATCAGCACGGTCTCGCCGTGGATGGCGGCCTCCACGCCGCCCTCCTCGCAGTAACGCAGGTCGTCCACGCGAATGTGGAACCCGCCCTCCGCCGTGAGCTGGCGGTCCAGCAGGGGGGCAAGGCTGCTGCCGGCGGCACGGGCCACCGAAGCGGCGTAGCCCACGGCGCGGCTGCGTTCCTCGCCGTAGACCTTGTAGCCGTTGAGGGTCACGGTACCGGCGGGGAAGAGATCGTCATCGGTGAGCACCATGCGGCCGGAGCGGGCCACGGCACGGGCACCGGCATAGCCGGCGGCGGCAGCGCCGCTGCGCTCCAGGCGGCGGGACAGGTAGTACAGGGGCAGGGAGCCGGTCAGGGGCAGGGACAGCTGGACACCGGCGCCGGTGAGGGCGGCCAGCACCCAGGGAAACTCGTCCATGGGGCGGGCGGTGAAGCACACCACGCCGGACAGCACCACCGCCGCGCTGAGCAGCAGCGGCAGTACATAATTCTGCCAGCGGCGGGCGGGGTCGGGGCGCATGGTGCTGTGGTAGAAGCCCTCCAGCACGCCCCGCTGCTTGCAGACACCGGCGGGCAGGACGGACACCACGTAGGGCGGTACGCCGTTGAGGTCCGCCAGATGGAAGGCGATGCGGCGGGTCTCCGCCGTCAGGTACAGGCCCAGCTGGCAGGTGAGGATCAGCAGAGCGCCGGCCGCGGCGTAGGGGGTGGAGAGGGTGCTGCCGGTGACGGCGCCGGCGGCGCAGCAGAGAAGATCCGCCAGCACCGCAACGCCGGCGCACAGCTCGCAGCCTACCTGCCCGTCGCGGAGCATGCGGAAGGCCGTCTGCCATACCGGCAGGCACAGAAGCGCCGTCAGCAGCAGGCCGCCGCCCAGCACGATGCACCGCAGCGGCGCGGCGTCCAGCCATGCGGGCGGCAGCATTTCCAGCTCCTGCAGCACGGCGGCCACCACCAGAAGAAGTACGGGCAGCGCGGCGAACACCAGACCGCGGCGCAGCCGGTTGCAGCGGCGCTTTTCCTCCCGCAGGGCGTCGTCCATGCGGGGCTCCGGCTCCTCCGGTTCCTCCGGCTCCGGCTCGTCCTCGGGGTCGTCGAACAGCTGCTCCGTTTCCTGAGAAAGGCCGCGGGGCCGGGCGCTGCGGCGGTCCGTGAAGCGGTGCAGCAGGCCGGAGAGCCGCTGGCCCAGGGGCACGGGAGCGTCAATGACGCCGTCCTCCTCGTCCTCCAGCACGGCATCCACCGTCTGGCTCATGACATCCTTCAGACTGACACGGTCCGGTGTGTCGGACAGAGGTGCAGGCACAGGATCGGGCGCGGGAACGGGCTCCGGCTCGGGAATGGAAGCGGGGTCAGGCACGGGGACGGGTTCGGGTTCGGGCGGGGGCGTCGGTGCAGGGGGAGCCTCCGGTGCAGGGGGAGTCTCCGGCGCAGGGGCAGGCTGACGCCCACCCCTGCCGTATTCGGCAAGGATGGCGTCCAGCGAGAGCTCGTCCCGGGGGACGGGCGTATCCAGTTGTGGGTCGTCACGCCTGTTCATAGTACGATGCAACGCCGTCAGCTCCGCTGGCGCACCGCCTCGTACAGCAGGATGGCTGCGGCGGCGGAGGCGTTCAGAGAGGAGATGCGGCCTTTCATGGGGATGCTTACCAGAAAATCACAGTTCTCGGAGACAAGGCGGGTCATGCCGCTGCCCTCAGAGCCGATGACGATGGCGGCGGGGCCCTTCAGGTCCGCGGTATAGAGATCGGCAGTGCCGTCGGCGGCAGTGCCGAACACCCAGACCCCCTGCTTTTTCAGGTCCTTCAGCAGGGAGGGGATGTTGGCCACCCGCGCCACAGGGATATAGCTCACCGCGCCGGCGGAGGTCTTGGCCACCACGGCGGTCAGACCGGCGGAGCGGCGCTTGGGGATGATGACGCCGTGGGCGCCGGCACACTCGGCGGTGCGGAGGATGGCGCCCAGATTGTGGGGGTCGGAGATCTCGTCGCACACCACCAGCAGGGGCGGTTCCCCCCTCTCTGCTGCCGCGGAGAGGATGCTCTCCACCGTGACATACTCCCGCACGGCGGCCAGAGCGATGACACCCTGGTGGGCGTGGGTGCGGGAAATGCCGTCCAGCTTGCGGCGATCGGCCTCCACCACCACGATGCCCGCGTCCCGGGCCCTGGAGGCGATGTGGCCCAGGGTCTTGTCCGTCTCGCCCTTGGCGATGTAGATCTTGTCGATGGCGGTGCCCACCCGCAGGGCTTCGATCACCGCGTTGCGGCCCTCGATGACGCCGTCGGCCTCCGCGTCCGGCAGGGGACGGCGGCGCTCGGTATCCTTCATATCTTTCATGGGTATGACCTCATTTTTCTTGAATTACTGACCAGTATAACACAATATTTCGGCGAGATAAAGCGCCATTCATAGAAATTTTACAGAAAATCCGACGATGTGCCGCTTGTGACATTTGGACAAGTGTGGTATACTGTGCGATACTGCGAAGGTATACCGCGGGAGGGATGCGCCGCCGAGAGCGGAGGCACTCCGGCTGACGGTTTTTTACGGAGGATACACATGGCCAACAACGATCAGAACAACAATAAAAACGGAAAGGGACGCAATAACCTGCGGGGCATCCTGACGCTGGTGGCGTGGGCACTGGTGCTGACGGTGGGATTCAACTACCTCAACGCCTACAACCGCAACGCCACCAACAAGTCCACCAGCCACGAGATCAAGTACAGCGAGATGCTGGATCTTATCGAAAACGATAAGGCGAAAGAGGTCCTGTTCAAGGACGACGCCATCTACATCACGCCGGTGGAGGGCTACACCTACACAGAGGAACAGGACGAGGACAGCAACGTGCCCGCCAAGTCCTACACCCAGTCCAAGGACACGAAGCTGACGCTGTATACCGCGTATCTCAACGATACGTCCCTGCTGCCTCTGCTGAAGGAGCACAAGGTGGCCTACACCGGCTATTACGAGGCGCAGATGAATCCGGTGCTGGCGTTCATGGTCAGCTACATCCTGCCCACGCTCATTTTTGTGGGACTGCTCATGCTGCTGCTGCGGATGCTGGCCAAGAGCGGCGGCAGCGGCTTCGGCGGCATCGGCAGCGTGGGCAAGTCCAACGCCAAGGTGTATATGGAGAAGTCCACCGGCGTCACGTTCAAGGATGTGGCCGGTCAGGACGAGGCCAAGGAGTCGCTGGAGGAGATCATTGATTTCCTCCACAACCCCGGCAAGTACACCGCCATCGGCGCCAAGCTGCCCAAGGGCGCGCTGCTGGTGGGCTCACCCGGTACCGGCAAGACCCTGCTGGCCAAGGCTGTGGCCGGTGAGGCGGGGGTGCCGTTCTTCTCCATTTCCGGTTCCGACTTCGTGGAAATGTTCGTGGGCGTGGGCGCCAGCCGTGTCCGCGACCTGTTCAAGGAGGCTGCCAAGGTGGCCCCGTGCATCATTTTCATCGATGAGATCGACACCATCGGCAAGTCCCGCGACGGCGGTAAGTTCGGCGGCAACGACGAGCGCGAGCAGACGCTGAACCAGCTGCTGGCGGAGTTGGACGGCTTCGATCCCAGCAAGGGCGTTATCGTGCTGGGCGCTACCAACCGCCCCGAGGTGCTGGACAAGGCGCTGCTGCGCCCGGGACGCTTCGACCGGCGCATCACCGTGGATCGGCCCAATCTGGCGGGCCGCCTGGCCACGCTGCAGGTACACACCCGCAACATCCGTCTGGCCGAGGATGTGGACCTGAACAAGATCGCCCAGGCTACCGCCGGATGCGTGGGCGCGGATCTGGCCAATCTGGTGAACGAGGCGGCGCTGCGGGCCGTCCGCAAGGGCCGCAAGGCTGTGAACCAGAACGATCTGCTGGTGTCCTTTGAGCTGGTCATCGCCGGCTCGGAGAAGAAGGGCACCGTCATCACCGAGGAGGAAAAGCGCATCATCGCCTATCACGAGGTGGGTCATGCGCTGGTGGCGGCCAAGCAGAAGAACGCCCAGCCGGTGAGTAAGATCACCATCGTGCCCCACACTCAAGGGGCGCTGGGCTATACGCTGCACCTGCCGGAGGAGGAGAAGTTCCTCATGTCCAGAGAGGACATTCTGGCGGAGATCCGCACGCTGCTGGCAGGCCGCTCCAGCGAGGAGATCGTGTGCAACACCATGACATCCGGCGCGGCCAACGACATCGAGCGGGCCACGGAGCTGGCGCGGAATCTGGTGGCGCGGTTCGGCATGTGCGACGAGTTCGATATGATGGCGCTGGGCACCATCCAGAGCCAGTATCTGGACGGCAGTTACTCCATGACCTGCGCTCAGGAGACCTACGCCGCGGCGGACCGCGAGACCATCAAGATCATCCGTCAGTGCCATCAGGAGGCCAAGAGAATTTTGCAGGACAACCGGGAGCTGCTGGACAAGATCGCCGCGTACCTGCTGAAGAAGGAGACCATCACCGGGCAGGAGATGATGGCCATTATCGAGGGCCGCGACCCTGAGACGGTGGACAACTACGGCGCCACCAGAGAGCAGGAGCGGAAGCTGTTCCGCCCCAGTGTGCCGGAGACCATCGAGGCGCCCGCCAAGCACATCAACATGGTGTCCGAGCCGGTACCCATGCCGGACTTCGACGCACCCGAGGAGGAACCGGCGAAGGCGTCGGAGCCCCCTGCGCCGGAGGAGGCTCCCGGAGAGGGGAAGCCGGAGGGCGAAGGAGAATAAAAAAAGCACCCGCGGGCATGCCGCGGGTGCTTTTTTTATGGTCAGGATTTCGCCGGCGCCTGTTCCGTGCTCTCCATGTAAAGCGTTTCACAGGCTTGCTGCGCCTCCACCAACAGGCGGATGGCCTGTTCGGCGGCGCGAGCCATGGTCAGATACATTTCGTGATAGGCTTCAACTTCCGTCATAACATCACCCCCTGCAAAAATTATAGGACAATTTAACCCTAAATGCAATAGGACAATTTGTCATAATATTTATGGTGATTTTTGATGAGCAGATTACGGGAACTCAGAAAAGAGCGGGGATTTACGCAGGTCAAGATGCAGATGCTGACCGGCATCGACCAGAGCGCGTACTCCAAGATCGAGCGGGGCGAGCGCTATCTCAGCTTTGAACAGTGCCGCCGCGTGGCACTGGCACTGAACACCAGCATGGACTATCTCGCGGGGCTCACCGACGAGAAGAAGCCCTATCCCCGCAGCAGGTGACGATGATAAAAGAGCACCCGCGGCATAGCCGCGGGTGCTCTTTTATTCTTTTTAATTCTCAGGCAGGGCGCGGGCGGCGTCGCACAGCAGGGGCAGGGCCTTCTCGAACTCCACGCCGTACCAGGCGGCGCAGGGGTCCTGAGCCGTGACATCAATGCAGGAGAGGGTGAAGCGCACCGCCAGAGAGACGGCACCTTCCAGCGGCAGGCCCCGCATCATGCCGCCCACCACCGTGGCGGCGAAGATGTCGCCGGTGCCGTGGTAGGAGCCGGTCTGCCGCCGGTCCAGACACGTGAAGAACCGGCCGTCGGCGCTGTCGTAGCCCATGGCGCCCAGCCTGTCCGGCGTGAAGGACACGCCGGTGAGCACCACTTTTCCGGCACCCAGCGCCGCTACTTTTTGCAGCAGCTCACGGGTCATGGGCTCGTCCATGTCCTCGCGGTAGGGCGTACCGGTGAGGAGACATGCCTCTGTCAGGTTGGGCATGGCCACGTCGGCCCGGGCCACCACCCGCGCCATGGCGGCGGGGAAGTCGGGGCCAAAGCCGGAATAGAGCTTGCCGTGGTCCGCCATGGCGGGGTCCACAAAGATCATGGTATCGGGGCTTTTCACCGCGTCAAAGAAGTCCAGCACCTGCTGCACCTGGGGCACGGAGGCGATGTAGCCGGTATACAGCGCATCGAAGTGGACGTGCTGGGCCTGCCAGTGGGCGGCGATGGCGTCAAGCTGGTCCGTCAGGTCGCGGCTGACAAAGCCGGGGAAGGCGGTGTGGGCGCTGAGGACAGCGGTGGGCACGATGGCGCACTCCACGCCCAGAGCGGAGATCACCGGCAGCGCCACGGTCAGGGAACAGCGGCCCAGGCAGGAGATATCCTGTATGGATGCGATACGTTTCATGGCAGCTCCTCCTGTTTCGTCCGACAGCCCTCCGGCCGCTGAAAACGCTTCATGTCCACGCGGTCGGCGGGTATCTCCTCCGACACCGACAAGATCTCGCAGATCAGCCGGTCATCCAGCGTGTGCGCCATGGCGTCCTCTGTTCAAGATATGCAAGGGAAACCCTGATCGGGTTTCCCTTGCGCGTTCGGTTATCCGCCCGCAGGCGACCGCTTTTGCAGCGCAAAAGCGCGCACCAAAAAGGGACGGCCCGCAGGGGCGGACATTTTTGGTGCGGGCATGGGGACTCGAACCCCAACGCGTGAGCACGAGAACCTAAATCTCGCATGTCTACCAATTCCATCATGCCCGCAAATACATTCGCCATTATAGCACGTTTTCTGCGGCGGCGCAAGGGATGTCTGCCGGCCCTCGTCGACCTGCCCAGTACGGCGGAAGAGAAATTGTATAAGTTGCCGAAAAAGCCTGCGCGGACAGGGAATTTTCCTACAAATCCACAAAATAATGGTTGTCAGGTCCTGCAATATAAGCTATAATCGGTTCATTGAGCTACTGTCCGCAGCCGTGTGGGCGGCGGACTTGAAGAAAATGAAGGGAGTACATCACCACTATGACTGCTAATGACATTCGCAATATTGCGCTGCTGGGCCACGGCGGGTCCGGCAAGACCTCGCTGGTCGAGCAGATGCTGTTTATGACCAAGGGCATCGACCGTCTGGGCAAGACCGCCGACGGCAACACCACCTGCGACTACGACGCCGAGGAGATCAAGCGCCAGATCTCCATCTCCCTGGCCTTTGCCCCCGTTATGTATAAGGGCAAGAAGATCAACGTCATGGACGCTCCCGGCAACTTCGATTTCTCCGGCGAGGCGGTGTGCGCCATCCGCGCCGCCGAGTGCGCCGTCATCGTGGGCAACGCCAAGGACGGTCTGTCCGTGGGCATGGAGCGCACCTGGAAGATGCTGGGCAAGAAGCCCCGCATGATGTTCATCAACCGCGTGGAGGAGGCCAACGCCGACTACGCATCCTGCATCGAGGCCGTCAAGGCCAAGTACGGCACCGCCATTGCCCCCATCGTGGCCACCAAGGCCGACGGCAACAAGGCCGTCACCGTCATCGTGGACCTGCTGCACAACAAAGCCTACGACGCCAAGGGCGAGTGTGCTATTCCCGCCGACATGGCCGACGAGGTGGAGGCCCTCCGCGCTGAGCTGATGGAGGCCGCCGCCGGCGCCGATGAGGAGCTGATGGAGAAGTTCTTCGAGACCATGGAGCTGTCCGCCGAGGACATGGCCAAGGGCCTGCAGATCGGCGTGCGCGAGGGCAGCGTGTGCCCCGTGCTGTGCGGCAGCGCCGCCACCGGTATGGGCGTGGAGATGCTGATGCAGACCATCGTGGACCTGGTGCCCGTGGCTACCGATATGCCCGCCGAGGCCGCTGAAGACGACGACGGCAACGCGATTGAGGTGGCTCACGATCCCAACGGCTCCGCCGCTGCCTTCGTGTTCAAGACCATCTCCGACCAGTACGGCAAGTTCTCCATGATCAAGGTCATCCGCGGCAAGGTCACCAGCGATATGTCCCTGTACAACATGACCACCGGCAACACTGAGAAGCTGGGCCGTCTGTACGTCATGAAGGGCAAGAAGACCGAGGAGACCAAGGAGATCTGCTGCGGCGACATCGGCGCCATCGGCAAGATGGACAAGGTCAAGACCGGCGACAGCCTGTGCGAGCCCAAGACCTATGTGAAGTTTGCACCTCTGGCCTTTGCCCCCGCCTGCTACGAGCGGGCGATCTCCCCCAAGACCAAGCAGGAGATCGAGAAGCTGGGTACCGGTCTGAACAAGCTGAACGAGGAGGATCCTACCTTCTCCGTCACCAACAACGCCGAGACCCACCAGACCGTGATCTCCGGCGCCGGCGACATCCAGATCGACGTGCTGTGCAGCAAGCTGAAGTCCCGCTTCGGCGTGGATTCCGAGCTGGATACCCCGCGTGTTGCCTATCGTGAGAAGATCCGCAGCACCGTCCGCAAGCAGGGCCGCTATAAGAAGCAGACCGGCGGCAGCGGCCAGTTCGGCGATGTTCACATTATCTTCGAGCCCCAGAGCGAGCAGGAGGATATGATCTTTGAGGAGAACGTGTTCGGCGGCTCCGTGCCCAAGAACTACTTCCCCGCCGTGGAAAAGGGCCTGCGCGAGAGCTGCCTGCACGGCGTGCTGGCCGGCTATCCCGTGGTGTTCCTGAAGGCCACCCTGGTGGACGGCTCCTACCACCCCGTGGACTCCTCCGAGATCGCGTTCAAGCTGGCCGCCAACCTGGCGTTCAAGGCCGCTCTGCCCGAGGCCAAGCCCGTGCTGATGGAGCCCATCGGTGAGCTGAAGGTCACCGTGCCCGACAACTACGTGGGCGACGTGATGGGCGACCTGAACAAGCGCCGCGGCCGTGTGATGGGCATGAACCCCACCGGAGACGGCGAGACCGTACTGGAGGCCGAGGTGCCCATGGCCGAGATGATGAGCTACGCCATTGATCTGCGGTCCATGACCCAGTCCCGCGGTACGTTCACCTTCAACTTCGTCCGCTACGAGGACTGCCCCGCCGCAGCTCAGGAGAAGGCGATCGCCGCCGCCAAGGCGCTGGCCGAGGCCGAGTAAGGGATATACGACAAGCGACAAGAACGGAAAAGCGCCCGTCCGGAAGGACGGGCGCTTGAGTCTGTCGAAAAACCTGCCCGGGCACAAGTATCGGAGGGAAGGATAGTGTGAAAGGGAACCGTTAGGGTTCCCTTTCGCGTTCAATCACCCGCCGCAGCGGCCAAAATCGCAAAAAAATACTGTTTTTATTTTGCGATTTTGCTGGCAGCTTGTCAAAAAAGTCCGTTCGGACTTTTTTGACAAGCTGAAGCGCCCGTCCTTCCGGACGGGCGCTTTTTTGCGCGCTTTTGGGTATAAATCATTGCAGGGGCGTCTCCAGCTTTTGCAGGGACTTTTTGAACTGCACCGAGAACAGGACGGCGGTGAACGTCACCGCCAGCACGTCAGCCACGGGCTCCGCCAGATAGACGGCTGTTGTGGGGTCCGGCAGGAAGCAGGGCAGGATGTAGATCAGGGGGATCAGCAGCACGAACTTCCGCAGCACCGCTACAATGATGGAGCAGACAGCGTTTCCGGTGGAGACCAGAGTCATCTGGCAGGCGATCTGGATGCCGAACAGGCCCAGCCCACCGCAGTAGATGCGCAGCGCCCTGGAGGTGAAGGCCAGCAGGGCCGCGTCGGTGGTGAACAGACCGGCGAACACCCGGGGGCACAGCATCACGAAGGCCCACAGCATCATAGAGTAGATGAGGCAGGCGCGCAGCAGCAGGCGGAAGCTCTGCCGGACGCGGTCTGTGTTCCGGGCGCCGTAGTTGTAGCTGGTGATGGGCTGAGCGCCCTGAGACAGACCGGTCAGGGGCAGCAGGGCGAACTGCATGACGCTGGTGAGGATGGTCATGGCGCCCACGGCCAGATCCCCGCCGTATTTCAGCAGGGAGGAGTTGAAGCACACGGAGATGACGCTCTCACTGGCCTGCATGACAAAAGAGGACGATCCCAGCGCGATGCAGGGCGGCACCAGCCGCAGACCGGACAGCAGGTTCTCCCGCCGCAGGCGCAGCAGCGTCTTATTGCCGCAGAGGAACGATGTGACCCAGACGCAGGACAGGGCCTGAGACAGCACGGTGGCCAGCGCCGCGCCCCGCACGCCCATGTCCAGAGCGAAGATGAACAGCGGGTCCAGCGCGATATTGGCCAGCGCGCCGATGAGCACCGTCAGCATGCCGGTCCGGGCGAAGCCCTGGGCCGTCACGAAGGCGTTGAGGCCCAGCGTCAGCTGGACGAACACGGTGCCGACGGCATAGACACCCATGTAGTCGGCGGCGTAGGCAACGGTGTTCTCGCTGGCGCCGAACAGCAGCAGGAGGTCGCGGCCCCACAGGAGCAGCACGGCGGTGAGGGTCAGGGACAACAGGAGCAGCAGGGCAGCGCAGCCGCCCAGCAGCCGCTCCGCGCCGGCGTGGTCGCCGCGGCCCATGGCAATGGAGGCACGGGGCGCACCGCCGGAGGCCACCAGTGCCGCGAAGGCGGAGACGATCATGATGAGGGGCATGCACACGCCCACGCCGGTGAGGGCCAGGCTTCCGTCGCCGGGCATGTGACCAATGTAGATGCGGTCCACGATGTTGTAGAGCATGTTTACCAGCTGGGCCGTCACCGTGGGGACCGCCAGCCGGAACAGGAGCCGCCCTACCGGCTCCGTACCGAGAAATGTCTTGTCTTGCTGCATAAAAGCCCTTCTGACGCTACGCCATGGCGCGGAAGCGGTCGGCGATCCGGGACGCCGCCTCGTCCAGCGTACAGGTGGATGTGTCGATGCACAGGTCGTAGTTGGTGCTGTCGCCCCAGACATGGTGGGTGTAGGTCTCGTAGTATTTCCGGCGCTGTTTGTCCATTTTCCGCAGCAGCCGCACCGCCTGAGGCTGGGTCAGATGCTCCTGCTCCATCTTACGGGCAATGCGCTGTTCCTCCGGCGCGGAGACGAATACCCGCAGCAGGCGGACATCCGCATCCCGCAGGACATAGTCGGCGCAGCGGCCCACAAACACGCACTCCTCCCTGCGGGCGATGCGGCGGATCTCGTGGCTTTGCAGGGCGAACAGCACCTCGGACGTGGGCTTGCCCCGCACGACATGGTAGTTGCCCTCGTGGACGGTGCGGAACAGGTAGGGGTTGGTGGCCTTTTCATCGGAATCGCTCATGACGGACTCCGATAGCTCGCCGTATTCGCAGGCCAGATGTACCAGCTCCTTTTCATAGACGCGCAGACGCAGCAGGTCCGCGGTCTTGACGGAGATCTCATGGCCGCCGCTGCCGAACTGGCGGCTGATGCAGATGATGCGGTTTCCCATGCTATTGCCTTCTCTCTTTTGTTATTGCAGCGCATTCAGCACCGCGCGGGGGAACGGGTAATTGCGGGAGACGAACCGGATATCGGCGCTCAGGGAGGCGTTGGCCTCCGTCAGCGCCACACTGATGCTGCCGGAGCAGGTGATACGGACGCTGCACAGCTGGGTGTCCTGCACCTCCATGGTGACGCGGCCACCGGTGAAGGCGACGTGCTGGGACTGGATATCCGGCGCGATGGCGGCGGCAAACTCCGCAGCTCCCGCCTCGTCCAGCGTCAGAGTATAGGTATCTGTGCCGCCGGTCTGGGTGCAGGCGGCGGTGCCGTTCAGCACCAGCTGGTAGGCCAGCTGAAGGAGCCGGGCCTGGGAGGCCAGAGCGTCATCGGTGGTGAGAACATGGCCTTCCGCATCGCAGAGCTTATCGCCGGAGAAGTACAGGCTCAGCGCGCCCTTGCGGACGGCGGTGAAATCCTGACCGTCCACGGTGCGGCGGTCATATTGCAGGGTGTCGCGGAGCACCAGAGGGCCGCAATCCGCCGTCAGCGTCAGGTCGGCGGCCAGTACCTCCCTGCTGCGCAGGGCGGCCCAGGACCGCAGCAGGCGCAGAGTATCCGCGGGCAGCACGGTATTCTCCGGCTCCGTACCGCCGGCGATGGCGGCGGTCACCGCCTCCGGCACCTGGGGCGCCGTGACCTTGGCGGTGAAATCCATCACAGCGGTGAGAACGGGGGCGTCCTCCGGCCCGGCAGTGAGCTGGAGGGACCGGGCGCGGCCATCGGCCACGGTCAGCACGGCGGTGAGCCTGTCGATGCCGGTGAGGTCGCCCACCTCCGGCTCCAGCAGCGTCAGCAGGGCGTCCGCGTCGGCGGCGGCCAGCGCCGCCGTATACAGGGTGTCCGCATCCGTCTTTTCGCAGTCCACATGGGCCTTGCGGAACAGAGCGGCCAGGTCGGAGAGGGTCATGCTGCTGCTCAGACGGTAGGCGCGGCCGTTCTCCAGATACACCGCATCGCCGGTGCAGTAGACGGTCACGCCCTGCCACCGGACGGTGACGATGCGGGTGGTGTCGGCCCTGGTGCGGCAGACATCGGCGCTGGCGGTGAAGGTCTCGCCGCTCTGGACGGAGACGGTCATGGCCAGCGAGTCGGCGTTCAGGGCGCGGTGCAGCAGACGCCAGGCGTTGAGCTGGCGGCCCAGACCAGTGGCGGCCAGGAGCACCGCTGCCGCAGCGGCGATGCCCGCAACGATACTGACGGGGATCCACCAGCGCCGCTTTTTCTTCTTGGCCGGGCGGGAGATGCGGGCGGGCGTTCCCGTGCTTTCAACGGCATTCTCCACCGTCTCGGGGGCAGAGACTGCGGCGGCCTTCCGCCGGCGGCGGTGACGCCGTCCCAGCAGGATCGCCAGCACGATGGCCACGCACACGGCGATGGCCGCGGCCAGCGGCCACCACACCGATGCGGTGGTGACCACGGCGAATTCGGGGCTGGCGCCGCCTGCGGTGAAGGAGAGGTAGCTGCCCACGGTGTCGTAGGACACGGCCTGCCAGCCGCCGCCGTCGTTGACATAGAGCCGCAGATGCGATGCGTCCTGAGACGGCAGGTAGCGCAGCGTGTGGGTCTCCTGGCCGTCATCGGGCAGGGATACCCGCCACTGTTCCGCCACGCGGCGGTTCACGGTCAGGGGCGGCAGCTGCCCTTCCTTCAGGTAGGAGAACCAGTTGGCAGCGCGGTCTGCGAAGCTGCCGTCTGCCGCGTGGAACTCCTCCGGTGTCAGAGTCAGGGCTGTGGCGGCCATGGTGTCGCCGTCGTTGAAGTCACCGCCGGCCAGAATGACGGGACGGCCGTCCTCGCGGGTCTGCTCCGAGGACAGGGTGGGCAGCAGCGCGTCATAGACGGCGGTGACCACCGTGTCCAGATGCAGGCCGTGGAGGTCGGTGCGATCCCAGTGGGCGTAGATGCCGTCCTTTTCCGGAAGCGGCGGATAGACGCTGCTGTCAAAGGATGCGCCGTAGGAGAAGGTGCGGCTGGTCAGCACCTTGCCGTCGGAGACGAAGGACAGGGTAAAGGTGGTCATGCCGCCGGGCATACCCTCCGCCGCGGCGAGGGTGTCGAAGCTCACAGGCTCCGCGCGGCCCGCGAAGCTCTGGCGGTTGATGCCCGCCAGTGTGTCGGAGACGAAATAGTTATCGGTGAACGTACCGGTGTCCGCGCCGGAGACGGCGCCCTCGTACTGCTGGCAGCCGGTGATGTCCACCAGCGACCAGCAGCCGGTAACGGTGCTGGCGCTGCCGTCGGATCTCTCCGCCACACCGGAACCCACGATACCGCCCACGTATTTTTTGCCGCTGAGGGTACACTTGGCATAGCTGCTGCGGACGGTGGCAGCGGTGAGACCGGCGATGCCGCCCACGCAGCTGCCGCTGTCACTTTCCACGCTGCCGTAGCTCTCACAGGAGATGATGAGGCCGAGGTCCATGCGCCCGGCGATGCCGCCGGTGTTGCTGCGCTTGGCGGAGACGGCACCGGTGTTGGCGCACTGCTGCACTACGGCGCGGTACTCGTACTGCCGGCGGTATTCTCCGTCCAGATTGGCACTGACGTCATCCTCTGGGTCCAGCTCGTACTCGATGGCGATGGAGCCGGCAATGCCGCCGGTGTTGACATCGCCGCTGACCGTACCGCTGTTGGTACAGGCAGAGGTCTTGCCCAGCGTGATCTTGTCGATGTTCCCCTGCGAGCCGTCAGAAATGACGGAGGCGGGGTCGCCGGCGGCGGAGATGGCGGCCAGCACGGTGTTGGATACCTCATTGAACTTGCTGTTGATGTCCCGCAGGTCGTCCGCCACGGTGTCCACCGAGCCGGAGGCGCTGTTGTTCAGGTCGTTCAGGCGGCTGCCGAAGCCCGTGATGGCGGCCAGGGGGTCCTGCGGGTCGGAGAGGGCGTCCTTCAGGTAGTCGTTCATGTCTTTGAGCCGGTCGGACACGCCGCCTGCGCCGTCCTGGGCGTCATTGGCGGCCTGATCGGTCAGGGACTTCAGCTCGTACAGCTGGCGGTTCAGCTCCGACAGATAGGTGGGAGAGGCGTCCACCTGGATATAGGGCTCGATCTGGCCCGCCACGCCGCCCACGTCCTTGCGTCCGGCGATGGAGCCATCGTTCCGGCAGCGCAGGAGCTGGCCGCAGCTGCGGCCCACCACGCCGCCGGTGTTATAGCCGATGTGCTGGTAGCCCACGGCACCGTGGTTCACACAATCGGACAGCGTACCGGCGCTGTATCCGGCGATGCCGCCGGTATCAGCGGCGGAGGCGCCGGCGTTGGCCTGCCCCAGCTTGGACAGGTCCGGCGTCAGCGTCAGATCCAGATCCTCCAGATCCAGACGGGGATCGGTGCTCTCCACGTTGACGCAGGCGCTGTTGGTGCAGTCGGCCAGCAGGCCCTCGTTATAGCCTGTGATGCCGCCGGTCATGCTGTCGCCGATGACCGCGCCGCGGGTCTCACAGGCCAGGATACTGCCGGAGGCGCCGGTGTGACCGGCGATGCCGCCTACGTATACCTGACCGGACACCGTGCCGGTGAAGCTGCACTTTTCGATGGCACCGTTGTTCTCGCCGGCGATGCCGCCCACGCTTCGGCCGTCACCGGAGGGGGTGACGGTGCCCACCACATGGAGGCTGCGAACGGAGCCGCCCGCCTGTACCACGCCGAACAGGCCGGCGGGGGACAGACTGTCCGTTATGCTGACATTATGGATGGTGTGACCCTGCCCGTCAAAGCTGCCGCCGAAGGTGGGGATGGGCAGGAAGGACGGGTCCGCCAGCGTCAGGTCGCTGTCCAGCACCACGTTTTTATCGCGGGACCAGGTGTCCAGCGCGCAGCTGGCGGCCAGATCCCGCAGCTCCGCTTCCGAGGAGATGTGGATGGTATTGCCGGCAGCGTCGGCCTGCGTCACGGGCAGGCAGGCCAGCAGCATCAGGGCTGCCAGCAGAGCCGCGGCCAGATGCCGTATGTCAATCTTCTTCCTCATCGTCGGGTACCTCCTCTCCCTCCGCTCCGGAGAGCATGGTCAGGTCTACATCGCCCTCCACCGTGGCGTGGATCATGCCACGGACCGTGCCGTTGATGTGGCCGTACACCATACCGTTCACCGTCATGCGGCCGCGGCTGTTCTTCTTGGCCACCACGGATGGCACGGAGAAGGAAGTCTTGTCGATGACGCGGCTGCCGATCAGCAGGATCTGGGGCAGGGCGAACATGACCATGATGATGGAGATCACCGTGCCGCGGCCCAGACTCTCGCCGATGCCGGCGATGACGGGCTCCGAGGTCATACTGCCGATGAGGAAGCCGCAGATGGACATGATGGCGCCGGAGGTGATGATGGTGGGAAAGGCAAAGTTCAGCGTTTCTACAATGGCGCTGCGCTGGGCCATCTTCGCCTTCAGCTCCTGATAGCGGCTGGCGATGACGATGGCATAGTCAATGTTGGCACCCATCTGGATGGAGCTGACGATCAGGTAGCTCAGATAGAACAGGTACTTGCCGGTGACGGCGGGGACGGAGAAATTGATCCAGATGCAGCCCTGGATCACCAGAATCAGCAGCACCGGCATACCGGCGGACTTGAAGGTGAACAGCAGCACCACCATGACCACCAGAATGGACACGATGCTCACCACCTTGTTGTCGATGGCAAAGGACTTCTCGAAGTCGTACTCGTTGGTGGAGTCGCCGGCCAGATATACCTTCTGGTCGGGGTAATACTTCTGGGCGATGTCCAGAATTTTGTCGGTGAAGGCGTACGTCTCATCGCCGCTCTCCGGCAGGGTCAGGTATACCAGCATACGGCTGAGATCCTCGCCCCGCAGCTGGTTCCTGGCGCTGAGCATCTGGGTCTGGGCGTCCTTCAGGGCGGCGGTCTGGTCGTCGCTGAGCGTCACCACACCGGCGTCGATCTGGTCGCAGACGAACAGGAACATATCCAGCAGCGGCACCTTGTAGGTGGAGAGATGGCCCACCAGCTGGCCGTAGTCGCCGTTGTTGGCGGCATAGGCGGCGTAGACCACCTGCGCGGCCTCGTAGTCCAGACCGGCCAGCTCCGCGAACTGACGGGGCGTCAGCTTATCCGCCAGCGTGTAGCCGTCCATGGCCTCGATGTTCACAAGGCCCATGGTGTGGTCCACCTCATCATACTGCTCCAGCTCCGCCAGCAGGGCGGCCTCCTTGTCGTAGTCGCCGGCGGGGACCATCAGGGCCAGCATGTTGCTGGAGGTAAAGGTGTCCTCGATCATCTGCTCGGCGATCTGGTTGTCGTTCTGGATGGGCGTGGTCAGCAGGCTGTACCCGTAGGCGAAGGGGCAGCGGGAGGACAGGAAGAAGCCCACGGTGATCAGCAGGGCGAAGATCACGGGCACCACGTGCCGCGTGGCGTAGTCGAAATTGCCCACGAAGGGTATCTTGGGCACGAAGCTGCGGTGCTGCGTCCGGTCGATGAGGGGACCGAACAGCATCAGAAGGCCCGGCATCACCACGAAGGCGGACAGCAGCGCGAACAGGATGGATTTGATGAGGCACAGGGCCATATCGGGGCCAAGTTTGAACTGCATGAACAGCATGGCCACCAGACCGCCGATGGTGGTCAGGCTGCTGGCGCCGATCTCGGGGATGGATTTGCTCAGGGAGACGATGACGGCCTCCCGCAGGTCCAGCAGCCGGTGTTCCTCCTTGAAGCGGTTGCAGAAGATGATGGCGTAGTCGATAGACAGCGCCAGCTGCAGAATACTGGTGACGGAGTTGGACACGAAGGAGATCTTGCCCATCAGGAAGTTGGTGCCCTGATTCAGCACCAGCGCCACCACGAAGGTCAAAATCAGCACCGGCACCTCGCCGTAGGTCTCGGAGGTGAAGGTCAGCACGATGACAATGACGATGGCCACGTAGATCATAATGACGCTGATCTCATGCTCAATAGTCTCCTGCTGGGTATTGCCCAGATCCGTGGAGACGTAGAGGTCATAGCCGCTGAGGGCTGCCTTCACCGCATCCAGAGACGTCAGGCAGGCGTCGTCATCCTCGTCGTAGGCGAAGGTGATGGAGAACAGAGCGGACATGTCGTTGTAGTGGTCGGTGGTCTTGTCGTAGGTCAGGCTCTGGACACCCTCGATGTCCCGGAGCTTGTCAGCCAGCTTCTGAGCCTGGGCCGGTGTGACGTTGGCCACCATTACCTCCGCCGTGCCGTAGGTGACGAACTGCTCGTCCATGACGGCCAGCGCCTGCTTGGTCTGAGAGCTGTCCGGCAGGTAGAAGGTCAGGTCATTCTCCACCTGGACCCAGTTACGGGCAAAGGCGGAGAAAATGAGGCCGATGATGGTGATGAGAAAGATCAGATTCCGCTTATCCACGATGAACGTGGACAGCTTTTCCATGAACGTGGCGCCGTTTGCGTTGGTCTGGCTCATGATCTGTGTATCCCCTCCTCCGCAGCGGTGCGCAGCTTCTCCATAGCGGCCAGCGGCAGGATCTGCACCACGTCGCCCAGTGTGCATTCCAGCCGCCGGCAGATGCGCACCAGCACCTCCAGCGACACCGGCTCGTTTTTCGACAGCTTGGCCAGCGTGTTGGAGCTGATGCCCACCTTGCGGGCAAACTCCGTTTTGGACCAGCCCCTGTCGATGAGCAGCTTGAACAGGTTGTTGTAGGATATGCCCATGGCAGTACCCCCTTTTTTGGCATTTTTCGCGTCTATCATAGCAGAGCCGGCCCTGCCTGGCAAGTAAAAATTGGCAAACGCAGATATTTTGTGCAGCTGCGACAAGCTCCGGCGGGGGAGACAGGGATGTTTTCGGCGGGGTGCAGAGCGGATAAAGAGGGGACGGAACGCACTGTGTTCCGCCCCCTCTTTATGAATGCGATTGCGCAGCGGCGGGGAATTTGCTATACTGGTGTCAGCATGAGAAAGGAGACATTCCGATGCAAGAGCTTTCGAAAATACTGGAGACATCGCTGGGAGGGTACAGCCTGAGCCGCATTCTGTCGGCGGTGCTGACGCTGCTGGTGTGCCTCATCGTGTCGCGGCTGCTGTTAAAGCTGGCCAAACGGCTGCTGGACCGCAGCAAAAAGCTGACTGCCCGCCTGCGCCAGATCGTCCTGACATCGGCCAAGGTGGTACTTTATCTGCTGACGGGCATCATCACGGCGGAGGCCCTGGGACTGAACACCTCGTCCCTGACGGCGCTGGTGTCGGTGCTGACGCTGGGCGTGACTCTGGCGGCGGAGGACATTCTGGGCAACGTGGCCGGCGGTCTGGTGATCCTGACATCCCACCCCTTCAACATCGGCGACGACATCGAGGTGGCGGACACCGTGGGCACGGTGCGGGAGATCACCCTGAACCATACGAAGATCGAGACGCCGGACGGCCAGTTCGTCATGCAGCCCAACAAGGAGCTGTCCTCCAGCCGCATCATCAACTACACGGCCATGGGCCGGCGGCGGGTGGTGCGGACCGTGACGGCCTCCTACGACGCGCCCACCGAGACGGTGAAGGCCGCCTGTCTGGCGGCGGTGGCGGCCACGCCCAATGTGCTGCAGGAGCCTGCGCCGGTGGTGTATCTGACGGAGTACGGCAGCAGCGCCATTGAGTACAGCGTCCGCTGCTGGACCAGGGCGGAGGACTACTGGAACGCTTTCTTCGCGCTGAACGAGAACCTGCGCGATGCCTTTGCCGCGGCGGGAGTGGAGATGACCTACGACCACCTGAACGTCCATCTGGTGGAGAGGTAAGCGCCGTTACCCCTTCGGCCGCAGGACCGGCGGCTCCTGCGGCATCGCCTCTGCGGCCATTTTCCTGAATTTCGGTGTATACCGCGTGCTCCCTGCTCCCCTTGACATAGAAAAACACCCCATTTCTTAGTACAGGTATTTTACCATGCTTGTCTAACAAATGGGGTGCTGTTCATTTTTTGGCACGCATCAATACAGACGCAGCTCCGACAGGTAGTGGTCCATGCGGGACAGCCGCTGCTGGGGAAAGACGCCCAGCTGGCGGCTGACCTCGAAGGCGATGGCCTCCACCAGAAAGTTCACACCCAGATAGGAGTTGACGGCGGTGGGACTGGTGAAATCCGCCAGCAGCACGATGTCCGCCCCCACGGCCAGAGGTGCGGTGAGCTTGTCGGTGATAACGATCAGACGGCAGTGGGCGTCCCGGGCGATCTGGGCCAGCACGCAGGACATGCGGGAGTAGCGCTCTGCGCCGAAAACCACTACGCAGTCCTGAGAGCCGTAGTCAATGAGGCCCTCCACGCAGCGGGTGTCCGCATCGCAATAGTAGGTGACGCGGTTGATGTACTGGGACAGCAGCACCCCCATATAACGGGCGGAGCCGGAAAAGCCGCGGAAGCCGGAGATGAAGATGTGCTCGCTCTGCAAAAGGAGCTGGGCGGCCCGCTCAAATTTCTCCGGCCGGTTCTTCCGGTACGTCTCCTGCAGCGTCTCCATGGCCAGCTGCAGGCACTGGAACGGGCTGCAGTTCTGGTACTGCTCCAGCTTGCCCTCCACCTGCTGCCGTGGGATGACGTAGCGGCCGCTCTCCATGACCTGAGCCAGCTCCGCCCGTTGGCTCTCCTGCAATTCGCGGAAGCCGCGGTAGCCCAGGGCGCGGCACAGCCGGATGATGGACGTGTCGCTGACGCCCAGCTCCTGGGCGATGTCTCGGGCGGTCATGAAGTACAGCGACTCACTGTGGTCGAGAAAGTAGTCGGCGATGCGCTTTTCCGTGCGGGTGAGATCGGCGCTCTGAATGCGCTGCTGCAAGCTGGTGTTCATGGGGCAAAACTCCTTCTGTCACAAAGTCTGCGGCAATTGTTGTTGCTGCAACAACATTATACTGTATATTTTGTAGAAAATGCAACAGCAGCGATGTAAATTGTTGAAAACCTATTGACTTTCTGTCTTATATGAATAAGATGTGAACAAACCTGCCGGAGACCATGATCCTCCACCGTTTTCGGCGGGAATCACTAAAAAAAGGAGAAGATGAGAAATGGAAAATCAAAAGAAGATGCAGTTCTATGGCGGCACCTTCGGCGCGTGCCTGCCGCTGTTGGTGTTCATGGCACTGATGATCACCATTGCAGCCTTGCAGAAGGTCTCTCTGGTCCTGTTCTGCATGGCGGGCTTCGCCGGTCTGTGCACAGCCTTCCTGCTTGCCAAGGACAAGAAGGAATTTGAGAAGGCGGTGGTCGCGGGCCTGAAGAACGATACCCTGTGCGTCATTATCTTCGCGTTCCTGCTGGCCGGCGTCCTCTCCCAGGAGCTGCGCCAGAGCGGTCTGATCCAGGGCCTGACCTGGCTGGTGACGGAGCTGGGTCTCAGCGCCGGCTTCCTGCCGCTGGTGGGCTTCATCATCTGCGCACTGATCTCCACGGCCTGCGGCACCTCCAACGGCGCCATTGTGGCTGTTCTGCCGGTGCTGCTGCCCGTGGCCACCACCGTGGGCGCCAATCCTGCCGTTGTGGTGGGCGCTATCGTCAGCGGCGCCATCTTCGGCGACAACCTGGCCCCCATTTCCGATACCACCATCGCCTCTGCCCTGACTCAGGGCGCTGAGGTCCGCGACGTGGTCCGCACCCGTCTGCCCTACTCCCTGATCGCCGGTGTGGTTTCCGCCGTTCTGTTCGTCATCATCGGCTTCCGCACCTCCGAGGCCGTGACCCTGCCGGAGCTGGTGGACGCCTCCTACGCCAAGACCCTGATCATGCTGGTGATCCCCGTCATCATGATCATCCTGATGCTCAAGGGCTGGAACCTCATCGGCACTCTGATCGTCTGCGACCTGGTGGGCTTCGTGCTGTGCCTGGTGTTTGGCTTCATCGAGCCCGCCAAGATGGTGGATGCCGCCGGTCCCATCGGCGCCGGCCTCACCGGCATGCTGAACGTCATCTGCTTCAGCTTCTTCATGTTCGCCCTGCTGGAGATGCTCACCCGCAGCGGTGTGTTTGACATCATGCTGGGCAAGCTGCATAACGCCAGCAAGACCCCGCGTCAGGCGGAGCTGGTCACCATCCTGATCTGCTTCGTGGGCAGCGTGGCTATCGGCGCGGCTTCCATCACCATCCTGTTCGTGGGCCCGCTGGTCCGCAAGCTGCTGGAGACTCACAACATCGAGCGTACCCGCGGCTCCAACCTGATGGACGGCATCAGCACCGGCTTCGCCGGTCTGGTCCCCTACAACCCCGTGTGCCTGAACGCGGTGAGTCTGGCCATCGCCAGCGGTGTGGTGGGTGAGTCCTTCTCCTTCCTGGACTTCATCCCCTACAACTTCCAGAGCATCATGCTGATCGTCCTGTTCACCCTCAGCGCCATCACCGGCGTGGGCCGCCGCTTCGACAAACCCCAGGCTGCCAAGTAAACAAATCATTTACAGATAGAATGGAAAAAGGAGATCCCTATGGAAAACTATGAGCATGGTCTGCTGTTTGACCCCGCCCTGTCTGCGGAGATCAAGGAGCGCTTCTGCTATGTGGATGCCGACCCCGAGTTCGGCAAGCGTCTGTTCTTTGAGAACTCCGGCGGCTCCCTGCGCCTGAAGGCGTCTGTGGAGGAGCAGGCCAAGTACCAGGCCTTCCCCGATTGCCCGGAACGCGTACACGCCCGCTCCAAGGAGCTCAAGCGTATCCAGCTGCGGGGCATCGACGATGTGATGCATGTGGTGTTCGGCGCCTCCGGCGGCGCGCTGCTGACGGAGATGACCGCCTCCCAGTGCATGTTCCAGATGGTGGGCGCCATTCTGGAGAACTGCCCGGGTACCAACGCCGTCACCTCCGTGCTGGAGCATCCCTCCGCCTTCGACGCCGTGAAGTACTACTGCGAAAAGACTGGCAAGGAGTTCCGTGTGGCTCAGGCCAATCCCAAAACCGGCGGCATCGACCCCGAGGAGATCCGCCGCGTGGTGGACAAGGACACCTGCCTGCTGAGCGTCATGTACGCCTCCAACATCACCGGTACCATCATGGACATGGAGGGCATCGTCCGCGCCGCCCGTGAGATCAACCCCGACATCTACATCGTCACCGATGCGGTGCAGCACGCGCCCCACGCCCCCATGGACGTGGACAAGCTGGGCTTCGACGGCGTGAACTTCGCGCCCTACAAGTTCTTCGGCACCCGCGGCATGGGCTACGGCTACGTGTCCGACCGTGTGGCCAAGCTGCCCCACCGCAAGGTGCTGCAGCGTCCCGAGGAGATCTGGGAGCTGGGTTCTCCCACCCCCGGCAACTTCGCAGCCATGAGTGCCGTGGTGGACTATGTTTGCTGGCTGGGCGGCCACTTCACCAAGGAAACCGATCGCCGCAAGCTGTTTCTGGTGGGCATGGAGCACATCCATCTGCAGGAGCGGGCTCTGCTGTATACCATGCTGGAGGGTACGGACAAGGCCGCCGGCCTGCGCCACATCCCGGGCGTCCACGTCTATGTGGACACCGAGGATCTGACGCACCGTGACCTGATCGTGGCCATGGGTATCGACGGCGTGGATATGACCAAGTGTGTGGAAGAGTATCAGAAGCGCGGCGTCACCGTGTTCGAGCGCGTGAACAGCAGCGTGTATTCCAAGCGCATCGTGGAGGGTGTGGGCCTCACCGGCGCCATCCGTGTTTCCCCGATGCACTGCCACACGGTGGAGGATATTGAGGAGTATCTGCGCATCACCAAGGAGCTGGCGGAGGAGTTCGCCAAGTAAAAGGCTCTGTCTGAAAAAGACCGCCGGATGGGAGGTTTTCCTCCTGTCCGGCGTCTTGCTTTGCCTGCCGCCCTGAACCGCCATATAACACAAAAAACACCGGAGAAAGCGTACGCTTTCTCCGGTGTTCTTTGTGTTACGAAACCTCGGTGGAGTGGGCGGCCCTGCAGCGCTCCAGATGCTCCGCCTCCTCAAAGGTGGGCACGGGGCAGGATTCCCGATAGATGATTTGGGGGGTCACGATGGTGGGACGGATGTCCGCCGCGTCCAGCCGCTGGAGGGCCAGATCGATAGCCAGCCGCACGGCGCGGTGGGTGACCTCCTCCATTTTCAGGTCCACCACCGTCATGGGCGGCGTGGATTTGGCGAAAAACTGGGGCAGGGAGGTACAGGTGGTGATGATCTGCACCTGACTGCCCACGCGATAGTCGGCCTCGATCAGCGCCCGCATCAGGCCGAAGCTCACAATGTCGTAGGTGCAGATAATGGCCTTGGGCACGTTGTGGTTCCGGATCATCTTGATGCCCAGCTCGTAGCCCGCGTCGATGTTGTTCTCACAGTAGAAGGTGCGGGAGTGGATGTCCACGCCGTACTCCTGGCAGGTCTGGCTGATGGCGCTGGCGCGCTGGTTCAGGCCCAGGTACTGGGCGGGATTGATGACCAGTCCGATGTTGGCTCCCGCCTTGCACACAGCCTGCTCCGCCGCAATGCGGCCGGAGGCATCCTGGTCGATGGACACGCAGGGGTAACCTTCCAGCACGCGGTTGTGCAGCACCACGGGGATCTTGGTCTTTCGCTTGGCCAGCGTGGCCAGATCCCCCGCGCCGGCGGAGACGATGATGGCCGCGTCGTATACGCGGCTGGACCAGAGGTCGTCCTCCAGATAGAGATTATTGGCCTCGTAGGGGCAGATGGTCAGGCTGATGGGCACGGTGTCGAACAGGATGGCTGAGTTTACCCCGTTCATGATGCTCACCAGCGTGGTCTCCAACCCCTTTTTTGGCCAGTAGATGGCGATGCGGGGCTTTTTCGGCTTGGGCGGCGCGGCCTTCCGCGCGTATCCCAGCCGCTCCGCCGTGTCGAAGATCAGCTCCTGCATCTCGGAAGAGATACGGCTCTCCACTCCCTTGCCGCTGAGCACATAGGAGACGGTGGCCACCGATGTGCCACACTGCTCCGCAATATCCTTCAGCTTAACGCCCATGTGCCGTGTACCTCCTTAATTTCTTGCTTAATTATACGTTTTTTAACCGCAAATGTCAATACTTAAATAAATTGCCCGGAAGATGCGCCGCGATTTCTGCCGATAACGGTGAAAATCTGCACAAAAACGGAGGATAAATTCTGTTGAAATTCCTGATTCTGCGCAAAACATCTTGACATCTTTAAGCGAAAACGCTATCTTTTAATTAGTTAAATTAAAATTAAGCAACAATAAGCTAACCGTATTTCAAAAGTGTACAGGAGGCATACAGAAAATGCAAAAGATCAAAGTTCTTGAGTGCGGGCCGCGTGACGGCTGGCAGAACCTCAAGAAGGTATTGCCCACGGAGGAGAAGCTCAAATACATCGACGGGCTGTTCTCCTGCGGTATCCGGAGCATGGAGATCACCTCGTTCGTCAGCCCTCGGGCCATTCCTCAGATGGTGGACGCCGGTGAGGTGGCCCGCTACTGCGTGGAGAAGTACCCCGACAAGGAGCTGGTGGCACTGATCCCCAACTTCAAGGGCGCTGAGCTGGCCCAGGCTGCCGGCCTGAAGAATCTGACATATGTGATCTCCGTCAGCGAGTCCCACAACAAAGCCAACATCAACCGCACCCACGACCAGTCCTTCGAGGAACTGCGCCGCATCCGCGAGAGCTTCCCTGAGCTGCAGCTGTGCATCGGCATGGCCACCACCTTCGGCTGCCCCTTCGAGGGTATTCCCGACCTGGACAAGGTGCTGCGCTTCGTGGAGCGCATCCGCAGCTGCGATGTGGACACCGTCTATCTGGCGGACACCATCGGCATCGCCGATCCCGCCCAGGTGCGCCGCACCGTGAAGAGCATCATAGAGCGCTTCCCCGACACCAAAATGCAGGTCCACATCCACGACACCCGCGGCATGGGGCTGGTGAACACGCTGGCGGCCATTGAGGCCGGCGTGGACACCGTGCAGTCCACTCTGGGCGGGCTGGGCGGCTGCCCCTTTGCCCCCGGCGCCTCCGGCAACACCGCCACGGAGGATCTGGTCTACATGCTCCAGCGAATGGGCTACGATACCGGCATCGACTTTGAGCGGCTGCTGGCGCTGTCCAAGGAGCAGCACGCCGAGATCGATGGCATTTACAGCGGACATCAGATGAACATCGCGGCCAAGAGCCCGTGCTGCTGACAGGAGGAACCATGAAAGCTTTACAGGATATTGTGGTACTGGACCTGACCCGTGTGCTGGCCGGTCCGTACTGCACCATGATGTTGGCGGATTTCGGCGCCGACGTGATCAAGATCGAGATCCCTGTCAAGGGCGACGACACCCGCGGCATGGGCCCGTTCGTCAACAATTCCAGTCTCTACTACGCCAACGTGAACCGCAACAAGAAGAGCGTTACGCTGAACCTGAAGGACCCCAAGGGCAAGGAGCTGTTTCTGGCCATGGTGAAGAAGGCTGACGTGGTGGTGGAGAACTACCGCCCCGGCGTCATGGACAAGCTGGGTGTGGGCTACGACGTGCTGAAGGAGGTCAATGACCGCATCATCTACGCCGCCGTCTCCGGCTTCGGCAGCTACGGCCGCAACTCCGCCCGCCCCGGGTACGACATTATCGCCCAGGCCTACGGCGGCCTGATGAGCATCACCGGCGAGCCGGACGGCGAGCCTCTGCGTGTGGGTACCGCCATCGGCGATGTGCTGGGCGGCATGAATCTGACCATCGGCGTCCTGACGGCGCTGCACGCCAGAGAACTCAGCGGAAAGGGCCAGCGCGTGGATGTGGCCCTTGTGGACAGCGTGATCTCCAGTCTGGAGACCGGTACTCAGCGCTACTTCGCCTCCGGCAAGCTGCCCCGCCGTATCGGCAATCGCTACGCCTCCGCTTATCCCTATGATTCCTTCAAGGCCAAGGACGGCAGCTTCGTCATCGGCTGCGGCAACGATAAGCTGTTCAACCTGCTGTGTACCAGGGTGCTGCACCGCGAGGACCTGCTGACCGACCCCCGCTTCCTGAACAACGCCCTGCGCTGCGAGAACCACGCCGCCCTGAAGGTGGAGATCGAGAAGTGGAGCACCACCGTGACGGCGGCGGAGGCCTACGACGCCATCAATGCCGCCGGCGTCCCCGCGTCCCCCATCAACGATCTGCACCAGATCAGCCATGACCCTCATGTCGTGGAGGACCGCCAGATGTTCATCCCCGTGAAGCATCCGGTCATCGGCGATATGCGCGTCAACGGAAACCCCGTCAAGCTGCTGGATATGATGCCGGAGGTCGTGACCTGCGCACCGGCTCTGGGCCAGCATAATGAAGAGATCTACGGCCAGCTGCTGGGTCTGGACAAAGAGCAGCTGGAGGCGCTGGCAGAGGACCACGTGATCTGATCCGGCGCTCTGTGTAGAGTTAGAGAAAGGAGTGTGTATGGAGGCAAGAAAACGACTGCGAGAACTGGTGGACGCCAAGGAGATCCTGGTCCTGCCGGGCGCATACGACGCGCTCAGCGCCAGACTGGCGGAAGCCGCGGGCTTTCCCTGCGTGTACATGACGGGCTACGGACAGTCCGCCAGCAAGCTGGGCGCACCGGATGTGGGCCTGATGACCATGAGCGAGATGGTGGAGCGGGCCAAGGATATGTGTGCGGCCGTGTCCGTTCCCGTTATCTGCGATGGCGACACCGGTTTCGGAAATGTGGTGAATCTGGTGCGTACCGTACGGGAGTATGAGAGAGCTGGAGTTGCCGCCATCCAGCTGGAGGACCAGACCACGCCCAAGAAATGCGGCCACATGCTGGGCCGGCAGGTGGTGGACGCGGAAGAAATGGTCAACAAGATCCGCGCCGCCGCAGCCGCGCGGCAGGACCCCGACTTCCTCATCATCGCCCGCACCGACGCACGTACCAACCATGGCGTGGAGGAAGCCATTCGCCGGGCCAGGCTCTATGAGCAGGCTGGGGCCGACATCATCTTCGTGGAGTCGCTGGAGAGTGTGGAGGAAATGCGCATGGTCAACGAGGCCATCGCCAAGCCCACCATCGCCAACATGGTGGAGGGCGGCAGGACTCCCTACCTTACTGCGCAGGAGCTGCAGGACTTGGGCTATCGGCTGGTGGTGTTTCCGGTATCCACCCTGTATGCGGCCATGCAGTCCGTGCTGGACGTGCTCGGCGAGCTGAAGGCTACCGGCACCGTAGATCTGAGCGCCGGAAAGATGGTGAACTTCACCCAATTCAACGACCTCATCGGCCTGCCTCTTGTGAGAGAACTGGAGGAGAACCGGTTCGACAGCGTTGCCAAAAAGCTGCGGTAAGCGAAACGTGTCCCGCCCGGCGGGACGCGGACACACAAAGTATTTAGGAGGAATCACATGAAAACGAGCAAATCTAAGATGATCCAGACAGTGATCTCACTGCTGATCATGTTCGTCGCCGGTTACTTTATCCCCACGTGGGGCCCTGTGACCAGAATGGGCGTTCAGTACCTGTGCATTATGATCGGCTGGATCTACATGAGCATCGTCACCGGCGGCCTGCTGCTGTCCTCCGTGATCGCGCTGACAGCCTGCGTGATCCCGGGCTACTACACGGCAGCCTCCATTGTATCTACCACCCTGGGCAACAGTATCACCCTGCTGATGATTTTCATCTTCATCATGGTGTACATCTTCCAGAAGACCCAGACCGGTGAGTTTCTGGTGCGCTGGCTGCTGTCCCGCAAGGTCGTCAATGGCCGTCCCTATCTGTTCACCGCGTTCTTCTTCATCGCCATCATTGTCATCGGTGCCGTCATCGGCTCCTTCGGCATCATCCTGCTGGCCATCGCCATCCTGGACGCCCTTGCGGAGGTTACAGGCATGGACAAAAAGAATGACTGGTTCCGCTTCCTCCTGCTGGCTACGGTGGCCCTTTCCGGCACCACGGAGGTGTTCTTCCCCTTCAAGCCCTACGCTGCTCTGTACATGAGCATCTTTGATGCCCAGCTCAACACCATCGGCGCCGCCTGCGACGGCAACACTTGGCTGATAACCGCCGCGATCATGGCCGTCCTGTCCTTCGTGATCCTGATGCTCCTGGCCCGTTTCGCGTTCAAGTTCGACCTCAGGCGTATGAAGGAACTGGACGTTTCTGTCCTGCAGACTCCCGAGTTCAAGAAGATGTCCAAGAAGCAGGTGATCGTGCTGATCTCCGTGATCCTCACCTTCTTCTATCCGTTCATCCTGATGCTCCTGCCTAAGGAGTCCGGCGTGTACCTGTTCCTCAACAACATCGGCCAGAACCTGTTCATGGGCTTCGTGATCTGCCTGCTCTGCCTGATCCACGTGGACGGCGAGCCCATCGCTGAGATCGGCGATGTGTTCAAGAACGGTACCAACTGGCAGATCATTTTCGCTGTCGGCTCTGTTATTGCCATCGGCGGCGCCATGGCCGCGGATGTCTGCGGTGTGGCTACCTGGCTGCTCAGCATCTTCCAGGGCGTCTTCGGCGGCATGAGCATCGTCACCGTGGTCATCATCGTGTGCCTGCTCAGCTGCATCATCACTCAGTTCTTCTCCAACTCCGCCACGGCGATCCTGTTCCTGACGGCCCTGGCCCCTCTGGCCGTGGCGTTGTATCAGGAGGGCGTTAACGTCTCCGTGTTCCCCGCCCTCATCGGTACGGGTACCCTGACGGCCTGCCTACTGCCCTCCGGCTCCGGTCAGTCCGCCATCATGCTGAGTACGGACATCTTCGCGGATGATGGCCAGCAGTGGGCGCTGTCCAAGGGCATCGTGGTCCTGGTGGCCGTTACCCTGGCTATCGTGGCCTCCGGCATCATCAGTATCTTGGTTCTGTAACGGGAGGTAGTGTAATGGACGATATTATCAAGGTCAAGCATCGCGGCAGCTTTCATGTGGGCGGCGAAAAGGTGAAGCTGGAGAATGCGCCTGTGGAGGATTTCCCCTATCAGGGCAAGTTCACCTTCCACTCTGACCCCAACGGTACCCACTGGGCTAAACAGATGTACGTGCAGTACACCGAGCTGGCCGAGCCTGTGTGCCCCTACCCCATTCTGATGTGGCACGGCGGCGGTCTCACCGGCGTTACCTGGGAGACCACTCCCGATGGCCGCGAGGGCTTCGACACCCTGTTCCTGCGCCATGGCTTCAACGTCTACGTGTCCGACGCCGTGGAGCGCGGCCGCGCCAGCTGGGCCAAGTTCCCCGAGATCAACCCCACGCCTCCCATCTTCCACTCCTACGAGTCCCGCTGGCTGAACCTGAAGATGGGCGAGACGTATCCCATCCCCTACGAGGGCAACCGTTTCCCCATTGACCACTATGACCAGCTGATGATGCAGGGCGTTCCCCGCTGGCTCACCTCCGACGAGTGGACCATCGACGCCTACTGCAAGTACATCGAGCGCATGCAGCAGCATGTGGACGGCGTCATCATCATGGTCCATAGCCAGGGTGCGCTGTATACCAAAAAGATCATGCAGAAGTACCCCGACTTCGTGAAGGCGGTGGTGTTCGTTGAGGCGGCGACGCTGCCCGCACTGGACGAGGACCTGACGGCGTTTGCCAAGATCCCCCAGCTGTACGTGTACGGCGACTTCATGAGCGAGGACTACAAGGTCGTTCACTCCTGGGCGGACTCCATCCGCAAGACAGCGCCCGCCTGGTACGCCAAGCTCAACGAGCTCCACGCGGATCACACGTGGATGAACCTGCCGGCCATGGGCATCAAGGGAAACTCCCACATGCTGATGATGGACGACAACAACGACCAGATCGCTGACATGATCAACGACTGGCTGGTGAAGAAGGTCCCCTGCGGCAGCAAATAAGCTAATTTCTCTCCTCTTTTGGTACTTTTGGGCGAAGGACCGGCGCAGCTGCAGCGCCGGTCCTTCGCCCGTTTGCGTCGGCCCGATACCCTCTCCGCCGATGATGGTGGGAGCGCTCCGGCCGTCCTTTGTGATCTTGTGTCAAACGCCGTCATAGCTGCTCCACGGGCAGCGTCACTGTAAAGGTGGAGCCCTTTCCCGGACGGGAGAATACCGTGATCTGTCCGCCGCACAGCTTTACCACCCGCTGCACGATGGACAGACCCAGGCCGTTGCCGTGGTCGCCGGAGGAGGGGGCGGCGCAGTAGAATTTCTCGAAAATGTGGCGCTGAGTCTCCTCATCCATACCCACGCCGGTGTCGGAAATGGACACGTGGGCCGCGCCCTCGCCCTGCCGCAGCACCACGGTGATCTGGCCGCCGTCGGGGGTGAAGCGGATGGCGTTGGACAGGAGGTTGGACCAGATGTGCTCCACCAGCTCCTCACTGCCGTAATATTCCACGGGATCCAGATCGCCCTCCACCGTCAGCCCTTTTTTCAGCCAGTCCCGCTCCTGCTGCCGGACGCAGCGGCGTAGCTGCTCGTCCAGACTGTACCGCGTCTTGCCGGAGATGATCTCCGTGTTTTCATACTGGGCAAGCTCCAGAATATGGGTGCTCATGGCCGCCAGACGCTGGGACTGCTGCACCACGGTGTCCGTATAGGCCCGCCGCTGCTGGGGCGTCAGGTCGTCGTTCTGCAGGAGCTTGGCGAAGCCGCGGATGGAGATCAGCGGCGTCTTGAATTCGTGGGAGAAGGTGTTCACAAAGTCCATCCGCAGCAGCGCCACGCTGGACAGCTCCTCCGCCATCTTGTTGAAGCTGCGGATGTACTCCGCCACCTCGCCCCGTGCGCCCCGCATCTCCACACGCACTGAGTAATCTCCGGCGGCCACGGCCTGCGTGGCCTGCATCAGCCGGGACAGCGGCGCCAGATACCCGCGGAAGATGAACACGGCCAGCACCACGCCCAGTACGGCGCTGATGGTCAGGATCAGGATGGGCCACAGCAGAGTATAGCCCGTGAGCTCCAGACGGACCAGCCGCTGTGCCAGCGCGACAATGCCCAGCGCCAGCACCACGTATACCACCACCAGTCCCAGCACCAGCAGGAACATAGTGCCCAGCAGCCGTACCGGCGGGTTCTCCTTTTTCACCTTAGCTCTGCGCATCTTCATCCTCCCGCAGCATGCCCATGTAGCCGAAGCCGCGGATGGTCCGCAGCTCAAAATCCCCGTTGTCCCGGAATTTCTCCCGCAGGCGGGAGATGTAGACCTCCACGGTGTGCTCGTCCACCTCGCTGTCCAGATCCCAGATGTCGTCGATGAGCTGCCGCTTGGTGAACAGTGTGCGGGGGTAGGACAACAGCTTGTATAAAAGCAGGAACTCCTTGGCGGTGAGCTGCTGGGCGCCCTGAGGCGAAACGACCTGCAGGGAGCCGCGGTCCAGAACGGTGGCTCCCACCGTCAGCCGGCGGTCCGCGCGGCTGCAATACCGCCGCAGCAGCGCCTCGATGCGCCAGAGAATCTCCTCCTCGTCCACGGGCTTTATCATGTAGTCATCGGTGCCTGCCCGAAAGCCGCGGCGCTTGTCCTCCTGCGTCACCCGGGCCGTCACCATCAGCACCGGCAGGTCACAGTTTCCCTCCCGCAGCGTCTGGGTGAAGGTGATGCCGTCCATCCGCGGCATGGTGATGTCCACCACCGCCAGATCGCACTGGTAGTGCTCCATCACCTCCAGCGCCTCCACACCGTCCCGGGCGGGGCAGGGCTCGTATCCCGCCCGCCGCAGCACCTCGCACATCAGAAAGCGGGCGCTGTCGTCGTCCTCAACTACCAGAATACGGAACATGACAATCCCTCCAGCGTTTTTCCTGAATTTTATCACATCTGCCCTCGAAAATCGAGGATTTTTTGAGCTTGCGTTGAGGTTTCTCCGGTATACTTCCCCTACAATCGGAGAAAATAGGAGGACGATCCCCATGCACAGACCTGTCTGCATCACCTACGACAGTACCTGCGACCTGACGCCCCAGCTGCTGGAGCGTTTCCGGATCCGCACGGTGCCCCTGACCATTCAGAGCGGGGAGCGGGTGTTTCCCGACGACGGGCGCTACACCTCGGCAGACCTGTACGCAGACTATCGCAGCCGCGGCACCCTGCCCAAGACGGCGGCGGTGAGTCCGGAGGAGTTCAAGTCATTTTTCGCCTCCATTCTGGCGGAGGGCTATGACATCGTACATATCGACATCAGCGCGGAGCTGTCCTGCACCTGCCAGAACGCGGTGCTGGCGGCGCAGGAGCTGACGGAGCGGGGAGAGATCCACGTGGTGGACAGCCGCCAGCTGTCCACCGGCGGCCTGCTGGCCCTCCGGGGAGCCAAGCTGCGGGATGGCGGCATGGCGGCGGCGGATATCGCGGCAGAGCTGCGTCGTCTGGCCCCTCACAGCGACACCAGCTTCGTGCTGGACACGCTGGAGTACATGTGGAAGGGCGGTCGGTGCAGCGGCGTGGCGGCGCTGGGCGCCAACCTGCTGAAGCTGAAGCCCTGCCTGGAGATGCGGGAGGGCAAGCTGGTGGTGTGCAAAAAGTACCGCGGCTCCATGGACAAGGTGTACCGCCAGTACATCGCGGAGCGGCTGGCGGGGAAGGCGGTGGTAGCCGACCACGCCTTCATCACCCACTCCGGCGAGGTGCCGGAGGAGACGCTGTCGCAGCTGACGGCGCTGGTGCGGGAGCTGGCCCCCTTCGAGGAGGTATTCGTCACTCAGGCGGGCTGCACGGTTTCCTCCCACTGCGGCCCGGGCACGCTGGGCGTGCTGTTCCTGCGGAAGGCGTGACAAAACCGGAAATAGGGTCCAGACGGCGCCGGCTCATGCCGGCGCCGTCTGGGTTTGCGTTATGGGAGAAGAAGGAGAGAAAACTTTCCACCGATCCTGCGACCCCTCTCTGAACAAAGTGTGAACAATGGCCCTGCCCCCTTGCGGACGCCCTGAAATCTGCATTATATTGAGGGAGGTGAGCTGAAAACAGAAACGGAGGAGACCGTGATGAACATACTGCTGACGCTTGATGAAAACTATCTGCTGCCCTGTAAGGTCATGCTGGATTCCTTTTTTGCCAGCAACCCCGCGGAGACGGACGTCACCGTGTACCTGCTCCACAGCGCCATCCCTGCGGAGAAGCTGGAGGAGCTGGCGTCGTTCTGCGCTGCCTTCGGCGCGGCACTGAAGCCCATCGCCGTGGACGCGGCGCTCTTTGAAAGCGCCCCCACCAGCAAGCGCTACCCTAAGGAGATGTACTACCGGCTGCTCTCTCCGCTGATCCTGCCCCGGGAGGTGGAGCGGGTGCTGTACCTCGATCCGGATATGCTCATTATCAACCCGCTGCGGCCCCTGTGGGAGCTGGATCTGTACGGCAAAGCCTTTGCAGCGGCGTCCCACACGGGGCTCACCGAGATGGCCAACGGCATCAATCAGATGCGGCTGGACACGGAGCACGAGTATTTCAACTCCGGCGTCATGCTCATCGACCTGACTGCTGCCCGCAAGCTGGTGACGGCGGAGGATGTCTTTGCCTGCGTCAGCGAGCACGAAAAGGAACTGATCCTGCCGGATCAGGACGTATTCAACATCCTCTACGGCAAGGAGACCCGGCCGGTGGAGGACGTCCTCTGGAACTACGATGTGCGGAACTACTCCAAGTATCTCATCCGCAGTACCGGTAAGCACGACCTGAGCTGGGTCATGCGGAACACGGCGGTCCTGCACTTCTGCGGCAGGAACAAGCCGTGGCACGAGGACTATAAAAACCCCTTCGGGATGCTGTACCTGCACTACATGAATCTGACCCTGCGAAAGCGGTACGCATAAAGGGTAAGGCGCCGCCGGCCGCCTCGTAGATGACAGGCGTATCCACGCCTGCGTCGCGGAATTGGGCGCAGAAATCCTGCGGCATGGGATGCCGATCAAAGAATGAAAGCGATGCAGAGTTTGTTGTTGACATTTCAACATTTATGTGATAAGCTCCGCTTGTTGAAACTTCAACATTTGCAGGAGTGGAGGACCGTCATGCAGGAGAGATTTGAGACTTTTACTGTTTTGATCAACAGGATCAGCCGCGACATACGGAAAATCAAAAATCAGGAGATGGCCGCCTATCATCTCAGAAGCATCCATGCGTCCTGCCTGTACTACATTTATTCGTTGGGCAGCGTGACCTCGGCGGAGCTGTGCGAGCATTGCGAGGAGGACAAGGCCACCATTTCCCGCGCGGTGGACTATCTGGAGACCAACGGCTTCCTCCTGCGCGATGCCGGCGCCAAGCGGTACAAAAGTCCCCTGCTCCTGACGGAGAAGGGGCGGGACACCGGCAAAAGAATTGCGGAGAAGATCGACGGCGTTCTGGAAACGATCAGCCATGCGCTCACGGAAGAGGAAAGGATCGAGTTCTACCGCAGCCTATCCACCATCAGCAGAAGCCTTGAGGCTATCGTCCAAAACAGCGAAGAATAAGGAGATGTGATGTAATTGAAAACAAGGATCATTGTTGATTCTACCGCAGATCTGGTCCCCGAGATCAAGGAGCGGGTCTATACGGTCCCCCTCACCGTTCACTTCGGGCAGGAGGAATACATCGACGGCGTGACCATCGACAACAAAACGTTTTATGAGAAGCTGGTCGAGAGTGATGTGCTGCCCACTACCAGTCAGGCGGCGCCGCACGACTTTATCAAAGAGTTTGAAAAGGCAAAGCAGGCGGGAGAGGCCGCCGTTGTCATCACCCTCGCGTCCAGATTCTCCGGCACCTATCAAAGCGCCGTGATCGCGGCGGAGGATTATGAGAATATCTATGTTGTGGACGGCGCAAGCGCGGCCATGGGCACCGGTATCCTTGTGGAGCTTGCGTTCCGGCTTCTGGACGCGGGAGCCTCCGCGCAGGAAATCGCGAAGGCTATGGAGACGGAAAAGGAAAAAATCGTCGTTGTGGCACTGGTGGACACCCTCGAATACCTCAAGCGGGGCGGCCGCATTTCAAAGACAGCCGCGTTTGCCGGAGGGGTACTGAACATCAAGCCCGTGCTTTCCGTTATTGACGGGGAGATCCGCGTACTCGGAAAAGCGCGCGGCTCTAAAATGGGCAACAACCTGCTCGTTCAGGAGATCGACAAGGCGGGCGGCATTGATTTCAGCAAGCCGGTGCTGCTTGGTTACAGCGGACTTTCCGATGCGCTTCTATTAAAGTACATCGAGGATAGCCGCCATATCTGGGAGGGTAACCTGAAAGAAGTCCGTTACACAACGGTGGGCAGCGTGATCGGGACGCATGCAGGTCCCGGCGCCGTTGTGGTGGCGTTCTTCAAGAATGACTAAAAGCAGAACAGAAGCGATGGAAGAAGCTGCCATAAAGGCGGGACTGCGCCGCATCACCGTTTCATTTGACGGTGATGCGGCGCAGTTTGGATAGCGAGGGTTGGCGGATCGCCTCGCCCGGCAGGATATGCCCCAGCGGCACCCGCGCGGCGCGGTCACGGATCTTCGGGTGCCCGACTGTTTTCCATGGGCGGCTGTGGCGCACCCGCCTGCTGTTATTTCCCGCTGTCGCCGTAGTTGGCGAGCACACGCGCGGAGGGGTCGTTCACATCGCAGCCCTTCCACGCCCTGTTGGGCATCCAGAAATCCGCGACCATCTCGCTCTGACCGGGGTAATACGTCTCGAAAATCTCGCGGTACAAAAGGGACTCCTTGGTAAAGGGTCGGGCGTGTGCATATGCCTGACGCTTTTCCTCAAATTCGCTGTCGGTGTAGCGATGCTCCGCGTAGTCCTTCAGGTAATCCACCATGGAATGACCCACCGCATCGGAAAACGCGGCTTTTTCCCGATAGAGGATGTCGTGGGGGAGGTAATCCCCCTCGAAGGCGTGGCGAAGCAGGTATTTCCCCTTTCCATACTTATTCAGCTTCAACTCCGGGTCAATGCTCATCACGTATTCCACAAAATCCAGATCGCCGAAGGGTACCCGCGCCTCCAGAGAGTTCACGGAGATGCAGCGGTCAGCCCGCAGCACATCGTACATGTGCAGCTCCCGGATGCGCTTGACCGCCTCTGCCTGGAACTCCGCCGCCGACGGGGCGAAGTCGGTGTATTTATAGCCGAACAGCTCATCGCTGATCTCGCCGGTCAGCAGCACCCGGATGTCGGTCTGCCGGTGGATCGCCCTGCAGACCAGATACATCCCCATGCTGGCGCGGATGGTGGTGATGTCGTAGGTGCCCAGCAGCGCGATCACCGTCTCCAGCGAGGCGATGACCTCCTCCGGCGTCATATAGACCTCCGTTTGTTGGCTGCCGATGTAGTCCGCCACCTCTCTGGCGTACTTCAGATCAATGGCGTCCTCGCTCATGCCGATGGCAAACGTGCGGATCGGCTGGTCAGAGCATCGCTGCGCCACCGCGCACACCAGCGAGGAGTCCAGACCGCCGCTGAGGAGGAAGCCGACCTTGGCGTCGGACACCAGCCGCTTCCGGATGCCGGCGATGAGCTTCTCGCGGATGGACGCACACACGGTCTCTATGTCGTCCCGGCAGATCTCCCTGACGGCGGTGATGTCCCGGTAGCAGACGAATTTTCCATCCTTGTAATAGTGTCCCGGCGGGAACGGCATGATCTTTCCGCAAAGCCCCACCAGGTTTTTGGGCTCGCTGGCAAAGACGGTGGCGCCGGCGGCGTCATAGCCGTAGTAGAGCGGGCGGATGCCGATGGGATCGCGGGCGGCGATATAGCTTTCCGTGTCTCCATCGTACAGGATCAGCGCAAATTCCGCGTCCAGCATCCGGAACATCTCCACGCCGTACTCCTTATACAGCGGGAGCAGGATCTCACAGTCGGAGCCGCTCTCAAAGGTATAGCCCTTCTCCTGCAGTGCCTCCCTGATCCGTTCAAATCCGTAGATCTCGCCGTTGCAGACCACATAGCTGTGACCCAGCTGGAAGGGCTGCATCCCCTCTGGCTGCAAGCCCATGATGGCGAGCCGGTGAAAGCCCAGCAGCCCTTTTCCCGTGTCCACGATACGGCTGTCGTCGGGGCCGCGGGAGAGGGTTTTGTCAAAGCACTCTTTGAACAGCGCGTAATCTGCGTCCTCGGCACAGTAGCCCATGATAGAACACATCGCATTGACCTCCTAAATAGTATCTGTGTGCAACAGGGCGAGTGCTGCGCTCGCGGTGCCGTCTCTTTTTTGCTGCGGTCACTTGACGCTGAACAGCAGATCACCGTAGGTGGGGAACGGCCACGCGCTCTCCGCCGTCAGCGTTTCCGCTTCGTCTGCGGTGACCCGCAGCTCCGTCATACGGGAGAGCATCTCATCCCGAATGAAATTTGCACCCTCGGTCACATCGCTGAGAGTCTTGAACCTGGCGATCGCGCCGTCCAGCGCATCGACACGCGTGTCGATGCTTTCAGCCACTGCCGTCAGCTTCTTGACGAGCTTCGTCTCATAGCCGCAGCGGATGTCGGGATCCAATGCCTGTTTGCCGGAAGCGTCCCGCGCCACGTCCGCGGCGTAGTGCGCCACGGCGGGCAGGATCTGCTTGCGCGCCATATCGCTCATGGTCTGTGCCTCGATGCACACCGTTTTGCAGTAGTTTTCCAGCATGATCTCATACCGGGAGCGCAGCTCCGCCTCGGTATAGACTCTCTGGGCTGTCAGCATCTCGATATTCTTCGGCTTCAAGATCTCCGGGATCGCGTCCGGCGTGGTACGCAGGTTGAGCAGGCCCCGCTTCTCCGTGGCCTCCCGGATCCACGTGTCATCGTAGCCGTTCCCGTTGAAGATGATCCGCTTGTGCGCCTTGATGGTGCGCTTGATCAGCTCGTGCAGGGCGGCGTTGAAGTCCTCCGCCTGCTCCAGCTCATCCGCGTAGAGCTTCAGCGACTGGGCTACCGCGGCATTGAGCATGATGTTGGCACAGGCGATGGAGTTAGAGGAGCCCAGCATCCGGAACTCGAATTTGTTGCCGGTGAAGGCGAAGGGAGAGGTACGGTTGCGGTCCGTGGTGTCCCGGATAAAGCGGGGGAGCACATCGACGCCCAGCTTCATTTTCTTCTTTTCCGCGCCGACGTAGGCGGAGTCCGTCTCGATGGCGTCCAGCACGGCGGTCAGCTCATCGCCGAGGAATATGGAGATCACGGCGGGAGGCGCCTCATTGGCGCCCAGCCGGTGGTCGTTTCCGGCCGTCGCAACGGAGGCTCTCAGCAGCCCCTGATAGTCGTCCACCGCCTGAATGACCGCCGCAAGGAACAGCAGGAACTGGGCGTTTTCGTGGGGAGTCTCGCCGGGGGAGAGCAGGTTGACGCCGGTATCGGTGGAGAGCGACCAGTTGTTGTGCTTACCGCTGCCGTTGACGCCGGCGAAGGGCTTCTCGTGGAGCAGGCACACCATGCCATGCTTGGCGGCTACCCGCTGCATGATCTCCATGGTCAGCTGGTTCTGGTCGGTGGCGCGGTTGGTGGTGGTATAGATGGGGGCAAGCTCGTGCTGGGCGGGAGCCACCTCATTGTGTTCCGTCTTGGCGAGGATGCCCAGCTTCCACAGCTCGGTGTTCAGCTCCTCCATAAAGGCGGCGACGCGGGGCTTGATGGAGCCGAAGTAGTGGTCGTCCAGCTCCTGCCCCTTGGGGGGCTTGGCACCGAACAGCGTCCTGCCGGTGTAGACCAGATCCCTGCGCTGCTCGTACAGCGCCTTGTCGATCAGGAAGTATTCCTGCTCCGGGCCGACAGAAGGCGTCACGTGCTTGACCTCCTCGCTGCCGAACAGCTTCAGCACCCGGAGAGCCTGCCGGTTCAGCGCCTCCATGCTGCGAAGGAGGGGCGTTTTCTTATCCAGCGCCTCTCCGCCGTAGGAGCAGAACGCCGTGGGGATGCAGAGCGTTTTGCCCTTGATGAAAGCGTAGCTGGTGGGGTCCCATGCCGTGTAGCCCCGCGCCTCGAAGGTGGCGCGCAGACCGCCGGAGGGGAAGGAGGAGGCGTCCGGCTCGCCGCGGATCAGCTCCTTGCCGGAGAATTCCATGATCACTCTGCCGTCCGGCGCGGGAGTGATAAAGCTGTCGTGCTTCTCCGCCGTGATCCCGGTCAGGGGCTGGAACCAGTGGGTGAAGTGGGTCGCGCCGTTCTCAACTGCCCAGTCCTTCATGGCGGCGGCCACCGCGTTGGCAACGGAGGGGTCCAGCTTCGTTCCCTTTTGAATGGTGTGCTTCAGGGAATGATATACTTCCCCGGACAGGCGAGCCTTCATCACGCGGCTGTCAAAGACCATGCTTCCAAATATTTCCGGTACGGTCGTCATAGTGAGTCATCCTTTCAGAAAAATAAAAAAAGAGCCACTGGCGCCACGGCAGGTACTGCCTCCGAGACGCCAATGTCTCTGAACAACGCAAAATATACATCCCGTCGCCCGGAAAGTCAACTGTCGATTTGTTGAAAATCGTTTTTTGCAGGGACACAAATTTTGGTAAATTGTAATCTTGCAAAACGGCGGCTTTTCTCGTATCTTAAAAGAAGAACGAGGATGTTCTGTGGAAAAAGTGCGCTTTTTCTGCGAACACACCTCGTTCTTTTTTCTTATTTAGGGGTTGGTGATATGAGTAAAATCGAGGGGCAGATCCGGATTCCGTCCGGCTGCGCCATCGCCGCGGTGCTCTCCAGAGAGGGGCGTCTTATGACCGGCGAGACCATCATCGAAAGCATGAAGCCCATGCACGACCGCTCCAACGGATTGGGCGGCGGCTTTGCCGCCTACGGGATCTATCCGGAGTATCGGGACTTTTTTGCGCTGCACCTGTTTCTGGAGGATCGCGCCGCCAGAAAGAACTGCGAAGCCTTCCTGCGGGAGACGATGGAGATCGTCCGCGAGGAGCGTATCCCCACAAGGAAAACGCCTGCCATTACGGATGAGCCGCTGATCTGGCGGTTCTTTGTGACGCCGCTTCGCAGCGTGCTGGCCTCCATGCAGATAGACGAGGAGGAGTGCGTGGCGCGCACCGTCATGGCGATCAACACGCAGATGAAGGGCGTGTACGTTTTTTCCAGCGGGAAGAATATGGGGGTGTTCAAGGCGGTGGGATTCCCAGAGGATGTGGGGCATTTCTACCGTTTGGAGGACTATGCGGCTTACAGCTGGACGGCGCACGGGCGGTATCCCACCAATACGCCGGGCTGGTGGGGCGGCGCGCATCCGTTCGCCCTGCTGGATCGTTCCATCGTCCACAACGGGGAAATATCCTCCTACGACGCCAATCGCCGCTTCATGGAAATGTTCGGCTACCGCTGCACCTTGCAGACGGATACCGAGGTCATCACCTATATCGCGGATTACCTTCTCCGCAGGCAGGAGCTTTCGCTGGAGGAGCTGTCCGCCGTGATCGCGGCCCCCTTCTGGTCCACCATCGAGACGAAGGGCGAGGCGGAGCAGACGAAGCTCCGGTATCTCCGCACTGTATTCTCCAGCCTTCTGATCACGGGACCCTTTTCCATCATTCTGGGCTTTACAGGCGGCTTGATGGCGCTGAACGACCGGCTGAAGCTGCGCAGTCTGGTGGTGGCGGAAAAGGACGACAAGGTGCTGATCGCCAGTGAGGAGGCGGCGATCCGGGCTATGGAGCCGGACGCGGAAAACCTGTTTGCCCCTGCCGGCGGCGAGCCGGTGATCGTTCGGGTGAAGGAGGGACGATACTGATGGGGATCGACTATATCTACCCGCAATTTGAGGTCATCCGCCGCGAGGAGCGGTGTACCAACTGCCGTATCTGCGAGAGGCAGTGCGCCAACGGGGTCCACCGGTTCGATGCGGAGAGGCAGATCATGGTCAGCGACGAGAGCAAATGCGTCAATTGCCAGCGGTGCGTCTGCTTCTGTCCCACTCATGCACTGAAGATACAAAAGAGCAGCTGCGCCCTCCGGGAAAACGACAACTGGGACGAGGATACCGTCAAGGAGCTTTACCGGCAGGCGGGGAGCGGCGGCGTGCTGCTGTCCTCCATGGGGAATCCCCGACATTTTCCGGTCTACTGGGACAAAATACTGATCAACGCCTCGCAGGTGACGAACCCACCCATTGACCCCCTGCGGGAGCCTATGGAGACGCGGGTGTTTCTGGGCAGGAAGCCGGAGCGTATGCAGAGAGAGGCGGACGGACGGCTGAACTGCGACCTGCCGCCGCAGCTCTCACTGTCCATGCCGGTTTTGTTCTCCGCCATGAGCTACGGCTCTATCAGCTACAACGCCCATGCCTGCCTTGCCAGAGCGGCGCAGGAGCTTGGCATCTGCTGCAATACCGGCGAGGGCGGGCTCCACGAGGATTTTTACGCCTACGGCGAGAACACCATCGTGCAGGTCGCCTCCGGACGGTTCGGCGTACATAAGCGGTATCTGAATGCCGGCGCCGCCATCGAGATCAAAATGGGTCAGGGCGCAAAGCCCGGTATCGGCGGACATCTGCCGGGAGCCAAGATCGTCGGCGACATTTCCCGCACCAGAATGGTGCCGGAGGGGACGGACGCCATCTCACCCGCGCCCCACCATGATATTTACTCCATTGAGGACCTGCGGCAGCTGGTCTATTCCCTGAAGGAGACGACGGCTTACCAAAAGCCTGTCATCGTCAAGGTGGCAGCCGTCCACAACATTGCGGCCATCGCCAGCGGTATTGCCCGCAGCGGCGCGGATATCATCGCCATCGACGGCTTCCGGGGCGGCACCGGCGCGGCTCCCACCCGCATCCGGGATAATGTGGGAATACCCATTGAACTGGCGCTGGCCGCGGTGGATCAGCGGCTGCGGGAGGAGGGGATACGCAATCATGTGTCCCTGATCGCCGGCGGCAGCATTCGCTCCTCCGCCGATGTGGTCAAGGCCATCGCACTGGGGGCGGACGCCTGCTACATCGGCACCGCCGCCCTGCTGGCTTTGGGCTGCCACCTGTGCAGGAGCTGCCAGACGGGGCTGTGCAGCTGGGGGATCACTACCCAGAGACCGGAGCTGGTCAAGCGTCTCGACATTGACGAGGGAAGCCGCCGGCTCGTCAACCTGATGACCGCATGGCGGCACGAGATCAAGGAGATGATGGGCGGCATGGGCATCAACTCCGTGGAGGCGCTGCGGGGAAACCGCCTGATGCTGCGGGGCGTCGGCTTGACCGACAGAGAGCTGAAAATTCTCGGAATTTCTCATGCCGGAGAATAATTTAGAATAGAAAATCGACGGGAGGCGTGGTATCATGATTCATATCGATGCGTCACAGCTGGATCATCGCCGGCTGAATGAGCAGATCCGGCACAGCCCCGGCACGCTGCGTATCACCGGATGCCTTGGGCAGAGATTCATCGGCGCAGGGGCGGAGCAAGGACGGCTGGAGATCACGGGGACGCCGGGAAATGCGCTGGGCGCCTATCTGGACGGCGCCTGCATCGAGGTGCGCGGCAACGCCCAGGACGCCGTCGGCGATACGATGAACGACGGGCGGATCATCGTCCACGGCAGCATCGGCGACGCCGCCGGATACGCCATGCGGGGCGGTGAGATCTACGTGCAGGGGGATGCCGGCTACCGCGCGGGCATCCACATGAAGGCTTACGGCGATAAAGTGCCGGCGCTGGTCATCGGCGGTAAGGCGGGAAGCTTTTTAGGAGAATATCAGGCGGGCGGGATCATCCTTGTTCTGGGACTGTCCCAAACGCGCCGCCCCATTGTGAGCAATTTCCCCTGCACCGGCATGTACGGCGGAAAGCTCTATCTGCGCTCAGACGGCAGGGGCTTGCGCCTGCCCGAGCAGGTCGATGCGCGCCCTGCCGGAGAGGACGACCTCGCCGAGATCGGGAAATATGTGGAGAACTACTGCGCGTTTTTCGGAGGGGATCGGGACGCCGTCATGGCGGCGCCCTTTACGGTGATCACACCGGACACGAAAAATCCCTATCGTCAGATGTATGTTTTGAATTGAGGAAAGCAGGTGAGAACATGAAGTACACGCCGGAAGAAGTAATGCAGTTCGTGCAGGAGGAGGACGTCAAGTTTATCCGTCTGGCCTTCTGCAACGTCTATGGAAAGCAGCACAACGTGGCGATCATGCCCGCCGAGCTCAAGCGGGCCTTCACCTACGGGATCGCCTTCGACGCCTCGGCGGTGGAGGGCTTCGGCGGCGAGATCCGCTCCGATCTGCTGCTCCACCCGGACCCCTCCACGCTGATCCAGCTTCCGTGGCGGCCGGAGCAGGGCAAGGTGGTGCGGATGTTCTGCGACATCTCCTATCCGGACGGCAGGCCCTTTGAACGGGATACGCGGAGCATCCTGAAGCGGGCGGCGGCGACCGCCGAGGCCAAGGGCTTCCGCTTTGCATTTGGCGCGGAGATGGAGTTCTATCTGTTCCGTCTGGACGAATACGGCGAGCCCACCAGGATCCCCTATGACCGGGCGGGCTACATGGACATCGCGCCGGATGACAGGGGGGAAACGATCCGCCGGGAGATCTGCCTGATGCTGGAGCGGATGGGCATTTGCCCGGAGAGCTCCCACCACGAGAGCGGCCCGGGACAAAACGAGATCGACTTCCGGTATTCGGACCCCCTCGCGGCTGCCGACAACGCCGTCACCTTCCACGCGATGGTTCGCACCGTGGCGGCGCAGAACGGGCTCTGCGCCAGCTTTTCCCCCAAGCCGCTGGCGGACTGTGACGGGAACGGGATGCACATCAACGTCTCGGTCAAATGCGACGGGAACGCCCAGCCGCTGCCCAGCGTCATTGCGGGGATCCTGGAGAACATCCGGGAGATGACGCTGTTTCTGAACCCCTGCGAGGAGTCCTACTGCCGCCTTGGCAGCGACAAAGCCCCACTCTACGTGACATGGTCGGCGGAAAACCGCTCCCAGCTGATCCGCATCCCGGCGGCGGTGGGCGAATACCGCCGCGCCGAGCTGCGCTCTGCCGACCCGATGACAAACCCGTATATTGCCTACACGCTCCTGATTTATGCCGGGATGTATGGGCTTGAGCACGACCTGCAGCTCTGCCCCGCCTCTGATTTCAACGTTTACACCGCGCCGGCCGAGGTGCTGGACGGGCTGGAAAAGCTGCCCGCCTCTCTGCCGGAGGCTGCCGCGCTGGCAGAGGCAAGCGCATTTATCCGCCGGCATCTCCCGGAGGCCGTGATCTCTGCCTATTGCCGTCCATAAGCGATCTGCCGGAAGCAGATGAAAGGAGGGGAGAACATGGTCTTTCAGGAACGGACGTACAGTGTGCTGCTCGTCACAGCCTCGGACAGCTTTACCGCAAAGATCATGCCGCTGCTCCCCGTGACGGATTACTGGCCGGTGACGACGGTACACAGCGTGGGAGAAGCGCGCCGCAAGATCGCGGAGACGTCATTTGATATTGTGCTGATCAACGCGCCGCTGCCGGATGACTTCGGGCTGCATCTGGCGGTGGACATTTGCACCGGAAGCGGTGCGGGAGTCCTCCTGCTGGTGCGGAACGATCAGTTCGACGACATCTACGCCAGAGTTGTCAGCTATGGCGTGCTCACACTGGCCAAGCCTACCGGTATGCAGATGGTGGCGCAGAACCTGCGGGTCCTTTGCGCCACCCGCGAGCGGATGCGCCAGATGGAGGCAAAGCAGGCCACGGTAGAGGAAAGGATCGAGGAGATCCGGCTGGTCAACCGCGCCAAATGGCTGCTGATCGAGTGCCTTGGCATGACAGAGCCGGAGGCGCACCGCTATATCGAAAAGCAGTCCATGGATCAGCGCATATCCAAGCGGGAGGTGGCGGAATCCGTGATCAGGACGTATAAATAGCACGAAGCTCCCGCGCGGCGATAAAAATGCCGCTTCAGCCTCTGCGGCAGACAGCAGCCTGAAGAAAGCAGGGAGCCGGTCATCTGACCGGCTCCCTGCTCTTTATCACGCCCTCAGCCAACGCCGGAGGTCCTCCGGCGTGATGGCTCCCCCGTCACATGCCTTTTTCCGCTCTTGGCCTGGCTGCTCCAAGCATGGAAATCTTCGCTGACACGCCGCGGGAATTCAGTCTTGACAAATTTGTTTTTCGAATGATACAATTACGGCAGGGGAAACAGTTTCCTCTGCCGAAATTTCATATCGATCGGACGATGGGATCGGGAGAGATCGCTTAGGCGGCGCCGAAGGGGAACGCAGAAGCTCTCAGGCAAAAGGACCGATTCCGGACGATACTCCGAAAAGGCCGGACGGAAACGCCCGACCACCGAAGGTGCAACCTCCCATAGCGGAGGGAATCTCTCAGGTAACTCAACGGGGGCACAAAGCCGTAAAGAGCGGCTTTGTGTCCTTTTTTGCTGCCAAAAAGAAACGATCTTTAAGGAGGAAAATCGCATGAGCGAACTGAAGCGTACCCAGCTATACGACGTCCATGTGGCCGCCGGCGCGGAAATGGTGGACTTCGGCGGATGGGAAATGCCCATCCAGTACCCCAGCGGCATTATTGCCGAGCACCTCTACACCCGGCAGGTATGCAGCCTGTTTGATGTGTCCCACATGGGCCGTCTGCTGATCGAAGGGCCGGATCGCAGGAAATTCCTGCAGCACGTGCTGACCAGCAACGTGGCGGCGCTGGACGTGAATCTGGCGCAGTACTGCATCATCCCCAATGAGAACGGCGGGGCTGTGGACGATGCGTACCTGTACATGTTCGAGGAGGACAACTATCTGCTGGTGGTGAACGCCGCCAATACAGAAAAAGACTTGGTGCATCTGCGAAAGGCTTTGGAGGGCTTTGACTGCACCATCACCGACATATCGAAGGGCTGGGCGGCCATCGCCGTGCAGGGGCCTAAGAGCAAGGAAATGCTGACGGCGCTCAACGGCGGCGCACAGCTGACAGAGCCTATGAAGAACGCGCTGGGCTCAGTATCGCTGGAGGGCCATTACGCCCACGTCGCCAAGACCGGCTACACCGGCGAACCTCTGGGCTACGAGGTCTATGTCCACAGCGAGGACGCGGAGTGGCTGTGGAACCGTCTGGTGGAGCTGGGCGCACGTCCCGCCGGTCTGGGCGCCCGGGACACGCTGCGCATGGAGGCTTCTCTGCCTCTGTACGGTCATGAGATGGGCACTGCTCCCGACGGCAGCGAGATCCCCGTCTTTGCCGTGCCGTTGGCCAAGTTCGCCGTCAGCTTCTCCGAGCAGAAGGGCGATTACATCGGACGTGCCGCGTTGGAAAAGCAGCACAGCTGCTTTGTAAAGTACATGGATCGTGACTTCTCCGATATGTCCGGCCTGCCCAGGAAGATCGCTCCCATCGCGCTGCTGGATCGCGGCGTTATGCGGGCGGGCATGGAGATCTATCAGGGCGGCAAGCTGGTGGGATGGGTCACCAGCGGCACCATGGTGCCCTACTTCAAGACCGAGGGTGAGGGCCTGTCCACCGTCATTCTGGAGGCCAGCGGCAAGCGCGCCATCGGCCTGTGCTATATCGACAACGACATTCTGGAGGACGACACCGTGGAGGTGGATGTCCGGGGCAAGCGGCTGAAGGCCGTCATCCCTGCCCGCCACATGAGCGTGGGCGCACCTCCCTTTGCCCGCCCGCTGCTGTACGGCGCGGAGGAGGACGCACACGGCGTGGGCAGCGGCGATCGCGCACCCAAGGCGCTGGAGCTGCTGAAAAAAGCACTGGAGAACCACCAGTGGCGGCAGGAGCAGTGCGTGAACCTCATCCCCTCCGAGAACACCCCCAGCCGCGCCGTGCGGCTGCTCAGCGGCAGCGACCCTGCCTGCCGGTACGCCGAGCACAAGAAGGTGCTGGCCTTCTACGACAAGGAGGTATTCTATTACCAGGGTACGAAATTCATCGACGAGGTGGAGCGGCTGCTGGTGGAGGAAATGCGTGCCTACTTCGGCTGCACCGAGGTGGAAACGCGTACCCTCAGCGGTCAGATGTCCAATATGGCGGTATTCTCCGCACTGATGGACTGGAAGAACCGCGTTGACCGCAAATCCGAGGCCAAACGTCTGGGCTACGTGATGAACAATCATATCATTAAGGGCGGCCATCTGTCCGCCCAGCCCATGGGTGCGCTCCACGACTATATCGCCATCGACCCGGTGACGGAGAAGCCTGCCGTGGTGAACTTCCCCGTCTGCGCCGACAACCCCTACAAGATGGATGTGGAGGAGACGAAGAGGCTCCTCGACCGCTACCGTCCGGAGCTGATCGTATTCGGCAAGAGCATGGTGCTGCACAGGGAGCCGGTGTCCGAGATCCGGAAGTTCGTGGATGAGCAGAACATCCACACCACCATCATGTACGACATGGCGCATGTGCTGGGACTCATTGGCGACCATTTCCAGAATCCCTTTGCCGAGGGAGCAGAGATCGTCACCGGCTCCACCCATAAGACGTTCTTCGGCCCCCAGCGCGGCGTCATCGGCGTGAACTATCAGGAGGATGACCTGAAGTACGGCCTGTGGAAGACCATCGAGAGCCGCACGTTCCCCGGCAGCGTGTCCAATCACCATCTGGGTACCCAACTGGGCATGCTGATGGCCGCCTACGAGATGAACCAGTTCCGTGACGTGTATCAGAAGGCGGTCATCGACAATGCCAAGTCCTTCGCCCGCAGCCTGAAGGCCCACGGCCTGGACGTGGCCGGCGACCCGGCCATCGGCTACACCGAGACCCACCAGGTCATCGTGTCCGTGGGCTACGGCGAGGGCCCGGACATCGCCGAGCGGCTGGAGCGGAACAACATCGTGGTGAACTATCAGGCCACCCCCGACGAGGAGGGCTTCACCGCCTCCGGCGCGCTGCGTATGGGCGTCAGCGAGATGACCCGCTTCGGCTTTGAGGCGGCGGACTTTGACAGGCTGGCCGGGCTGATGGCGGACTGCATCCTTCGGGGCAAGGATGTGAAGGAGGACGTAAAGAAGCTGCGGAGCGAGCATCTGGAGATGCGTTACTGCTTCGATGATGCCGAGATCGACGAGGCGCTGGAGCAGCTGGCCGCCAAGCTGGTGTAAGGCGTCTGCCTCGCGAGCCATAACGGAAATATACCCCGCCCCTGACGGGGCGGGGCAGGAAAAAATACGACCCGACTTATATTTTGATGGAGGTAAAGTATCATGTTGTATCCTGTTGAACTGCAGTATTCCAAATCCCATGAGTGGGTGAAGGTGGAGAACGGCGTCACCGTCGTGGGTATCTCCGATTTCGCGCAGAACGCGCTGGGCGACGTGGTGTTCGTGAACCTGCCCGCTGAGGGCGACGGTGTCACCGCCGGCGATGCCTTTGGCGACGTGGAGTCCGTGAAGGCCGTGTCCGATCTGGTGTCCCCCGTCACCGGCACGGTGTGCGCCGTCAACGAGGAGCTGCTGGACGCGCCGGAGAAGCTGAACAGCGATCCCTACGGCGCATGGCTCATCAAGGTGGAGAACGTGGAGGGCAGTGAGGAGCTGCTGGACGCCGCCGCCTACGAAGCCTTCTGCACCGAGGAGGGCTGAGCGATGGGCAGCTACGTTCCCTCTACCGGGACGCAGCGGGAGGAAATGCTCCGTGCCGTGGGTGTGAGCAGCACCCGCGACCTGTTCCGGGACGTGCCGGAGCAGATGCTCCTCACCGAGCCGCTGCATATCCCTGCCGGGATGAGTGAGCTGGAGGTCAGCCGCGCCATGACCGCTATGGCGGCGGAGAACCGCGTATACGGCACGGTCCTCCGGGGCGCGGGAGCCTATGACCACTACATCCCCTCCATCGTGAAATATATTCCCGCCAAGGAGGAGTTCCTGACGGCGTATACCCCCTATCAGGCGGAGATGAGTCAGGGCCTTCTGCAATCTATTTTCGAGTACCAGACCATGATCTGCGAGCTGACGGGGATGGACGTGTCCAATGCCTCCGTATACGACGGCGCCACCGCTGCGGCAGAAGCCGCCGCCATGTGCCGCGACCGCAAGCGCAGGGTGACGCTGATCTCCGGTGCGGCGCACCCCGACACCATCAACACCGTCTATACCTACTGCTACGGTACGGGCGATGAGCTGCGGATCGTACCCACCAGAGACGGCAAGACCGATATGGACGCCCTGCGTGAGATGCTGACAGCGGATGTGGCCAGCTTTTATGTGCAGCAGCCCAACTTCTTCGGCCAGCTGGAGGACGCGGAAGCGCTGGGTGCGCTGACCCACGAAGCCGGCGCGCTGTACATCATGGGCTGCAACCCCATCGCGCTGGCTGTTATGAAAACGCCTCGGGACTGTGGGGCGGACATCGCCGTAGGCGAGGGACAGCCCCTGGGCCTGCCTATGGGCTGCGGCGGCCCGTATCTGGGCTACATGGCCACTACGGATAAGCTGATGCGCAAGCTGCCCGGCCGTATCGTAGGCGAGACGGCAGACGCTCAGGGACGCCGCGCCTATGTGCTGAGCCTGCAGGCCCGGGAGCAGCACATCCGCCGGGAGAAGGCCAGCAGCAACATCTGCTCCAACGAGGCGCTGTGCGCCCTGACGGCGGGACTGTATATGGCCGCCATGGGACCGGACGGCATGGCGCAGGCGGCGGAGCAGTCCATGGCCAAGGCCCACTATCTGGCCGGGGCACTGTGCGCCGTCGACGGCGTGGAGCTGGTGTATGACGGGCCGTTCTTCCACGAGTTCGTCACCCGTCTGCCGGAGCGGGAAAACGTACTGGCCGCGCTGGCGGAGGGCGATATTCTGGGCGGTCTGCCCATCGGTGAGGACGGCGTACTGTGGTGCGCCACGGAGAAGGTCTCCCGCGCCCAACTGGACAAGGCCGTTTCCATCGTAAAGGAGGTGCTGGCAAAATGAAGCTGATCTTTGAAAAAAGCGTCTCCGGACGCCGCTGCACCATTCTGCCCGCCTGCGATGTGGAGAGCGTTTCCCTGCCCGCATCCCTGCGGCGGGAGACGAAGCCCACCCTGCCGGAGATGAGCGAAACAGACATCTCCCGCCACTATACGGAGCTTTGCAAGCAGGTACACGGCGTGAACTGCGGCTTCTATCCTCTGGGCTCCTGTACCATGAAGTACAATCCCCGTATCGATGAGGAGATGGCGGCGCTGCCCGGCTTCACGGGCGTACACCCCCTGTCCCCGGCGGAGGATCGACGGGGCATGCAACAGGTGCTGGACACCGCGGCGCAGTACCTCTGTGAGATCACGGGCATGAACGCCATGACCTTCCAGCCCGCCGCCGGCGCACACGGTGAGTTCACCGGCGTGCTGCTCATCAAGCAGTACCACGATGCGCGGGGCGACAAAAAGCGCACGAAGATCATCGTACCCGACAGCGCCCACGGCACCAACCCTGCCACCGCCGCCATGTGCGGCTATGATGTGGTGAACATCGCCTCCGGCGAGGACGGCTGCGTGGATCTGGACGCCCTCCGTGCCGCGCTGGGCGAGGACACCGCAGGGCTGATGCTCACCAATCCCAACACCGTTGGCATCTTCGACAGGAACATTCTGGAGATCACGCGCCTTGTCCACGAGGCCGGCGGCCTGTGCTATTATGACGGCGCCAACCTCAACGCCGTCATGGGCGTGGTGCGTCCCGGCGACATGGGCTTTGACTGCATCCACATGAACCTGCACAAGACGTTCGCCACCCCTCACGGCGGCGGCGGCCCCGGCGCGGGCGCGGTGGGCTGCAAGGCATTTCTGAAGGAATACCTGCCCCACAGCGCGCTGGCGGAGGAGCCGGGACATATCCAGGTACGCAGCTTCCAGGGCAACTTCCTGGTGGTGGTGCGGGCGCTGGCCTACCTGCTGGCATTGGGCAGGGAGGGCATCCCCGAGGCGGCGGAGAACGCCGTGCTGAACGCCAACTATCTGCTGGCAAAGCTGAAGGGGACGTATACCCCGGCCTATGACCGGCTGTGTATGCACGAGTTCGTGCTGGATCTCAGCGGCCTGAAGAAGGAAACGGGCGTATCCGCACTGGATGTGGCCAAATCCCTTATCGACGAGGGCATCCATCCGCCCACCATGTACTTCCCGCTGATCGTCCACGAGGCGCTGATGCTGGAACCCACGGAAACGGAGGGCCCCGAGACACTGGATCACGCGGCGGAGGTGCTGCGCAAGCTGTATCACAAAGCCTTTGAGGATGCGGAGTCCATGCACACCGCGCCCCACAATATGCCCATCGGACGGCCCGACGAGGTACAGGCGGCGCGCAGGCCCGTGCTGCGCTGGAGAAACGCATGATACGGAGACTTTTCACCTGCTCCGGCAGCGGCACAGACCCTTATCGCAATCTGGCGCTGGAGCGGTATCTCACGGAGACTGTGCCGGAGGACGCCTGCGTTCTCTACCTGTGGCAGAATCAGAACACGGTGGTCATTGGCCGCAACCAGAACGCCTGGAAGGAGTGCCGCACCGGCCTTCTGGAGCAGGAGGGCGGTGTGCTGGCGCGGCGGCTCTCCGGCGGCGGCGCGGTGTTCCACGATTTGGGCAACCTGAACTTCACCTTCAGCGTCACAGAGGAAAACTACGATCTTCACCGGCAGCAGCAGGTCATTCTCACGGCCTGCCGCCTGCTGGGACTCAGAGCGGAGCTGTCCGGGCGCAACGATCTGCTGGCCGAGGGGCGGAAGTTCTCCGGCAACTCCTTTTACGCCCACAACGGCAGGGCATTCCACAACGGCACACTGCTGGTGGATGCCGACATGACGAAGATGGGGCGGTATCTCAGCCCCTCCACCGCCAAGATCACCAGCAAGGGCGTGGATTCTGTGCGTTCCCGCGTGGTGAACCTGCGGGAGCTGTGCCCCGGTCTGACCATTGAAAAGGTGGCGGAGGCCATGAACCGGGCATTTGAGCAGGTCTGCGGCCTGACGGCTGCGCCCCTGCAAGAACAGGACTTCGACCATCATGCGCTGGACGCGCTGTATGCGCAGTTCAGCAGCCGGGATTGGGTCTACGGCCGCAGTGCGCCGCTGGACTTTGCCTGCGGGGACAAGTTCCCCTGGGGCGAGGTGAGCCTGCACCTGCGGGTGGAGCGCGGCACCTGCCGCGATGCGGCGGTGTATACCGACGCCATGGATGCGGGACTGTCCGCCGTGCTGGAGGGCGCTCTCAACGGCTGTGTGTTCTCCGCCGGGGCTCTGTGCCGCTCCTTAGAGGGCGCGGCGGTGCCGGAGGAGATCAGAGACGACCTGTGCCGCCTTATCTGCGCACAAAACATCTGAAAACACAGGAGGAACTCCTATGTCTGACTATCAGCTGATCGTCATCGGCGCGGGCCCCGGCGGGTACACCGCCGCGCTGCGCGCCGCCAAGCTGGGACTGCATACCGCCATCGTGGAGTGCCGGGAGGTGGGCGGCACCTGCCTGAACCGGGGCTGCATCCCTACCAAGACGCTGCTTCACGCCTCTCAGGTCTACTACGACGCCGTGAACGGCGCGGGTGTGGGCGTTCACGGCAGCCTTTCCTACGACATCGGCGAGATGTTCGATTTCAAGCGCAGCGTCAGCGAGAAGCTGCGCTCCGGCATCCACGCGCTGCTGAAGGGCACAAAGGTGGACGTCATCGAGGGTACGGCGCAGATCGCCGCTCCCGGTCAGGTGGATGTCACCGGCGCGGACGGCGCCGTGACACGGTATACCGCGGAACGCATCCTGGCCGCCACCGGCTCGGTGAACGTCCGCCCGCCCATTCCCGGACTGGAGCTGCCGGGCGTTATGACCTCCGACGAGCTGCTGGAGGGCACAGACACGCCGTATCAGTCCATCGTCATCATCGGCGGCGGCGTTATCGGTGTGGAATTCGCCACGTTTTACAGTCATCTTGGCTGTCAGGTAACGCTGGTGGAGGGCATGGCCAATCTGCTGCCCCAGCTGGATCGTGAGCTGGGACAGAATCTGGCGCAGATCCTGAAAAAGCAGGGCGTGGAGGTGCTGACCTCCGCCATGGTGCAGTCTGTGGAGCAGACGGCGGGCGGACTTTGCGTCCATTTGGAGCAGAAGGGCAAGGAGCTGACCGTCACCGGTGAGAAGGTGCTGTGCGCCATTGGCCGCCGGGCGTATTTCGACGGCCTGTTTGCCGCGGGGCTGACCCCGGCGCTGAACGGGAAACGGCTGCTGGTGGACGAAAGCTATCAGACCAGCATCCCCGGCGTGTACGCCATCGGCGACGCATCCGCCGCTGTGCAGCTGGCCCATGTGGCTGCGGCGCAGGGCGTGGACTGCGTGGAGCGGATGTGCGGCGGTAGGGGCAGCATCGATCTGAACGTGATCCCCAGCTGCATTTACAGTGCCCCGGAAATCGCTGCAGTGGGGCTCGCCGAGGCCGAGGCCAGGGAGCAGGGCATTCCCGCCGTGTCCGGCAAGTGTACCCTGTTCAGCAACGCCCGCACCATCATAGAAGACCCGGGACGCTGCTTCATGAAGCTGGTGGCGCGCACGGACACGCACGAGCTTATCGGCGCACAGCTCATGTGCCAGCACGCCAGCGACATGATCTCCCAGCTGAGTACCGCCATGGTGAACCGCCTGACGGTGGAGCAGCTACTGATTGTCATGCGTCCTCACCCCTCCTTCGAGGAGGCGCTGGGCGAGGCTGTGGAGAATTTGGCGTCCAAATTAGCGTAAAGCAAAGCAGGCAGAGGAATGCACCGCGCTTCTCTGCCTGCTGTGCAGGAGGCATTCATGGATACGATACAGCAGCAAAAGGAGGCGCTGCGGCGGGAGCTGGCAGCGGCGGAGCGGGCTATGATGCCGGAGGAAAAACGCTTGTCCGACGGCGCTATTCTCCGCCATGTACTGAATACGCAGGAATACCGCCTCGCCCGCACGGTATTTGCCTTTGTGGGACGGGCCGATGAGATCGACACGCGGCCGTTACTGGAGCAGATATTGGCGGACGGTAAACGGCTGTGCGTGCCGCTGTGTACCTCTCCCGGCGTCATGGAATGTCGTGAGGTGCCTGACTTGGCCGTGCTTCGCCCCGGCGCTTACGGCATTTCGGAGCCGCCGGACAATGCACCGGCAGTACCGCCGGAATGCGTCGATCTGGCCATCATCCCCTGCGCAGGCGCGGCTGCGGATGGCCGCCGACTTGGGCGCGGCGGCGGTTACTACGACCGATTTCTGGCCCGGTATACCGGCGACGCGCTGCTGCTGTGCCGGGAAAGGCTTTTGTGTCCGGATATTCCGCAGGAAACACACGACATCCGCGTCCCCGCTGTTGTGACGGAGCGGGGGCGGCAGGAGTAGGGAAAAGGCATCCCCGGCCGGGGATGCCTTTTCCCTATTTGCTCTGTGCCAGTTCCTTTACCGCCTGAATGGCCATGTCCGCCTCGTCCTCCGAGTTGAACACGGAGAAGCTGAACCGCACCGCGCCCTGCCGCACCGTGCCGAGGGCTTCGTGCAGACGGGGCGCACAGTGTGCGCCGGGGCGGGTGGCAATACCGTAGTCGGCATAAAGCACGTCCGACACCTCGGCGGAGTCCCAATCGCAGATGTTCAGCGCCGTGGTGGAGTTGGAAGTAAATACCACATGATCCGGGCGCGGGCAGCCCAGCAGCCGCGCCAGCTTTTGCCGCGTCTCGTACACCGTGCGGGACGCCTGCATGGACGCGCCGTGGGCGCCCCGGGCGGCGTTGCCCGCCGTCAGAATGGCCTGCGCCACCGCTTCCGCCACTCCGGGCGGCTTGCGGAGCGTGGTGGCCGCGTTGTCCAGATAGATGAGCTTTTCCATCAGTACATCTCCAATAGGAAGCAGCCGTTATGACCGACGGCTGCTGTGTCCAATGCGGTGCAGAGCGCGTCCCGCTCCTGCGGCAGCGCCTTCCACGCCAGACCGCAGCCCGCCGCGATCTGAGAGGGAACAGGGATCATCCGCCCCGGCAGACCGGCACGCCGGAACAGCTCCTCCGCCGCCATCGCCTGCGATGTGGCATGGAAGGTGATGACCAGCGCAGGCTTTTTCTGCCGCGTCAAGGCCGGATGACCTTCGTGGCCTGCATCTGCTTTTCCACGATGACGTACATATTGGTCACGCCGCCTACCCGCAGCTGCTCCGTCAGGCCGTAGTGATTCAGGCAGGTGCCGCAGGTCAGGATCTCCACGCCCAGCGATTCCAGCTTCCGCAGATCCTCCAGTGAGGAGGAGCCCTCGCAGGTAACGAACGCGCCGCCGTTGTAGAACAGGATGGTTCTGGGTAGCGTCTCCTGCTGGGTCAGGGCGAACAGGAAGCCCTTCAGCAAAATCTTGCCCAGCACCTCGTCGCCCTCGCCCATGTGGTCGGCAGATATGGCCACCACGGTGTTGTCTGCCGCGGCGGGAACAGTGCAGATGCCATCGGCACTGTCCGGCAGCTCCGCGTCCTCCCCTGCGGTGATGGTCACGCGGTACTCCTTTTCGCCCAGCTGCTCCGTTTCTACGGCACAGCCCTTGCTCTCAGCCAGCCGGGTCAGATTCTCCACAGCCGCCCTGTTGTCCACCAGCGTCTGTACCGTACCTGCGCCGTTCAGCTCCTTCAGGGCGCGCAGCGTCTTGACAACGGGAATGGGGCAGGCGTCACCCATAGCTTTTCCCAAAGCGCATTCTGTTGGAAATGGCTTATTACATCGGAATGGACATGACAGTCAAAAGAATCGCCAGAAATGCAAAGCTGATCCCGGAAAACAGGAGAAGAAAACTCTTTCCGCCATTGGGAACACGGCGCGTATATTCCCGAAACGTAATGAGGCTCGCAAGAGAAGCCACCAGCGTCCCTGCACCGCCCACATTGACGCCAACCAGAAGAGCGCGGGCATCCTGCGTGAAGCGACTGAGCAGAATGGCGGCAGGGACATTGTGATGATCTGGCAGGTGAGCGCGGAGATCAGCATTGTTCCGTGGGACAAAAGGCGGGCGAACAGCGCCCGGACCGATTCCATCCGGGCAAGATTGCCGGAAAAGGTGAAGAAAGCGGCGAAGGTAGCCAGCAGTCCCCAGTCTACGGTCTTCAATGCGTGCCGATCCAGAAACCAGAGTGCCAGAACAATGACAGTCAGGCCAAGAACATAGGGTACCAGCCGCAGCACCACGGCAACGGCTAAACAGAACAGTCCGCCATAGACGGCAGCCTGGCGGGAGTCTACTGTGACCTGCACTTCCGGCACGGAAAGACGGTCTTTGGGAAATGCCAGGCAACACAAGAGAATGAGAACGGTAGACAGAATGAAGGGCGGCAGCATTGCCGAAAAGAACATCCTTGCGGAAAGATCGTAATAGCTGAAAAGATAAAGATTCTGCGGATTTCCGAAGGGCGTGATCATTCCGCAGAGATTGGCGGCGCAGTTTTGCAGAATGAACAGGAGTGCGGCGTGCTTTTCCTGACCGGTAGAGGAAAGAACAAACCAGCCAAGCGGCAGAAATGTCAGCAAGGCGGTATCATTGGTCAGAAGCATAGACCCGAACATGGTGATGACCACCAGTGCTGTACATACGCCCCGAACCGTGGAAAAGGTGCGCACCATCCGCTGCGAAAGAGCAGAAAAGATCTGCAGGTCTCGCAGAGCACCTACCACCGCCAAAACACTAAACAGACAGGAAAGCGTTTTGAGGTCGTAATAGCCTAAGTAGTCCCTGTCGGGAGGAACAAAGAACGCCGTTGCAGCCGCAGCCAGCAGTGAAATGGCCAGCATAGCATTAGTACGGCACCAGCATTGAATCTTGCGCATAAAAAAATCCCTTTCGCGTGAAAAATGCAAAATTTCGCGTGTATATTTCCGTGAAGAAGATAACACATTTCGGGATGATTTACAATGAAGTTCTATTAACCCGGCAGATACCAAGCGGCAACGCAAATTGGCGCATATTTTGCGCTGCTGGAAACAATAAAAAGGTATCAAAACGAAGAAATAGAGCCACTGGGCGGAGGGCGACGCTCCCGCCGGGTGGCTCTGCAGGTTTTGGCTATGTTTCCCGCGTGTGGGTCACGGTGTAGGTTAGGCGGTTGCCCCACATTTTGCCCCACACTTCTTTCAACATTTATGCAACAAAAAAGCACCGAAAACCGAAGTTTTCGATGCTCTTTGGAGCTGCTGGGCGGATTCGAACCGCCGACCTCATCCTTACCAAGGATGCGCTCTACCTACTGAGCTACAGCAGCAAATGTGGCGACCAAGAAGGGGCTCGAACCCTCGACCTCCAGCGTGACAGGCTGGCGTTCTAACCAACTGAACTACTTGGCCATGTGCGCTTTCGTCTTGGAACTCAAGCGTGATTATTATAGCAAGAAGGCTTGCGGATGTCAACACCTTTTTCGCATTTTTTTGACCGGGCCGTATTGCCGCTCAAATCGGATTGTCAACCGCGGTTTTCTGTGCTATAATACCCTGTCAAACTGCCATAGGGAGGTGCGCCATGAAGATCGGCAGCGTTACCGTCAACGGAAAACTGTACCTGGCTCCCATGGCCGGCGTCACGGATCTGGCCTTCCGCCAGATCTGCCGCGAGCTGGGTGCTGACATGAGCTGCACCGAACTGGTCAGCGCCAAAGCCCTGTGCTATCAGGATAAAAAGAGCCGCGGCCTTCTGAAGCTGGCGGACAATGAGCGCCCTGCCGCCGCCCAGATCTTCGGCAGCGACGCTGGCTGCATGGCCGAGGCCGCTCAGATCGCGGCGGAGGTGTCCGGCGCGGCGGTCATCGATATCAACATGGGCTGCCCCGTGGGCAAGGTGGTGGCCAACGGCGACGGCTCCGCCCTGATGAAGGACCCCGAGAAGGCCGCGCGCATCGCCGAGGCCGTGGTGAAGGCCAGCCCCGTGCCGGTGACGGTAAAGATGCGCCGTGGCTGGGACAAGGGCAGCATCAACGCCGTGGAGCTGGCGAAAATGCTGGAGCAGGCGGGCGTCAGCGCCATCGCCGTCCATGGCCGCACCCGCACCCAGATGTACGCCGGTCAGGCGGATTGGACCACCATCCGCGAGGTGAAGCAGGCCGTCTCCGTGCCGGTCATCGCCAACGGCGACGTGTTTGCGCCGGAGGACGCCGTCCGCATCCTGGAGTTCACCGGTGCCGACATGGCCATGATCGGCCGCGGCTGCTTCGGAAACCCGTGGCTGTTCCAACAGGCCCGGGCCGCGCTGGAGGGGGAGCCCATCCCACCCCTGCCGCCGCTGGCGGAGCGGTGGGCCACGGCGGTGCGTCAGGTGGAACTGGCCGCCGCGGATAAGGGCGAGCACATCGCCGTGCTGGAGGCCCGCAAGCAGCTTTGCTGGTATCTCAAGGGCGTGAGTCACGCCAATTATTATAAGGAGCAGATCGTCCGCATGGACACGCTGGAGGACGTCTACCGCGTGTCGGCGGGGGTCAAGAGGGATTTGCGATGATAGAGGAAAAGGACCTGATCCGCCGGGGCGGACAGGGGGACAGCGATGCCTTCCGTCAGCTGGTGGAAACCTATCAGGCGCCGGTGTACCGTCTGGCGCTGCGTATGTGCGGCGGCGATGCGGCGCTGGCGGAGGACGCGGCGCAGGAGGCGTTCTTGGCCGCATGGAGGGGCCTGCCCCGCTTCCGCGGCGACAGCCGGTTCTCCACATGGCTGTACCGCCTGACCACCAACGCCGCCATCGACTGCCTGCGGCGGGAGAAGCGCCACCGGGGCACAGACGATTTGGACGGCGTGGATCTGCCGGACGGCGGCGACACGCCTCAGGAGACGGCGGAGCGCAGCGAGACCCGGAACGCCGTCCGCGCCGCCCTGTGCCAGCTTACCGACGAGCATCGGGAGGTGCTGCTCCTGCGGTATATGCAGGAGCTGGATTACGGCGAGATCGCCCGCGCCCTGCGCATCAGCGAGGGCACGGTGAAATCCCGCATCAATCGGGCCAAGGCCCGCCTGAAGGAGCTGCTGTCCGGCGGGAACCTTTCCGCCGCCGCGTCCGTCAAACCCACAGGAAAGGAGGGACAGCAATGACCCCGATGTTTGATGAACTGGATCAGGAGCTGCGCGAAGCACTGGCATTGGAGGCGCTGCCCTCCGCCGGTTTCACGGATCGCGTCATGGCCCGCGTGGCCCGGACGCCGCAGCAGAAGAAGACCCCTGCGCCCTACCGCAAGTGGCTGGTATCGGCGGCGGCCTGCCTGGCGGTGGCCGCGGCGCTGATCCCGCTGGCGCGCAGCGGCGGCGTTACCGGCGCGGGGAGCGCCGGTAACGATACCGTGGCGGGCAGCGCCAACCTTGAACTCTCCATGCAGAGCATGCCCGACGCCTCTGCGGACGATAACGGGGCCGCCGGAGACAACACCCAGCAGAAGCTGCGGGAGGACGCCGGCGATCAGGATAACGCCGGCGGGGACTTGACCCTGTCCGATCCGCTTTCCATGGAGGACGCGCTGACCAGCGCCGCCGAAGCCCTGCGGGAGCAGGGCTGGGACCTCACCGTGGTGGATCGTCAGGACAATGCGGTGCAGGTGACGCTCACCGCCGCTGACGGCGCATCCGGCGATCAGGCGCTGCTGGACGAGACCATGGAGTCAGCGGGCTTCACCGCCGCCGGCGATTGGTATATTTTTGGGAATTCCAAGGAGGAAACAGATTCGTGAAACTGCACACCCGTCAACTGACCTGCGCCGCCATCGTGGGCGCGGCCTATGCCGTCCTGAGCATCTTCGGCTCCATCTTCGGCATCACCTATGGCCCCATCCAGTGCCGCTTTTCCGAGGCGCTGTGCGTCCTGCCCTTCCTGCTGCCGGAGACGGCCTGGGGCCTGGGCGTGGGCTGCCTCATCGCCAACCTGCTCAGCCCCTACGGCGTGCTGGACATCGTGGTGGGCTCCGCCGCCACACTGCTGGCCGCGCTGCTCACCGCCCGCTGTAAAAAGAAGTGGCTGGCCCCGCTGCCGCCGGTGCTGGCCAATATGGTGCTGGTGGGTCTGGTGCTGGCCTATGAGCAGGCCGGTACCACCGCGGCCTTCTGGCCCACCTACGCCTTCAACGCCCTGACCGTGGGTGCCGGCGAGATCGTGGCCTGCTACGGCCTGGGCATGCTGCTGCTGTGGCGTCTGGAAAAGAGCAAGGCCCTGCAGAATTACCTGCAAAACCGCTGAATGCGGGAAAAAACCGAAAAAATATCGGGAAAAGTACTTGACTGACTTGAAAAAACCGGTATAATAAATAGGCTCGCATATTTGCGGGCATATCCTTGCTCTCATCTGAGAATGAGGGCCATTTGTCCAAAAGGAGGTGCAAAAGTATGGCAAAGATTTCCGCCAACTACGAGGTCGTCTACATCATCGACCCTGCACAGGGTGAGGAGGCAGTTGCCGCCACCGTGGCAAAGTTCCAGACTCTGGCAGAGCAGCATGCGTCCAACGTCGTCGTGGATGAGTGGGGCAAGCGTCGTCTGGCCTACGCGATCAACTACAAGACCGAGGGCTACTACGTGCTGATGAGCTTCACCAGCGGCCCCGAGTTCCCCAAGGAGCTGGATCGTATCCTTGGCATTACCGAGGGTATTATGCGTTCCATGATCGTCTGCAAGGGCGAGTAAGGGAGAACAGCAATGCTGAATCAGATCATCATTATGGGTCGGCTGACCCGTGACCCTGAGCTGCGCCGCACACAGAGCGGCACGGCGGTCTGCTCTTTCTCTGTGGCTGTGGATCGTGATTTCAAGTCCCAGTCCGGCGAGAAGGAGACGGATTTCATCGACGTGGTCGCGTGGCGTCAGACCGGCGAGTTCGTGTCCAAATACTTCACCAAGGGTCGCATGATCGTGGTGTCCGGCAGCCTGCAGTCCCGCAAGTGGCAGGACCGCAACGGTCAGAACCGCATTTCCTGGGAAGTCATCGCGGACAACGTTTATTTCGGCGACTCCAAGCGCGACAGCGCGGGCGACATGGGCGGCAGCTACGCGGCTCCGGCCTATACCGCTCCCGCCGGCGGATACAGCGCCCCTGTGGGCGGCGGTCCCTCCGGCTTTGCCGAGATCGACGAGGAGGACGGCGACCTGCCGTTCTGATGTGCCCTCAGCGCACATGAAACTTTATAAAGGAGGATACTTCCATGGCTATGGAACGCGAAAATAGACCCGCCCGCGGCGCCGGCAAGCGTCGCAAGAAGGTTTGCCAGTTCTGCGTGGACAAGTGCGAGTGCATCGATTACAAGGACGCTGCCAAGCTGCGCCGCTTCATTTCCGAGCGCTCCAAGATCCTGCCCCGCCGCACCACCGGCACCTGCGCCATGCACCAGCGTCAGCTGACCGAGGCCATCAAGCGCGCCCGTCAGATCGCGCTGCTGCCCTTCGTGACCGAGTAATTCCGGCCCGAAGCCATTGCAGCACCAAAAAGACCTGCCGTAAGGCAGGTCTTTTTTTACGTCCCGACCGCCCCTTTTCCTCCATTTACCACGCATTTTCGCCCTTGTAAACTTCAGGTTGCGCAGAAAAATATCCCTCTGACAACCTGAAGTTGCTGGACGCCGCCCCGCAGCTCCTGCTATAATACCATCAGTTAACAAGGGCAGACACGCCTGTCACCGCGCCTTTTCGGCGATTTTTGCCCTTTTCGCCTTGGCGGGCACGCGCCCGCCTGCGTCTCAAAAACCAAAAATCCCTGGAAAATCCATCGCTGACAGGTGCGGAGCAGTTTTGCCGGAGCAGAAATGTGTCCAGACAAGAAAAGACCCGCAGGGAATACTTGCCGTATTGCCAAGGGGCTTGACGCAGTATGGGCGCATTTCTGCCCGTCAAAACCGTGTCTGCCCTTGTCAACTGATGGTAGACGTAACAATGATAACAGGAGGTGTTCCCATGGGACTGTACGACGCTGTGGACCGCGGCGGCGTAGGCCGCAAAAAGGAAAAGACGCTGCGCAAGCCGCTTCTCATCGCGGCGGCCATCATCGCCGCCGTCATCGCGCTGGCCGTCTGGGCCTGCCGCTACCAGCTGCAATTCCGCTCCTGCGTCTCCACCCTCACCGACGCCACCCGCCACGCCCGCAGCGCCGGTGACTTCACCGTCACCGTGGACGGCGCAGCCGTCCCTGCCGGCGCCGATGATCTCAGCGACCTGCTGCGTCTCATCACCGCCTCCGGCGCAGGCCGTACCGGGACGGCTCCCACCGACCCGCCCCTCATCACCATCACCTACGGCGACGGCACGGTGCTGGACATCTGGCAGGTGCCGCTGGAAAACCCCTCCAACGACTGGACGGAAGGGCCATTTTTCCGCTGCACCTTTCCCGGCGGCAGGACCTACGGCTACGACACCGACCAGATCCCCATGACCCGCCTCACCCGCCTGTTTTCATAGCTTTTCCACAGACGTAAAAGCAGCCCCGTCCGATGGACGGGGCTGCTCTTTATCCGGAAATGCCTGGGGAAATGTGTTACTTCAGCGCCAGCTTGGCAGCGCGCTTCTTGCCGTACACGCAGCAACCCACCACATAGGCGGCGGCGCACACCACACCGATGATGTAGGCCGGCGTCCAGGGGATGTTGAAGCCGATGTGGGCGTTGGCGATGTAGGTCACGCAGATGAAGGCGTAGAAGCAGCCGGGGATCATGGGGATCCAAGCCCACTTACCCTTGCCGTTCTCAAACATCCACGCGGTGATGCACAGGAAGGCGAACAGGGACAGAGTCTGGTTGGCCCATGCGAAGTAACGCCACAGGATCATGAAGCCGTCGTTGTTGACCTTGGCGAACACGAGGATGGCGATGACCAGTGCGAAGATGGGCAAAGCCAGCTTGATGCGCTTGCCGTTGGTGGACTGGTCGATGTGCAGCGTCTCGGACAGGCTCAGACGCAGAGCGCGCAGTGCCGTATCACCGGAGGTGATGGGCAGCACGATCACGCCGATCAGGGCGATGATGCCGCCGACATGGCCCAGCAGGTACTTGCAGACGACGCCCACGGTGCCGGTAGCCAGCGCAGCCTTGGGCTCCTGCAGAGCCAGATTGTACACGCCCATAGCGCCGGCAGCCCAGACCATGGCGATGAAGCCCTCCAGCACCATCATGTTGTAGAAGGTGTTGCGGCCCTGACGCTCGCTCTTCATGGTACGGGAGATGATAGCGGTCTGGGTGGAGTGGAAGCCGGACAGAATGCCGCAGGCCACGGTCACGAAGAAGATGGGCAGGAAGTGACCGTTGGCGAAGTAGTCCGCGTAGGTGAAGGTACCCACGGTGCCGTCAGCGCCGGTCAGGCTCAGCACGGGAGCAGCCCAGCTGTCCCAGATGTTCATCAGGGGCATACCGGTGACGAAGATGCCGATGAAGATACCGATGGCGGAGAACAGCAGGATACCGCCGAAGATGGGGTAGATCTTGCCGATGATGGCGTCGATGGGGAACACGGTGGCGATCAGATAGTACAGGAAGATGACACCGTAGATGACCCACGTGGAAACAGAGGTGGCCTTGCCGTCAAAGCCGAACACCTGCGTGGCGGCGATGTCGCCGGGGGTGTAGATGAACACGGCGCCCACCAGCAGCAGCAGTACGCACACGAACACGTTGTAGAACTTATAGATACCCTTGGTGGAGTAGCGGCGGATCATCTCGGGCATCTGGGTGCCGCCGTCGCGCAGGCAGATCATGCCGGAGAAATAGTCGTGCATGGCGCCGCCGATGACGTTGCCGATGGGGATGGTCAAAAACGCGATGGGCCCAAACAGGATGCCCTGGATCGGTCCGAGGATGGGGCCGGTGCCAGCGATGTTCAGCAGGTTGATAAGGCTGTTCTTCCAGCCGCGCATGGGCACGTAGTCCACGCCGTCCTGTTTGGTGTACGCCGGAGTCTTTCTGTCATCCGGTCCGAAAACCTTTTCGCAGAAGCGGCCGTACAGGGCCGCGCCGCCCAGCAGGATGACAAGACCAATGATAAATGTTGTCACAAAAACACACTCCTTTACGAGATTTCCTTTCGACATCCGGATTGTCGAAACTTGATGTTCATATGGTAACACTATCTTCATAAAATTGGCGCTAATAAACGTTCTAAAAAGTACAGATTTCGTTAACGCCGCATACAGACCCGTTAAAAATCGCCATTTTTCAGCAAACATAGTGCTTTGCGCCGAAAACGTTTCCGAGAATGAAAGAAGTGGAAAAGCAGAATATTCCTATTTTGTTCCCGCGCTATGGCATCTCCTGCTCTCACCACCCCCGACGCCTATCGCGCACCTCGTTCTATCGACGGCTGATCTCGCTTTTTTCGTCCCGCACCCCGTCCGCATTTTCCGGCGCACCCAGATAGACGCACCCCGTAGGTGCCGGCGTCCCCGACGGCCCGTTGCTTTTCTTTTCCCCCACGCTTCCGGCGAAGGGTATTCCGCGCCCCGAGCGCGGGTCACTTTTGGCCGCAGCCCCAAAAGTGACCAAAAATGCTGCTTGAAACCGCAGGTTTCAAGACTTCCTGCGCGGCTGGCCGCGTCATAAAACGCCGCCGTGTACCCCGCGAAGACCAAAATATATGCCGATCGTCGTACAACGAATCGCGTGTACTCCTCTTATCGCTGCCGCTCCCGCGTACCGCGCGGAGACGCGCCGGTCTGTTATCGTGCAGCGGGACTGTTGCGTCCATATCGGCGGTTTCCCGAATACTGGCGCACCCAGATAGACGCCCCCCGTAGGGGCCGGCGGCCCGATTTATGTTCGAAAAGGAACACTGCTGCGGTGCCCGAAATTTCTGCGCTGCCTGACGGCGGGCGCTTGAAATTTTGACCGCGGCCACTCGCTCACCTCGCTGTATCCGCCACCGGCGGCGCTCGGATCGCTCCCTCCGGCGGGAATATTCCGCGCTCCCGAGCGCGGGCCACTTTTGACCGCAGCCCCAAAAGTGACCAAAAGGTCTGCTTGAAACCGCGGGTTTCAAGACTTCCTGCGCGGCTGACTGCGCCATAAAGCGCCGCCGCGTACCCCGCGAAACCCAACTTGCCGCACATCGCTGTACAACGAATCGCTTGCTGTCCTCTTATCGCTGCCGCTCCCACGCACCGCGCGGCGGTGCGCTGGCCTGCCAAATTTCGCGGCCCAACGGGCCGCACCTGCACATGCCGCCGCCGGAGGCAAGTGCGCGATTTGATAATCGCCTATATCGGTAGAACTGCCAATGTTCCCTGCCCGCCACGTCAGCGGCAGCGGGGGCAGGCCCATGGCCGATTCCCTGCGGAACCTTTTTCTGCCGCATCGAAATCGACCAAAAGGAAATCCAAAAACCACGGGTTTTTGGCGGCGTTCTTTCCCCCATTTCTTTCGCTGCTGAAAGAAATGGGGCCGCCGGAGGCAAAAGGCTTGGGAAAGCGTTCTGCGCCGGTGATACGGAATTTTCTTCTCGCGTCGGGGGAAAAGGAATATTCCGCGCTGCGCAGGCGCGTCCCCCGCACCCCGGTAAAAAGGAGGACCACCCGCAGGGTGGTCCTCCTTTTCACGCTTTCTGCCGCCGCGCGGCGGGCCTCACTCCGTCATGATCTTCAGGATCACGCGGTCCGTCTCCCGCATACCCTCCGCGGCCAGCACACCTACGTGGCGGACGGTGTCCTCCACATCGTCGCCCACGATGCCGTCGCCGGAGCGGAAGTTGTCGCCGTTGCGGTACATGTCGTAGCCCAGAATGCCGCAGTCCACGCCCATGGCGATCTTGCTGGCGCAGCTGGCCTTGGCCCCGTCGCAGATGCAGCCGGAGATCATGGCCACGGCGTTTTCCAGCGTGTGGCAGATGCCCTCGTAGTCCGCGCCCCGCAGCCATGCGATGCCGCAGCCCGCGCCCACACCGGCAGACACCGCGCCGCAGTAGGCGCTGAGCCGTCCGATGCCGGTTTTCTGGTGGATGGTGATGAGGTCGCTGAGGCACACGGCCCGCAGGATCTTTTCCTCGTCGGCCCCCATCAGCTGCCCGTATTTCCACACGGGTACGGAGGCGGTGATGCCCTGGTTGCCGGAGCCGGACACGATGACCACCGGCATCTCGCAGCCGTTCATGCGGGCGTCGGAGCCTGCGGCGGCCCAGGCCCGTGCCTGGGTGGCCCAGTCCGTCCCGCCCTGCAGCAGGGTGGAGCCGATGTTAGCGCCCCAGCTGTTTCGAAGGCCCTCGGCGGCGATGGCGGTGTTCTTCTCGATCTGCCGCCCCACCGTGGGCCGTATCACGTCTATGGGTATGGTTTCAGCGAATGTGATAATGTCCTTGACGTTCAGCACGGACTTGTCCTGAAGATGATCCTCGGCGTTGCCGGTCACCGGCAGCTCCTTCAGGACCTGCCCGTCCCGTGCCATGTAAATGATATTGGTGTGATTGTTGGCCACGCGGACGCAGGCGCTGTGCCCGCCCAGCCAGCCTGTCAGCTTGATGTCCAGCAGGCAGGGCGTTTCAGGACAGGTGATCTTCATGGGCGTCCGGTCCAGATAGTCCTGGATGGCCGCCGTGTCCTCCTCCGTCACGTTGGCGATGACCTGAAGCTCCGCGTCGGCGTCGCCTGCCACTATGCCCACGGCGATGGCGGCGTCGATGCCGCGGCGGCCCGCCGTATTGGGAACCACCACGGATTTCACGTTTTTCAGGATGTTTCCGCTGACCTCGGCCAGCACTTTTTCCGGTTTTCCGCCCAACACCTCGCGCAGTTTTGCGGCACAGTACGCGACGGCGATGGGCTCTGTACACCCGGTAGCCAGCAGGAGCTCCTCCCGCAGGATCGCCGTGTAGGCGGCGATCTTAGAGTCGTTCAACATCACACATTCTCCTTTTTTCAGTTGTATTTTGCCGCCGGAGCGCAGACGCTTTCGCGCCGCGCACTGGCGCGATCAGGCCAGGCGGTACTTGCGCCGCAGGCCGGATGTACGGTTTTTCGCGCCTTACAGAGCGGGCACATCATCCTCCTGCCGGACCCAGTCCGTCACGTCCACCACCTGAAACTCCGCCTCCGTCCGGCGGATGATGACGCGGCTGATGCCGGCGTTGATGACCTGGCGGCGGCACATGGCGCAGCTGGTGGCGTCTCCCAGCAGCGCGCCGGTCCGGGCATCGCGGCCCACCAGGTACAGGGTGCTGCCCACCATGTCCCGCCGGCTGGCGGAGATAATGGCGTTGGCCTCGGCGTGGACGCTGCGGCACAGCTCGTACCGCTGCCCCCTGGGTACCTGCATGGCCTCGCGGGTGCAGAAGCCCATGTCCACGCAGTTCCGGCGGCCCCGCGGCGCGCCGTTGTAGCCCGTGGAGATGATCTCGTCGTTCTTGACGATGATGGCGCCGTACACCCGCCGGAGACAGGTGGCCCGCTCCAGTACCGTTTCGGCGATGTCCAGATAGTAGTTTTCCTTACTGATGCGTTCCATACAAGCGCCTCCTCACATGTTCCTGTACACATTATAATACAGATGCGGCGGCGAAGGCAAGAAACGTGTGTCCGCCGGCGCTCCGCGAAGTACACAAAAATTCGGCAGCAGATTTGCCGAAATGGACAGAAAACCGGCGGGCACCGCCCGCAAAAGGGCCGCGTCCGCCGGTGATTTCCTCATGAATTCCGGATGAGGCGCATCAGGAAGTAAAATACTTCCTGATGGAAATTATTTATGCACGAAAAAGCGCGGAAAATGAATAGTTATACATTCAGGCGTTCTTGAAAACCATCTCCGGCGCATGGATGACCACGTGGGTGTTGTCGGCCACAGAGCTGGTAAGGAAGGCGTTGCCCCCCACCACGGTGTGCTCGCCGATGACGGTCTGACCGCCCAGAATAGACGCGCCGGAGTAGATGGTCACGTCGTCGCAGACGGTGGGGTGCCGCTTGCCCGGCAGGCTGGCGTGGCCCGCCCGAGGCGACAGCGCGCCCAGCGTCACGCCCTGGTACAGCTTGACGTGGCTGCCGATGACGGAGGTCTCGCCGATGACGATGCCGGTGCCGTGGTCAATGAAGAACCAGGGACCGATCTGAGCGCCAGGGTGGATGTCGATGCCGGTGCGGCTGTGGGCGTACTCCGACATGATCCGCGGGATCATGGGCACGTGGCGCAGGTACAGCTCGTGGGCGATGCGATAGACGAAGATGGCGAACAGGCCGGGGTAGGCAAAGATGATCTCCTCCTTGTTGGCGGCGGCGGGGTCGCCGTCGAACGTGGCCTCGATGTCCGTCAGCAGCATCTGCTGGATGCGGGGCAGCTCCGCCATGATGGACTCGGTGATCTGGGCGGCCTGAGCCGCCTCGCCGTCCGGCAGAGCCAGGGCGATCTGGGCCGTCATCCCCGTTTCGATGCGTTCCAGCAGCAGCGCGGCATAGTTCTCTGCAGGAAGGGCCATCAGCTGCGGGTCGCCGAAATAGGCGGGGAAGAACAGCCGCCGCAGCTCCTTGAGCAGGGCGATGATGGCGCTGCGGTCCGGCAGACGCAGCTTTTTCCCGTACATAGGTATGGCCGCATTTTCCATGGTCGTTGCCATGGCGCGTGCAATTTCTGCGGTATTGCTCATGTTGAACCCTCCAAAATAAAAAAGGACGGTGGGAGATGTCACACATCTCCCACCGTTCTCAAAGAATACGGTGTGGCCGCGGCAGGAGCCGCGTTACTCGGCAGAGATCGTATGACGGAAATGGGCGCAGCAGACCAGGCCCGCACAGCAGGCGGGCAGACAACAGGTACAGTTGGTCTGGATGCGAACGGTCATACGATTCTCCTTCGGCACTTCCCGCGGACACACAGAGCCTCGCCCTGACGGTGTCCGCGCTTTCGTATTATTATACGTGACCATTCACGGCGCGTCTATGTGCGGTATCGACAAAAACGGCGAAAAATAGGGGGCGAATGTTGTGACTGTGCCCAATTGACTTTTGCGTTTTAAAGTTCTAAAATCAGCACAATGAGTGATGCCGGTCCGGTGCCGGCGGAAAGGAGACAGCCATGACCCGTCACATGATGCAGCAGGATATGGTCCGCAGCGGCATGGGCAAGATCCAGGCCGCCTCCTGTAACTATGCCGGTAACAGCTCCTGCTATCGGGGCTACTTTTGGTGCGCCTATTATTACGGCGACCAGAATGGATACCGGCTGAAATGACATACGTGGTTCGATCTCCTCACAAGGGTCGATAAGCGGCTTCGTCGTTCAGGCGGGGCCGCTTTCTTTATTGGCAGAGTTTAGAGATAAACGGAAATCACAAACGGAAAAGGAGAAAATCAAAATGAATGCGATCTTAGCTGCGGCGGTCATCTTCGTGGTGTTCGCTATCGGAGACATGATCTCCGCCAAAACAAAAGCCATTGTATCCATGCTGCTGGTGGCGTCCGTATTGTTCCTGGCCGGCTTCTGGACAGGCATCTTCCCCACCACCATGTTTGCCGACTCCACGCTGCTGAGCATGGCCGGCCTGCTGGTGACCATGCTGCTGGTGCATCTGGGCACCACCATCAAGCTCCGTGACTTCGGCGCACAGTGGCGCACCGTCATCATTGCCGCCGTGGCCTGCATCGCCATCTCCGCCGCGGTATTCTTCCTGGGCCAGCTGATCGTTGACCGCGGCTTCGCGCTGGTGGGCGCTCCCATTCTGTCCGGCGGCGTGGTGGCCACGCTGACCATGCAGGATATGGCCAACAAGGCAAACCTCCCCGATCTGGCGGTATTCGCCACGCTGGTCATGTGCGCCCAGGGCTTCGTGGGCTACCCCGTGGCCTCCCTGTGCCTCAAGAGCGAGGCCAAGCGCATCAAGGCGCAGATCGACGCCGGTGAACTGCAGGTAGACACCGCCGCCGGTGCCGTGCAGGCTGCCGCTGCGGGCCGCAAGAAGCTGATCCCCGCGCTGCCCGACAAGTACAACACCCCCAACGCCATCATCGCCAAGGTCATTCTGGTGGCGCTGCTGTCCGTGTGGGTGTCCGGCCTGTTCCACGACGCCATCAACAAGCTGGTGTGGTGCCTGATCTTCGGCGTGCTGTGCAAGGAGCTGGGCTTCCTGGATGAGGACGCGCTGGGCAAGGCCCACGCCACCGGCATCGTGATGCCCATCATCACCCTGTCCATCTTCACGAATCTGGCCTCCGCCACCCCTGAGATGGTGGGCGGCATGGTGGTGCCTCTGCTGGTGTGCGTAGTCATCGGCACCATCGCCTTCTCCGTCGTGTCTATTCTGGTGGGCAAGATCTTCGGTTACAGCTGGCAGATGTCCATGGCCATCGGCAGCTCCTGCCTGTTCGGCTTCCCGGGAACCGTCATCATCTCCAACGAGGTGTCCGAGTCCACCGGCGCCAACGCCGAGGAACGGGCGGCCATCAACGCCCAGATCATGCCCAAGATGCTGGTGGCCGGTATGGTCACCGTATCCATCACCTCCGTGCTGGTGGCCGGCGTGATGAGCGGCTGGCTGTAAGCTAAGCGGATATTCAGAAGTGAGGTAGTGAAGATGTCTGAGATCAAGACGTATGTAGATCGTATTTTCGACGAGCTGGTGGCCATCCGACGGGACATCCACGCCCATCCGGAGGTGGGGATGCAGGAGGTGCGCACCAGCGCCCTGATCCGGCGGGAACTGGAGAAGATGGGCATGGACGAGATCCAGCAGCCCCTGCCCACCGCAGTGGTGGGTCTGCTCCACGGCGGCAAGGGACCCGGCAAGTGCGTGGCGCTCCGCGCCGACATCGACGCGTTGCCGGTCCACGAGGAGTCCGGCGTGCCCTTTGCCAGCCAGACGGAGGGCGTCATGCACGCCTGCGGTCACGACCTGCACACCACCATGCTGCTGGGCACGGCCAAGACCCTGTGCCATATGCGGGACTCCTTTGCGGGTACGGTGAAGTTCATCTTTGAGCCCAGCGAGGATACCATGCCCGGCGGCGCACGGGCGCTGGTGGCGGCGGGCGTCATGGAGAACCCCCACGTGGACGCCATCTTCGGCCAGCACGTCTGCCCCTCCGAGAATGACACGGTGGGCCGGATGCAGCTCTATAAGGGGTACTTCACCAGTGCGGTGGATCTGTTCCACATCGCCGTACACGGCAAGAGCGGCCACGGCTCCGCACCCCACACCGCCCACGACGCCATTGCCTGCGCGGGATATCTCATCACCGCGCTGCAAACGGTGGTGTCCCGCCGCATCGACCCCATGGACTCCGCCGTGCTGACGGTGGGCACCATGTCCGGCGGCGACGCGGTGAACATCACCGCCGGCGAGGCGCGGATGGTGGCGGTGCTGCGCAGCTTCAGCGACACGGCACGGGATACCGCCATCGAGGAGATCGACCGGATCTGCAAGGGCATCGGGTTCGCCTTCGGCTGCGACATCGAGGTGCGGCTGGAGGAGGGCTACGCCCTCCAGTACAACGACGGCGCCATGATCGATCTGGTGGAGCAGGCGGTCACGGAGGAGCTGGGCGCGGACAAGGTGACCCACCTCGACCGCCCCTTCTCCGGCAGCGAGGACTTCAGCTTCTTCGGCAAGCTCACCAATACGCCGTCGGCGTTCATGATGACCGACGCGGGCTGCGGCAAGGAGATGGTTTCCCTGCACAATGGCAAGATCGTGTTCAACGAGGACGTACTCAAGTCCGGCACGGCGGCCATGAGCGCCATCGCGCTGAAGTACCTGGCGGAGTGAGCGCCCACATTATAAGATAACAGCGAAAAGTTTCCTTCCTGAAAACAGGGCAGGGACGCACGGCAGGTGCGTCCCTGTCCTGTTTTTTCGCGGGTTTTGGCAGCTTTTGGCGAGCGCCGCCGTTGACAAGAGGCGGAAAACCGTATATAGTATAAATGGTTCGGGAGACGCCGGACCGACAAGTGGATAACGTGTTCTGTGACGACGTGTGGCTGCGCGCCGTAACGGCCGGAAACGGTCAGGCGGCAGTTTTGAAGAAATAGGGGCAAGACCCTCTGCGGACGGCACTGTAAACGCAAGGAAGTGACCAAAGCGGCGGAGACGCCGTGTGGTGAACAGCAGCCATTGGGACGGATGTCCTGAGAAGGTAGGTCATGTACGGGAGGCGGCAGCCTCGGGGCGTTAGGGCAGGAGAATTGCACGGCGGAGAACAGGTACACAGCGGCGCTTCTTCGTTGTGGCAGAGAGCAGAAGTGGGCGCGGACCATCCCGACAGGGACGGACCGGCCTTTTTTTGCGGCAAATGCGCCGGCTGTCCCGTCAGGGAGGCCGGTTTTTTCGCGGGAGGGGCGTCATCCGCCCGCAGTCAAGTCGGGACGGCGCAAGCCGTCCGCTTTCCATAAGGGCGGGAGGGGTTTGCCGACCCCTTCCGCCTCCTTCTCTTATAAGACAGAAAATTTACAGATAAAAGGAGACAGAGACATGAAGAAACGAGTGGTATCGTGGCTGCTGGTGGTGCTGATGCTCACCAGCATGCTGCCCACCGGCGTGTGGGCGGAGGACGTCTACCGCAGCAGCGAGGACACCGGACGGTACGGTGTGTCCACGCTGGCCAGCGCCGCCGACGCGGAGCTGGAGGGCTTTTTCGGCGAGTGGGAGGGCATCGCCACCGTGGCCAACGCGGCCAAGCTGGGCTTTGTCAAGGACGGCGACAAGCTGAAGTCTGGCAACACTGCGAGGGACGACACGTATACGCGGTCCACCCTGACGGTGACGATGCTGCAGGCGGCGGAACTGTCCTTCGATTACCAGCTTGATGGCGCTACCCAGAACGGTATGGAGGTGAAGAACGGCAGCAAGACGCTGTATACGAACAGCAGCTACGGCGGCGGCGGGGCAGAGATCGTCAAAGGGAAGGACAGCGGCACGGCCACCGTGCAGGCCAACGCCGATGACGTCATCACCATCTCCTATTACCGCGGCTATGCCAGCAGAGGCAGCAACTGCATGTGGCTCAGCAATTTCAAGGCCTCGCTGCCGGCGCAGGTGATCTTCCATGCCAACGACGGCACGGAGACCACGGTGCAGCAGGGCGTGTTCGGCAGCGGCACGCTGCAGGCCAATACGTTCCAGCGGGACGGCTACCGCTTTGAGGGCTGGGCCACGACGCCGGACGGCGCGGTGGCCTACGCCGACAAGGACAGTATCACCATTACGGAGAATACCGACCTGTACGCCGTGTGGACGCGGGTGTACCGTGTGGCGTTCCAGCTGACGCCGGCGGACGCACAGTTCTCGCTGTACGGCGATGAGGCGCGGACGGCGCTGATCGCGGCGGACAGCGGCACGGCGTATACCCTGGCGGCGGGCACCTACTATTACAGCGTCTCCGCCTTCGGCTACGCGGCGGTGCAGGGCAGCGTCACCGTCAGCGGCGACGCACAGGAGCCGGTGGTGCTGGCGGAGAAGCCGGTGGTCACAGTGACGTTCGCCTATGCGGACGGCAAGACCGATGTGGACGGCGGGAAGCTGACGGTGCGCACCGGTGAGCGGGACATGGCGGCGGAGGAAGGCTCCGACGGCATGGCGTTCCGCCTGCCCGCAGGCTACGCCTACGACTGGAGCTTCCGCAGCGCCAACTACGGCAAGCAGAGCGGTACCGTGGACCTGACGGGCGTCAGCGAGAGCGGGACGCAGACCGTGACCATCCCCATGACGGCCAAGTCCGCCTGGGAGGGCGCGGACGACATCAGCGAGCCCGCCGCAGTGGACGGCGTGTACCAGATCACCAGCGGCAGCGAGCTGGCGTGGCTGGCCCAGCAGGTGAACGCCGGTGTGTCCGACGGCACCGGCTTCAGCGCGGTGCTGTGCAACGACATCGACCTGGGCGATGAGGCGTGGACGCCCATCGGAAATGGCACCGGCAAAGCGTACAAGGGTACCTTTGACGGGCAGGGGTACACCATCCGGAACCTGTACGTCACCGGCAGTACGCCCATGGACTACGGCCTGTTCGGCACCGTCAACGGCGGCACCGTCCGGAATGTGACGGTGGAGGGCCGCGTGGAGGTCACCAGCAATTCCAGCAGATACGGCATCGCGGCCATCGTGGGCCAGCTATACGGCACCACGGGCGGCGTGGAGAACTGCCTGAACAGGGCGTCCGTCAAGGGCGGCCAGTATGTGGGCGGCATCGTGGGCTATGTGGCCGGCGGGTACAGCAGCGACGAAAAGTTCATCAAGAACTGCGGCAATGTGGGGGATGTGACCTCCGAAGGCCACCGCGCGGCGGGCATCGCGGCCAATATCAGCGGCCAGGTGGCAGTGGAGAACTGTTACAGCACCGGCACCATCACCGGCGGAGGCTGGTACTCCGGCGGCATCAGCGCGTATGTGGACAGCTCCTACGCATCGGTGAAGAACTGCTATGCCGCGGGCAGCGTTACCGGCAGCGGTGCGGGCGCGGTGTTCGGCAAGGTGAGCTACAGTTCGACGGTGGTGGCCAACTGCTACTACCCCGACACGCTGAGCGTCAGTGACAGCAAGGCTGTGAAGGTGACGGAGCAGCAGCTGAAAACGCTGGACAGCGCTGCGGCGCTGGGCGAGGCGTTCATGCAGGACGCCAAGAGCGTCAACGGGGGCTATCCCATCCTGACGTGGCAGATCACCACGTATGAGGTGACATTTACCGTGATGCCGGAGGACGCGGAGGTACGCATCGACGGCGCAAAGGGCAAGCAGAACGGAAACGTGTGGACGTTCCGCCTGCCGGAGGGTACATACAGCTACACGGCGTTCGCCTTCGGCTATGCCGATGAGAGCGGCAACATCGAGGTCAGCGGCGCGGCCCGGAAGGATATCACGCTGACGCCGGTGGAAAAGCGCACCGTCCGATTCAGCGTGACGCCCAAGGACGCCGGCGCGGCGGTGACGGTGCAGTGGAACGGCAAGACCGTGGCGGCGGAGCAGGACGGCAGCTATCGGCTGCCCGACGGCACCTACACCTACACGGTGCGGGCCAAGGGCTACGCCAAGGTCAGCCAGACGCTGGAGGTCAGCGGAGATGTGACGGTGCCGGTGACGCTGGAGCCCTCCGCCGCCTGGGACGGTCAGACCGTCACGGCGCCGGAGGTGGGCGACGGCACGGAGGCCAGCCCCTACGAGATCGAGAACGGCGAGCAGCTGGCGTGGCTGGCCCAGACGGTGAACGCAGGGAACGGCAGCACCAGGCTATACGCCGTCCTGACGGAGGACATCGACCTGGGCGATGGCGTTTGGACGCCTATCGGCGCAGATTCCCATGAGTTCACGGGCCGCTTTGACGGCCAGGGTCATACGGTGTCCCGCATGAAGGCGGAGACCCGGTACGCGGGCCTGTTCGGCGTGGTGAAGGACGCGGAGATCCGCGGCGTGGTGGTGCAGGGCATCGCCGCCAGCACCGACAGCAGCAGCGGCGACGCGGCGGGCCTTGTGGCCCGCACCAAGGGCAGCACCGTGACCATCACGGAGTGCGGCAGCGAAGTGGCCGTCAGCGGCGGCAACAACGGCGGCGGCATCCTGGGCAAGAACGCCAGCAGCAGCACCGTGGTCACCATCAGCGCCTGCTACAACACCGGCGACATCAGCGGCAAGGCGCGGGCCGGCGGCATCAGCGGCGGCAACACCCATGAGGTAAACATCAGCGACTGCTACAACACCGGCAGCATCACCGGCGGCAGCTATGCAGGCGGCGGTATCCGCGGCTATTACGGCGGCTTCGAGGGCACGGTGGCCAACTGCTACAACAGCGGCGCCGTTACCGGCACCAATACCGGCGCTATCGCCCCGGGCGCCAACAGCAGAATCAGCAACTGCTTCTATCTGGACAGCGGCACGGACGGCAACAGCGGCGCGGCGGCGCAGACCGCCCAGCAGCTGCAGGAGCTGGCCATCAGCGACGCCTTTGAGCATGTGGCGGGCCGCAACGGCGGCATGCCGGTGCTGAAGTGGCAGAAGCTGACGCCGGTGGTCAAGGAGCCCGTGCTGGCCCAGAACGTGGAGTTCGGGCTGGAGCAGGTGCATCTCACCAGCTCCTCCGCCGTGGAGGTGGAGGATGGCGTGGGCATGCTGGCTTCCTCCCGGCTGACGTGGGACGCGGTGGACGGCGCGGAGGGGTATGTCATCACCCTGTGGCGGCAGACCGCAGAGCTTGTGGAGGGCGAGGACTACACCCAGATGGTGCTGGCCCGCGCCACGGCCTTTACCGCCAACGGCACTGAGACCGACTATGACTGCGCCGCCGAGCTGGCGGAGCAGGGCGAGGGCGTGTACTACGCCACGGTGACGGCAGTGGTGGACGGCGCGTACACCGAGCCCTCTCTGGAGTACGTGGACGAGCATGTGGCGGGCTATCAGATGCCCTATGACCGCATGTCCACCGTCACCAATGTGAAGTGGGAGGGTACGGTCCTGCACTGGGACAAGAAGCCCTATTTCACGGCCGAGCAGATCTACACCATCCTGCTGTCCATTGTAGAGGACGATGGCAGCTATCGCACCCTGACCCCCGTGGAGGTGTCGGGAAATGCGGGCATGGCGGATCTGGGCAACACCTTCGCCGCCGGGCGGCGCTATGCCGCGCAGGTCATCGCCCACTCCGACGCGGACATCCTGGAGACAATGGGCCTGACGGACAGCCGCCCGTCCCAGGCGGTCATCTATGACGGCAGCGGCACGCCGGAGATACCGGACGACCACGACGACACGTGGGTCGCCATCACCTCCGCCCAGCAGTGGATCGACCTGGCCAACGTGGAGGATATGCCCTCCGATCCCGCAGACAGCAGATCCGACAGCCAGCAGAAGGTGGAGTGGAGCAAGAAATACTATCTGGCCAACGATCTGGATTTCTCCCAGCTGTCGGCGGCCTATCAGACCAAGACCAAGTCCATCGGCAACACCACCAACCGGTTCAACGGCGTGCTGGACGGCAACGGATACGTCATCCGCGGCCTGACATTGAGCAACTATGACTCCGGCCTGTTCTGGTACGTGGGGGCCAGCGGCTATATCTACGATCTGAAGGTGGAGAACGCCAACGTGCTGTTCTCCGACAACGCGGCGGTGCTGGTACACAACAACTACGGCCTCATGGAGCAGTGCGCCGTGGTGAACACCAACATCACCGCCGACACCGGCGCGGTGCTGGGCGGCATGGTCAGCCGGAACTACGGCACCATCCGCGACAGCTATGTGGAGGGCGGTACGCTGACCTCCAACTCCACTACCTCCACGGGCCACGCGGGCTTCGTGGGCGCCAACGAGGAGGGCGGCCTCATCGAGCGGTGCTGGACCTCCATGAGCGTCAGCACCCAGAGCGACTACGCCGGCGGCTTTGTGGGTCTGGGCTACGGCGGCACCATCCGCAACTGCTTCGCACTGGGGAACGTGTCGGGCCGCGGCTATTCCGGCGGCTTCGTGGGACGCTCCGTATTCCAGGGCAACGCCTATGAGAGCTGCTACGCTGCGGGTATCGTCACGGTGACGGGCGCAGAGGGCAACGGCTTCATCGGCGGCAACAAGCCGGACAGCGGCTTCCAGTACGACCAGTCTGAGGGCGTGTGGAACTGCTACTACAACAGCGAGAACACCGGCGCTCACGGTTACGGCGCGGAGCCGCGAACCGGCATGCAGATGCGGCTGGCGGACTTCGTGCGGGAGCTGGGCAGCGGCATCTGGACCCGCGACGACGCGGTGAACGGCGGCCTGCCCTATCTCACCACGGTGAAGGCGCCGGAGACGGCCAAAACCGCGGACATCACCGTACACGTGGCCGTGGTGACGTATGACAAGGAGACGTACACCTTCGACTTCGACCACAAGAGCGTGGTGGATGTCACCGTGGAGAGCACGGGCAACACCCGCGTGGTGGACGTGATGGACGCGGCTCAGGCGCAGGGCAAGCTGACGTACAGCTACTCCACCACCGCCACCTTCGGACGGTTCATCCACACCATCAACGGCCATGCAGTCAACGCGCCGGATGGCTGGATGTTCACCATCAACGACGCCCTGTCCAACGTCAGCGCCTCCACGGCGTCGGTGAAGGACGGCGACAGGGTGCTGTGGTTCGAGGGCACCACCGAGAACCAGTTCCAGGGCCCGCTGTGGGCGGAACTGGACGGCAGCACCATCCAGTGGGAGACCATTTCCACCGTGGCGGAGCTTCAGGCGCTGGCGGCGTCCAAGGACCCCGCAGTGCTGGCGAAGAACTACAAGCTGGCCAGGGATCTGGACCTGTCGGGCGTGACGTTCTCCGGCATCGGCAGCGCGTCCGCGCCCTTTACGGGCATGTTCGACGGCCAGGGCCACACCGTGTCCCATGTGACGGTGAAGGGCGGCGACAACGCCGGATTCTTCAATGTGACGCTGGGCGCGGTCATCAAGAACCTGCATCTCAGCGATGTGAACGTCACCGGCGGCAGCCGCGTGGGCGGTCTGGTGGGCTGGGCCCGGGCAGAACTGGACCGTCAGGATATGGCGGGCAGCAAGGCCGGCCTTGTCGGCAGCTGCACCGTGTCCGGTACGGTCAGCGGCAGCCGCGCCGTGGGCGGTCTGGTGGGCCTGAACGAGGGGCTCAGCGATCAGGAGACCATGTTCTCCGTGGCCAGCGCCGTGGATAAGTGTACCGCCGCGGTCAGCGTCTCCGGCAAGGAGAAGGTGGGCGGCCTGGCGGGCGAGAACAGCGGCAGCATCACCAAGAGTGCCGCGCAGGGCAGCGCCACCGCGCCGGATGGCGTGATGGTGGGCGGCTTTGCCGGCGACAACAGCGGCGGCATCTACGACAGCCATGCCGAAGGCGAGGTGCGGGGCAAGTCCTACGCCGGCGGCTTTGTGGGTATCAGCGACGGCACGGTAAAGAATTGTTACAGTCTGGGCAGCGTTGCCGGTACGGACTACACCGGCGGCTTCGCCGGAGGCATCAGTGCGGCGGAGAACGCTGTGGGCGCCGGGCTGGTGTCGGTGACGGGTACGCCCACCTACGGCTATACCGGCGGCTTCGCCGGACGGCTGGGCGGTACGCTGGCGGGTCTGGACAACCAGATCACCGTCAAGAATGTCTACGGAAACTGCATGAAGCCGGACGGTCAGTGGAAGGCCGCGGGCAACAGCTTTACCGGCAGCAGCGAGCAGGCCGCGGTGGAGGGCATGAAGCTGACCACGTGGCAGCAGGTGAACGACAAGCTCATGGAGCTGTTCGGCGTATCTCTGCCGTGGATCGTGGATGATACCGCCCTGATGGATTCCATCGCGGCTACCCTCACCGAGACCAAGGACGGCTGGAGCGCCATGGACATGGCGGCCTACGGCCAGCTGGCGGGTAAGACCGCCAGACTCACCGATGCGGCACGGCAGAACATCATGGATCTGCTGATCGCCGAGGCATCCGGTACGACGGACGCCGGCGCCAGAAGCCGCATCGAGCTGGTGCTGCGGGCGCTGGGCGTGGACAGCACGGAGCTGTATCCTCAGGGCAGCGGCAAGGCCGTGAACAACGGGGCACTGCTGAAGGCCATGGATATGAGCAGCGTCACCGTGTGGGCGGCACCCTACGTGCTGCTGGCCAATATGCAGGGCGGCGTGAAGCTCACTGACCAGCAGATCGAGACGCTGATCGCCACCATCGCGGCGGCGGAGTCCAACGGCATTCTGGGCAGCAGCTACGGCGGCGCGTATTACGCCGATCCCGATACCACGGGTGCGGCCATGGCGGCGCTGAGCGCCTACACCGATCGCAGCAGCGCCAAGACGCTGCTGGATAAGCTGGTGCGGGGCGCGGCGAACCATGTGGCCGGCGCGGGCTATTACAGCAACGCCAACAGCGACGCCATGCTCATCATCGGCTTCATTGCCGCGGGCGTGGACCCCGAGACGGTGCTGTGCGCCAGCGGCATCACGCTGGTGGAGGACATGCTGCGCTATGCCAATGACGCCAACAACGGCTTCCTGTACGCCGGTGAGGACAACGCACTGGCCACGGAGCAGGGCTTCCGGGCCCTGGTAGCGTTGGCGCAGTTCCGCGCCAACGGCGGCAAGGCGTACAATATCTATAATTTCAGCAAGACGGCGGTGAAGCCGGGCCACGCCACCGGCAGCGGTGAGCCGGATGTGCCGGTGAACCCGCCCGAGGAGAACGAGGATATTACCGTCACCGTGTCTATCCGCACGCCGGCGGGCATGTGGATGGACGGTAAGAGCGTCACCGTGAAGAAGGGCTCTACCGTGTACCACGCCTTTATCGAGGCGCTGAGGGACAGCGGCATCACCCAGTCCGGCGCGGCCAGCGGCTACGTCCGGTCCATGACCAAGGGAGGCGTCACCTACGGCGAGTTCACCCACGGCGACAACTCCGGCTGGCTGTACAAGGTCAACGGTGTGCTGCCCAACGTGGCGCTGACCCAGAAGAAGCTGGCCGACGGCGACGACATCCTGTGGTACTACACCACCGACTGGAAGCAGGATCCCGACGCCGGCGCCATGGCGGGCCAGAGCCTGACGGCGGCGGATGTCATCAAGCTCATCGACGCCATCGGGAATGTGACGCTGGACAGCGGCAGCGCCATCGCGGCGGCACGGACGGCCTACAACAGGCTGCCGGCAGAGGAGAAGGCGCTGGTCACCAACTATGCGGTGTTGGTGGCGGCGGAGGAGACGTATGCCGCGCTGGTGAAGGCGCAGCAGGCGACCTCCGGCGTCAAGGAGAACACCGCGTGGCGCACCCAGTATGAGACGGCGCTGGACAAGGCAGGCGAGAACGACCTGACCTTCGGCAGCGAGTGGCTGGTCATCGCGCTGGCCCGCAGCGGCAGGACGGTGCCCGACAGCTACTACGACAGCGTGGTGAAGGCGGTGCAGGACGCGGGCGGCGAGCTCAGCGATAAGAAGTTCAGCGAGTACTCCCGCGTGATCCTGGCGCTGACGGCCATCGGCAAGGACCCTGCGGACGTGGGCGGCTATGATCTGCTGGCCAAGCTGGCAGACATGGACAAAGTGACGTATCAGGGCCTTAACGGCGCCATCTTCGCGCTGATCGCGCTGGACAGTGCCGGGTATGAGGTGCCCGCCGCGGCGGAGGACGCCAACCAGACCTCCCGCGAGGCACTGGTGGCTTACATTCTGGACAAGCAGCTGTCCGATGGCGGCTGGGCTCTGTCCGGTGACAGCGCCGATCCCGATATGACCGCCATGGCGGTGCAGGCGCTGGCGGCGTACCGCGACGACGCGGCGGTACAGGCGGCGGTGGACAAGGCCGTGCAGACCCTGTCCGACATGCAGCTCTCTGACGGCGGTTACAGCAGCTGGGGCACGGTGAACAGCGAGTCCTGCGCCCAAGTCATCATCGCGCTGACCACGCTGGGCATCGATCCTGCCAAGGACAGCCGGTTCATCAAGTACGGCCTGAGCCTGCTGGATGCGCTGTGCGCCTACTATAAGGACGGCGGATTCTGCCACACGCGGGACGGCGCGGCGGACGATATCGCCACGGAGCAGGCACTGTGCGCCCTGACGGCCTATGCGCGGCTGCTGAACGGCCAGACGGCACTGTACGACATGACCGACCTGGCCGCGGGCATCACGCCGGCGGAGCCGGATGCGCAGGAGCCTGCGGAGGAGCAGGAGCCTGCGGCGCAGAACGGCGCCGTGGTGTGGATCGTCGTGGCGGCGGCCGCAGCGGCGGCCGGTGCGGCGGTGATCGCAGCGTCCAAGCGCAGAAAGAAAGAATAAGGACCCCGCTGGGCGGAAGCGTATGAAAAGCTCCCCCTGCCGGCATAGGCCGGCAGGGGGAGCTTTTGCAGTTGATACAGCGCTTATTTCTCCTGTTCTGCGAGCTGGCGGAGGAGGATGTCCTCGGCGTAGCCGCAGGCACGCGCAACGGAACCAGCCTCAAAGGGATCTGCCAGATTCGCATAACGCAGGGTTTCCAGATAACTGCGGCTGCCGCCGGTCTTGCAGAGCTTCAGGTAGTCCTGCCAGGCCGCCGCCTTATCCTCGGCGTACTTCTTCTTGAACTCCATGGCGCCCATGGTGGTGAGCGTATAGTTGATGTAATAGAACGGGTAGAGGTAGATGTGCAGCTTGTGATACCAGTAGCCGCCGCGCTCCATGAAGGCGTCATTGTCGTACCTGCGCCAGGGCATGTACTTCTCCTCCAGCAGGCGCCACTGGTACGTCCGCTCCTTGGGCGTCAGCTGGGGATCGGCGTAGCAGATGTGCTGGAACTCGTCCACAGCCACGCCGAAGGGCACAAAGGTCAGCGCCTCCTGCAAATGGGCAAAGCGGAACTTGTCCGCCTGATCGCCGAAGAACCACTGGGCATAGGGGTAGGCGAACTGCTCCATGGACATGGAGTGGATCTCCGCGATGTCGGTGGTCTCACTGTAATAGTCCGAGATGGGCTGGCTGCGCATGGCCATGTAGCCGGCGAAGGCGTGGCCCAGCTCGTGGGTCAGGACCTGCATGTCGAAGATCGTGTGGTTGAAGCAGGAGAACACGAAGGGGGCCTTCAGGCTGGGCAGGCTGGTCATGTAGCCGGTGGAGGCCTTGCCGGGCTTGTTCTCCAGGTCCATCAGCTGGTGGTCGATCATGAAGTCGATAAACTCGCCGGTCTCGGGGCTGATCTCGTGGTACATCTTCCGGGCGGTCTCGACCATGAATTCTGCATCGCCGGCGGGCTCGGCGTTGCCGTCGGGGAACACCATTTTCTCATCGTGCCACATGACATGGTCGATGCCAAGACGCTTGGCCTGCGCGTCATAGAGCTTCTGACACAGCGGAACGAGGACGGTGCGCACCTGCTCACGGAAGGAGGCCACCTCCTTCTCGCCGTAGTCGGTGCGGCCCTGCTCCAGGTAGCCCAGGGGAATGTAGTTCTCATAGCCCAGGTTTTTGCCCATCTGGTTGCGGATGCGGATCAGCTCGTCCCAGATCTCCTCCAGACGGGGCTCGTTGGCCTCGTAGAACGCGGAGTACGCCTTGACCGCGGCGGCGCGGACGGCGCGGTCGGGGTGCTCGAAGTACTTCTGCACGCCGTAGAGATTCAGGGTCTTGCCGTCGAAGGGGATCTCGGCGGCGGCCATGATCTTCTGATACTCGTTGGTCAGGCGGGACTCCTGCTGGCGCAGGGGGACGTTGGCCTCGCAGAACTGCTTTTTCTGCAGGTCGATGGCGACGAAATACTGCCTGCCGAACTCCCGCTCGATGTCGGGGCGGAAGGGGCTGGAGGCGATGGCCTCGCTCAGCGCCACCTCGGCGGCGCCCAGTGTGGGCAGGGTGTCCTGCAGGTAGTGGATCTCCGCTTCATAGAAGGCGTCGCGGGTGTCCAGAGTGTGGCGGATGTGGGCGATGGCGCACTGGGTGGACAGCTCACCGTTGGCGCGGTCCATCTCAAAGAGCAGCGCACGCAGCGCATCGAAGCTCTCCGCCTGCTCCACGGCGTCCTGCCACCGGGCCAGCTGGGCGCGGCGGGCCTCCAGATCGGGGCGCTGATAGGGTAAGGTCGAAAATTTGTAATTCTCCATGGGGTCCGTTCCTCCTCGCGGTCTTCGAAAGAAATCCTGCAAAGCTGCAATATGTATATTATCATGACTGCGCCGGAGGATGTCAAGGGGCGATTTGCGGGGGCCGTTAAATGCCATTAAAAAATGTGCATCTATCGTGGTTTTTTGCCGTTTATGAAGATAATGCGTTAAAAAATGTTGCTTCTGCGCGATCCCCGTGGTAAAATGATAATTAACCGATCTGGACGATCATCATTCCTTCCGGCAGCCGGATACAAATTTTGCACCTGATGCATCGGTCAGATGAGAGACGTAAGCAGCCAAATGAGCAAGAAAGAGAAGTGAAGAGCAGGCAGTCAAGTGGGCAAGAAGGAGAAGTGAGATGAACAACAGCAGTTTGAAAAAACGGCTCCTGTCGGTGGCGATGGCGGCGGTGATGGTATTTTCCCTGCTGCCCGCCACGGCGTGGGCGGCGATGGCGGAGAACCTGCCCGCCGCGTCCGGCCAGACACGGACGGAGCAGAAGCGGGGCGGCAGCGACACCTACACCGTGACCCGGGACGTCAAAAGCGTCGCGGCGGCGCAGACAGGCGCGGTGAAGAAGGTCACCTGCCTTGACCTGACCACGGGAGAGAACCAGGTCTCCCTGGATGCCAACGGCGGATACCGATGGGTCGCCGGCGCGAACCATTTGTATCTGTACAAGGTGCAGATCGAGGCCGATGGCTCCAATGCGCTGATCCTGCCGGCCGGCGCCACCGTGGAGGTGGTGGGCGAGTGCAGCATCACAGGCGGCGGCGCCAACGAGTGCGCCGTGTGGTCCAAGGGCGATGTGACGGTGGGGCTGGGGCAGGACGCCGCGCTGACTGTCAACGGTCTGGGCTGGCGCGCGGAAGGCAATTTGACCGTTGCGCATGCATATGATGCGTACACGGGCGGCGAGCTGACCGTCAACTACTACGGTACCAGCTCTGACAACGGCACCAGCGGCGCGGCCATTTACATGGGCGGCAATACGCTGCGCGTGGAGCAGGGCGCGAGGGTGACGGCCAACGGCAGCGGCATCGGCAACGTAAAGGCCAAGGACAGCTGCGGCGTGAAGGGTGCTGTCTATGTGGACGGCGGCGCGGAGCTGGTCGCGGACGGCGGCAGCGCCGGAAGCGCCGGCATCAGCTACGGCATCTTCGGCGACGTGACCGTGAAGAACGGCACCGTCACCGCCACCGACGGCCGCGGCCTCCAGAGCTACGGCGTGTCCGGCAACAGCGTGAGCGTCTCCGACGGCGGCGTGCTGAACGCCACCGGCGGCACGGCGGTGCAGGATCTCAATTCCAGCATCAAGCCCATCAGCGGCGGTATCTATCTGGGCAATAACGCGGTCATTGAAAATGCCGCGGTGAACGCCAGCGGCGGCGTGGCTCCCTGCGGCGACAGCTTTGCCAGCGTCGGCCTGCAGATGACCAGCCGCAGTGAGGTGACGGTCAACAGCGGCGGCGTGCTGAACGCCAACGGCGGCCAGCTGACAAACGGGTCCTCCGCCAATGAGACCAACGGCTTCAGCGCCGGTATCAATATGATGGACGCCAGCGAGGCGAATCTGTTCGTCAACGGCACGGGCCGCGTGACCGCTATCGGCAATCCCGAGCGGCTGGACGGTGGGACGGTCATAAGCTACGGCGTCAACCATACGGACATGGGCGAGCTCACCATCGGGCTCAGCGGAGTCGCCAGCTTCAAGGCTGCCGGCGGCACCGCTGCCAGCCGCGCGGCGTTCACACCGGACACGGTGTCCATCAAGGGCAGCGAGGCCTATCGGGACTTTGACAACGTGACCGATGGATACAAGTTCCTCAACAGCACCTATGTCAGGAATGACGTTCCGGCGCAGAGTCTGGTGGTCACCGTCTGCGACCACAGAGCGGGCGTTACCAACGGCAAGTGCAACAACTGCGGCGCGGAGGTGGCGGCGGCAACGGTGACGGACGCCGCCGGTGTGACCACGGCTATGGGACCTTCGAGGAAGCCGTCAACGCGGCGGCGCGTCTGAACGGCAGCACCGTGAGGATGCTGGCGGATGCGGCGGTGGAAGCGAACTACACCATCGCGGCGGGCACCTTTACCATCGACTTCAACGGCAGGAAGCTGACGGTGGCTGAGAACAACTTCTTCGCGGCACAGACCGCCGAGGTGACCCTGACGGACAGCGCGTCCATCAAGGTGGGGCAGCCGTGCGTGCCCAACGCCGCAGAGGGCGGCAGGATCATCGTTGAGAGCGGCAAATTCGGCGGCGGCATCGTGCAGCGGGATGGCGGCACGCTGCTGCTCAACGGCGGCTACTTCGGCATGATCACCCTGATGGATCCGAATGAGAACGTGATGGATCTGCTGGGCGAGGGCAAAGCGTACCGGTCGGTGATGGGCACAGATGCCTGGCAGGATGACAGCAACGCGGATACGACGTCCGTGGCCGGCCAGAAGCGGCTGCATGAGGTCGAGGTGGTGGATGCGCCCCTGCGCATCATCCAGCAGACACCGGCGAGCGGCACACTGACCGTCTACGAGACCTCGCCCGCTATTCCCAGCCTGAAGGTAACGGCGGCGTATGACAGCGCCATGAGCTGGGTATTCGACGCCAAGCTCTATTACCGCGCCAGCGCCATCGATGGGTGGTCGACAGCGGATGCGCCTAAGGTCAGCAGCGACGGGAACGGCACCGTTACGGTAAGCAGCAATACCGCGCTGAAAACCGGCCAGTACCAGCTCCAGCTGACGTTCCACGGCTATCGGGCGGAGTCCCGGGTCTTCAACGTGACGCTGGAGCCCTGCGGCCACCCCGACATCGATGCGAACGGAAAATGCGGCACCTGCCAGTACCAGTTCGTGGCTACCCTGACCGACGCGGCGGGCGAGGTCACCGGATACGACACGCTCAACGGGGCGCTGGCCGAGGTCAAGGCCCTCTCTGCCGACGCGCAGAACGCCAGCCGCTACACCGTCAGGCTGCATCGGGATGTGACGGAGGATGTGCGCATCACCGGCGGCAAGTTTACGCTGGATCTCAACGGCAAGACGGCCACCGTGCCCAGCGGCCTGGCCATCAGCGGCACGACCGATATCGGCATCCAGAACGGCAAGCTGGTATCTGACGTGACCGTCAGCAGTGCATCGCTGACCGTCAGCGCTGCGGAGGGGCTGGGCAGGATCACGCTGCAGGGCAGCGCCAACGTGCAATTCTATCCCGACGCCAGCGCGTCGGCCTTCAAGGTGGAGAGCGCCAACGCGCTGCTGATCATGAACGGCGGCACCGTGGGCACCATCGATATGACGGGCGGTGAGGTCCGTGTCCATTTCAACGCGAAAGTCACCGGTCAGGTCAACGTGGACGGCGGCGAGCTGAGCGTGCGGGAGGCCCCCGTCTTTGATGGGGACGTCCGCATCGGGGGCGGCGCCAGGATGACGGTCGTTCCCAATTCCACAGCCAAATTCAACGGACTGCTGGAATTTGCGGAGGAGGCCGTCGGCGAGCTGGCAGGCGGTACATACAAAAAGCTTGGCATCGCTGCCGGCCGCACGCTGAGCGAGCTGCTGAAGAGCGGTTATGTCTATTACAGGGCCGACATAAGCGAGTTCATTCAGGGGAAAACCGACAATTTGACCAACGTCAAGGTCATCAGTCACGTCCACAGCATCCGCGGCGACGGCACCTGCGCCTGCGGCGAGAGCTTCACGGCCTCCGTCAGCAGCGGCGCCAGCGTTGACTGGTACAAGACACTGAGCGAGGCGCTGGCCGCAGTCAAGACCCTCTCTGCCGGCGTGCAGGACGCCGCCCTGTATACCGTCAGGCTGTATCAGGACGCGGCGGAGGATGTAAGCATCAACGGCGGCAAGTTCACGCTGGACCTCAACGGCCATAAGGCCGGCGATACCGCCTTCACAGCCGGCGGCAGCGCGGCGGTGATCCTTTCGGGCGGCGAGGTATCCTGCAATATGCAGGTCAGGGACACGGCGGACCTGACCGTCAACGGTACCGTGCTGCGCGATGTGGAGCTGTACGGCAGCGCTAAGCTGACCGCCAACGGCGCGGCCATGGGGCATCTCCAGACCAGGGACGGCACTCCGGCGGCGGTGGTGACCGGCGGTACGATAAGCCGTATAACGATGCAAGCCGGTACGGTCGGACTGACCGGCAGCGTCACCGTTGAAAATCAGACCGAAGTGCTCAGCGGCGGTGTGCTCACCGTGACTGCGCAGAGCGGCGAGCCTGAGTTCCGAAATGCGGTTATGGTCGGGGACGGCGGCAAGCTGGTGGCCTCTGCCGGTAAGTTCCGCAGCAACGTGGAATTTGGTATCGGCGCGAAGGGTGAGCTGTCCGGCGGCGAGTATGGCGGTCTCGAGTGCGGCGGCGACCAGCTGCTGAAGGATATGCTGAAGACCGGCTATGCCTACTTTGGGATCGAGCATCTGGAAAACGGTTATGTGAACAGCCTGATGAGCCAGGGCTACACGGTGAGACCCCATTCCAACCACAGCTATGAATGGGACACCGCTACCCATGAGAAGAAGTGCGGCTGCGGCGACGTCAGCGAAACGGATACTGCCGCGCCGGTGATCGACTTCCTGAACGGCGCGGCGCTCAAGACCGAGAACGGACGGCAGGTCATGGACGTGACGGACAACGTGATCTACACCGTGACGGACGCCAATGAGGTAAAGGTGACCGTGTCCTACGGCAGCGGCACAGCCGCAGAGGTGCGCCCCGACGCGGGCGGCCGGTATGAGCTGCCCTTGAGCGAGGGCGATGGCAAGCCGGTGACCATCACCGCCGCCGACGAAGCGGGCAACGTGGCCACCGTGACGTTCACCCTCTACCGTCTGGTAGATATGCGTATTTCCAGCCATGTGGGCGTGGCCGTGGAGGAGGCAGACCTGACAAGAGCGGTGCGCAGCGGCCAGACCTACACCCTCCGCGTCACCATGCTGCCGGGCTACACCGGCGAGGACGGCCTGGAGCTGGAGCAGGGTGCGCTGACCACAAAGCAGCGATTTACCGGCAGCGACGCCGCCGGCTACACCGTTCAGGTGACGGCAGACTTCAACAACAGCCTGCTGCGCATCGTGGGCGCATACGACAACACGCCGCCCACGGCGGAGATCACCATCCGGAACAGCAGCTTCAGGAACTTCCTGAACCGTATTTCCTTCGGCCTGTTCTTCAAGGAGACACAGACGGTCAGCGTCACCGCCGCCGATGTGGGCGCGGGGCTGGACAAGGCGGAGTACCTGCTGAGCGGCACGGCTTTTACCAAGGAAGCCGACGCCGGAGCCGCCGACGGCTGGACGGCGCTGACGCTGGACACCGACGGCAGGGGCAGCTTTACCGTGGCTCCCAACAGCAAGGGCTTTCTCTATGTGAAGGCCATCGACCGGGAGGGCAACGTTACCGTGGTCAATGCCGACGGCATGGTGGTCTACACCGACGCGGAGCAGATCACGGAGCGCGTCAGCTTCGCTGAAGCCTCCGCGGACGACTGCGTATTCCATGTGAAGGACAACGGCAGCACGGTGAGAAGCATCACCATGGGCAGCAGAGCGCTGGTAAGGGATACGGAGTATCGGATCGGCGCATCCGCCAACGGCCAGCTGGCCATCACCCTGACCAACAGCTTCCTGACGGCGCTGACGGCGGGCAGCTACACCCTGACCGTGTCCTATGACCCCTTGGGCGAGACCTATGTCTCCGGCGGCGACAATCAGGCGCCGGCCTCCACCACCGTGGTGCTGACCGTGGGCAGATCCACTGTGGACGCTGACATCGCCTCCATGGACAAGATCTATGACAGCGAGCCTGTGACGCCCTTCGCCAATACGGAGAGCGACGGCGTCATGACATGGGAGTTCAAGCCCGACGGCGCGGACCCCGGCGCCTATACCACCGCAGCGCCCGAGGACGCCGGTACCTACAACGTGCGGCTGACCGTGGCGGAGACGGAGCACTACGACCGTATTGAAAAGACGGGGACCTTTACCATCAGCAAGAAGGATATACAGCTCCACACCCCTGCACTGGAGGACAAGACCTACGACGGCAGCACGGCCATCGTGTGCATGTACTATTATCCCGAGAGGGCGATGGTGGGCAAGATCAGCGGCGACGACCTGTCCGTGGTGATGGGGCAGGCCAAGGCGGACAGTCCCGACGTGGGCAGAAGGACCGTGACCTTTACGGGCTTCGCTCTGGCGGGCAGCGACGCGGCCAACTATCGTCTGGCCGCGCAGCCCATTTCCGGCAGCGCCGCCATCACGGCGCGTCCGCTGAGCATCGGCAGTCTGACCGTCCGCGACAAGCTCTATGACGGGCTCAACACCGCCGCCATCGAGGGCACGCCCACGCTGGTGAATCTGGCGGACGGCGAGACACTGATGCTCCGCTGCGGCACGCCGACCTTCGACACGGTGGCTGCGGGCGATAACATTCCCGTCAGCTTTACCGAGTTTACCATCGCCGACAGCGCCAACGGCAAAGCCGGCAATTACAGCCTGACCCAGCCCGCCGGCATCACCGCCAGCATCAAGGCGTATACCGCCACCGGCGCGGAGTATACCGCCAGCACCGGCCAGTGGACGAATCAGGACTTCATGGTGACGGCGGCGGACGGCTGGCAGGTGTCCGGCACCAATACCGCCAACGGCGATTGGCGCGGCAGCCTGACCCGCTCCGATGAGACGGGCACCGGCAGCCTGACCTTCTATGTGAAGAACACGGCGGACGGTTATATCTCCGAGTCCGTCACCCTCACCTACAAGATCGACAAGACCGATCCCACCGGCGAGATCCGCATTGACCAGCGCAACGCGTGGCAGAGCTTCTGGAATACCATCAGCTTTGACCTGTTCTACAAGAGCCGGCAGACCGTGACGATGACGGCGGCGGACGAGGCCAGCGGTGTGACGGCCATCGAGTACCTGCTCAGTGAGGAGGACTATACCGCGGCACAGCTGGACGGCATGACCTTCCAGCCCTACACTGCGCCTGTGGCCATCACCCCCAATGACAGGCTCATCGCCTATGCACGGATCACCGATGCGGCGGGCAACGTCACCTATCTGCGGTCCGACGGCGTGGTGCTGGATGCCGCCGCGCCGGTCATCGCCGGTGTGGACGACGGCGCGGTCTACTGCGGCAGCGTGACCTTCACCGTCACCGATGCGTATCTGGATACCGTCACCGTGGACGGCACAGCGGCTGTCAGCGCCCCCGGCCGCGCCGCGGGGAGTACCTATATCATTGAGGCGGACAGCCAGCTCCACACCATTGTGGCCACCGATCGGGCCGGCAACAGCACCCAGGTGCAGATCACGGTCAACAACGGCCACACTGTGGGCACTCCCGCCTCCTGCAAGGCTCCTGCGGTGTGCAGATATTGCGGCGAAAGCTTCGGCGATCCGGCACCCGGGAACCACGGCGGCCTGCTGCGCCGCGTGGACAAGGTCAACGCCACCTCCACCGCCGACGGCAACATCGAATACTGGTACTGCTCCGGCTGCGGCAAGTATTATCTGGACGCCGCTGCCGGCAGAGAGATCACCCGTGGGGACACCATCCTGCCCGCCATCGGTCTGCGCATCGTGGGCGATGTGAGGGTATGGAGACCCGGCGACAAGACGCTGGGCGTTACCTTCCGCCAGGAGTATGGCGACTTCACCGTGCAGATCGACGGCGTGACGGTGGACCCCGCCAACTACGAGGTGACGGCTGATCCCGATGGCGGCAGGCTGATCGTCACGTTCCGCGCACAGTTCCTGCGCACGCTGGCCTTCGGCGAGCGCACCATCACCATCGTCTCCGACGACGGCAGCGCCTCCGTCTCCTTCCGACGGGACAGCGCCCGGGCCGTTACCTCCGGCGGTAAGGCCGGCGTGACCAGCGCCGCTACCGGCGACGGCTTCCCCATGGGCGGCATGGCCGCGGCGCTGCTGGTCAGCGGCAGTGCTCTGGTGATGCTCACCACCCGCGCCAGACGGAAGGAAGAGGAATAACCCATTCCCTCCCGCGGGGAAAATCGGATAACATGCCGGCAGGGCGGGGTATTTTACCCCGCCCTGCCGGCATAGCCCATATCAACGCCTCCCATTTCGTCAAAGCGGCATCGGAATCCGGGCGATCTCAATAACTGCTATGATGGCAATGATAAAGGCGGCAATTCCGATAACTACGGCGCTCCGCTTGCTGAGCTTTTTCTTTTTTGCCCTGCATATCAGCATAGCACCGACCACACAAACAGCCGCCGCTATCAATGCGATGCCCAGCGTTTCCCACAGCCAGGAAAGTTCATATATGATCTTCATTCGTTCACCTATCCTTTTTGCCCATGCCCGCATAGCTCGGTTTGCCGTCTATACCGACCATGGCTTATTTCAACAGCTCCGACAATACCTGAAACAGCTTTTGAATATCCAGCGGTTTGGCAATATGGCCGTTCATGCCGGCATGCAATGCGTTTTTCCGATCATCCTCGAACGCATTGGCGGTCATGGCCACAATGGGGAGCGCCGCCTTCTTCGCATCCGGAAGCGCACGGATCCGGCGGGTCGCTTCATAACCATCCATCTCCGGCATCTGAATATCCATCAGGACCAGATCATACCGGTCGGCAGAGGCTGCTTCGACCTTTTCAACGGCAATCTTTCCGTTTTCCGCAGTATCTACCTCAAAGCCCGCTTCTTTAAGAAGCGTTGACGCGATCTCCAGATTCAGCTCGTTATCCTCGACCACCAGAAGCTTCTTTCCGGTAAAGGCGGAAGCTTTTGCGGCGGGCGGCGTCTGTCCTGTTTTCGCCTCGCCGATGGGGAAGCGCAGAGAAATGGTAAATTCCGAGCCCTTCCCCTGTTCGCTTTTCACCGTGATCCTGCCGCCCATCATATCCACCAGACTTTTCGTGATGGCCATGCCAAGCCCCGTACCCTGTATCTTACTGACGGTGGAGGTCCTTTCTCTGGCAAACTGCTCAAAAATGTGCTTTTGGAACTCCTCGCTCATGCCGATGCCGTTATCCTTGATGTGGAATTCAAAATCGGCATAGCCCGCCGGAGCCGTATCCTTCTGCACGATCCACAGGCCGATCTGCCCGCCGTCCGGCGTGAACTTCACGGCGTTTGCCAGAACATTGATCAGGATCTGTTCAAGCCGCAGCGGATCGGCAATGACATCCTCATTTTCCACGCCAACGGTATCGAGGGTAAGGGAGAGATCCTTTTTGGAAACAACGGCCTGTATGATATCCCTGAGCTCATGCACCAGCTCCGGCAGATGCACCGGCTTTGCTTCCAGCGTGACCTTTCCGCTCTCAATGCGGCTCATATCCAGCACATCGTTGATAAGGGACAGAAGATGCTGGCTGGAAACGGATATCTTTTTCAGATAGTCCTCTACCTGACCGCGGTCGTCGATGTGCGTCTGCGCCAGCGCGGTGAAGCCGATGATGGCATTCATGGGCGTTCGGATGTCGTGGGACATATTAAACAGGAACTCCCGCTTGGCGAGATTGGCCTTGGTTTCACGCTGAACGGCAAGCTGGAGTGCGATGTTTTTCTGTTCGAGAGACTTCCTGTATTCTTGCTCAGAGTGCTCCTGCTGTATAAAGAAATCCCTTGCGGAGTTCCAGCGGAAGACCTGCACAAGCGCCAGGATCAGGATATACATGACCAGCGTGATCACCAGATTCATCACGGTGAGGGTATAGACCTGACGGGCGGGAACATAGGCATAGAGGTAATAGTCCTGTCCGTGGCTATACATTCCATAGCATTGCTCGATGCCCTTCGGCGCGTATACGCGGATCAGCTTATCCGCATGGCCGCTTCTCCGGATCGACATGAGCCGTTCATTTTCAAAGATGTTCATACCGATCAGAGTGGGATCGTTGGAGGCCGCTGCCTGGTTATCCTCCGCTACCAGAAGAGTCCCCGTGGAGCTGACCTCATAGCCATCTAACAGGTCCTGAATGGACAGAACGGATTTTTCTGAAAACTCTGCCGGGATATAGCGATAGGCCAGCACCACACCCGTGCCGTCAGCGCAGCCGTGGACAGCAACATTGACAAAATTGTCCCCGCCCAGCTCCACGCGCTTGACATAGGTCTTCTGCGGGTAGTCGATGACGCTGAGGATCGGCTCCAATTTGATGCCGGACTGAAGCTGCGCGTAGCCGGTGCCATTCTCCGTGTACTCGCATACCAGATCGCCCTGCGCGTCCAGCACAGAAATGCCCGTAAGCCACAGCATTCTGGCGTACTCCGACAGCGCCGCCTCATCGCAGTCGAGGGAGAGATCCTCCAGCGCGCTGATGGCGGCAGCCTCACGCACAAGGCTTTTCGCAACGGCAGTATCGTTGTACTTCGTATAGTCGGCGGACTGCGCCTTGATAAATTCCATTACTCCCGTCAGCCGCTGCTCGCAATTCTGCATATCCGCCCGCCTGGAAAGCGCGAAAACGGCTCCAAAGAGGGAAATCCCCACAGCAATGCAGACGAGCCAGAATTTTTTGCCGAAAATAGTCTGCAAATGATTACTGTTCAAGGCATTCCACCTCCAGATAGGTCTCGGGATGCTCCAGATATCTGCCGACGATCTCCTGCATGGTCCCATCCTGACGCATCTGCGCAAAGGTGTCCGTCAGCTCCTGCGCAAGACCGCGGTTATCGTTGACGGAAAAGGCCGCGCCGATTCCGGTGATCAGCAGCGGCTCCTCCAGAATACGGAAGTCCGCGCCGTAATCCGCCATATACTGCAAAATGGTTGTTTCGTGGGCGGCAATGGCATCCACATAGCCGCAGTCCAGCGTCGCATACTGTACGCTCCGATCTTCCAGACTGATAATATCCTCGAATTGAGGGATATCCGGCTCTCCGCTTTCCAAAAAGATCTCCTCCGGCTTGCCGGTGGATTGTACGGCAATGGTCTTGCCATTCAAGTCGCTCATGGCGTAAATATCGCTTGCTGCATTGACGGCGATGACCTGCCGGCTGACCATGTAGGGGCCGGCCCATTGGTAATCCTGCTCACGCCCGTCCATGGAGAAGCAGCCCCAAATGCAGTCGATCTCCCCGCTATCCAGCAGCGCCCTTTTCTGCTCCCAGTCAATGGTCGTAAACACCGCCTGATAGCCCATCCGCCGGAAAGCTTCGGCTGCGATCTCCACATCGATACCGGTTGGATCGCCGTTATTGTCCAGATAGACGAAGGGCGGATAGGTGTCGCTGCCGATGGTGATCTGCGGCAGCGACGATACATCCGGCTGCCCTGCTGTCTGCGCCGCGCAGCCGCAGAGCGCTCCGGTCACAAGCAGAACGGACAGAATAAGTAAAATAAGTGTTTTGGTGTGTTTCATCAGTACGATTCCCTCAATTTCCGCCTTCGATCATTTGCATAAGTTATTATACATTGATTCCGGCAAATAGCAATATTCGGTGTGCCATTTACGCGATATTGCTGCGGCCATCGCCGCGGAATTTCCCCGATTCGGCGAAAAAGGGTTCGAGCTATTTCGAAAATGCGTTGAAATTTGCGGATAAAGCGACTATAATGGCGGGACGGATCGTTGTTTATAGATCTATAAAACGGAACGGCGGCGCATTTGCGGGAAAAGCCGGAGAAAAAGAAGGAGCTGCGCGCGGAATAAAGGCGCAGGCTGCTGCTCCGGCATGGCGTCCCGCCTTGCCGGCATCGGATACCGTACGATGCGTTGGGGAAAGGCAAAGAGTACTATGAAGCAAAATGACAGGGGATTTACCTTGATGGAGTTATTGATCGTGATCGCGATTATTTCCGTACTGGTCGCTATCGCGATCCCGATGTTTTCCTCTCAACTGGAAAAGGGCCGGGAAGTGACAGACCTCGCCAATGTGCGCGCCGCGTATGCGCAGGTCTCCGCAGAGGCTATGTTGGGAGACACCGATGCTGCGGTCACAGTCAAGTTGAAGCAAAAAAAGGCCGACTGGCAGTCGGTAGACCCTGTAAACATCGGCGGCATCGTTCACTCCAGAGGGCAGGGCGACACGGACAACTGGATAGGCGTGGCCACGCCGGGAGGAAGCTGTGTCGTTTCTTACGATGAGAGCTGCGGCGTGGTGCTCACATGGAGCGGCACGGCAGCGCCGTCCAAGCCGGATTACCCGTTTGATACCAGCATAAGGGATTATTTTTCGCCGTTACTGTATGCGACGGATTTTTGGAAATCGGACATGCTTGCCGAAAATAAGAACTTTGAACTGGACTCCCGCTGCCCGAACTCAGCCTATATCCCGGGCATTGAAGCTGAGCTTGCAAAGATGAATAACAGCCTTCTGCAGCAGGGAGACTGCACCTGGGCCTTTTTGGGAGATGGGCGCGAGGGGCAGAATGCAAAGCGTTACCTTTTCTGGACTTCCTTCAACACAAACAAGGTCGGCGCCGGAAAGCAGATCCCTGTACTCATTCAAACCGGTGACGGAAAATACTATGTTTCCGAAACCACGACGGGTCAGCGAACAGATAAAAAAGGAGTCGGTTATGTTGCGATCTCAAAAAGTCTCTTCGTGAATCAGTACACCGACCAGTATAAGAAGGTTTTGGATGCCGGCACGGAGTATCTCACACTGGAAGATGCCTACGATGCATACATAACGGCCCTGAACAATACAAAATACGACGAGGTTCGTGAAAGCTCAAGAGGGTAAGGCTGCAAAAAGTCAGCGTCCTCTTTACTGCGCGGCCCGCTATCAAGGAAAACCGCAGATCCGACAGAATTGCCGGGTCTGCGGTTTGTCTGTGTTCAGATTTGCGGTCTTGATTTCTTTCAAAAAACGTTTTCAGCACAGGACCTCCACCTGCTCCACGCCATACCGGCGGAATAGCGCCAGAGCCTCCCGGCCAATTCGCTCACCGGACACCGCGATGGGGATCGCAGGCGGACATCCAACGGTAGGCGCACCGCAGACCCGTCCCAGCGACTGCGCCGCCGGTATGGTCTTCCGCGGGGCAAGCAGTGCCTCCCGCACGGAACATACCCGCTCCCCACGGGCCGGCGGAAGCGTCGGCTGCGGCACATAAACGGCATCGTTTGTTCCGAAAGCATGGAGGATCCGTTCAATATCCGCGGCACGATTCTCCGGCGTCAGCATCAGCACCAGAAAGTCCAGATCGGCGTATTCACATTCTACGCCATTCTCCCGCAGACGGTCTGCCAGCTGTCCGCCGGTCATACCGGATGGCGCCTTGATAGTCAGGCGCAGCGGGTCTGACGGCTCTATCTGCCATCCGGCAGCTGTCAGCGCCTTCCGCGCTTCGTCCAGATACACGCACATCTCCCGCAGGCGTTCCCGGTACCCATCCGACAGATAGCGGTTGCACAGATCCAGCGACGCCAGAGTCAGATAGGACGGGCTGGTAGAGCCAAACATGGCCATCGCCGTTTTTGCGTTCTCCCGCAGAGACGCCGGCGCTGCACGGCTGATGTGCAGGTACGCGCCGCCGGTCAGCACCGGCAGCGTCTTGTGCGCCGAATCGCAGCACAGAGCTGCACCCAGATCCAGCGGGTGGCGGGATGGCTCCAGAAACCGCAGATAGGCGCCGTGGGCGTTATCCACCGCCAGCGGTGTGCTGTGCTTCCGGCACACCTCCGCCAGAGCGGAAATGTCCGCCATGCCGCCCAGATAGTCCGGACTGGTGAGATAGACCGCCGCAGGCGGCGCAGGCAGCTCCGTCAGCGTCCGCTCCAATGCGTCCGGCGACACGGGACAGCTGCAGAGAGATGTGCTTTGCTCCGGCCACAGCCAGACGATCTCAAAATCCAACAGGGCCGCCGCGTACAGGAACGCACGGTGTACGTTCCGGGCGGCCACGATCGTCCGGGATCCGTTTCCGCAGATCAGGGCCAGATACAGCATCGCCCGGATACACTGGCTGGATCCCTCCGTGGAGTACACCGTCCGTCCGGAGCCGAACAGCTCTCCCGCACAGGACTCACTGCGCCGGATGATGCCGTCCGCTTCATACAGACTGTCTGCACCCCGAATCTCGGTGATATCCAGCGCCTCACAGCCCAGAAGGGATTTCCCCTTGTGACCGGGCACATGCGCACGGACCATCCCGGAATCCGCATACCGCCGGACAAAATCGGCAATGGGCGTTTCCATCAGCTGTTGGCCGTGGAGGAATCCTCCGCCACCTTCATCATGATGGCACATTCTATACGCTTACGGAACAATTCGCAGCCTGCCTCGTAGACGCCGCGGATCGAGCCCGTAGCGTGGAAGGCGTTGGCCGCACAGCCGCCGGAGCAGTAGAATCTCGCCCAGCAGTCATTGCACTCAGGACGGGCGTAGGCATTGCAGGAGCGGAATTCCTCCCGCAGGGCCGTATTGGTCACGCCGTTCCAGATGTCGCCCAGCTTGTAGGCTTCCTCGCCCACGAACTGATGGCAGGGATACAGGTCGCCCCACGGCGTTACGGCCATATACTCCGTGCCGGAGCCGCAGCCGGAGATCCGCTTATAAATGCAGGGGCCGCCCGTCAGATCCAGCATATAGTGGTAGAAGGTGATAGGCTTGCCTTCCTTTTCCCGACGCAGCATATCCCTGGCCAGCAGCTCGTACTGATCCTTCACGATCTCCAGATCCTCCGCCGTCAGCGCGGCGGGGTCCTCCGGCGCGCACACCACCGGCTCCATGCTCAGCTCGGTGAAGCCCAGATCCGCCATGTGGAACAGGTCCTTCGTGAAGTCCGGATTGGCATGGGTAAAGGTGCCGCGCATGTAATAGTTCTTGTTGCCTCTGGCCGCTACCAGCTTCTGGAACTTGGGCACGATGCGCTCATAGCTGCCGTTGCCTGCATAGTCCACCCGCAGCCGGTCATGAATCTCCTTGCGGCCATCAAGCGACAGCACCACATTGCTCATTTCACGGTTGGCGAAGTCGATCACGTCATCATCGATGAGCATCCCGTTGGTGGTCAGCGTAAAACGGAAATTTTTGCCCCGCTCCTTTTCCACGCTGCGGGCATACTCCACCAGCTGCTTCACCACGTCCCAGTTCATCAGCGGCTCGCCGCCGAAGAAGTCCACTTCCAGATTGGTGCGGCTGCCGGAGTGATCCATCAGGAAGTCCAGCGCCTGCCTGCCGACCTCGAAGCTCATCAGTGCGCGGTCCCCGTGGTATTTGCCCTGACTGGCAAAGCAGTAGGAGCAGTTCAGGTTGCAGGTGTGCGCCACATGCAGGCACAGCGCCTTCACCACATCGCCGGAGCGCTCCTTGAACGTACCGGCCATGTCTGCGAAGGTGTCGGGGGTATAGAGCTTCCCGGCGCGCTTCAGCGCCTCTACATCGGCAATGCAGTCCCGCAGCTCCTGCTCCGTGACATCCTCGCGCTCACCGTATTTCTCCATCATCGCCGATACGATCTCATCCGCCGTGTGGTCGGGGTAAAGTGCAATGATGTCATAGGCTACCTCGTCCACTGCATGAATGGCGCCGGAGCAGGTGTCCAGCACAATGTTGTAGCCGTTCAGTTGATACTGATGTACCATTCTTCCGTTCTCCTCGTACAGAAAAAGTGCCGCCTGAACAGGCGGCAGCTTTTTGAAAATTGCGCTCGATTACTTGCTGGTGTTCTCGCACTTCTGGTTTGCCACACCGCAGCTGGTCTTGCAGGCAGACTGGCAGGAAGTCTGGCACTCACCGCAGCCGCCGTTCTTGGCGCTGTCGCACAGGCTACGAGTCTCGAGAGTCTTGATTCTTTCCATAATGACATGTATCTCCGATCTGTTAAATTCTAATGGATTTCCCAGCGGACTATCCGCAGACAGTCACCTTAAAAGCCGGGAAAATTCTAACACATCATCCGCATAAAGTCAAGCTATTCCGGCGATCGAGTGTTCCGAATTTGGCGTTTTGGGCGTGTCCGCATCCATTTTGCGGGTCTTGGCGCAGGCGCAGTTGTTCCGGCCCGACGTTATCCGGAACGGGGACACTCTGTGAAACAGCGCGTAAAACGCGCCGGCGGGCACAGCGCCTGCAAAAGGGAGGGAAAAATATGATACGCAGCACGATCATTGCCGGCAGAATGAGAAAACCTGTGGTATAATAAAAGAAGCTGGATCTGGACGAGCCTGCCGCCGCCGGTATCCGGCACCGAAAGCGGGACGGGGCCTGTGACACGCTTTCGGCCATGGGGCGGATGTTGAGAACGGAAAATTAACAAAGACTTTATTGCAATGTGCTATACTACGGATAACTTACACGGGAAAGGGAGGGCATACCATGCGCCTTTTGCTCATTGAAGATGAACGCACACTGTGCGATGCCGTTGCGCGCCGGCTGCGCCGGTCAGGGTACAGCGTAGATCTCGCCTACGACGGCGAGCGGGCATTGCAGCTTTTGGAGGTGGAGCGCTACGATCTGGTGCTGCTGGATCTTAACCTGCCCAAGCTGGACGGCATGAGCGTGCTGCGCACACTGCGGCAGACCGACCGCGAAACGCGGGTGCTGATCCTCTCCGCCCGCAGCGGCACCGCCGACAAGGTGGACGGCCTCGACGCAGGCGCCAACGACTATCTCTCAAAGCCCTTTGCACTGGCCGAGCTGGAGGCGCGGATCCGCAGCTTGACCCAGCGGCAGTTCATTCAGCCGGATGTGTGTCTCTCCTTCGGTACGCTGCGCTTCGACACAAGAAGCCGCATCGCCGCGGTGAATGGAAAGACGGTCTCTCTCACCAAAAAAGAGAGCGGTATTTTAGAGTATTTGCTGCTCAATCAGGGCCGCCCGGTCAGTCAGGAGGAACTGATCGACCATGTTTGGGACAATAGCGTGGACGGCTTCAGCAACTCTATCCGCGTCCACATCTCCGCGCTGCGGAAAAAGCTGCGCGCTGCGATGGGCTATGATCCTATTCATAACCGCATCGGAGAAGGGTATCTGCTGGGAGGGCCGGAAGAATGAAGGTGCTGTCGCTTCAATGGCGCATTACGCTGATGACCGTCCTGCTTATCGGTGTTACCTGCGTTTCCATGAATCTGCTGCTCTGCTCATCCGGCGTATATTATATGGACTCCATTGCAGATTCGCTTCAGGACTACGACCACATTGCCGTTGAGAGCGGAGAAACTGCCGGCTTTGACCCGCAGCTTATCCCGCCCGGTGAAGGCTTGACGATCGTTGTCAGCGGGGCGCAGGCGCGTTTCCGCACAACGAACTGGTACATCACAGCGGCGATCGCGCTCCTCGGCGGTATGGTGGCCTATTTCGTCAGCGGCCATGCGCTGCGTCCGCTGCGCCGCTTTGCGCAGCAGGCAGAACAGGTGGAGACAAGCAACCTTTCCGAGATCCGGCTTGACGAAGAGACGCTGCCGGAGCTTCGCTCCCTCACCCACGCTCTCAACGAAATGCTGGAGCGCCTGAGCCGCGGCTTTGACGCTCAGCGGCAGTTCGTCGGCAACGCCGCCCATGAACTGCGCACGCCTTTGACGCTGCTGCAAATACAACTGGAGCTTTTCCCCGATGAGCATCCGGATATTCTGCCGGAAAGCGCGGCGTTCCTCGCCTCCCTGCAGGACAAAGTCCAGCGGCTCAGCCGGCTCACGCATGCGCTGCTGGACATGAGCGATCTTCAGTCCGTTCCGCGCGATGATGTCATTCTGCTCTCGCCCATGATCGATGAGGTCTTTGCCGACCTTGCCCCGCTGGCCGAACGCAATGGGATTTCCCTCCTGCGTGAGGGGGAGGATGTTACCGTTGTGGGCAGCGATATGCTGCTTTGCCGTATGTTCTTCAATCTGGTGGAGAATGCCGTCAAATACAACCGTCCCGGCGGCACGGTGAAGGTGGATGTGCAGCAGCAGGACGGGCAGGTGGTCATCCATGTAGCGGATACCGGCCGCGGCATCCCACAGGAGTTCTGGCAGAGTATCTTCCAGCCCTTTTTCCGCGTGGACAAGTCCCTCAGCCGCGAGCTTGGCGGAGCGGGGCTTGGCCTTCCGCTGGTGTGGGAGATCGCGCGGCTTCACAGCGGCCGCGTTTGGGTGGAGAGAAGCACTGACAGCGGCAGCGTACTGGCCGTAACATTTCCGTTGTCCGCGCCGACTGCGGACGCCGGCAGGGAGTAAGACGGTATTTCCGGCAGGGGATCTGATCACGGCCAAACCGGGAGAGGTACTTGCGCGCTGCTCTGCGGCGCTGGCCAAAGCGCGCACAAAGAGACAGAGGTCAGAACGGGGCGGCAATCAGCGAAGCTTCATCGGAGATGAGTACCTTTTCTGCGGTTCAACCGGGTTTTGTCTCCCTGAAAGGAGCAGAACACGGCTTACTTGGCCAAAATTCGTGAAAAAGCAAAGCCGATCAAAGGAAAAAGTTATAAGAAAGCCCCGGAAAAACGAAGTTTTCCGGGGCTTTCTGAGCGTTTGAGTTGTAAAAACGTACTCGATCAGCGCTTGCTGAACTGAGGTGCGCGGCGGGCGGCCTTGAGGCCGTACTTCTTGCGCTCCTTCATACGAGGATCGCGGGTCAGGAAACCGGCCTTCTTCAGGATGGCGCGGTACTCGGGATTCACCAGCAGCAGGGCGCGGCTGATGCCGTGACGCAGAGCGCCGGCCTGGCCGGACACGCCGCCGCCCTCGACGGTGGCAACGATGTCCACCTTGCCCAGGGTGTTGGTGGCGTTCAGGGGCTGACGGACCACCATCTTCAGAGTCTCCAGACCGAAGTACTCATCGATGTCGCGGCCGTTGATGGTGATGGAGCCGGTGCCGTTCTCAAACAGGTGCACACGGGCAACGGAGGACTTGCGGCGGCCAGTGCCGTACTTGTAGGGGTTCTTGGACTGATACATTCTCTTTTTCCTCCTTACTTGACCAGCTCGGGCTTCTGAGCGGCATGATCGTGCTGCTCGCCGGCATAGATGTGCAGACGCTTCAGAGAGTCCTTGGTGACGATGTTGCGGGGCATCATGCCGCGAACGGCCACGCGCATGGCCAGCTCGGGCTTGTCCTGCATCAGGATGCGGTACTTGGTCTCCTTCAGACCGCCCACCCAGCCGGAGTGGGTACGATAGTACTTCTGCTCCATCTTGTTGCCGGTCAGGATGGCCTTGCCGGCGTTGATGACGATGACGTTGTCGCCGCAGTCGGCATGGGGGGTATAGGTGACTTTGCCCTTACCGCGCAGCAGGTCGGCCACGATGACGGCGGTCTTGCCCAGAGGCTTGCCGGCGGCGTCAACGACGTACCACTTGCGCTCGATGTTGGCCTTGTTTGCCATGAAAGTGGACATGGTTTTCTTCCTCCAATTTATTATAATGTATGCTTTACATTTCCGTGTGCCCTTGCTAAAATCGGGACAGAGAAAGCGCACTGAACGCGCAATGATATTTATAGCATAGCGCGGGGAGAATGTCAATATTGATTTGATTTACGGCGAGAACATCTGCTGTTTTCTCTTAATAGCTCCGCTTTTCTCTTGTTTTCTTAAAACGCAAATTCATTTTTTACGGGAGGGATGCCGCGTGCAGCATATCCTGGGCCTGGTCCGGCGCTGTGTGGAGGACTACAACATGATCGAGGCGGGAGAGACCGTGGCCGTGGGCGTATCCGGCGGCAAGGACAGCCTGCTGACGCTGGCGGCGCTGGCGCGGCTGCGGGAATTCTACCCCAAGCCGTTTGAGGTGCAGGCCATCACGCTGGAGACGGGGATGCCGGGCATGAGCTTTGAGCCGGTGGCGGACTACTGCGAAAAGCTGCACGTGCCGTACATCCGCATCGCGGTGCCGGTGTACGATATCGTGTTTCAGGAGCGGCAGGAGAAGAACCCCTGCTCCCTGTGCGCCAAGCTGCGGCGGGGCAGCCTGAATACGGCCCTGACGGAGCGGGGCATCCATAAGATCGCGCTGGGCCACCACTACGACGATGCGGTGGAGACCCTGTTGATGAACCTGCTGTTCGAGGGACGGCTGGGGTGCTTCCAGCCGGTGACGTATCTGGACCGGACGGGCATCACCCAGATCCGGCCCCTGCTGTACTGCCAGGAGGCGGACATTCGGCGCATGGCGGCAAAGCTCTGTCTGCCGGTGGTGAAAAATACCTGCCCTATGGACGGGCACAGCCGTCGCCAGGAGGTGAAGGAGCTTATCGCATCGCTGGAGGAGCGGTACCCCGACCTGAAGAAGAAGCTGTTCGGCGCGGTGCAGCGCTATCCGCTGTACGGCTGGGATCTGACGAAGGAGGAGCGGTGACATGAAGCGGCTCTATACGCCCTGGGGCGAGACGGTGGATAAGACGTGCCCCCTGCCGGAGTACCCGCGGCCCCAGCTGGTGCGCAGCAGCTATTTGTGCCTCAATGGCCTGTGGGACTACGCGGTGGAGGACGGGGACGGGCATACCCGCCGCGGCACCGGAAAGATACTGGTGCCCTTTGCGCCGGAGAGCCTGCTGTCCGGCTGCGGCTTCCAGCTGCGAAGCGGTGAGACGCTGCGGTACGAGCGGACGTTCACCCTGCCGCAGGGCTTCCGGCGGAACCGGGTGCTGCTGCACTTCGGCGCGGTGGATCAGTGCTGCCGCGTGCTGGTGAACGGGCAGGAGGCGGGCTGCCATGAGGGCGGCTATCTGCCGTTCTGCCTGGATGTGACGGCGCTGCTGAATGACGGCGAGAACCGGCTGACGGCGGCCGTCACCGACGACGCCGCAGGCGGCGTGTACGGCATGGGCAAGCAGCGCTATCAGCGGGGCGGCATCTGGTACACCGCCACCAGCGGCATCTGGCAGACGGTGTGGCTGGAGAGCGTACCGGAGAACTATGTGAAAAGCCTCCGGCTGACGCCGGATCTGGACGCGGGGGTGCTGCGCTGGCACATCGAGGCGGACGCGGCGGAGGGCGCCCGCGTCACGGTGCGGGCCGGCGATACGGTGATCGCGGAGGGCCGGGCCGATGAAAACGGCGATGGCGTGTCCGTCATTCTGGCGGCGCACCTGCGGCCCTGGTCGCCGGAGGACCCGTTTTTGTACGACGTGGACATCACGCTGGGAGAGGACCGTGTCGCCAGCTATTTCGGCATGCGGAAATTCTCCCTCGTGGAGCAGCGGGGGCGGCAGGTGCTGGCCCTGAACAACGAGCCGTATTTCCAGACGGGGCTGCTGGATCAGGGGTACTGGTCCGACGGACTGTACACCCCACCATCGGACGAGGCCATGGTCTGCGACATCCGCACCATGAAGGAACTGGGCTTCAACATGCTGCGCAAGCACATCAAGATCGAGCCGCTGCGGTGGTATTACCACTGCGACCGACTGGGGGTGCTGGTGTGGCAGGACATGGTGTCCGGCTTCGAGAGCTTTGAGCCGCTGTACACCCAGGTGCTGCCGTTTCTCGGCGTCCATCTTAAGGACGCGCCCTCCCGCCGGTTCGGCAGGGCCGGTGAAGCGGGGCGGAGGCAGTACGAGCGGGAGCTGGAGGGCACCGTGGAGCTGCTGCGAAACTGCGTGAGCCTGTGCCTGTGGGTACCGTTCAACGAGGGCTGGGGCCAGTTCAACGCGGCGCAGATGGCGGAGAAGGTGCGGGCACTGGACCCCACGAGACTCATCGACCACGCCTCCGGCTGGCACGATCAGGGCGCGGGGGACCTGCGTTCCTATCACGTGTACTACAAGCCTGTGCGGATGAAGCACGACGGGCGCCGGGCTCTGGCGCTGACGGAGTTCGGCGGGTACAGCCTGCCGGTGGCGGGGCACTATACCACGGAGAAGTCCTTCGGCTATCGGGCGTATAAGGATGCGGATAGCTGGATGGACGCGGTGGAAAAGCTGTACGAAAACGAAGTCATCCCCCTCATCGCGTCCCAGGGGCTGTCAGCGGCAGTCTATACCCAGGTCAGCGATGTGGAGGATGAGGTCAACGGGCTTCTGACGTTCGACCGGCGGGTGTGCAAGCCCGACGCGGACCGGATGCGGCGCATCAACGGGAAGCTGAAGCTCTGACGGGGGCGCTATATCAGCACCCACTTCAAAAGCAGCAGCAGGCCCAGCCCGGGGACGCCCAGTACGCCGATGGTCAGGACGTTGAACAGGTTCAGGCCCAGGGACATGCCGGTGACGGCGGTGGTGAGATTCAGCAGCCACAGGGCACAGAAGCCCAGGGCGCTGTTGATAAGTACACGCAGCGCCAGCTTCAGCGGCTGACGCAGCAGGCGCAGGCAGGCTACCAGCAGAAACAGCAGCACCAGCCCCAGCGCGCATTTCTCTATGAGCGACATGTGTCCCCTCCTTTCATGGCGCCGGCAGCCATGCAGGGGGCCTCCTCCGGCGCGGAGGCGGCCGCCGCAGCAGCCTGTACCGGTCGGGCGCGGGGAATGGCGGAGGGCACCGCCTCACCGCTGAGCTCCTTGATGCGGCGCAGCAGGTAGTTGCAGCGGGCCTTCAGGGCGCTGATCTCGTAGATACTGGCTTCGATGAGCTCCGAGTCGCAGACGCAGTTGAAGCGGGTGTAGGCGTCCTTCAGAGCGTCGGTAGTGCGGAGCAGCTCCTGCTTCAGATCGCGGAGCGCAGGATCGGTGGTGGGTCGTTTGGCCATGGTGATTCCTCCCGTCATGTACAGTGTACGGATAGTTTGGACAAATATGACCGGCGTTAATCAGGGGCGACAGCGTTCCCCCGGAAAGGACAGACATGGAGCATCAGGACTATATGGAGCAGGCGCTGGCCCTGGCACGGGAGGCGGCGGTCCACGGCGAGGTACCGGTGGGCTGCGTCATTGTGAAGGACGGTAAGGTCATCGGACGGGGCCGGAACCGGCGGGAGGAGAAGCAGGCCGTGTACTCCCACGCGGAGATGGAGGCCATGGCCCAGGCCAACGCGGCGCTGGACTCCTGGCGGCTGGAGGGGTGCGACCTGTACGTGACGCTGGAGCCCTGCCCCATGTGCGCAGGGGCCATTATCAACGCGCGGGTGGCGCGGGTGTTCTACGGCGCACGGGACGCGGCCATGGGCGCCTGCGGCGGGGTGCTGAACCTCTTTATGGAGGCGTTCCCCCACCGGCCTCAGTTGGTGGGAGGCATCTGCGGTCAGGAGAGCCGCGCACTGCTGAGCGCTTTTTTCGCGGCCATGCGGGAGAAATAGGAGGTAAATCGGCGGGGCTCTGCCCCGCCGATTTTGCGATTTATGCCTCCGGCGGCAAAAGGAATATTCCGCGCTTCCGAGCGCGGGTCACTTTTTTCGGGCTTTTGCCTCCGGCGGCCCCATTTCTTCCAACAGCGGAAGAAATGGGGAAAAGAACGCCGCCAAAAACCAATGGTTTTTGGATTTCCTTTGGGCCGATTTTGATGCGGCAGAAAAAGGTTCCGCGGGGAATCGGCCATGGGTCTGCCCTCGCTGCCGCTGACGTGGTGGGCAGAGAACATTGGTGGGCCTACCGATTTTGGCGATTATCAAATCGCGCACTTGCCGCCACCGTCGGCAAGTGTAGGTGCGGCCCGCTGGGCCGCCATTTTTAGAACAGCGCACTATCAACGCGGGACGTGGGAGCGGCAGCGGGGATGGGACGCGGAGGCAATTCCTTGTGGGCCTTTTTGCGGCGTGGTCACAGGGGAACAAAGGGAAATCCAAAGACCATGGGTCTTTGGCGGCGTTTTTGCACCCTTTTGCCGCCGTGGGCAAAAGGATGTCGCGCCGGAGCGCGAAATATCCCTTCCTTTGGAGGAAAAACGAACGGGCCGTCGGGGACGCCGTCCCCTACGGGCGTATCCGTCAGGGTGCAGCGGAAAACGCGGCGCAGGCGATTTCCGCGCATACGGCGGACAGGCCCGTGCATAGACTGGGACGGGAGGTGATCGTATGCGGCGATCCATGGCGGCAGCGCTGATCCTGACGGCACTGCTGTTCGGCGGTGCGTATCTGACGACAGGCGGCAGCGCGGCGCAGGAGCCGGAGAGCGGGGACGACACGGCACAGGAGCCGTCCGGTCAGGGGAGGCGGGACAGTACGGTGCTTTTGACGGTGCAGGACGGCGATACGGCGGAGGAGATGGCGCTGGACGCATATCTGCGGGGCGTGGTGCGGGGCGAGATGCCCGCCAGCTTCGAGACAGAGGCCCTGCGGGCGCAGGCGGCGGCGGAGCGCACCTATGTGTACCATCAGCTGGCGGCGGGACGGAAGGAGGCCCACCTCGACGCGGACGTCTGCACTGACCCCGGCTGCTGCAGTGCGTGGCTTTCTGAGGAGGCGGCGCAGGAGAAGTGGGGCGATGACTTTACGGCGTGGGAGGAGCGCATCGAGGACGCAGTGGCCGCCACGGACGGGCAGGTAGCGCTGTACCGGGGAGAGCCTATTTTGGCGGTGTTCCATTCCTCCTCCTCGGGACGGACGGCGGAGGCCGGAGACGTGTGGAGCGGCGATGTGCCGTATCTCCGGAGCGTGGACAGCCCCGAGGGGGAGGAGACGGTGCCCAACTATTACAGCACGGTGTCCTTCACGGCGGCAGAGGCAAAGGCCCTGCTGGCGGCGGCCCATCCGGAGCTGACATACAGCGGCGGGCCGGACAAGTGGTTCGGCGAAGCGGAGCGGGACGAGTCGGGACGGGTCGGCGCCGTGGAGGTGTGCGGTACGCCGCTGCGGGGCGTGGAGGTGCGGCGCATCTTCTCACTGCGGTCGGCCTGCTTTACCATCGACGCGCAGGCGGATGGGGTAACGTTCCGCGTCACCGGCTACGGCCACGGCGTGGGCATGAGCCAGTACGGCGCCAATGAGCTGGCGCGGCAGGGCAAAACGTGGCAGGAGATCCTGACGTGGTACTACGCGGGCATCACCATCGGGCCCGTACCGGAGACTGTACAAACGTCGTGAAATGTGGTACAATGCATCGAATAACCGGCGAATTTACAAAACGTTCAGGAAAAATTAAGGTTGGCCGGTATAATGACAGGTAAGAATATACCGTTAGGAGGAGACGGCCATGGCACGCAACATTCTGGTGGTGGAGGATGACCGCAACATATCGGAGCTGATCCGCATGTATCTGGAGAAGGAGGGCTTCGAGGTCCGGCTGGCCTACGACGGCGGCAAAGCCGTGGAGGAGTACGACAAGCGGGCGCCGGACATGGTGCTGTTGGACATCATGCTGCCCGTCATGGACGGTTGGGCCGTATGCGCCCACATCCGCGAAAAGGGCAAGACGCCCATCATCATGCTGACGGCCAAGAGCGACGTGGGCGACCGCATCACCGGCCTGGAGATGGGAGCCGACGACTATCTGGTGAAGCCCTTCGAGATGAAGGAGCTGATGGCCCGCATCAACGCGGTGCTGCGCCGCAGCGAGATCCCCGATGACACCAAGAAAAAGCTGGTATTCGACAAGCTGGAGATCAATCTGGACAGCTATGAGCTGCTGGTGGACGGCAAGAAGGTGGACACGCCTCCCAAGGAGCTGGAGCTGCTGTACCACCTGGCGGCCACGCCCAACCGCGTCTACACCCGCAATCAGCTGCTGGACGAGGTGTGGGGCTTCGATTATTTTGGCGACAGCCGTACCGTGGACGTACACATCAAGCGCCTGCGGGAGAAGATCGAGAACGTTTCGGATCAGTGGGAGCTCAAGACCGTGTGGGGCGTGGGCTACAAGTTCGAAGTGAAGTAAGGCCATGCGGGAGAGGATCAAGCGGGCCATGGACAGCCTGTACTGGCGGCAGTTCATGCTCAGCGCCGGTATGGTGCTGCTGACCATGGTACTGTTGGGCGTATCGTTCTACGCCCTGAGCTACAACTACACCGTGGAGGAAAAGCGCAGCGAGATGCGGGATCGGGCCAACCTGATCTCTCAGCTGTCGGTGAACTACCTGCTGGCCGGCGACGACACGGAGAATACACAGGAGGACGCGCTGCGGTCGCTGGCAGGCGTGGCGTCCCGCATGACGGACGTGGACTTCCTGATCTGCAACAGGAAGGGCGACGTGCTCCTGACATCCGATGCGGGGCTGGTGGGCAAGTCCGTCCGGGTGCCGGAGGAGATCGTGGAAACGACGTTCTCCAACGAAAACGGCTACGAGGGGCGCAGTACCGTGGGCGTCTACGAGCAGAAGAAGTTCGTGGTGGGCGTGCCCATGACCGACGAGAGCGGGAATGTGCTGGGCCTGGTGCTGGCCGTCATGGACGGCACGGCGCTGATGGAGATGTGGCGGTCGTTCATCGGCCTGTTTTTCATGCTCAGCGCCATCATCCTGCTCATTGCCTTCGTCACCAGCTCCGTTACATCCATGCAGCAGATCAAGCCCATCACCGAGATGGTGCAGGCCACCCGGGCCTACGCCGGCGGCAACTTTGACGTGCGGATGCAGGAGACCAGCAGCGGCGGCGAGATCGGCGAGCTGGCCACGGCATTCAACGCCATGGCAGATTCGCTGCAGGAGACGGAGCGGCAGCGCCGCGACTTCATCGCCAACGTGTCCCACGAGCTGAAAACGCCCATGACTACCATCGCCGGTTATACCGATGGCATTCTGGACGGCACCATCCCACCGGAGAAGGAACGGCAGTATTTGCAGATCATCTCTGACGAGAGCCGGCGGCTCAGCCGTCTGGTGCGGCGTATGCTGGACATCTCCCAGATCCAGAACCAGGAGATGAAAAAGGAGGAGTTCGACCTGTGCGAATCCGCCCGCATCGCCCTGCTGTCCATGGAGCAGAAGATCATGATCCGCGGGCTGGACGTGGATGCGGAGATCCCCGAGGACTCCGTGATGGTGCAGGGAGACCGGGATCTCATCACTCAGGTGATCTACAACCTGCTGGAGAACGCGGCCAAGTTCGCCGCGCCCCAGTCCACCCTGTATCTGGGACTGGCCGTCAACGGCGAGAAGGCCTACGTCACCGTGCGCAATCAGGGGCAGACCATCCCCGCCGAGGAGATCCCTCTGCTTTTCGAGCGGTTCCACAAGTCGGACAAGTCCCGCAGCGAGGACAAGGACGGCTACGGCCTGGGACTGTACATCGTCAAGACCATTCTGGCCCAGCACAAGGAGCAGATCACCGTCACCAGTGAAAACGGCGTCACCGCCTTTACGTTTACCATGCAGATGGCTCGTTGAGCCGCGCAGAGAGGAAGCACCGTATGCAGGATGAAAACAGAGAAAAGCTGACAGAGGAGCCTCGGGAGGTCGTACAGTGGTACGTCCGCCCCGAGGGACGCGAGGTGGTGGACTACTACGTGCAGCCCCGCCCCATGCCCGCCGGCGCCGCGCCCCCGCCCCCTCCGCCCGGGAAGCGGAGCAGGAAGGGACTGTGGATATTCCTCATCGCCATGGGCATGCTGATGCTGGCGGTGGCCGCAGGGGTCATCTGGTCTCTGACGCAGGGCAGCGGCGAGACGCCGCCGCTGGACGGCGACGGGGACGGCGACAGCGACGCCAGCAGCATCGTGAATATTTTCAAGACGGAAAAGACCACCATCCCCCGTGTCAAGGGAGAGGCGGGCGTGTCCCTTGTCTGTGAGGAGGCCGGCGGCGAGAAGCTGACCATTCAGGATGTCTACGCAAAGGTGAACCCTGCCACGGTGCTGGTGGTGGCGGATCAGGGCGAGAACGCCAGCGTGGGTACCGGCATCATCATGACCTCCGATGGGTACATCGTCACCAACGCCCACGTCATCTCCGGCGGCAGGAGCTGCTGGATCGCGCTGGACACCGGCTACACCTACGATGCGGAGCTGGTGGGCTATGATGAAGATCAGGATCTGGCGGTACTGAAGGCTGTGGACGCGGAGGACCTGCCCACGGCGGAGTTCGGCGACAGCGACCAGTGCCGCGTGGGCGACACGGTGTACGCCATCGGCAACCCGCTGGGCGTGGAGCTGCGGGGTACCCTGACCGAGGGCATCATCTCCGCCATCAACCGCGACGTGCAGATCGAGGGGCGCATCATGACCCTCATCCAGACCACCGCCGCCCTGAACAACGGCAACTCCGGCGGTCCTCTCATCAATGAGTACGGGCAGGTCATCGGCGTCAATACCCTGAAGATGAGCGGCAGCGGAAATGCGGAGGAGGCCACGGTGGAGGGCCTGGGCTTTGCTCTGCCCAGCAGCAGCTTCTGCTTCGTGGTGAACGATCTCATCGCCAACGGCCGGTTCCGCGGCATCCCTGTGCTGGGCATCACCGTGATGAACAGCGACGACGGCCGCGTGGTGGTCTACACCGTCAGCGACGGCTACGGCGCGGCGGAGACGGGCATCCGGCCCGATGACGTGCTGCTGCGGGCCGATGGGCAGGCACTGGGCAGTATCGACGATCTGATGGCGGTGCGGCGCACCCATCTGGTGGGCGACACCATCACGCTGACGGTGCTGCGGGCCGGGCAGACGTTCGATGTGGACGTGCCGCTGTACGCCAGCGCGGACTGATACGACATACGCGAAAACGGGAAAGACCGCTCAGGTCTTTCCCGTTTTTTTCGTCCGGAGCAGCAGGCTCCCTGCGGCCAGCAGCAGATAGATGCCGAAGGGACGGCGCAGCAGGTCCGTGTCCACGGCGGTGGCGGCCAGTGCGCCGGCGGCGGCTGCCGCCGTGCCCCAGGGCACAGCGGAGCGGAGAACAGCGCGGTCCAGCAGGCCGTTTTTCCGGTGGTACAGCAGACCCATGGCCGCCGTAGGCAGGAAGTACAATAGGTTGATGGCCATGGCGTCCGCCTGCGCCACGCCGAAAAACAGGGTCATCAGCAGCAACAGCAGGGTGCCGCCGCCCACGCCCCAGGCCGACAGGATACCGGTGCAGAAGCCTGCCAGCACCGGCAGGAGCCACGCCGTCACAGAAGGTACCGGATGCCGCCGTACACGAGGAAGGCAGCGAACAGATACCGCAGCCACGGGGCGGGCACCCGCGGGAACAGCTTCCCGCCCACGAATCCACCGGCCAGTCCGCCCAGCAGGTAGGGCAGGGCCTGCGTAAAGTCAAAAGGTGTGCGCAGCAGGTATACGGCGGCGGATACCACGCAGAAGGGCAGGATCACCGCCACGCAGGTGGCAAAGGCAGTCTTTTCCTCCACACGGCACCAGCGGGTGAGCAGGGGCAGCAGCACCATGCCGCCGCCTCCGCCGAAGCAGCCGTTGGCGGCGCCGGCCAGGATAGAGGCCACGGCGTATTTTACCGGCATGCGCAAGGGCGTCACCTCCTTGGGATATGTACCCCGCGCGCAGGGCACGCGGGGCGGCGGGGTTTACTGGCACTTCTGATAGCTCTGACAGTCGGTACACTGGTCCATGGAGGGGTTGCTCTCATGGGTGCCCACCTGAATGGAGCTGAGACCGCAGTTGTTCACGTCCTTGCAGTGGTGGGCGCAGTTGGTGACGGTACACTTGATGGAAGAATTGGGGGTGCAGCTGCACCCGTCGTTGGTACAAGCGCGATTCATGGCGTTTCCTCCCGTAAAAGAAAAATAGAGTCAGGCCATACGACCCAACTCTATCTTGTCCGAAAACCGCGGCGCTATGCCTGCCGGAAATGGGATTTTTTCAGATGCCCAGCAGCCATGACGCAAACCGGAAGTAGATCAGCAGACTGGTGGCGTCCACGACGGTGGAGATGAAGGGACTGGCCATGACGGCGGGGTCTAGTCCCACCTTTTCCGCCAGAAGCGGCAGGGAGCAGCCTACGCACTTGGCAAAGACCACCACGAACAGCACCGTCAGGCATACCACCAGACACACCATGGGCGTTACCTCCGCGTTGCCCAGCAGCGTGCGGTCCACCACCAGCATCTTCACAAAGTTGGCGCCTGCCAGGCAGAGGCCGCACAGCAGCGACACCCGCAGCTCCTTCCACAGCACCTTCAGCACGTCGGAGAAGTCCACCTCGTCCAGACTCAGGGCACGGATGACGGCCACGGAAGCCTGCGTGCCGGAGTTGCCGCCGGTGCCGGACAGCATGGGGATATAGGCGTTCAGCACCAGGCACGCGGCCAGTGCGTTTTCGTAGTGGTTCAGGATCATGCCGGTGAACGTGGCGGACAGCATCAGGATCATCAGCCATGGCAGGCGGGACTTCCACGTGGCGATGACGCCGGTGCGGAGATACGGCTTGTCCGACGGCAGCATGGCGGCCATCTTCTCGAAGTCCTCCGTGGTCTCCTCCTCGATGACGTCCATAGCGTCGTCCACGGTGACGATACCCACCAGACGGTTTTCCATGTCCACGATGGGCAGGGCCAGAAAGTTGTATTTGTTCAGGGCCTGGGCCACATCCTCCTTGTCGTCCATGGTGCGGGCCCAGACCACGTCGGGGTCCATGATGTCCTCAATGATGTCGTCCTCGTTGGCCAGCAGCAGGTCACGGACAGACAGCACACCCAGCAGACGGCGGGTGGGGTCGGTGACGTACAGGATGTTGATGGTCTCCAACTCGCCGCCGATGCGGCGGATGCGCTTGAAGGCATCCTCCACCGTCATATCCTTCTTCAGGGACAGGAACTCCATGTTCATGATGGAGCCGGCGGAATCCTCGGGATATTTCAGGATCTCGTTGATAGATTTGCGCATCTCCGGCGTGGCCTTATCCAGAATGCGGATGACCACGCTGGCGGGCATCTCCTCCACGATGTCCACGGCATCGTCCAGATACAGCTCGTCCAGAACTTCCTTCAGCTCGGTGTTGGAAAAGCCGTTGATGAGCATCTCCTGACTTTCCGGCTCCAGCTCCACGAACACCTCCGCCGCCGTCTCCTTAGGCAGCAGACGGTACAGCAGGGGCATCAGCTCAGGGCCGGATTCCTCCAGCAGCAGGGCGACGTCGGCAGGCTCCATGGGCAGGAACAGGTCCCGCAGTCTGGCGTATTCCTTGTTGTGCGCCAGCTCGCCGATCTGCTCTAAATAGCGGTCCAGCTCCTCCTGATAGTCGATCACGGCCTGTCCCTCCTTTCTGGAAAAAATAACACGCAGCCGGCGGAAATGCCTGCTGCGTACCATAATGTGGCCGCAAAAATGGCGGCCTGCGTACCGTAACAAGCTTTAGCATCGCGGGGCGGTGAAGCTGCGTTAGATACTACCTTGGTTTCGATAGTACCTGCTCAAACCATCTTATGGTGTCTCCACCATTTCGCGGCAGCAGCCCATATCCCTCGCGGTAGCCTTACCTACCGGACAGATTTTGTTGTATGCACCTATCCTATGCCAAAAAGCAGGGGATGTCAACCCGCTTTCGCCGGTTTTTTACAAATAAACCTGCACATTGTCGCGGCCCAGCAGGTGCTTCCGCAGACCGTCCAGAAAGATGAGCGCGTGCTCCGACAGCTCCTCGCCCTGCCGCGTCACCAGATAGTTCACCCGATCCGGCGGCGCCTGGGTGAGGCGGCTGACTCGAGCCTGCGTCCGGTCCAGCGACGCGGCGGCGATGGCGGGGGCCGCCACCCACCGCCCCTCCGTGCGGGGGAAGAAGTCCGCCGCCTGCAAAGTGTCGGCGTACAGCAGGGGCCGCGCACCGGGGCCGAAGGCGCTGTCGTGCCAGCGGATGAACTCGGGATCCCATGTGACCAGGATCTCATTGGCGGGGTCCAGCGCGGAGGGGTCCACCTCTACGGGGTAATCGCTGTCCGGCGCGGACAGCAGCAGAAACCGCTCCCGACAGATGGGCCGTACCTCCAGCTGGCTGTTGAACACGGTGTTGCTGTCGATGAGGGCGAAGTCCAGCTCGTGGTTCAGAAGGGCCTGGGCCGAGTCCACGTCCCGCAGAGTGTGTATCCACAGGGATACCGGCAGATGCATGGCCAGAAACTTCTGGTACACCGCCGGCAGGATGTATTGGTTGGTGGTGTAGGTGGCGGCGATGCGGAGGTAGGTGCGCTGCTCCAGCTCCGCAAGCGCCTCCGTCTCTGACAGCAGGCGCTGCCACCGGCGCGCCAGCGTCAGGAACTTCTGGCCTGCGGCGGTGAGCCGGATACGGCGCTGGCCCTTGCCGCGGATGAAAAGCGGCGTGCCCACCCGCTCCTCCAGGGCGCGGATACGCATGGACAGTGTGGGCTGGGTGATATACAGCGCCTCTGCCGCCGCGGTCATGGTGCCGTGCTGCACCACGGCCCAGAATGTCTCGATGTCCAGATTCGTCATGGCAATACTCCTAAAATATATCAGCATTTGACTATATTTTACGCGGATAATTTTAATTTTACAAGTAGGAATTTTTGCAGTATAGTAAAAATCACAAAGGATAGACCGCCGTCGCGGGGCGTCCGATGTACAGAGATATGCTATTTCTCTACTTTTCTTTCTTTTTTCTCTCCCAAATCCCCAATAATCCCAAGAAAAAGGGCAGGGCGCGATCCCTGCCCTTTTTCTATGCCTGCGGGAAGGGAAGGGCTGCATGCAGAATGGAGGCAAGGCGCTTCATGTGTATGCAGGGGAGGGACGGCAAAACGACCCGCCTCTTGCCGCAGCGGGGCGGATGGTGTATAGTGGCGGGCGGGAAGGAGAGATGACATGGAGACGTTCCAATTTTATTTCGAGCTGATCGGCGCGGCGCTGGGTATCCGCAAGGAGATGGATCTGTTTGGTGTGGCCATGCTGGGCATGACCACGGCGGTGGGCGGCGGTATGCTGCGGGATACGATGCTGGGGCTGACGCCGCCGACGGCCCTGCGGGACCCCGTGCAGGCGCTGGTAGCCATCGCAGTGTCCATATTGGTGTTTTTCGTGTGGCACCGCCGGAAAGCGGAGCTGCACAACAGATATGCGGAGACAGTGCTGCTGCTGGCGGACTCGCTGGGCCTGGGCATCTTCTCCGCCCACGGCGCCGCCATCGCTATCCAGGCGGGGTACGGGGCTAACTGGTTCCTGGTGCTGTTCATGGGGATGCTCACCGGCGTGGGCGGCGGCGTGCTGCGGGATGTGTGCAGCGCGGAGCGGCCCTATATCTTCACCAAGCATGTGTACGCCTGCGCGTCGCTGGCCGGCGCGGCGGTGTGTCTGCTGCTGTGGCCTATGGGTGCGGGAGCGGCCATGATGACCGGCTGCGGTGTGACGCTGGCGCTGCGCATCTGCGCCGCGGCGTTCCGCTGGAGCCTGCCCAAAGCATAAAAAAACAGCGGTGTGACGCGCGTCACACCGCTGCTTTTTGTGCCGTAAGACTCGGGCCGATGATGCCCGCCGGGAGCAATCCCGCGAAGATGAGACGCGCCGCCGCCACCGGCTCGCGGAACGCCGCGATGCCCGCGATCACCGCACCCGGTGCGTCGCCGCCGGCCCGTTATCCGGCGGCGACGGACGGCGTGTCCACCATAACGGGCGGGACGGGGATCGTCAAGGACTCCCGGCGCCGAACTCTTGCAACAGCGGCAAAAATGTGGTATAATTATCCGTCAGAATATAATCGAAACAAGCGAGGAGAACCATGACCACAAAAGAATTCCAGGAGCGCAGCCTGCTGCGGATCTTCCTGTCCTATTTCAAGCCGCACCGGCGGCTGTTTGCGCTGGACATGACCTGCGCGTTCCTTATCGCGCTGGTGGACCTGGCGTTTCCTCTGGTGTCCCGCACCGCCATGTATACGTGGCTGCCGGAAAAGCAGTTTCGCGTGTTCTTCATCGTCATGGCCGCGGTGGTAGTGACCTACGCGGTGCGCTCGGGGCTGTACTTCGTGGTGGCCTACTGGGGCCACACCTTTGGCATCCGCGTGGAGGCCGATATCCGGCGGGACCTCTATCACCACATGCAGGAGCTGGGCTTCGATTTCTACGACCGGAACCGCACCGGCCAGCTGATGAGCCGCCTGACCAGCGACCTCTTTGAGGTGACGGAGCTGGCGCACCACGGCCCCGAGGACCTGTTCATCTCTGCGGTGACCATCGTGGGCGCGCTGATCGTAATGTTCTGCATCCGGTGGGAGCTGGCGCTGGTGCTGCTGATATTGCTGCCGGTGCTGCTGCTGGCGGCTCTGCGCCGCCGCAAGCAGATGAGCGCCGCCTCCCGCGCCGCCAAGCAGAAAACCGGCAGCATCAATGCCGCCATCGAGTCCGGTCTGTCCGGCGTCCGCACCACCAAGGCCTTCGCCAACGAGGACGCCCAGCAGGAGCGGTTCGACGAGGCCAACGAGGTGTTCAAGACCGCCAAGCGCGGCTTCCATAAGGAGATGGGCTTCTTCACCGCCGTCATGGAGTTTTTCACCAACATCCTGCCGGTGGCGGTGATCGCGGTGGGCGGCTGGCTCATCATGGAGGAGCGCATGGACTATGTGGACCTTATCACATTCTCCCTGTACGTCACGTCCTTTGTCAGCCCCATCCGAAAGCTGGCCAACTTCGCCGAGATGTTTTCCAACGGCTTCGCGGGCCTGAATCGCTTCGTGGAGCTGATGCGCACGGAGCCGTCTATTCAGGACGCGCCTGACGCCGTGGAGCTCAAGGACGTGCGGGGGCAGGTGGACGTGGACCACGTGTCCTTCACCTACACCGGCGAGACGGAGGTGCTCCACGATGTGTCTCTGTCCGTCCCCGCAGGGGAGACGGTGGCGCTGGTGGGTCCCTCCGGCGGCGGCAAGAGCACCCTGTGCCAGCTGCTGCCCCGCTTTTACGACGTGGACGCGGGCAGCATCCGCGTGGACGGGCTGGACGTGCGGCATGTGACCCAAAGCTCCCTGCGCCGCACCATCGGCATCGTGCAGCAGGACGTGTTCCTGTTTGCCGATACCATCCGCGAGAACATCCGCTACGGCCGGCCGGAGGCTTCCGATGAGGAGGTGGAGGCCGCAGCGAAGCGGGCGGAGATCTACGACGACATTATGGCTATGCCCGACGGGTTCGACACCTACGTGGGCGAGCGGGGCACCCTGCTGTCCGGCGGCCAGAAGCAGCGAGTGTCCATCGCCCGCATCTTCCTGAAGGACCCGCCCATCCTCATTCTGGACGAGGCCACCTCGGCGCTGGACAGCGTGACGGAGGCGAAGATACAGGGGGCCTTCGACCGGCTGTCCCAGGGCCGCACCACCCTCATTATTGCCCACCGTCTGTCCACTATCCGCGCGGCGGACCGCATCCTGGTCATCCAGAACGGCCGTATCGCCGAGGAGGGCAGCCACGCGCAGCTGCTGGCGCTGAACGGCGCCTACGCCAAGCTGTACCATACCCAGGATCTTGGGGGAGGCGCTTATGGACAGGCGTGAATTGCTGGATAAGGCGGCCAGAGACGCCGAGGAACGGATGCTTCTGAGCCGCGTGTGGGACAAATGGGAGCAGTGCCGCCTGCGGAATGTGCCGGCGGCCACGGACTTCCTGTCGCCCCAGGAACAGGCGTCGGCCCAGCGGCTGCTGCACATGCTTGGCGTGCAGGACGGCTATGTGTTCTTCGGCGGCTACGACGGGGCGGAGCGGCAGCGGCTGTTCTTCCTGCCGGACTGGGCGGAGGAGCCGGAGCCGGACGCCGTGATGGCGGTAGCGGCATCGTGGTACGGCGGCGACAGCCTGACCCATCGGGATATTTTGGGCAGCCTTATGGGCTTGGGATTGACCCGCGGCACTATCGGCGATATACTGATGACAGACGGCGGGTGCCAGGTGCTGGCCCAGCCGAAAACGGCGGCCTTTCTGCTGACGGATTGGGAGTCGGCGGGCCGCGTGAAGCTGAAGACGTCGCCGCTGCCGCTGGAGGAGCTGACGCCGCCTGCCCAGCAGTGCAGAGAGGTGCGGGACACCGTGTCCTCCCTGCGGCTGGACAACGTGCTGGCGGCGGGATTCTCCATCAGCCGCGGCAAGGCGGCGGAGGCCGTGGAAAAGGGTGCGGCGCAGGTGAACTGGACCGTCTGCCAGAAGCCGGATAAGCCGGTGGCGGCGGGGGATACCATCACTTGCCGCGGATTGGGAAAATGCGTGCTGGACAGTGTGGGCGGCCCCACGAAAAAGGGACGCCTGCCGGTGGTCATCCGGCGCTTTGTATAAGGAGTAGCTGTTATGGATCAGAAGAAGATCGACCGCATCAACGAGCTGGCCCGCAAGGCCAAGGCCGAGGGCCTCACCGAGGAGGAACAGAAGGAACGGGAGGTGCTGCGCCAGGAGTATCTGGACGCGATCATGGGTAACCTGCGGCGGGAGCTGGACAACACCTATATCGTAGACGAACACGGCAACAAGCGGAAGCTGCAGGGAAAGGGGTTCAAGTCCTGATGGCATACGAATACGACAACGACAACGGATTCCGGCCGGAGCGGCCCCAGCCGCCTAAGAAGGACAACGACATCGGCGCGTGGATCTTCATCGCCGTCATGTTTACCGTGGCGTGGCCCATCGGCCTGATCCTGCTGCTCATCAAGCTCAGCGAGAGCGGCAACAAAAAGAAGAATGCCCAGCGGACAACGGGGCAGAGCGGACAGCGCACGTCCCAGCGGGTGGGGCAGACCGCCCAGGCGGAGAAGGCCCGCACCGCCGTGAAGCAGGTGACGCAGACGCCGGACTACTCCGACAAGGGCGCCAAAACCATGAAGATCATCGGCGCGGTGGTGGGTATTCTGGGCGCGTTTTTTCTGGTGCAGCAGGTGGACTACTTTGAACTGCGCTACGCCATCAAATGGCATGACTGGATGGACCTGCTGCGGCAGGTGTTCTATCCCATGGGCATGATGGCCGGCGGCGTGTCCCTGCTGCTGGGCAGCGGCGCCATGAAGCGCCGTCAGCGCCGGTTCGCCACATACCTGCGCACCGCAGGGCAGAAGCCTGCCGTGCCGCTGGACTATCTGGCCCGTGCGGCGGACGTATCCCGCCGCCGCGTAGAGAAGGACCTGAGCCTCATGCTGGAGAAGGGCCTGTGGGGCGACGAGGCGTACATCGACATGGGCAGCGGCATGCTGTTCCGGTCTCAAGCCGCCGCCACCGCCTATTTTGACAGGACCCGCCAGCAGAAGGAGGAACAGGAGCAGTCTCAGGTGCAGCCGGAGGCGGCGGAGGGCTACACCGGTATCCTGCGCCAGATCCGCCAGCTTAACGACCGCATCGCCGATGAGACGCTCAGTCTCAAGATCGACCGGATCGAGCGGGTATCCGGCCGCATCTTCAAGGCCATCGAGGACGATCCCGGAAAAAAGGATGCCGCCGGTACGTTCCTGAACTACTACCTGCCCACCACGCTGAAGCTGCTGGAGAACTACGCCGACTTTGAGGAGGCGGGGGTCAGCGGCGAGAATCTGTCCCAGGCCAAAAGCCGTATCGCGGCCACCATGGACAATATCGTGGCGGGCTTCGAGCACCAGCTGGACGAGCTGTACCGCACCGATGCCATGGACGTGGACAGCGACATCCGCGTCATGGAGACCATGCTGCGCCGCGACACCGCCAGCGCAGCCGATGACTTCGGTCTGGGCGGCGCCGCCGTGCAGCGCCAGTCGGAGGAAGAATAATACACAGGGGAGACGCAGTCTGCGGACTGCGCTCCCTTTCGCGCTTTTCCGGAGGTTACCGGTAACGGGTTTCGCAAAAAGGCAGGCTGTGTTTATTGACGGAGATACACAAAAAGGGTACAATGCAGACAGCAGAGAGACATCTCCGCCCTGTTTCGCCGCCATCGGCGCGGCGGATGTGATATGGTGCGGGAAAAGGAGAGAGGTCATGACCAAGGAGATGGAGCGCTTCCGCGGCGGGAGCTGGGACAGCGCGTATACATATCTGGGCGCGCACCCCGCCCCGCAGGGCTACACCTTCCGCGTCTGGGCGCCCCATGCCCGCCATGTGGCGCTGGCCGGCGACTTCAACGGCTGGCAGGGCGCGGACATGCACCGCGACGAGGACGGCGTGTGGTCCCTGACGGCGGAGAACGCCGCCGTGTACGATGCCTATAAGTACGTCGTCACCGGCGCGGATGGCCGCACCGTGTGGAAGGCTGACCCCTTCGCGTTCCACGCCCAGACCCGCCCGGGCACCGACAGCAAGGTGTACGACCTGTCGGACTACGGCTGGCACGACGGGGCGTGGCGGGAGAAGCGCGCGGCGGAGCCGCCGGTGAACGGCCCGCTGCTGATCTACGAGGTGCATCTGGGCTCCTGGCGCCGCCATGAGGACGGCACCAGCCTCAGTTACCGTGAGCTGGCCCGCCAGCTGCCCGCCTACGTCAGGAGCATGGGCTACAACTTTGTGGAGCTGCTGCCGGTGACGGAGTACCCGCTGGACGACAGCTGGGGGTATCAGTGTACCGGCTACTTCGCTCCCACCAGCCGCTACGGAACGCCTCACGACTTCATGGCGCTGGTGGATGCCCTGCATCAGGCGGGGCTGGGCGTCATTCTGGACTGGGTGCCCGCCCACTTCTGCAAGGACAGCCACGGGCTCATTGAGTTCGACGGCACCTGCCTGTACGAGTATGGCGATCCCCTGAAATGGGAGCACGCCGGATGGGGCACGCGGGTGTTTGACTTCGGCAAGCCCGAGGTGTGTAGCTTCCTGCTGTCCTCCGCGGCCTACTGGCTGCGGGAGTACCACATCGACGGCCTGCGGGTGGACGCGGTGGCGTCCATGCTGTATCTGGACTACGACCGGCAGGGCGGCGCGTGGCGCCCCAACTGCCATGGCGGGCGGGAGAATCTGGAAGCCATCGAGTTCCTGCGGGCGCTGAACCGCACGGCCTTTGCCGTAGATGGCAGCGCCCTGATGGTGGCGGAGGAGTCCACGGCCTGGCCGCTGGTGACGTACCCGCCGGAGCAGGGGGGACTGGGCTTCAACCTGAAGTGGAACATGGGCTGGATGAACGACCTGTGCCACTATCTGAAGATGGACCCCTATTTCCGCCAGTTCCACCACAAGGACGTGACCTTCTCCATGATCTACGCCTTTTCCGAGAACTACGTGCTGCCCCTGTCCCACGACGAGGTAGTACACATGAAAGGCTCCCTGCGGGGCAAGATGCCCGGCGATGACTGGCGGCAGCTGGCGGGCGTGCGGGGATTCTACGCCTACATGCTGTGCCACCCGGGAAAGAAGCTGCTGTTCATGGGCACGGAGCTGGGCCAGTGGCACGAGTGGGCGTTTCAGGGCCAGCTGGACTGGTATCTGCTGGACGACCCCGCCTGCCGCGGCACCCACGAGTGCATCCGCCAGCTGAACCGGCTGTACCGCCGGAACCGCAGCCTGTGGGAGAACGACCGCAGCTGGGAGGGCTTTGAGTGGCTGGTGGCCGACGATAATCACAACAACGTGCTGGTGTTCCTGCGCCGCGACCGGAGGGGGCACGAGCTGATCTGCGCGGTGAACTTCGCGCCGGTGCCGTGGGAAAACTACCGCTTCGGCGTGCCGGACCATGCGTATTATGAGGAGATCTTCAACACGGACGATATCCGCTGGGGCGGCAGCGGCGTCTGCGCCGACGGCCCCATCGCCGTGGAGGCTGTCCCGTCCCACGGGCGGGAGCAGTCCATCGCTCTGACCATCCCGCCGCTGGGCGCGGTGATCCTGCGGGGCCACGGCAAACGGAAACGGAAAAAAGAGGAAGCAGGAGGTACGCAAGCATGAAGAAAGAATGTGTGGCCATGCTGCTGGCCGGCGGACAGGGAAGCAGACTCTACGTCCTGACCGGCAATATGGCCAAGCCCGCCGTCCCCTTCGGCGGCAAGTTCCGCATCATCGACTTTCCTCTGTCCAACTGCACCAACTCCGGCATCGACACGGTAGGCGTGCTCACCCAGTACCGCCCGCTGGAGCTGAACAGCTACATCGGCAGCGGCCAGCCCTGGGAGCTGGACCGCATGTCCGGCGGCGTCCACATCCTGCCGCCCTACCAGTCCGCCACCGGCGCCGTCTGGTATAAGGGCACGGCCAACGCCATCTACCAGAACCGCGGCTTTGTGGACCTGTACGATCCGGAGTACGTGCTGGTGCTGTCCGGCGACCACATCTATAAGATGGACTATTCCGACATGCTCCGCCGCCACAAGGAGGCCGGAGCTGCCTGCACCATCTCTGTCATGGAGGTGCCCTGGGAGGAGGCCAGCCGCTTCGGCATCATGTCCGTGGACGAGCAGGACCGCATCACCGAATTCGCCGAAAAGCCCAAGGAGCCCAAGAGTAATCTGGCGTCCATGGGCATCTATATCTTCACCTGGAGCAAGCTGAAGGCGTACCTCGCCGCCGATGAGGCGGACCCCAACAGCGACAACGACTTCGGCAAGAATATCATCCCTGCCATGCTCTCGGCGGGAGAGACCATGGCGGCCTACCGCTTCGAGGGCTACTGGAAGGATGTGGGCACGCTGGACTCCCTGTGGGACGCCAACATGGATATGCTGTCCCCGGGCTCGGGCCTGAACCTGCTGGACAAAAAGTGGCCCATCTACGGCCGCACCCCCAACTGCCCGCCCACGTTCGTGGGGCCGGAGGGCGACATCGGCAACAGCGCCGTGGCCAAGGGCTGCACCATTCTGGGCGAGGTGAAGAACACCGTCCTGAGCTACGGCTCCTCCGTGGCGGAGGGGGCGCAGGTGTCCTACTCCGTGGTGATGCCCAACGCCGTCATCGAGGCGGGAGCCAGGGTGTCCTATGCCATCGTGGGCGAGGGCTGCCATGTGGGGAAGAATGCGGTGGTGGGCGGCACCCCGGGCAGCGTGGACTTCGACCGCTGGGGCATTGCCGTGCTGGGACCCCACACCGCCGTCCCCGACGGCGGCGTGGTGGAGCCGAAAATGATGCTGGGAGCCAACGGCAAGGAGGTACGGCCATGAAAGGTATGCACGGGATCATCTTCTCCTATGAAAAGCGGACGGACCTGCGGGAGCTCATCGCCGACCGCATCCACGGCTCCATCCCCTTTGCCGGAGACTATCGGGTCATCGACTTCGTGCTCTCCGCCATGGTCAACGCCGGTATCACAGACGTGGGCGTCATCATGCACGGCAAGTGCCAGTCCATGCTGGATCATCTGGGCTCCGGCAAGAGCTGGGATCTCAGCCGCAACCACGGCGGCCTGACGCTGCTGCCCGCCTTTGCCTACAACGAAAAGCGGGGCGCGGGCGGCCAGTACCGCGGCAAGGTGGAGGCCCTGGCCGGCGTCATGAACTACCTCAAGGGCATCCGGCAGGATTACGTGCTGCTGTCGGACAGCGATCTGGTCATCAACCTGCCGCTGGAGGACGTGCTGCGCCGCCATATCGACAGCGGCGCGGACATGACGGCGGTGTGTACCACCGTTCCGGGCGACGTGTCGGACACCTACTTCACGGTGAACGATTCCGGCCGCATCACCGACACCGTCTATGACGTGTTCGCCCCCATGGGCTGCCGCTGCCTGAATATGTTCGTTCTCAGCAAGGAACTGCTGCTGCAAATGGTGACGGAGTGCGCCAGCCGCAATCAGTTCAGCTTCCACCGCAGCATCCTGCGGGAGATGGGGAAGCGCTATCACTTCCACGCTTATGTCTACGATGGCTACGCCGCCCGCATCAACAGCGTCCAGAGCTATTACCAGCGCAGCATGGAGCTGCTGGACCCCACCCTGCGGCAGGCCCTGTTCTGCCCTGAGCGTCCGGTGTACGGCAAGGAAAACGACTCCCCCTCCAGCTATATCGACCCCAGCGGCCCCTGTGTCAATTCCCTGATCGCCGACGGCTGCGACATTCAGGGCAGCGTGAAAAACTGCATTCTGTTCCGGAATGTGCGCATTGAAAAGGGGGCAAGCGTGGAAAACTGTATCCTGTTCAAGGATACGGTGGTGAAAAGCGGCGCGGTGCTGCGCAGCGTCATCACCGACAAACACGTGACCGTGAGCGACAATGTGACGCTGATGGGTCACGAGCACTATCCCATCGTTATCGCCAAGGGCAGCACAGTCTGAGCGCTGCCGGAGAAAGGAGCTGCGGTATGAAGATCCTGTATGTGTCCAGCGAGGCATTCCCCTTCTGCAAGACCGGCGGACTGGCGGACGTGGCGGGCAGCCTGCCCCCTGCACTGGCCCGAAACGGCGACCAGGTGGCGGTGATCCTGCCGCTGTATGGCCAGATCGGCCAGCAGTGGCGGCAGCAGATGACCTTCCGCCGCTACATCTACGTGGACCTGGGCTGGCGCCATCAGTACTGCGGCCTGTTCTCGCTGGAGAAGGACGGCGTGACATGGTACTTCGTGGACAACGAGCACTATTTCTGCCGCGGCGCGCTGTACGGCGAGTACGACGACGGCGAGCGCTTCGCCTTTTTCTGCAAGGCGGTCATCGACCTGATGCCCAGTCTGGACTGGATGCCCGACATCCTCCACTGCAACGACTGGCAGACGGCGCTGGTGCCCATCTATCTTAAGGATGTCTGCACCCGCTGGGAGGCGGTGCGCCGCATCCGCACGGTGTTCACGATCCACAACATCGAGTATCAGGGACGCTACGGCGCGGACACCGTGGACCAGCTGTTCGGGCTGGATCGCGGCTGGTACAACGACGGCACCCTCCAGATGGACGGCGATGTGAACCTGATGAAGGGCGCCATGCTGGTGTCCGACGCTGTTACCACCGTCAGCCCCACCTACGCCGCCCAGCTTCACGACGCCGCCTATGCCGAGGGCATGGAGGGTGTGGTGCGCATGATCGACGGAAAGTTCTCCGGCGTGGTGAACGGGCTGGACGTGGCGGGCTACGACCCCGCCCATGATCCCGCCCTGCCGGAGAATTACGGCGTGGACCACATGGCGGGCAAGGCCGCCTGCAAGGCGTCTCTGCAAGCATCGCTGGGCCTTGCGCAGGAGCCGGACACACCGCTGATGGGCATCGTCAGCCGTCTGGTGGGCCACAAGGGCCTGGATATCGTGGAGCAGGGGCTGGACGGCATCATGGCCACCGGCTGCCAGCTGGTGGTGCTGGGCAAGGGCGAGAGCCGCTACGAGGACTTCTTCCGCGGCAAGGCGTGGGAGTACGGCGGCCGCCTGTCGGCCCAGATCACCTACGCCGAGGATCTGGCCCGCCGCGTCTACGCGGGCTGTGATCTGTTCCTGATGCCCTCCCGCAGCGAGCCCTGCGGCCTGAGCCAGATGATCGCCATGCGCTACGGCGCGGTGCCCATCGTCCGCCGCACCGGCGGGCTGGCGGACACGGTGAGATCCTGTCAGGTAGGGCAGGAGGACGGCACCGGCTACCTGTTCGAACGCTATGACGCCGGCGCCATGCTGGATGTTATCGGGCAGGCCACCGGCCTGTACCGCGGCGACCGCGCCGGCTTCGACACCGTGCGGCGGCGGGGCATGACGGCGGACTTCAGCTGGGCCCGCAGCGCCGGCGAATACCGCCATATCTACGAAAAACTGCTGGGCTGACGCCCGGCTGCTCATACGGAGGATCATTGTTTATGACGTATACCAAAGATACCCTGAAAGAAGCCATTATCCAGAAGCTGCGCCTGAACTACGGCTGTACCGAGAAGCAGGCCACCGATGGCGAGATGATGAAGGCCTGCGCTATGGTGCTGCGGGACATTATGGCCGAGCACGGTGTGCAGACCCGCGAGAAGGCCGCCCATGAGGGCCAGCGGAAGGTACACTACCTGTCCATGGAATTCCTGATGGGCCGCAGCCTCATGAAAAACGCCTACAATCTGGAGCTGCTGGACGATTTGGCCGCCGCCATCGACGAGCTGGGCTTCAAGGCCGCCGATATCTTCGAGATCGAGCCGGATGCCGGCCTGGGCAACGGCGGTCTGGGCCGTCTGGCCGCCTGCTATCTGGACAGCATGACCACGCTGGAGATCCCCGCCGCGGGCTACTCCATCTGCTACGAGCTGGGCATCTTCAAGCAGAAGATCGTGGAGGGCCAGCAGGTGGAGCTTCCGGACGACTGGATGCAGCTGGGCGACGCCTGGCTCCTGCCCAAGCTCCAGGAGGCGGAGGAGGTCCACTTCGGCGGCAAGGTCCGCACCCGCTGGGATAACGGCCACCTGATGGTGGTCCACGAGGACTATACCCGCGTTATGGCCGTGCCCTGCGACATGGAGATCGCCGGCTACGACACCGACCACGTCGACACCCTGCGCCTGTGGCAGGCCCGCAGCCCCAAGCCCATCGACATGAAGCTGTTCAGTCAGGGCCAGTACCTGCAGGCGTCGGAGGAGCGAGCCATGGCGGACGCTATCAGCCAGGTGCTCTATCCCGAGGACAACCACTACGAGGGCAAGTCCCTGCGCCTGAAGCAGCAGTATTTCTTCGTCTCCGCTACCATGCAGTCCATCACCCGCAAGCACATCGAGAACTACGGCACCCTGAAGAACTTCCACGAGAAGAACGTCATCCAGATCAACGACACCCACCCCGCGCTGGTGATCCCTGAGCTGATGCGCATCCTGGTGGACGACGCGGGCCTGGACTGGGACGAGGCGTGGCACATCGTCACCCACTGCGTGGCCTACACCAACCATACGGTGATGGCCGAGGCGCTGGAGGTCTGGCCGCAGCAGCTGTTTGAGACGCTGCTGCCCCGCATCTGGCAGATCCTGCAGGAGATCGCCCACCGCTGGCAGCGGCAGGTGGAGGACTATTTCCACGATCCCGCCAAGACCGCCAAGCTGGCCATTATCTGGGACGGCCACGTGCGCATGGCCAACCTGTGCCTGGCGGGTACTATGGCCGTCAACGGCGTATCGGCCCTGCACTCCGAGATCCTGCGCAAGGACGTGTTCAAGGAAGCCTGCCAGATGATGCCCGACAAGTTCAAGAACGTCACCAACGGCATCGACCACCGCCGCTGGCTGCCCCAGATCAACCGCGGCCTTAACGACCTGATCTGCGACCTCACCGGCGATGGCTACCTCACCCGTCCTCAGGAGCTGAAAAAGCTGGAGGCTTATGCCGACGACGCATCGGTGCTCCGGCGGCTGGAGGAGATCAAGCACCAGAATAAGCTGGCCTTCGCCGCCTACGCCAGGAAGCAGCAGGGCGTGGTGCTGAACACCGACGCTATCTTCGACGTGCAGGTGAAGCGGCTCCACGAGTACAAGCGCCAGCTGCTGAACGTGCTGCACATCATCTATCTGTACCAGCGGCTTCAGGATGATCCCAACATGGATATGCGGCCCCAGACCTTCCTGTTTGGCGCCAAGGCCGCTCCGGGCTACGCCGTGGCTAAGCGCATCATCCACCTTATCAACTCCCTGGCCGCCCAGATCGACCGCGATCCCATCTGCAAGGACAAGCTGCAGGTGGTGTTCCTGGAGAACTACCGCGTCTCTCTGGCGGAGATGCTGATGCCCGCCAGCGAGGTGAGCCAGCAGATATCCACCGCCGGCAAGGAGGCCAGCGGCACCGGAAATATGAAGTTCATGATGAACGGCGCCCTGACTGTGGGTACGCTGGACGGTGCCAACGTGGAGATGCACGAGGTGCTGGGAGATGAGAATATGTTCCTGTTCGGCCTGAAGGCCGATGAGGTGGCCCACCTGCGCCATACCTATGATCCCCAGCTGCTGTACCAGCGGGACCCTGTGCTGCGCCGCGTGGTGGATCAGCTCAAGACCGGCTTCGGCGACGGTGTCACCTACGAGGACATCTGGCAGCGGCTGGTAATGGGCGGGGACGGCCCCGCTGACCAGTATATGGTGCTGGCGGATTTCGCCGCCTACTGCGACGCCGAGGAGCGTATGAGCCGCACCTACGGCGACCGCGCACAGTGGAACCGTATGAGCCTGCTGAACATCGCCCGCAGCGGCATCTTCGCCGCCGATCGGGCCATCGCCCAGTATGCCGATACCATCTGGCACGTGCCGTATAAGAAATAAAGCCCGGAGAGGGGACCGCGCCGCGGTCCCCTCTTTTCTGTCACTTGACAGGCATGGTATACTAACATGGAGATTATATGGAAACACGAGGATACGGATATGGAAGTCACACAGGGCGCACCGTTTGAGAGCTTTGGCCTGTCAGAGGCCACCATGCGCGCCATTCGCAATAAGCACTATACCGTCAGTACGCCGGTGCAGGCCGGCTGCATCCCGCCCATGCTGGCCGGGAAGGACGTCATCGCAAAAGCACCCACCGGTACCGGTAAGACCATGGCCTTCGGCATTCCCATCATTGAGCGCATCGACCCCGAGAGCGAGGCGGTGCAGGCCGTCATCCTGGCCCCCACCCGCGAGCTGGCCATGCAGATCACCGACGAGATGCGGGATATCGCCGTGTGCCACGAGGGCGTGCGCCTGGTCTGCCTCTACGGCGGCCAGCCCATCGGCAAGCAGATCGACGCCCTGAAGCGCCGTCCCCAGATCGTGGTGGCCACCCCGGGCCGCCTCAGCGACCACATGAAGCGCCGTACCGTGACGCTGAAGGATGTGACTACCGTGGTGCTGGACGAGGCGGACCGGATGCTGGATATGGGCTTTATCCACGATGTTACCCGCATTCTGGACAAGATCCCCAACCGCAGGAATCTGGGTATGTTCTCCGCCACCATCTCCCGGGAAGTCATGGACATCTCCTGGGTGTACCAGCGGGACCCCGAGGAGATCACGGTCCAGGCCACCAAGGAGAATAAGCCCGACATCCTCCAGTACCGGCTGGAGGTGCCGTCCGACGGCAAGGTGGACGCCATCGTGCGTATCCTGAACTGCGAGAATTACGAGCGGGTCATCTGCTTCTGCAACACCAAGGGCAGCACCGAGCGGCTCACCAAGTTCCTGCAGATGCGGGGCGTGGACGCCCAGTGCATCCACGGCGACATCCCCCAGCGCAAGCGGGAGGAGGTCATGCAGCGGTTCCGCGACGGAAAGCTCCGGGTGTTCGTGGCAACGGATGTGGCCAGCCGCGGCATCGACGTGGACGATGTGGACGCCGTGTTCAACTACGAGGTGCCGGAGGAGAACGAGTACTACGTCCACCGCATCGGCCGGACGGGCCGCGCCAAAAAGCACGGCGTGGCGTACACGCTGCTCAGCGACTTCCCCAGCCGTATGCGGCTGGACGACATCGCCCGCAACACCCGCAGCCAGATCACGCCTGCCGCAGTGGATGAAAACGGCCATGTGACCCCTACGGAGAAAAAGTGACCTATCACAAAAAGAAAGTCCTCCGCGCTCTGCGCGGAGGACTTTCTTTTTGCTTCAGGGGGCGTTACAGGACTGCTTTGATGGCGGCCAGCAGGTCGTCGTAGTGCTCAAAAGCGGGCAGCTGGGGATATTCAGCCTTGATCTTGTCCGTGGTGCGGAACAGGAAACCGTACTTGCTGTGGAGGATCATCTCCATATCGTTGTAGCTGTCGCCGCTGGCGATGGTGTCGTAGCCCATGGACTGAAGGGCCCTGACGGTGGTGAGCTTGGAGTGCTCGCACCGCATCAGATGACGGGAAATGTATCTGTTTTCGTCAATTTCCAGGGTATTGCACAACAAAGTGGGGTATCCGAGTTTCTTCATCAGGGGCATAGCGAACTGATCGAACGTGTCGCTGAGGATCACCACCTGGGCCACGCTGCGCAGCTCGTCCAGAAACTCTTTTGCGCCGGGAAGGGGGTCGATTTTGGCGATAACGTCCTGAATCTGATGCAATTTCAAACCTTTTTCGCGCAAGAGACTGATGCGCCAGCGCATGAGCTTGTCATAATCCGGCTCGTCGCGGGTGGTGCGTCGCAGCTCGGGGACGCCACTCTCCTCAGCAAAGGCGATCCAGAGCTCGGGAACCAGAACGCCCTCCATATCCAAGCATACAATATTCATAAAAGCGGCTCCTTTCTCACTTTTTCAGTACCTCTGCCAGCACATAGTCCAGCATGGCATCCTTGTCGATCACGTCCTTGTGCAGCACGGGACGGCCCTCCAGCCCTGCCAGATTCCGGGGGATGGGGACGCCGGAAATGCGGCAAAGCTCGTTCATCATGAAGAACTCATTTTCGCCCGTCTCCCGGCCCAGCGCAGACAGCACCGCAGCAGGGAATTTGTAGGGCGAGGCGGTGGACAGCACCACCGTCGGGGCACCGGTATCATGCAGTTCTTCGCTGAGCTGCTCCGCCACGGACCAGGCCACGGCGGTGTGGGGGTCGCAGAGATAGTGCTGCTCCCGCCACAGGCGGCCGATGACATCGGCGGCGCCCTTGTCGTCGCAGCAGCCGCAGGAGAAGTCCTGCTTCAGCTGGGCCAGCAGCCGGTCAGACAGCTGGTAGACGCCGTCCTCCCGCAGCTGACGCATCAGCTCCGCCACATAGGCGGGGTCGCGGGACAGCAGGAACAGCAGACGCTCCAGATTGCTGGACACCAGAATGTCCATGGAGGGGGAGGTGGTCTTGTAGAAGGGGCGGCGGCGGTCGTAGCGGCCGGTGGAGATGAACTCCGTCAGCACATCGTTGGCGTTGCTGGCGCAGACCAGACGGCCCACGGGCAGGCCCATGCACTTGGCAAAATAACCCGCCAGAATGTCGCCGAAGTTGCCGGTGGGCACCACGTAGTTTACCTTGTCGCCCACCCGGATGCGGCCGCTTTTGACCAGATCCGCGTAGGAGCGGAAATAGTACACCACCTGGGGGGCCAGACGGCCGATGTTGATGGAGTTGGCGGAGGAGAGCATGGCTCCGTGAAGGTCCTTGCCCTGACAGGCGGCAAACACCTGCTTCACGCCGGTCTGGGCGTCGTCGAAGTTGCCGCGGACGGCGCAGACCTTCACGTTGTCACCTGTCTGGGTGGCCATCTGGGCCTGCTGGACGGCGGAGACGCCGCCCTCGGGGTAGAACACGATGATGCGGGTACCCTTCACGTCGTGGAAGCCCTCCAGCGCGGCCTTGCCGGTGTCGCCGGAGGTGGCGGTGAGGATGACCACGTCGCCGGTCATGCCCTCGGCCCTGGCGGCGGCGCCGATGAGGCGGGGCAGCACCGACAGGGCCACATCCTTGAAGGCGGAGGTGGGACCGTGGTACAGCTCCAGCACATAGCTGCCGCCCACGGGCACCAGCGGGGTCAGGTCCATGGTGGGGAACTTGCCGGCATAGCTCCGACGGACAATGTCATCCATATCGGAGAAGTCCGGCAGCAGTGCGGACAGGATCTTCGCGGCCATGTCCATGGTGTCCAGCTTCAGAGCGCCCTGCCAGTCAAAGTGCAGCTGGGCGGGATCACAGATATACAGGCCGCCGTCGGGGGCGATGCCCTCCAGCACCGCGTGGGTGGAGGGAGCGGTCAGGTCGGCGTTACGGGTACTATGGTACAGCATAGGAAAAGTCCTCCAAAATTTCTCTTGCATTTCTGATGACGCTATGATACACTGTCGCCAACAAAAAAGCAAGTGTTTTTATCTCGCGGACAAATGCAAACAATTTGTCGCCATGATAAAAGTGCTGCTGCAAAAATTCCGGAAGTATGAGGCAAAAATATGTTGAAAGTATTGAAATTCGGCGGCTCGTCCATGGCGGACGAAAAACAGTTCGCCAAGGTACGGGACATTGTGAGGGCTGACGACAGCCGCCGCGTGGTGGTGGTCAGCGCCGCCGGTAAGCGGGAGAAGAACGACCACAAGATCACGGACCTGCTGTATCTGTGCCACGCACATTTGCAGTACGGCGTCAGCTGCGACGGTATCTATGATATGATCCGCTCCCGCTATGTGGCCATCCGCGACGCGCTGGGGCTGAAGACTCCGCTGGAGGCGGAGTTTGCCGCCCTGCGGGAGAAGATGGACAAGGGCATCAGCGCCGATGAGCTGGTATCCCGCGGCGAGTACTTCGCGGCGGAGCTGATGGCGGACTATCTGGGCTTTGATTTTCTGGACAGCTCCCTGTGGCTGAAGTTCAAGCTGGACGGCACGGTAGACCAGGAGGCCAGCTATGAGAACCTGCGCCGCGCCGCGTCGGGCCGGAGGGTGGTCATTCCGGGATTCTACGGGGCCATGCCCGACGGCAGCGTCCACACGTTTTCCCGCGGCGGCAGCGACATTACCGGCGCACTGGCCGCGGCGGCGCTGGACGCCGACGTGTACGAGAACTGGACGGATGTGTCCGGCTTCCTGATGGCGGACCCCAAGATCGTCAAGGACCCCAAGCCCATCGAGCGCATCACCTACGCCGAGCTCCGCGAGCTCAGCTATATCGGCGCACAGGTGCTCCACGAAGGCACGGTGTCGCCGGTGCGGGAGAAGAACATCCCCCTGAATATCCGCAACACCAACCAGCCGGAGCATCCGGGCACCATGATCCGGGAGACCTTCGAGGAGTCGGAGACGGAGCGCACCTCCGGCAGCATGATCACCGGCATCGCCGGGAAGAAGGGCTTCTCCGTCATCACCCTCACCAAGAACGGCATGTCCTCGGAGCTGGGGGCGGTGCGCCGCATCCTGGAGGTGCTGGAGCGGTACAACATCAATGTGGACTATCTGCCCTCCGGCATCGACAGCGTGTCGCTGGTGGTGGAGACCGGCAAGTCCTCACCGTATCTGTATCAGGCCATGGGCGACCTGGAGAAGGAGATAAAGCCCGACAGCCTGCACCTTACCGACGGCATGGCCATCGTGGCGGCCGTGGGCCGGAAGATGGCGTTCCAGCCCGGTTCTTCCGGCAAGATCTTCGGCAAGCTGGGTGAAAACGGCATCAACATCCGCATGATCACCCAGGGGCCGGAGGAACTGAACATTATCGTGGGCGTGGACGGAGCTGACTTTGAGAAGGCCATCCGCACGCTGTACGACAGCTTTGTGAAATAAAAAAGGAGGAGCTATCCATGAAACAGTATAAAGTTGCGATCCTGGGCGCCACCGGTGCGGTGGGCCGCGAGATGATGAAGATCCTGGCGGAGCGGGATTTCCCCGTGGCAGAGCTGCACCTGCTGGCGTCGGAACGGTCCGTGGGGCAGCTGCTGCCCTGGAAGGGACAGGACATCGCCGTGGAGCTGGCCTGCGATGAGGCCTTCAAGGGCATGGACATCGTGCTGGGCGCGGCGGAGAACGACATCGCCAAGAGGTTTGCGCCGGCCATCGTCAAGGCGGGGGCCGTGTTTGTGGACAACTCCAGCGCGTTCCGCATGGACCCCGATGTGCCGCTGGTCATTCCTGAAATCAACCCCGAGGACGCCAGGAAGCATAAGGGCATCATCGCCAACCCCAACTGCACCACCATCGTGTCGCTGGTGGCCATCAACGCCCTGAACCAGGACAGCCCCATCGAGAGCATCATCGCCTCCAGCTATCAGGCGGTGTCCGGTGCGGGAGCCGGCGGCCCCATCGAGCTGCTGAACGAGGTGGAGCGGCTGGGCCAGGGCGAGCCGGTGGAGCCTAAGGTGTTCCAGTACCAGATCGCCTATAACGTCATTCCCCAGATCGGCGGCGAGGCCTTCGAGGGCTACACCTCCGAGGAGATGAAGATGCAGAACGAGGGGCGCAAGATCATGCACCTGCCGGAGCTGAAGGTCAGCTGCACCTGCGTGCGGGTGCCGGTGGTGCGGAGCCACAGCGTGTCTATCGTGGTGCGGACCAGAGAGAAGATCTCCGTGGAGCGAGCGCGGCAGCTGATCGCGGCGGCACCGGGGTGCCGTCTGGTGGACGATCTGGCCAACAAGCGCTATCCCATGCCGCTGGAGACCAGCGATCAGGATCTGGTGTTCGTGGGCCGCATCCGCGACGACCTCACCAGCGACAACGGTCTGAACATCTGGTGCTGCGGCGATCAGGTGCGCAAGGGCGCGGCCACCAACGCCGTGCAGATCGCCCAGCTGCTGGTGCAGGAGTAAGGGAATATCGGACATCGAAAGTAAAGCCGCCTTCGGGCGGCTCAGCAAGCCGGAAAGTCCGCATGGGCTTCCCGGCTTGCTGCTTGCAAAATCGCAAAATCAGGGCAATTGCTGATTTTGCGATTTTGGTCGCTGCGGCGGGTGACGAAACGCGAAAGGGAACCCTGACGGTTCCCTTTCACACGATCCTTCCCTCCGAGACCTCTGGCCGGATGCACATTTGGGGGGACAGCTTTACTTTTTCGGCGAAACCGGATATAATGGCAGAAAACGACCCCACGGAGGAACAGCCTATGAGAAATTGGAGACGGGCGGCGGCGCTGCTGCTGGCCCTTTGTATGACGGTGCTGCTGGCAGCCTGCGGCGAGGACCCCAACGATGAGGAGAAGCTGTCGGTGGTGATGACCGGCACGGTGCGGACTATGGACCCCGCTCAGGCGGTGACGCCGGCGGAGCGCACCGTGGTCAAGCATGTGTTTGAGAACCTGATGCGGCCCAGCGCCGAGGGCGCGGTTCACGCCGTGGCCCGCAGCTACACCGAGGAGACGGCGCTGGACGGCACGGTGACGTATACGTTCCAGCTGCGTACCGACGCGAAATGGTCTGACGGCAGCGCCGTCACGGCCGGCGACTTCGTGTACGCCTGGCGGCGGCTGGTGGACCCTGAGACCAACAGCCCCAACGCCGATGCGCTGGCCATGGTGGCGGGGTACGACAAGGCGGTGCTGGGCGATACCGAGGCGCTGCAGGTGTCGGCACCGGATGACCACACGCTGGTGGTGGTGCTCAGCGGCAGCTACCCGTCGTTCATCGAGAGCACCTGCACGTCGGCAGTCACCATGCCGGTGCAGGAGAAGGCGGTGACGGGCCACGACAACTGGAGCGTCAGCAGCCTGTGGTTCATGGGCAACGGCGCCTACGAGCGCACCGGCGACTGGAGCGACAGTACGCGGCTGACGCTGCACACCCGTGCGGCGTACTACGACGTGAAGCGGCTGGGGCCGGATCGCATCGACATCCAATTGAAGGACCGGCAGGCGGCGGACGCCAGTGCCGGAAAGGTGGATATCGTCATCGGGGCCGGCGGGGAGGACGCCCAGCAGGGCGGCGACCCCACGGTGGGCATCCTGCTGTTGAACCAGATGGCCACCAGCATGAGCCGCAGTGAGCTGCGGCGGGCGCTGAGTCTGGTCATCGACCGCAATGCGGTGGCGGAGGCCATGGGGCAGGACTACACGGCGGCGGAGGGACTGGTGCCCTACGGCATCCTTACCGCCAGCGGGGAGGAGTTCCGCGTGGTCAACGGCACACGGATCGACAACGATCCGGACAAGTACGAGGAGCGGTGTCAGGGTGCGCTGGCGCTGCTGCGGCAGGCGGGGTACAGCAACGCCGTGAGCCTCAGCGCGCTGGACACGGTGACGCTGGCATATGACCGGACATCGACCCAGGCTCAGGCGGCCCAGCAGCTCCAGCAGCTCTGGGAGGCACGGCTGGGCATCAAGGTGCAGCTGGTGGGGCTGGAGAGCTTCGAGCTGAAGCAGCGGCTGGCGAACGGCGAGTTCGTGATCGCGCTGATGGAGATGACGGCCTGCAACAACGATGCGGCTGCCTATCTGGACCCCTGGCGCAGTACGGACATGCGAAACTACGGCATGCTGTACCTCAACGCCTACGACATTCTGATGAAGATCGCGGCCACCAGCAATTCCCAGGAGGCGGAGGACGCCTACCTGCGGGATGCAGAGCAGCTGCTGCTGGAGACGGGGTACGTCATCCCGCTGTACGGCAGGACGCAGCCCTGCGTCATCCGCGACGGTGTGCTGGGCGCGGTGCCCGACGGGCTGGGGAACTGGTACTTCGGCGGCGTGACCCACGCGTCATAAGGAAGATAGAAGCAAGCACCCCGCAGGCATTGCCTGCGGGGTGCTTGCTTCGTGCGGGATGATGCGTGTGTCTGCGGGGTGCTGTTTGCGTGTGGCGGAGATGTTATTTGCGGCGGGCGGAGTCCACCACCACAGCCTGGGCGCGGGCCAGCTTCAGGTCGTGGCGCAGGCGCAGGGGCGGCAGCTGCTGGCGCAGCAGGTCGCGGGACAGCTGGTACTGGGCGGAGAGCTCCGCGTACTTCTGCTCCACGTCGTCGTCGGTGACGTCAATACCCTCCAGACGGGCGATCTCCGTCATGGCCAGCTCAAAGCGGGCGGCGCCGGCGGCCTGCTCCCGCGCGTGGGCGCGGAGGTCCTCCATGGAGGTGCCGCTGGACTCCAGATACTGCTCCAGCTGCACACCCTGACTCTCCAGATGGCCGCGCAGCTCCTGAATAAGGCCGTCCAGCTGGTTTTCCACCATGGCGTCGGGCAGCTCGACCTCCATGCCTGCCAGCACCTGACCGATCAGGTCGTTGGCGAACTGCTCTGCGGCCTCCGACTGCTTTTTGGCCACCGCCTGCTCCATGACGCTGCGGCGCAGGTGGGACAGCTCCTCAAAGCCCTGCGCCCTGGCAAATGCGTCGTCCAGCGTGGGCATGGAGCGGCGGGTGATCTCATGGACCTTGATGTGGAACGTGGCGTCCTTGCCCGCCAGCTCCGGCGTGTAGGCGGTGGGGAAGGTCACATGGATATCCCGCTCCTCGCCTGTACGGGCGCCGGCCACCTGCTCCTCAAAGCCGGGGATGAAATAGCCGCTGCCCAGCAGCAGGGGATAGCTCTCACCCTTGCCGCCCTCGAAGGCCACACCGTCCACGAAGCCCTCAAAGTCCAGCACCACCTCGTCGCCCATGGCGGCACGGTCGGGATGCTCCTCGGTCATGTGGGCGCGGGCGTACTCCTCCAGCGCGGCCTGGGTGTCCTCCTCGGACAGCTCCGCCTGGGGGTACACGGCGCTGAGGCCCTTGTACTGGCCCAGCTTTACCTCGGGGTACAGGTCGATGAGAGCGGTAAAGGTGAAGCCATCCGGGCCAATGTCCTCCACCGTCAGGGTGGGGGTGCCGGCGATGGAGATGTCCTCCTGTCCGATGGCATCCACCAGCGCCTGGGGATACGTCTCGTTGACGGCCTCCTGATACAGGAAATCGCTGCCGTAGACGGCCTCGATCTTCTCGCGGGTGGGTTCGCCCTCCACGGGGCACAGGGCCTTGATGCCGTTGTAGCAGTGCATCAGCGCGTCCTGCCATGTGCCGCGGTCCACGGCTACGGTCAGGCGCACCTGGCGGTTTTCCGGAATGTTCTCGCGTTTTTTGATCTCCATGGGAGGTCCTCCTTCTTTCGGCAAAAGCTGCCTGTTATCATCAGTATACTATACCCACCGGCGGATGGCAAGCCTGTCAGACACTTCCGGGAGAATGACGGATTTGTAAAATTATTGTGACATTTATCACAAAACGGTTGCCTGCGGCGGGGGCATCTGCTACAATACGGGACACGACTATCATCCTGTGGGAGGTTTCTATGCAGCGCATCAAGACGTTTATCCACGACCATCCGCACATATGGTGGGGGCTGTTTCTGCCTGTCTATCTGGGCATATTCTTCACCATTGAGCACTTTATCACCGACAACTACTGGGCTACCCAGCTGCCCATCGACTACAAGATCCCGTTTCTGGAGGGCTTTGCCCCCATCTACGCCAGCTGGAGCGTACTGCTGTTTATTCTGGGAATCTACCTCATCCTCAAGGATGGCGAGGGCTTCCGGCGGTACATGTGGAGCATCATGATCACGTTTCTGTTCAGCACGCTCATCTGCGCCCTGATCCCCAACGGGCAGGACCTGCGGCCCGCTGTGATGCCCAGGGACAACATCTTCTGCGACCTGGTGGCCTACACCTACTCGCTGGACACCAACACCAACGTGTTCCCCAGCGTCCACGTGGTGGGCGTCATTGACGCATGGTTCGCCATATGGCACACCAGAGGGCTGAAGAAGCGGGCGTGGCGGTGGAGCACTGCGGTGTACGGCGTTCTGATCATCGCATCCACCGTGTTCATCAAGCAGCATGCGGTCATCGACGTGCTGGCGGGCCTTGTGGTGGGATTTCTGGGCAACTATATCGTATACGGTATCATAGGCAGGCGGCGGTCCCGCCGCCTGAGAAGGGAGGCGTAAAAGCAATGGAGATCGGCGCATCCCCGCTGTTCCGCGGGATCAGCGAGGAGTCCCAGCAGGCCATGCGTACCTGCTTTGACATGCGGGAGGTCAGCTTCCGCGCCGACGAGGTGATATACGACTTTGGCGCGGGGCGGAACATGGTGGGCGTGCTGGCGGAGGGCGCAGCGGTCATCGAGCGCATCGACCAGCAGGGAAGCCGCACCATTCTGGAGCGGCTGGAGAGCGGCGGCGTGTTCGGGGAGATGCTGATGTTCGAGAATGTGGCCGGCGACAGCATCACCGTGGTGGCGGAGACCGCCTGCCGCGTGTGGTTCATGGCCGCCGACCAGGTGACGAAGCGGTGCGAAAAAGCCTGCACCCACCACACACAGGTGGTGGAGAACATGTTCCAGCTGGTGGCAGAGAAGGCCACGTCTCTGTATGAGCGGGTAGAGGTGCTGAGCCGCCGCAGCATACGGGACAAGCTGATGTGCTATTTCTCGCTGATGGCCGCCAAAAACCGCAGCGGGGAGTTCTTGCTGCCGTTTTCCCTCAGTGCGCTGGCGGACTATATCTCCACGGACCGCAGCGCCATGATGCGGGAGCTGAAGAAGATGCGGCAGGAGGAACTGGTGGATGTCCATGGCCGGAAAGTCCTGCTGCAGCAGAGGGTCTGAGCCGTTTTCCGGCAAATGAAGATTGACGGGTCTGCCGGTTGGTGTTACAATAAAGCGGAGAACGGGTATGCCGTGACAGTGATCCACTATGCCGGACACCGAACATTAGAGAAGAAGGAGCCGTGATGTATGTATCGCATCGTTAGAAAAGAAGCGCTGAAGCCCACTGTGATCCTGTACGAGATCGAAGCGCCTATGGTCGCCAAGAAGGCGGAGCCGGGCCAGTTCATTATCCTGCGTGTGGATGAGAAGGGCGAGCGCATCCCCATTACGATCCACGACTATGACCGCGAAAAGGGCACCGTGACCATTATCGTCCAGACCGTGGGCGCTACCACCGAGAAGCTGAGCCACAAGCAGCAGGGCGACTGTCTCCACGATTTCGTGGGTCCCCTGGGCCGCCCCACCGAGACGGAGGGCAAGAAGAAGGTCTGTGTCGTCGGCGGCGGCGTGGGCTGCGCCATCGCCTACCCCGTGCTGAAGAAGTACCATGACTGCGGCGCAGAGGTCCACGCTGTGGTGGGCTTCAAGAGCAAGGACGTGGTCATTCTGGAGGATAAGTTCAAGGCGGTTTCCTCTGTGCTGAAGGTCTGCACCGACGACGGCTCCTACGGCCAGAAGGGCCTTGTTACCGAGGCGCTGAAGCAGCTGCTGGACGAGGGCAATCAGTATGACGAGATCTTCGCCATCGGCCCCATGGTCATGATGAAGTTCGTCTGTAAGACCACCGAGCCCTACGGCGTGCCCACCACCGTGTCCATGAGCCCCATCATGATCGACGGCACCGGCATGTGCGGCGGCTGCCGCCTTACCGTGGGCGGCGAGACCCGTTTCGCCTGCGTGGACGGCCCCGACTTCGACGGCCACAAGGTGGACTGGGATCTGGCCGTGAAGCGCAACCAGATGTACCACGACTTCGAGGTGCATAAGCACGAGGAAGTCTGCAATCTGTTCAAGCAGGAGGTAAAGTAAGATGGCTGGCAAGATCAACATGCGTTTGGATAAGAACGAGATGCCTTCTCAGGACCCTCAGGTCCGCAACAAGAACTTCCTCGAGGTGGCGCTGGGCTACACTGAGGAGCAGGCGCTGGACGAGGCCGCCCGCTGCCTGAACTGTAAGAACCATCCCTGCGTGGACGGCTGTCCCGTCAACGTGCGCATCCCCGAGTTTATTCAGAAGATCGTGGAGAAGGACTATGAGGGCGCATATCAGGTCATCCATCAGACCAGCTCCCTGCCCGCCGTGTGCGGCCGTGTATGTCCCCAGGAGAGCCAGTGCGAGATGCACTGCGTCCGCGGCAAGAAGGGCGATCCCGTGGGCATCGGCCGTCTGGAGCGCTTCGTGGCTGACTGGCACAACGCCCACAGCACCGAGGCCGCTGCCAAGCCCGAGAGCAACGGCCACAAGGTGGCGGTCATCGGCTCCGGCCCCGCGGGCCTGACCTGCGCCGGCGACCTGGCCAAGAAGGGCTATGAGGTCACGGTATTTGAGGCACTGCATCTGGCCGGCGGCGTGCTGGTGTACGGCATCCCCGAGTTCCGTCTGCCCAAGGCTATCGTCCAGAAGGAAGTGGACGGTCTGAAGGCCATGGGCGTGAAGGTGGAGACCAACACCGTGGTGGGCCGCACCATCACCATCGACGAGCTCATGGAGGAGAACGGATTTGAGGCCGTGTTTATCGGCTCCGGCGCCGGTCTGCCCATGTTCATGAACATCCCCGGCGAGAACCTGAAGGGCGTCTACTCCGCCAACGAATTCCTGACCCGCATCAACCTGATGAAGGCGTACCTGCCCGACAGCGACACGCCCATCATGGATCTGAAGGGCAAGACCGTGGCCGTGGTGGGCGGCGGCAACGTGGCTATGGACGCAGCCCGCTGCTCCAAGCGCCTGGGCGCCGAGGTGTACGTGGTGTACCGCCGCGGTATGGAGGAGCTTCCCGCCCGTCATGAGGAGGTGGAGCATGCCATCGAGGAGGGCGTCATCTTCAAGACGCTGAACAATCCCGTGCAGATCAACGGCGATGAGCAGGACTGCGTGAAGTCCATGACCTGCGTGGAGATGGAGCTGGGTGAGCCGGATGCCTCCGGCCGCCGCCGTCCCGTGGAGAAGAAGGGCAGCGAGTTCGACCTGCCGGTGGACGCTGTCATCATGTCTCTGGGCACCAGCCCCAACCCGCTGATCAAGTCCACCACCAAGGGCCTGGAGGTCAACAAGAAGGGCGGCATCATCGTCAACGAGGAGGGCCTTACCTCCCGTCAGGCCGTGTACGCCGGCGGCGATGCCGTCACCGGTGCGGCTACCGTCATTCTGGCCATGGGCGCAGGCAAGCTGGGCGCCAAGTCCATCGACGAGTACCTGAGCGCCAAATAAAAGGGACTACATACGGCCCGCCCTCGGCGAACAGCCGTAGGGCGGGCTTTGTACCGCTGAGAACAGGAGGAGCACCGTGGCGAATTTCACGAAGCAGGCCATCAAGGCGTCGTTCATGAAGCTGCTGAACCAGAAGCCGCTGAGTAAGATCAGCGTCCGCGACATCGTGGAGGACTGCGGTATCAACCGCAACTCCTTCTACTACCACTTTCAGGATATTCCCTCCCTGCTGGGGGAGATCGTGACGGAGCAGACCGATGAGCTGATCCGGCAGTACCCGACCATCTCCTCCATGGAGGAATGCTTCTCCGTGGCGTTCCACACGGCACGGGAGAACCGCCGCGCTGTGATGCACATTTTCAACTCCGCCAATCGGGATATGTTCCTGCAGGACACCATGCGGCTGTGCGAGTACGTGGTGGATACGTATCTCACCACCGTGTTCTCCGATGCCAGCATCTCCGGCGGCGACCGGCGGGTGGTGGTGCAGTTCATGAAGTGCCAGCTGTTCGGCGTGTGGATCGACTGGGTCAGCGGCGGCATGAAGGAGGAGTCATTGAGCGACCTGCAGCGGATGCTCCAGCTGTGCCGCGGCGTGCCGGAGCTTATCGTGGCTCACAGCAACAACCGGCAGCTGTGAGCGGCGACAGACAAACGGTCCGCTTTGCCCAAAAATCAGACGTATACAGGGAGATGTCCGAATTTCGGGCATCTCTTTTTTCTGCCCGTACCGCAGAGCGCGGCGGCGCGGTATCATGGGGCATGACAAAAAGAAAGGCGCGGAACGCGCGAAGGGAGATGCAAGTTGTGCGGAATGTGAGATCAACGGGGCCGCTGTGGGCCGTGAAAACCGGATATATCGTGGTGTCGGTGCTGTTCTGCGTGCTGGGCGCGGTGCTGCTGGTGATGTCGGAGCGGTGCGTGCCGTGGATCGGCAGGGCGCTGGGCATCGGTATGGTGGTGTGCGGGGCCATCAAGCTGGGCGGATACTTCTCCAAGGATCTGTTCCGGCTGGCGTTTCAGTACGACCTGGCCTTCGGGAGCCTGCTCATCGCTGTGGGCATCATCGCCCTGTGCCACCCCGGGGAGGCCATGAGCTTTTTGTGCGTGATGTTTGGTATCCCCGTGCTGGCGGACGGCCTGTTCAAGATCCAGATCGCCGTGGACGCCAGGCGATTCGGTATTCCCCAGTGGTGGCTGGTACTGGCGCTGGCAGTGCTCACAGGCGTCATCGGACTGCTGCTGGTGCTGCGGCCCACCGAGGGGGCTCAGGCACTGGTGATGCTGATGGGCGTGTCGCTGCTGCTGGACGGCGCACTGAACCTCAGCGTGGCGCTGTGCGCCGTGAAGGTGGTGCGGCATCAGCAGCCGGACGTGATCGAGACAGACGATTTCGAGATCGAGTGAGAGAAAAAAGGGAAAGAGTACCGGCGCACCGCAGGGTGCGCCGGTACTCTTTTTACGCAGGGGGGGGAGAGCGTTTTGTGCGCGAACAGGGGACGGATATCCAATTTTTGAAAAAAGGACCGTGATTTTGCCGAAAAGTAAAAAACCATTAGAAAGTGCTTGCGCAGGCGGGGGGCGGCATGTTACTATAATGGCATATATGCCAGAAATAGAAGGGGGGGGTGGTCTCCATGGCGCTGACCAACGCCAGTCTGCCGGCCAAGCGCCGGATACTGGCCGTATGTGTCAAGCTGTTTTTGGAACAGGGCTACAAACGGACCACGGTGGCGGAGATCGTCCGGAAGGCAGGGGTCTCCAACAGCAGCTTCCAGAACATCTTCCGCGCCAAGGACGGCGTACTGTCGGAGCTGGTGGCGTTCATGTTTTCCGGCCAGTTCGGGGCGGCCCGCAGCGTGGCCGGCGGCACGCTGCCGCCGGTGTTCGTGTACGCGGCGGAGACGGCCATCCAGCTGACGCTGACGGAGCTCAACGAGAACCTGCGGGAGATCTACATCGAGGCCTATACCCAGAAGGAGGCGTCGGAGTACATCTTCCGCGAGACAGCCCGAGAGCTGTACGACATCTTCGGACCGTACCAGCCGCAGCTGACGGCAGAGGATTTCTACATGCTGGAGCTGGGGTCGGCGGGACTGATGCGGGGCTATATGGCCCAGCCCTGCGGCGGGGCGCTGACGCTGGAGAAGAAGCTGGAGTGCTTTTTGACACTGAGCCTGCGGGGCTACGGGGTGCCGGAGCAGGAGATCCAGCAGGCGCTGGCCTTCCTGCGGACCATGGATCTGCGGGCCGTGGGCCAGCGTACCATAGAGAGACTGTTTCACGCGCTGGAGATGCGCTACGACTTTCAACTGGGGGCCGCGTCCTGCGGCGAAAGGGAGGAGAACACATGAGGAAACGATTGGTAAGCATCCTGATGGCACTGTGCATGGCGGTGAGCCTGCTGCCGGTGCAGGCGCTGGCGGCGGACGACGCCTACACCGTGGGCGAGGACACCCGGGCGAAGGTCCGGCTTTACAGCGGCAGCCTAATCCCGGAGGAGAACTGCGCTACGCTGACACTGGCCGATGGGACCGTCACGGTATACATCCACACAGAGGAGCGTTTGCCGGTGGTGCTGGCGGATACCAGTGGGAAATACGTGGGAGGCGATCTGACCATCTATCAGAACGTCTCGAAGCCTCTGACCATCCACAAGGCGGCGAAAAGCATCACCGCGGTTGACGGGAAACGGGTGAGCGAGCTTATCATCGCCGGTGACGCCAATGTCACCATCACCGGCGGCCGGTACGGCAAGGTCACGGTGGAGACCGGCGGCACGCTGCAGCTGCGGGGCGGCGCGGTGGACAGCCTGATCATCAAGTCCGAGGGACATGTGAGCGTGATGGACAGCATCGTGAACAGCGTGACCAGGGAGGACGGCGCGCATTTCCTCGGCACTGCTGACCGCGAGGTCACCACGGCGCAGGGACTGGCCGCCGCACTGGCGGACAGCGAGGTGAGCAAGGTGATCCTGACGGCGGACGTGCAGCTCACGGGAAGTAGACTGAATGTCAGCCGGTACGTGCCCGTGGACCTGAACGGCCACGTGCTCCGGAGCGACGGCAGCAACATCGTGTTCTGGATCGGGAACGGCGGCTATCTGGAGCTGAATGACAGCGATCCGGAGAGCACGCACAGCGACTTCTCCGTCAAGGGCGGCATCATCACCGGCGGTAAGGTCCCCGCCATGGGCAGCGGAGGCTTCGCCGGCGGCGTGGTGGTGAACGCCGGCGGCAGATTTACCATGAACGGCGGCACCATCATGGGCTGCTCCAGCCCCTTCTACGGCGCCAGAGACGCGGGCGGCGTGTACGTGTATAACGGGGGTATATTTACCATGAAGGGCGGCACCATCCGCGACTGCTCGGCCGGAGGTCTGCTGGGCGCGGGCGGCGTGTATAACGAGGGAACCATGTACGCCGACGGCGGCACCATTCGGGACTGCGGCGGCAGCGCCGGTGTCGTCAACGAGGGCACCATCGACGCCAGCTACAACGCCGAGCGCACGGTGTTCCTGACCAGCGTCAGCAGCGGAGGCACCATCAAGGCCAGCGCCAAGTGCCAGGTCACGTTCCTGACCATGTACGGCAGCACCGATGGGACGCGGCGGGTGCTGCGGGGACAGGCAGTCTCCCGTCCCGCCGACCCTACCAGCGAGGGACACGAGCTGCTGGGCTGGCGGCTGAACGGTGCCGACGTGTATGACTTCTCCGCCCCTGTGATGGGGGATCTGATCCTAATGGCGTGGTGGGGCCGCAGCCTGAGCGGCAGCGGTACGGCGGAGGAGCCTTATCAGATCGGAAATGCGGAGGAGCTGGTGGTGTTCAGGGATATCGTCAACGGCGCCAACGGGCGGAAGCTGAACAGCGATGCCTGCGCCGTGCTGACGGCGGACATCGTACTGAACGACGGCACCTTCGATGAAAACGGCAGGTATACCAGGGGCGAGAGCGGCATGTGGCTGTCTGAGTGGACACCCATGGGGCAGTATGAGCGGACATCCACGGCGCCGGAAGGCTACGGCGGCACGTTTGACGGGCAGGGACATACCATCAAGGGGCTGTATGTATCGACAAATGCCGAGAATACCCACGCAAGCGGGCTGTTCGCCCAGCTGACGGGCAGCGCCGTTGTGCAGAACGTCACCGTGACGGGCTATATCTATGTCCACGGTGTCGGCGGAGGCAATGTGGGCGGTATCGCAGGCGAGGCCAATGGCGCGGCGATCCGGAACTGCCGGAACCTCTGCGATATTCTCCTCAATAAGGTGGACGGCTCCTTGGGCGGGGTCCAGATCAATGCCGGAGGAATTGCCGGTTCCAGCAGCGGGACCATCGAGAATTGCCGGAATGACGGTACCCTCCGCACCATCGCGCCTAACGACGACATCGGCACCATGGGCCGCGTGGGCGGCATCGTGGGCATGAGCGACAAGGGAACGATACGGGGCTGCGTGAATACCGGGACGATCAGCGGCGGCATCAGCAGAGGTCCGGAGGGCCGCCATGGCATGGGCGGTATTCTGGGCGTGAGCTTCGACGCGTCCCTGATCCAGGACTGCTATAACACGGGCAGCATCCAGGAGGAGGACCGGTACGGCAGCAGCGTCAATGTGGCGGGCGGCATCGTCGGCGACATGCGGGACGGCTTTACCACGGCCACCATCCGGAACTGCTATAACGTGGGTGAGATCACCGGCGGCAGCATCTCCAATGAGGGCATCGTGGAGAACTGCTGGTATCTGACGGGCGGCAGCGGCAGCGGTACAGCCAAGGCCGCCGCGGCCTTTGCCGACGGCACGGTGCTGCAGGCGCTGATCGCGGGGCGCGGTGACGACGTGCACCCGTGGGACACCGACTGCGGCAGCAAGCGGCTGGCGGAGAACGGTATGCGCATTCCGGTGCTGGCGTGGCAGGGGCTGGAGACGGTGCATTCCGGCGGTACGGCCACCTGCCTCGAGCCGGCGGCGTGCGATTACTGCGGCAGGAGCTACGGCGACATTGATCCCGACAACCATGCGTCAGGCGGGGAGGAGTAGTGGATCACCACGGCGGACAGCCATCTGAAGAAGTGGAGCTGCTGCGGCGCTGTGACCGTGGCGGAGAGCGGCCATGACTGGGCCGGCGGCGCGTGCCGCGACTGCGGCTACGCCTGCCTGCACAGCGGCGCGGCGGATGACGGCGACTGCACCACGGCGGTGGTGTGCGCCGTGTGCGGCGATACCGTCACGGCGGCAAAGAGCGGCCATACGTGGGGCGCGTGGACATCCGACGGGAACGACCGGCACACCCGCAGGTGTACCGTGAACGGCTGCCGGCAGTCGGAGACGGCGAGGTGCAGCGGCGGTATGGCCACCTGCGTGGAGCGGGCGGTGTGCGCCGCCTGCGGGGCGGCCTACGGCGCGGTGGACAGCAAGAACCATACGGCGCTGGTGAAGGTGAACGGCCGTCCGGCCACGCCGACACAGGTGGGATATGTCACCTGCTGGACATGTGAGGACTGCGGCCGGTACTTCCGCGACGCGGCGGGCACCCAGGAGATCCGCAAGGAGGACGCCAGCATCGGTAAGGCAGAGGCTGCCGGCGCCTCCGGCGGCGTGCGGTCGGCGCGGACCGCGGATGAGGGCGCCGTGGGCCTGTGGATCGCTGCGGCCAGTGGCGCGGCGATGGCCCTGGCAGGCGCTGCCATCCGCCGCAGGCGGCGGCACGCGGAGTGAGCGCCCGGCAAATTTTGATACCGAGCCATTGGGAGGGATAGAACAAAGACCGCACCGGCAGGAGGCCGGTGCGGTCTTTGCGTGTTTTCAGTTCAAGTCAGCGGGCGCGCTGCGCCTCCTGGGCCACGCGCATCAGCCAGTCCAATGCCGCCAGCGGATAGCGGCCCTGGGCCGTCTCGCCGGTGAGCATCAGGCAGTCCGCACCGTCCAGTACGGCGTTGTAGATGTCCAGCACCTCGGCGCGGGTGGGGGTGGGATGGTCGATCATGCTGTGAAGCAGTTGAGTCACCACCAGAAACGGCTTGCGGCGGCTGCGGCACAGGGCGGCGATGTGCTTCTGGGCGGCGGGCAGCTGCTCCAGAGGAAGGCTGCTGCCCAGATCGCCCCGGGCGATGGTGACCACGTCGCAAAGGTCCATCCAGTCCGGAAGGGCGTCCAGCCCCGTCTGATCCTCCACCTTGGCGAACAGCTCCGCGTGGGCAAGGCCGTTCTCCGCCATGGCCTGCCGCACAGTGCGGAGGTCATCGGCGCTGCGGACGAAGGGCTGCATGACGGCGCTGACGCCCAGCGCCGCGGCCTGGGCCAGATCCGCGAGGTCTGCCTCACACAGGGCGGGGCGGTGCAGCTCCGTGCCCTCCGGCGTCAGGCTCTTGTGGCCGGTGAGGACGCCGCCGCGGGTGACGCGGCACCGCCCGCCGTCCAGCACGGTCAGGGCCATAGTTCCATCGTCCAGCAGGACGGTCATGCCGGGCACCAGCGCCGCCAGCACATCTTTTTCCACAGGGATATCCGCGCCCAGCGTCACGGCCTCGCCCACCGTCAGCGTCAGCGGGGAGGGGAGAGCGCCGATGCGCACCTCCGGCCCGCGGAGGTCGATCATCAGCTGGGCGGACAGACCGGTGGAGCGCTCCGCATCGTGGAGGGCGTCGATCCAGTCGCGGCGGGCGGCCAGCATCGTGTGGGACACGTTGAGCCGGAAGCCGGAGACGCCGCGGCGCAGCAGTGCGGCCAGCGCGGACGCTTCGCAGCAGGTGGGGCCCAGTGTGGCGTAATATCTCATGGGGTGTTCTCCTTTGGCATATTTTCCGGATGGAAGTGGTCGTAGACGGCGCGGGCGGCGGGCTTGGGCAGCACCTCCTCCAGCTGGAGGAGCTCTGCGGCGCGAATGGCCTTGACGGTGCCGAACCGCTGCAAAAGCAGCCTCTTGCGGGCCTCGCCCACGCCGGCGATGCCGTCCAGCTGGGAGCGGTAGGCGTTTTTGGCGTGCTTCTGGTGGTGGTAGGCGATGGCGAAGCGGTGGACCTCCTCCTGCACCCGACCGATCAGGGCGAACAGGGCGGGGGGCGTCTGGATGCCGATCTCCATGCCCTGCGCCGTTACCAGCGCGCGGGTGCGGTGACGGTCGTCCTTCACCATGCCCAGAACCGGCACGGAGAGGTGCAGCTTGGCCGCCACCTCCTCGGCCACCCGAGCGTGCTGGACGCCTCCGTCGATGAGCAGCAGGTCGGGGAGGGGGGAGAATTTTTCGTCGCCGTCCAGATACCGGCGGAACCGGCGCTCCAGTACCTCCGCCATGGCGCCGTAGTCATCGGGACCGCCGCAGCTCTGGATCTGAAAGCGGCGGTAGTCCCGCTTCAGGGGCCGTCCATCCACGAATACCACCATGCTGGCCACCTGATCGGCGCCGCCGGTGTGGGAGATGTCGTAGCTCTCCATGCGGCGGGGCAGCACCGGCAGGCCGGCCAGCTCCTGTAAAAGCCGGAGGATACCGGCGGTGCGCTCGGCGTCGGAGGTGACGCGCTCCACCTCTTCTTTGGCGTTGCGGCAGGCGATGTCCAGCAGCTCCCGCCGCTGGCCCCGCTGTGGGACGCGGAGGGTGACGGTGTGGCCGCAGCGCTCCGTCAGCAGGGCGGACAGGGTGTCCATATCCTCCACCGGCAAAGGCAGCAGGATCTCACGGGGCAGCAGTTCGCGGTCCAGATAGTACTGGGGCACCACGGCACCCAGCAGGGCGGCATCGTCCTCGGCGGCGGGCAGCACCTCCACGCGGCGGCCCAGCAGGTCGCCGTTTTCGATGTGCAGCACGGCGCAGCCGGCACGGGCCGGGCCGGTGTATACGCCCCAGACATCGGTGTCGGCGCAGATGCCGGCGATGACCTTCTGATTCTTGGACAGCACCGACAGGGCGCGGATGCGGTCACGCAGGGCGGCGGCCTGCTCGAAGTCCAGAGCTTCGGCGGCGGCGGTCATCTGTGCGGTGAGCTCCGCCGTCACCTGCCGCAGCCGCCCCTCGAACAGCCGCACCGCCTGGGCGATGCGGCGACGGTACTCGGCGGCATCGGGGCCGTCAGGACGGCAGAAGCCGTCGCACCGGCCGATGTGGTGGTTGAGGCAGGGACGCTCCTTGCCGATGTCCCGCGGGAACCGGCGGGAGCAGGTAGGCAGGCGCAGGGCGGCGCACACCGCGTCGATGGCCTGCCGCGTCTCGCTGCGGCCGCCGAAGGGACCGAAGTAGCGGGCGCCGTCCTCCGCAGGCCGTGTCACCAGCGTGAAGCGGGGGTAGTCGGCCTTTTCGTCCAACCGGACGAAGGGGTAGCCCTTGTCGTCCTTCAGCAGAATGTTGTAGCGGGGCATGTGCCGCTTGATGAGGGAGTTCTCCAGAATGAGAGCCTCAAACTCGGTGCGGACGATGATGGTGTCGAACCGGTCCACCTGGGACACCATGCGGCGGGTCTTGTCGTTGTGGGAGGCGGTGTCCTGAAAGTACTGGCTCACCCGATTTTTCAGTTTTATGGCCTTGCCCACGTAGATGACCTGCCCCGTTTTGTCCATCATCAGATAGACGCCGGGCAGCAGCGGCAGCTCATTGGCCTTGGCCCGCAGCTCATCCTTCGTCATGGCGGCACCTCCTTTTCCGGCGCGTTTTTCCCTCAGTATAGCACGCCGCAGCAGGGCAGGCAAGAGGGAGCGGCGACTGGAAAACCGTGGAAAATACAAGAAAATACCGGCAGAAAAACATTGACAACGGATGAGCCGTGCAGTAGAATACATATGCTCTCAGCATAGTGGCCACGCGTAAGATCGCTATGCAGATGATATTGCTCTTCCCCCTGTCGGGCACCCCCCTTTTGCCCGACTTTCAAATGGGCGGAGCGCCGAAAGGCGCTCCGCCCGTTTTTTATGCCGATTCAGTTGAGGCCGCCTTCACTGGCGGCAAACAGCCGCCGGATGCGGCGCAGCAGCGGAGCGTGGGCCGGTGCGGCCAGCTGGGGGTCCTGCGTCAGCAGGGCGCGGGCCGCGGACTGGGCTTCGTCCAGCAGCTGCACGTCGCAGCTGAGATCCGCAGCCTTCAGGGTGGGCAGCCCGTGCTGCCGCTGGCCGAAAAAGTCGCCGGGGCCGCGGAGCTTCAGGTCCTCCTCGGAGATGCGGAAGCCGTCGTTGGTCTCCGTCAGCACTTTGAGACGGCGGCGGGTGTCGTCGCTGCCGCTGTCGGACAGCAGGATGCACCAGCTCTTGGCGCTGCCGCGGCCTACGCGGCCCCGCAGCTGGTGGAGCTGGCTGAGGCCGAAGCGTTCGGCGTTCTCCACCACCATCAGATTGGCGTTGGGCACATCCACGCCTACCTCCACGACAGTGGTGGATACCAGAATATCGCTTTCCCCTGCGGCGAAGGCGGCCATGACGGACTCCTTTTCCCTGGATTTCATGCGTCCGTGGAGCACAGAGATACGCAGGTCAGGAAACACCTCGTTCTGCAATTTTTGGGCATAGGCGGTCACCGCCTTCCGCTCATCGGGGAGCTGGTCGTCCTCCGCCACCAGCGGGCAGACGATGAATACCTGATGGCCCTCGGCCACCTGCTTGCGGATGAAGCCGTTGAGCCGCTGACGGTAGGACTCCCCCACGGCGAAGGTGTCCACCTTCTGGCGGCCCGGGGGCAGTTCATCAATGATGGACACGTCCAGATCGCCGTAGATGATGAGGGCCAGCGTGCGGGGGATGGGGGTGGCGGACAGCACCAGCATGTGGGGCGAGTCCGCCTTTTTGGACAGGGCGGCCCGCTGGTCCACGCCGAAGCGGTGCTGCTCGTCGGTGATGACCAGTCCCAGACGGGCGTACTGCACGTCCTCCGTCAGCAGGGCATGGGTACCGATGCACAGGTCAACGGTACCGTCGGCCAGCCCTGCCAGAATGGCACGGCGCTCCCTGACGCGGGTAGAGCCGGTGAGCAGGGCACAGTGCAGCCCGAAGCGGGCGAACAGGGGGGCCAGATTCTCGTAGTGCTGGCGGGCCAGGATCTCCGTGGGAGCCATCAGTGCCGACTGCCAGCCGTTCCGGGCGGCGAACCAGACGCAGGCCGCGGCCACCATGGTCTTGCCGCTGCCCACGTCGCCCTGACACAGGCGGTTCATGACGCGGCCGGAGGTCATGTCGGAGACGGCCTGCTCCACGGCGCGGCGCTGGGCGCCGGTGAGGGCGAAGGGCAGGGCGTCGTAAAAGGGCGTAAGGCTCAGATTTTTGCAGGCGGGGCCGCGGCCTGTCTCCCGGCGGGAGCGCAGCAGCTGCAGGCCGCAGGCCAGCACGAAAAGCTCCTCGAACACCAGACGGCGGCGGGCGATGTCCAGCGCCTCCGGCGAGTCGGGGAAGTGGATGTTCTCATAGGCATAGCCGGTGTAGCACAGGTGGTAGGTGCGGCGCACCTCATCCGGCAGTACGTCCGGCAGCAGGTCGCGGCAGGCGTCCAGCCCCTGCCGCATGGCCTTGGCCAGCAGGGTCTGGCTGACACCGGCGGCCAGGGGATAGATGGGCATGATGCGGCCCGTCAGCAGCTGCCGACCCTCCGGCTCCACCACCGGATTGGTCATGCGGCGGCGCAGCAGGTCGCCCTCCACCTTACCGTAGAAGATATAGGTCTCGCCCTTGTGGAGACTGGTGCGGCGGTAGTCCTGATTGAAGAAGGCCACATCCAGCGCGCCGCTGTCGTCCACGGCACGCACCTTCACCAGTGTGCGGCCGCCGGAGATGCGGCTGGCAGTGGGGTCACCCGCCAGCATGGCCCGCACACAGGCGTATTCGCCCACGGCCAGCTCCCGTATGGGGCGCTCCAGCGTCCGGTCCTCCCAGCGCCGGGGGAAGTAGGACAGCAGATCCTCCAGTGTGCGGATGCCCAGCTTGTTCAGGGCATTGGCGCGGGTCTCGCCAATGCCCTTGATATAGCGGATGTCGGTGTCCGGATGTGCCATGGCGTTAAAACCCACTGAACACGGAGAAGTCGGCAGGCGGCGCAAACTGGGGCGGCTCCTGGGGGGCTTCCTCCTCTGATAGAAGAAGATCGTCCTCCTCCGGCGCGGCGGGGACGTACTCCACGAACTGGTAGCGCAGGCCGTTGTCCTCCATGATCTCGCTCTCGGTGTCCACCTGCCAGTGGGGATCGCTGTCCAGATCGGGGAAGAAAACGTCGGCGTGACCGTCGGCGAAAATTTTGGTAAGGTACACGCGGTCGCACAGGGGCAGAAACCGGCGGTAGATGCTCTCACCGCCGATGATCCATGCGTCCTCTCCGGCCTGAAACACCGCCTCCACGGGAAAGTGGACGATCTCCGCATTTTCCGCGGCAAAGTCCCGGTCGCCGGTGAGGACAATGTTGCGGCGGTGGGGCAGCCCCCTGCCATTGGGCAGGGATTGCAGGGTCTTGCGGCCCATGAGGACGGTCTTGCCCTCCGTCAGGGCGCGGAAGCGCTTCATGTCGGCGGGGATATGGAACAGCAGGGCGTTGTCCCGCCCGATGCCCCAGTTCTGGTCTACGGCTGCAATGGCGTACATGGGCGCTCCTCCTTAAATGGCCACGGGGATCTTGTCGTCAAAGGGCTGGGGATCGTAGCCCTCCAGCGAGAAGCTGTCCCGTGTGAACCGGTAGAAATCAGTGACGGACTTGTCCATCACGAGCTGCGGAGCGGGACGCTCGTCCTTTTCCAGCAGCTTTTCGATGATGGGCACGTGGCGGTCGTAGATATGGGCGTCGGCGATGACGTGGACCAGCTCGCCAGCCTCCAGACCGGACACCTGCGCCATCATGTGGACCAGCACGCTGTACTGCACCACGTTCCAGTTGTTGGCGGCCAGCATGTCCTGGCTGCGCTGGTTCAGGATGGCGTTGAGGGTATGTCCGGAGACGTTGAACGTCATGGAGTAAGCGCAGGGGTACAGGGCCATCTCGTGGAGGTCCTGAAAGTTGTAGATGTTGGTGAGGATGCGGCGGCTGGCGGGGTTGTGCTTCAGGTCGTACAGCACGCGGTCTACCTGATCCATCTCGCCCTCGGGGTACTGGTGCTTTACTGCCAGCTGATAGCCGTAGGCCTTGCCGATGGAGCCGGTCTCATCGGCCCAGCTGTCCCAGATGTGGCCACGCAGGTCGTGGATATTGTTGGACTTCTGCTGCCAGATCCACAGCAGCTCGTCGATGCAGGTCTTGAAGTAGGTGCGGCGCAGCGTCAGGATGGGAAACTCCTGACGCAGGTCGTAGCGGTTGACGATACCGAACTTTTTCACGGTGTGGGCAGGCGTGCCGTCATCCCAGTGGGGACGTACCTGCTGGTCAGTGTCCCACACCCCGTTTTGCAGGATGTCGCGGCAATTCTGCTTGAAGATCTGGTCTGCACGGCTCATGGCTGTACCCCCTGAGAGTTTTTTTCCATTGTACCAGATTCAGCCGGAATTGAAAAGTTGAAAATGCAAATATGATGGATAATAGGAGAGATAAGGAAAAAAGAATTGTGTCCCGCCGCCGCTTCGGGTATACTGTACAATGGTTTACCACGTGACATGATACCAAACGAAGGAGGGTTTCTTCTATTATGAAATATGATGTTCTGATTATCGGCGCGGGCCCCGGCGGCATCTTCTCCGCCTATGAGCTGATGCAGCGTAAGCCCGAGTGGAAGGTGGCGGTGCTGGAGGCGGGCAACCCGCTGGAGAAGCGGCACTGTCCCATCGACGGTGATAAGGTCAAGTCCTGCATCCACTGCAAGACCTGTGCCATCATGAACGGCTTCGGCGGCGCCGGCGCCTTCTCCGACGGCAAGTATAACCTGACCAACGAGTTCGGCGGCACACTGTATGAGTACATCGGCAAGCAGAAGGCCATGGAGCTCATGCGCTACGTGGACGAGATCAACGTGGCCTGCGGCGGCGCCGGCACCAAGCTGTACTCCACGGCGGACAGCGGCTTCAAGCGTCTGTGCCTGCAAAACAACCTCCACCTGCTGGACGCCTCCGTGCGGCATCTGGGCACGGATATCAACTACAAGGTACTGGAGAACCTGTACGCCCAGCTGAAGGAGCATATCGACTTCCACTTCCTGACGCCGGTGAAGGCACTGACCATTCTGGACGACGGCAGCTATCAGGCGGAGACAGATAAGGGCACGTTCTGCGGCAGCAAGTGCATCATCTCCGTGGGACGCAGCGGCAGCAAGTGGATGGAGTCCGTGTGCGAGGCGCTGGATATCCCCACCAAGTCCAATCGCGTGGACATCGGCGTCCGGGTGGAGCTCCCTGCCGAGGTGTTCGCCCCCATCACCGACGAGCTGTACGAGAGCAAGATCGTGTATAAGACCGAGAAGTATCAGGACAAGGTGCGCACGTTCTGCATGAACCCCCGGGGCGCGGTGGTGAACGAGAACACCAACGGCATTGTCACCGTCAACGGCCACAGCTATGAGGACCCCACCCTGCATACGGAGAACACCAACTTCGCCCTGCTGGTGTCCAAGCACTTTACCGAGCCGTTCCGCGACAGCAACGGCTACGGCGAGAGCATCGCCCGCCTTTCCAACATGCTGGGCGGCGGCGTGATGGTGCAGCGGTTCGGCGACCTGATCCGCGGCCAGCGCACCACCCCCAAGCGCATCGAAAAGGGCTTCATGACCCCCACGCTGGCGGCTACCCCCGGCGATCTGAGTCTGGTGATGCCCAAGCGTATCCTGGACGGCATCATCGAGATGATCTACGCGCTGGACAAGATCGCCCCCGGCACCGCCAGCGACGACACCTTGCTCTACGGCGTGGAGGTGAAGTTCTACAACATGGAGGTGGCGCTGGACCAGAATCTGGAGACGCCCCACAAGGGCCTGTTCGTCATCGGCGACGGCAGCGGCGTCACCCACTCCCTGTCCCATGCCAGCGCCAGCGGCGTCTATGTGGCCCGCTATCTGGCGGAGCAGGCGTAACAAAAAAAGAAGCGCTCCGGCACTGCCGGAGCGCTTCCGCGCGTTTACTCGTCCATATCCACGGTGATGTTGTCGGTGCCGTGCTGCTCGAACTCTCCCAGATACGTCTCCATCCGCGCCATCACCTCATCGTAGTTCTCCGGCGTGATGGGGGGATCGTCCATGTCCCGCAGGGCCAGCTCCTGCGCCAGTATCTCAAAGAACGTGGTGTCCTCGTAGGCCATGATAGCCTCGTGGATGCCGCCGTCGGCAAAGGCACGGGAGGGGATCAGCTCCCCCTGGTACAGCTCCGTCAGCGGGGCCATGCCGTGGTCCAGACAGTGGGCAAACACCAGGCTCTCCACCTGGTCATACTCCTTGATGCGGTCATCACCGCGGGTGGAGTTCAGCACCCAGTTGCCGATATACACCAGATCCAGCAGACGCCGGAACTGCTTCTCCGTCATTTTCAGTTCCATCAGGCCACCTCCGTTTCGCGGTCAGCACTTTGTTTCCCTGATTATAACACGGCATTTCGCGGAATGCCATAGAAAAAGTGGGAAGGTCCGCCAAAATTTAGCTTGTGTCGGGCGGCGGTTCATAGTAGAATATATTGGTTACAGTATAAAGTTGAAAACTGCGAGAAGGAGCGTTTCTATGGATCTGCGTCCGATCGGGGTGTTCGACTCCGGCAGCGGCGGGCTCACCGCCGTGCGGGAGATCCGCAGCATCCTCCCCTCTGAGAACATTATATACTTCGGAGACACGTCCCGTGTGCCCTATGGCAGCCGCTCGGCGGAAATCCTGCTGCACTTTGCAAAGCAGGATGTCCGCTTCCTGCGGACCTTCGACATCAAGGCGCTGGTGGTGGCCTGCGGCACCGTATCCACCACGGCGCTGCCCCAATTACAGGCGGAGAACGGCGACCTGCCCATGCTGGGTGTGGTGGAGCCGTCCTGCCGCCGCGCCGCGGCGTCCACGCGGAACAAGCGGGTGGGGCTCATCGCCACTGCCGCCTCCGTGCGCTCCGGCGCCTATGAGCGCACCATCGCCGGACTGGACGGGGATATCACCGTGATCAGTAAGGCGTGCCCCCTGTTTGTGCCGTTGGTGGAGAACGGCCGGTTCCAGCCGGGCGATACCGTCATTGAAACGGTGGCGCGGGAGTATCTGGAACCGCTGCGGGATACCGGCATCGACACCCTCATCATGGGCTGCACCCACTATCCGCTGCTGGCGGAGGTCATCGGCGGCATCATGGGGCCGGATGTGACGCTGGTGGACTCCGGCGCCGAGGCGGCCCGCAGCCTGAAGCGGCAGCTAACGGAGCGGGAGCTGCTGGCAGACCGGCGCGGCGGCGAGATGACGCTGTACGCCAGTGACCGGCCGGAGGATTTCGGCGCGCTGGCGGGCATGTTCCTGGGCCAGCCCCTGCAGGGGGCGGTGCGGCCTGTGGATATCGAGAAATATTGAGGTGAGCCATGGCAGAGCATGTACAGATCACGGTCCGGAGTACCAGCCGCTTCGGCGGGCAGGAGGATCAGCTGATCTTCCGCGGCACGGGCACGCTGGAAAAGCTGCCGGAGGGGTGGCACCTGCGGTATGAGGCGGCCAACGAGGCCGACGGCAGTGCCATCGTCTCCGATGTGAAGCTGGAGACGGCCACCCACCGCGCGGTGGTCATCAACGAGGCGGACGGCGGGGGCTACGGCCTGCTGCTGGACCCCAAGACGCCCACAGCCACCCGCATCGACGGCGGCGACGGCGGCAGCCTGACGCTGAATGTCGTCACTCAGAAGGTGGCGTGGCAGCTGTCCCGACAGGGCCACGGCTTTATTACACTGGCGTATACACTGCTCATCGGCACGCAGCCCCTGTCGGTGCTGCGGGTGGAGCTGACTTTAACGAAAGAGGAGAACAGAACATGAACATGATACAGAGCGCCAAGGATCAGGTGCTGCAGCTGACCGTTTCCGCCTACGAGAAGGCGGCGGCCGCCGGTGTTTTACCGTCCGGCATTACCGTGACCCCGGCGGTGGAGATCCCCAAGGACACCGCCAACGGCGACTATACCACCACGTTTTGCCTGGCCGCGGCCAAGGCCATGAAGATGAACCCCCGTCAGGTGGCCCAGACCCTCATTGACAACATGGCACTGGAGGGCAGCTATTTCACCTCCGTGGAGCTGGCGGGCCCCGGCTTCCTGAACTTCCGTCTGGGCGGCAAGTGGTATGCCGACACTGTTTCCGGCATCGAGTCCGTCGGCGAGCATTATGGTGAGAACGATATGCTGGCGGGGAAGAAGTACATGGTGGAGTTCGTGTCCGCCAACCCCACCGGCCCCATGCACATGGGCAACGCCCGCGGCGGCGTGCTGGGCGACACGCTGGCCAGTGTGCTGCAGAAGTCCGGCGCCGATGTGACCCGCGAATTTTACGTCAACGACGCCGGCAACCAGATCGAGAAGTTCGCCAAGAGTCTGGAGGCGCGCTATCTCCAGATCATCCAAGGCGAGGACGCGGTGGAATTCCCGGAGGACGGCTACCACGGCGACGATATCCGCGAGCTGGCCCAGGCGTTCTACGAGCAGGAAGGCGATAAGTACCTGAACTGCGAGGAGCAGGTACGCCACGACGCGCTGGCCCAGTTCGGCCTGAGCCGCAACATCCCCAAGATGAAGACCGATCTGGCCCGCTACGGCATCCAGTACGACCAGTGGTTCTTCGAGTCCAGCCTTCACGAGAGCGGCTACGTGGCCGACTCCGTGCAGCTGCTGACCGACCGGGGCTGGACGTACGAGAAGGACGGCGCCCTGTGGCTCAAGACCTCCGAGATCCTGGCGGAGAAGCTCCGCGCCGTCGGCAAGTCCGACGAGGACATCGAAAAGCTGGCCTTGAAGGACGATGTGCTCCGCCGCGCCAACGGCTTCTACACCTATTTTGCCGCCGATATCGCCTACCACCGGAACAAATTTGCCGTCCGCGGCTTTGACAAGGTGGTGAACATCTGGGGCGCCGACCACCACGGCCATGTGGCCCGTCTGAAGGGCGCCATGGACGCGCTGGGGCTGGACGGTGAGCACCGGCTGGACATCGTGCTGATGCAGCTGGTGAAGCTGGTGCGGGACGGCGAGGTAGTGCGTATGTCCAAGCGCACCGGCAAAGCCATCAGCCTTACCGATCTGCTGGACGAGATCCCTGTGGATGCCTGCCGCTGGTTCTTCAACGCCAAGCCCGACACTCAGATGGAGTTCGACCTGGGCCTGGCCGTGCGGGAGGACAGCGAGAACCCCGTGTACTACGTGCAGTACGCCTATGCCCGCATCTGCACCCTGCTGAAGGCGCTGGCGGCGGAGGGCTTCGACGTGCCCGCCGCGGCGCAGGCCGATCTGGCACTGCTTACCGCCGACGAGGAGAAGGCGCTCATCAAGCAGCTGGCCCAGTACCCGGTGGTGGTGCGTCTGGCTGCCCGGGACTACGACCCCAGCTTTATCAATCGCTATCTGTCCGAGCTGGCCGCCGCGTTCCACAAGTTCTACAACGCCTGCCGCATCAAGGGCGAGGAGAAGAACGTGCTGCTGGCCCGCCTGAAGCTGGCGGATACCGCCCGGGCCGTGCTGAAAAACGGCATGACCCTTATTGGCTGCTCCGCACCGGAGAAGATGTAAAAAAGCCGCGAAAAGCGCACCCCGCGGGGTGCGCTTTTTCTATGCTCCGAAGAACAGACGCACACTCCACGCCGCCGCCATGAAGCCCGCCAGATCAGCGGTCAGCGCCGCCGGTATGGTGTAGCGGGTGCGGCGGATGCCCGCCGCGCCGAAATACACGGCGATGGTGTAGAATGTGGTCTCCGTACAGCCCAGCATCACCGCCGCGCACCGGCCAATGTAGCTGTCCGGCCCGTGGGCGGCCATCAGCTCGCTGCCCACCGCCAGCGCGCCGGAGCCGGACACCGGCCGGATGAGCAGCAGCGCCGCCGTCTCCGGCGGGATGCCCAGCTTCTCCAGCACCGGCGCCAGCAGCTCCGTCAGCAGGTCCAGCGCACCGGAGGCACGGAACATATACACCGCCGTTAAAAGCGCGATGAGGGACGGCACGATGCGCAGCAGCACCGTCAGTCCCTCCGATGCACCGGCGGTGAGAGCGTCGTACACGTCTACCCGACGACCCAGGGCCCACAGGGCCGCCGCCGTCAGCAGCAGAGGGATCAGGAGGGAGGCGATATCCACGGTCATGCCCTCCAGACCCGCTGCAAAAGGCGGGCGGCCAGCAGCCCTGCCGTGACGGACAGCGCCGAGGACAGCCAGACCGCCGGCAGGATGTCCAGCGGCGCGGCGCAGCCCTGGGCACTGCGGACGGCGGCCACGGTGGTGGGCAGCAGTTGGATGGACGCGGTGTTCAGCACCACCAGACGGCACAGCTCGTCGCTGGCGGTGCCGCCGCAGCCTGCTGCCATCCGTTGTGCGGCGCGGATACCCAGCGGCGTGGCGGCGTTGCCCAGTCCCAGCAGATTGGCGGATACGTTGGCGGATACCGCCGCCAGCGTGTCGGCATCCCGGCTGGCGCGGGGGAGGATGCGACGCAGCAGAGGGCGGAACAGGCGGGCCAGCCCCCGCGTCAGGCCGCCCCGCTCCATCACCGTCATGACCCCCGACCACAGGCACAGCGCCCCTGCCATGGACAGTGTCAGCTCCACGGCGGCGGACGCACCCTTCATGGCCGCCGCTGTCACAGCGGGCAGCATTCCCTGCACCGCGCCGCACACCAGCGCCGCCGTCACCATCAGCGTCCACACCAGACCCATCGCCATGAGATGTGCCTCCTCTCCCGCGCCCGCTGCGGGGCGTATTTTTCCTTGTGCAGGGAGAATATGCGCCGCCACAGCGCAATATTTGTGGAAACGACAGGGCTTTTGGTGAAGAGCAGTTGACAGAATTTGCAAAATATGTCATACTGAAACCGCCTGTCAACCGCATATTTGGGACAACTGAATAGGGGGGATACCACAAGTGAAAGCGACGGGGATCGTCAGACGTGTGGACGAGCTGGGAAGGATCGTACTTCCCATCGAGCTGCGCCGGACGCTGGACATCACGGAGAGGGACGCGCTGGAGATATATGTTGAGGGATCATCGGTCATTCTCAAGAAATATCGGCCCAGCTGCATCTTCTGTGACGGTGTCAAGGACGTGTCGGTGTTCCGCGGAAAAAATGTCTGCGCGAAGTGTTTGAGGGAGCTTCGCGGGGACAACTGACAGCCGAAAAGCGCCGGAGACCATACCGGCGCTTTTCTACTGCTGAAACAAATGAAATGACGCAAAAACATATAAAAATACCTGCGAAGCCGTAAGCTTCGCAGGTATTTCTGCATTTTTTCGGGGAGGCTCAGCGCTGCAGCGCCGCGTTGTACAGTTCGTTGCGGCTCAGGCCCGTATCATCGGCCACCTGCCGCACGGCGTCCTTCATCTTCATGCCGCCCTCCCGCAGGCGCAGCACCCGCTCCACGCCTTCCTCCAGCGTCAGCTGGGGCAGATACTGACGGGGCCGTCCCGCCACCACCAGCACGTACTCGCCGCGAGGCTCATTGGCGGCGTAGTAGGCGGCGGCCTGAGCCAGCGTGGTACGCACCGTCTCCTCATGGAGCTTCGTCAACTCGCGGCACAGAGCCACGGGGCGGTCGCCCAGAACCTCCGCCATGTCCGCCAGCGCGGACCGCAGCCGGTGGGGCGCCTCGTGGAACACCATGGTCCGTACCTCGCCGGTCAGTTCCTCCAGCGCGGCGCGGCGCTCCTTTTTGCCGGAGGGCAGGAAGCCCTCGAAGGTGAACCGCCCCGTGTCCAGCCCCGACACAGCCAGGGCCGCGATGGCGGCGCAGCAGCCGGGGATGGCCTGTACCGTCACGCCGTTAGCGGCGCACAGGGCCACCAGATCCTGGCCGGGGTCGCTGATGGCGGGGGTGCCCGCATCCGTCACCAGTGCGCAGGTCTCACCCTCCAGCAGGCGGGCCAGAATGGCCTGCCCTGCGGCGGCGCGGTTATGCTCGTGGTAGCTGACCAGCGGCTTCCTGATGTCGAAGTGGTTCAGCAGCTTTACGGACACGCGGGTGTCCTCGGCGGCGATGAAATCCGCCCGGGCCAGCGTCTCCACGGCACGGGGGGAAAAGTCTCCCAGATTGCCGATGGGCGTGGCCACCAGATATAACATACCAGCCATAGTGTTATCCCTTCTCCTTAAAATAGATGCGCCGCAGCTCCGGCGTCTCCGTGCCATCGTCGTTTTGCAGCAGCAGGGGCGGCTGCACCGTCAGGCCGGTGCCTCCGTCCTTGCGGCAGGCCATCAGCAGCAGCGATGGCGCGGATGCGGCGTTTTTCTGGACGAACCGCAGTACCTTCGGCTCCAGCCGGTGCCGCCGCAGCGTCTCCATCAGCTCCGCCAGCCGCTCCGTGCGGTACACAAGACAGAACTGCCCGCCGCTGCGCAGCAGGTACGCTGCCGCCGCACACAGCTGCTCCATGGTGCATGCCAGCTCGGCACGGTGAATGCCGCGGCTGCCGGCCGCTGTTTTCCCGCCTCCGGCAGGGAAGTAGGGCGGGTTGGACACCGCCAGATCGAAGTGTCCCGCCGACGGCAGTTGTCTGCGGTCCCGCAGGTCGCAGGGCAGCGTGATCAGCCGGTCCGTCAGGCCGTTGGCTGCGGCGGTGCGGTGCGCCAGGGCGCAGGCGGCGGGGGACAGCTCCAGTCCCGTGACGGTGAGGGACGGCTCCCGCGCCAGAAGCAGCAGACCCAGCAGCCCCGTGCCGGAGCCCAGATCGCAGACCCGCCAGCCCCGCCGCAGCGGCGGAAAGCTGCCCAGCAGGAAGGAGTCTGTGGAGGGCTTGAATGCGCCGTCGTCAAAGCAGAACGTCCAGCCGCCGTCCCACAGGGTGTCCCATCGCTCCATACAATGTCCTCCTGCCATAAACTGCCCCTATTGTAATATAAACAGCCGCCGTCCGCAACAAAAAAGTGACCGGCCAGAAGGCCGGTCACTTTACCGCTCGTATGTAAATTACTCAGCGGGGCTGATAGCGCCATTGGGGCAGGTATCGCTGCAAGAACCGCAGTCCAGGCAGGCACCGGCGTCGATGACGTAACGATCATCGCCCTGAGAGATAGCACCCACGGGACATGCGTCCGCGCAAGCACCGCAGCTGACGCAAGCGGAACCGATCTGATAAGCCATAGTAGCACCTCCATAAAGATTTGTAAGCCTATTCTATCATGAAAATTGAAAAATGCAAGGACATTTTCCAAAGGTTTAAAATCTGGCAACAATGGCTCTACATGCCGGTGACCGCCATGCAGAGCAGCGCCGCCGCCTCCCGCGCCCAGTAGCCCGCAGTGAGGAACCAGGGGCTGGCGCAGCCTGCGGCGTAGGGCGTCAGCCCGTCCCGCTCTGCCCAGATGGCGGCGCGCAGCTGGTGGAAGTTGTCGGAGGCGATGACCGCCTGCTGCGGCAGGCCCTGCTCCCGTATGATGGCGGCGGAGAAGGACAGATTCTCCTCGGTGGAGCGGGACCGGTCCTCCAGATAGATGCGGCCTTCGTCGATGCCCATGGATACCAGCGTGCTGCGGATGCACTGGGCTTCCGTCACCGTCTCGCTGTCGTCCAGCCCTCCGGAGGCGACGCAGGCCGCATCGGGGTGGGCGGAGAGATAGCCGTAGGCCGCGTCGATGCGCTTTTGCAGCATCAGACTGGGCCGCCCGTCCTCCAGCACCTGACAGCCCAGCACGATGACGGTGCAGGGCATGTCCTCCGGCGGACGATTCTCTGCCGCCCCGGCCATCATACCCAGCGTCACCAGCACCGCCGCGGCGCACACCGCCGCCAGCAGGCTCACGGCCCGCCGCAGCCATCGGGGCCGCAGCAGGCGGCGGAAGAAGTCCGGCCGCAGCAGCACCGCCGCTGCCGACAGCAGTACCGCCGCCGGCCAGATCATGCCGAAGTGCAGGATGCCGCCAAAGACCGGCATCAGGAAGAACGCCGCCAGCGCGATGCACAGTACGGCGGCGATACGGAAAAGGGCGCGTTTCATGTCAGCTCTCCGCGATGTGGTTGGCGATGCGCTGCATGATCATGTCCAGCGCCACCAGATTGTGGCCGCCCTCCAGCACGATGATGTCCGCGAACTTGCGGGTGGGCTCCACGAACTGCTCGTGCATGGGCTTCACCGTGGTGAGATACTGGTTCACCACCGACTCCAGCGACCGGCCCCGCTCCTCCACGTCCCGCAGGGCGCGGCGCAGGATGCGGACGTCGGCGTCCGTTTCCACGAAAATTTTGATGTCCAGCAGGTCCCGCAGCTCCTTGTTCTGGAAGATGAGGATGCCCTCCACGATCACCACCTTGGTGGGCTTCACCTCCACCGTCTCCGCGGTACGGTTGTGGATGGCGTAGTCGTACACGGGGCAGTGGATGGTCTCGCCCCGCTTCAGCGCCTTCAGGTCCGCGATCATCAGATAGGCGTCCGGGTGATCGTAGTTCTGCTGGCAGCGCTCCTCAAAGGGGCGGTCCTGCCGCTTGTAGTAGTTGTCGTGGTGTACCACACTGATGTCACTGCCGAAGCGGGCGGCCAGATGCTCCGTCAGCGTGGTCTTGCCGCTGACGGTGCCGCCTGCGATGCCGATGAAAATGGTGTTCATGTCACGGGTCCTCCCAAGTGATCTCTGCCGCCATTATAGGAAATGTGACGGAGAAAAGCAAGCGGCACAGGGCGCATCATGTAAAAAAAGAATGAATTTCGGCGATAGACGGTTGACGTGAGGGGGTGAAATGGGTATTATGTAAAATAGATTTTTTCTCGGAGGTATCCACATGAGTCTCATCAAGTGCAAGAAATGCGGAGAGATGTTCTCCGATAGCTATAAGACCTGCCCGTTCTGCGAAGAAGACGATGCTTATTACGGCGGCCGTGCCACCAAGCGCCGCCGCAGAGCGGAGACCCCCCGCCGCAAGGCGCCCAGCATCCTGGGCCCCGTGGTGGTGCTGGTGCTGATCCTGCTGGTGCTGCTGGTGGTATGGCTGCTGTTCGACGACCAGATCAAAACCGCCATCGGCGGCCAGAAGCCGCCTGTGGAGGACGTGATCCCCGAGCCTACCCCCACACCGGATCCCGACCCTGTGAAGCCCGCCGATACCATTACCCTGAACCGCGCGGTGCTGGCGCTGGATGTGGGCGGCAAGGAGACGCTGAAGGTCAATGAGGAGACCACGGAGACCTGCGCCTGGAGCAGCAGCGATCCCGCCGTCGTCACCGTCAGCGATACCGGCGAGGTCACGGCTGTGGCCGCGGGCAGCGCTGTTATCACCGCCAAGGTGGGCAGCGCCGAGGCCACGTGCAGCGTCACCGTCAAGGCCGCCGAGGGCAGCGACACCACCGGAAGCACTACCGGAAGCACTACCGGCAGCACCACTGGCAGCACCACCGGAAGCACCACCGGCAATACTACCGCCACGGTGGATATCAGCAAGCTGACCATCACCGCCACGTCTGAGGGCGGCTACGAGGGCGATCTGGCCTCCACCAGCGAGACCGGCGTATTCGAGATGAGCGCCAAGGCCGGCGAGGTCTGGACCCTGGGGCTCAAGGGCACCGACGCTTCCGTGACCTGGGCCATGGACGGCGACAGCAACGGCGTCTGCAAGCTGGAGGGCGCCAAGGTCACCGTCACCGGCACCAGCAGCGGCCGCTACGCCACCATTGTGGGCACCGTGGGCGGCGGCACGGTGAAGGCCATCATCCGCATCCGCTGACGCGGCACATCCCCCACCATTTCTGTACGGACCGCTGAAAGGCGGTCCGTACTTTGCGTTTTCCGCAGGAAAACGCAAAAAAGCACTACCAAAACGCCGCGCCCTGTGGTATGATATAGGATGCAATTATAGGCGAACGGAGGGACCGCTGTGAAGCATACCGCGAAAAAGTGTATCCTGCTGCTGGCAGGACTGGCGCTGGCCGCCGTGCTGTCCGGCTGCACCTTCTTCGACTCCTCCGTGGAGCAGCTGTTCACCCTGCCCCGTATGGCAGAGGAGTATACCGGCCTGTCCCAGCAGATCGACAGCCTCATCGACCAGGGCTACGAGTACGCCTCGCCCTCCGGCGGCCGGAACATCCAGTCTGTCCAGATGGTGGATCTGGAGGATGACGGCATCCAGGAGGCGCTGGTGTTCCTGCGCCGCAGCAGCGATGAAAAGCCCCTGAAGATCATGGTGTTCCGGCTGGAGGGCGACACCTACCGTTGTTTCTGCACCATTGAGAGCAGCGGCTCCGCCGTGGACAGCGTCTATTATCAGGACCTCAACGGCGACGGATGCCGCGAGATCATCGTGGGCTGGCGCATCAGCGCCGATGTTCAGACTCTGGCCGCCTACACCGTGGAGTCGGAGCCGGTAGCCCTGATGTCCAGCGGCTACACCCAGTTCAGCGTCCAGGACCTCAACGGCGACGGCGTACCCAGCCTGCTGGTGCTCCGCAGCGACGGCGAGCTGGGTCCCGTGGCGGAGTTTTACGGCTGGCAGGAGGAACAGATGGGCGTGTCCTACCGCTGCCGCCTGTCCACCTCCATGGCCGCCCTGAACCGCGGCAGCGTCGTCACCGGTATGGTGGATAAGGATACCCCCGCCGTGTTCATCACCGGCGTGGATATCACAAGCATGGCCGTCACCGACATCCTTATCTACCGTCAGGAAGCGGGCCTTGTCAACGTGGCGCTGGATAAAAACAGCGGCGTGTCCGCCGCCGTCTACCCCTACCGCCAGCTCTCCCCCCAGGACATCGACGGCGACGGCATCATCGAGCTGCCCTGCCCCGACGCCGACAGCGCCGCCGAGCAGACCGACGGCTTCGTGGCCTGGATGAGCTGGAAGTCCGACGGCCGTTTTGAGCAGTCCGCCAAGACCTACCACTGTCTCTCCGCCGGATGGTACTTCACCATCCCTCTGAGCTGGTGGAACTGGGGCGTGGACGCTCTTGTCACCGCCATCTCCAACGAGAACCAGATGACCCTCCGCATCAACGGCGACTCCGTGCTGTCCATCTACACCATCACCGGTGAGAACCGTGATTCCCGCAGCCGCATGGGCCGCCGGCTGGTTCTCCGCCGACAGACTACCACAGTCTACGCCGGCGAGGTCTTTGAGATCGCCCCCTATTACGGCATGGATGAGGACCTGCTGCGCCGCAGCTTCAGTCTCATCCAGGGTACCTGGAACAATTCCTGACGTCAGAAAGGAGCGCACTATGAAAAAAGTACTGGTCCTGGAGGACGAATCCAGCATCCGCAGCTTTATCGTCATCAATCTCCGCCGCGCCGGCTACGAGGTGATTGAGGCGGAGACCGGCGAGGAGGCGCTGGAGAAGCTGAAGGAGCACGCCGATGTCCGCGTGGCCCTTCTGGACATCATGCTCCCCGGCATCGATGGCTTCGAGGTCTGCCGCCGCATCCGCGCCACCAATGCGACCATCGGCATCATCATGCTCACCGCCCGCTCCCAGGAGATGGATAAGGTCACCGGCCTTATGACCGGCGCCGACGACTATGTCACCAAACCCTTCTCACCCGCCGAGCTTACCGCCCGCGTGGATGCCCTGATGCGCCGCTCCGGCGGCGCCGCCGTGGATGCCGGTGAGATCGACCAGCCGCCCTTCCTGCTGAACACCCGCAACCGCACCCTGGAGAAGAACGGCCAGCGCATTAAGCTCACCCAGGTGGAGTACTCCATCATGAAGATGTTTATGGAGAACCCCGGCAAGGCCCTCTCCCGCGAGGAGATCCTGGATATGGTCTGGGGCCACGACTACTTTGGCGAGCTGAAGATCGTGGATGTCAACATCCGCCGCCTCCGTCTCAAGATCGAGGACAACGCCACGAATCCAACGTACATTACCACGATCTGGGGCTACGGCTACAAGTGGGGCTTCTGACAGCAAATCTTTTTCGCCAGTACTTTGTTGCGGCGGCGTGCCGTACACAAAGTACGGCTGTGCCGCCGCGCCGCGTCCTGACAAAAAATCTTTTGCTGTCAGTGTCCTGATGAGGATCGGCCGCGCCGCTTATTTTGACTTTACCACGAAAGGAGCTGAGGAACATGTCCCCCAAGCTGCCGCGGGTACAGGGCCTGCGCCGCCGCTGGCTGGCCGGAAGCATCGGCCCCGTGGCCGCCATATTGCTGCTGGTGGGCGCCCTCATCTCTGTGGGCTTCGCCAGCAACTACTACAACAGCGCCCGCTCCACCCTGCGGGCCAAGGCGGCCGCCGGCGCCGACTACTTCAATACCTATGTCATGATCGGCTACAAGGAGTATTACCGCAGCGCCACACTGTACGCCGCCACCTTTGACGACAGAGACCACATCGAGCTGCAATTTCTCAACAGCTCAGGCCGCGTGGAGGTCACCACCCGCGGCCTGACGGCGGGCACCTATCCCAGCACACCGGAGGTGGCCCGCGCCGTGGAGAGCGGCACGGTGCAGGATTACGTGGGCCGCGATGAGACCACCGGCGAGCGGATCATCGCCGCCTCCAGCCTGCTGAAGTTCAACGGGCAGGTGGTGGGCGTCATGCGCTATGTCACCGCCATCGGGAACCTGGACCGTCAGGTGTTTCTGACGGTGCTGGTAGTCTGCGGCGTCATGACCGCGGTGATCTGCCTGATTTTCCTGTCCAGCTCCATCTTCATCAACAACGTGGTGGCCCCTGTCTCCGCCGTGTCGGAGACGGCCAAGCGCATCTCCGCCGGCAGCTACGGCATCCAGATCCCCAACAAATACACCGATGAGATGGGTGTGCTGGTGGACAACATCAACGACATGTCCCTGAAGATCAGCCAGAGCGAGAAGATGGAGTCGGAGTTCATCTCCTCCGTGTCCCACGAGCTGCGAACGCCCCTGACGGCCATCAATGGCTGGGGTGAGACGCTGCTGGAGGACGAGTCCGGCGACGTGCAGCAGCTGCGCCGCGGCGTGCAGATCATCCTCAAGGAGTCCCGCCGCCTGACCAATATGGTGGAGGAGCTGCTGGACTTCTCCAAGATGACCGATGGCCGCTTCACCCTGCAGGTAGAGGACACCGACATACAGGCAGAGCTGGAGGACGCGGTCTACACCTACCGCGAGCTGTTCCGCCAGGACGGCATCTCCCTGGAGTACGGCAGCGACAAGGCTCTGTACGACGAGCCTATCACCGGCGACCCTGAGCGGCTGAAGCAGGTGTTCTGCAACGTGCTGGACAACGCCGCCAAGCACGGCGGCTCCGGCAAGCGCATCGTGGTCCACCTCACCCAGCAGGAGGGGGAGTATATCATCTCCATCCGCGACTTCGGCCCCGGCATCCCCGAGGCGGAGCTGCCCTACGTGAAGCAGAAATTCTACAAGGGCTCCTCCCGCGCCCGCGGCAGCGGCATCGGCCTGGCGGTCTGCGATGAGATCGTCCACCTCCACGGCGGCCAGTTTGACATCGCCAATGCCGCCGGAGGCGGCGCTGTGGTGACTATCCGACTGCCGCTGAAGCGGGAGACAGAAAAAGAACTGTAAATAATCGAACAACTGTTGCATTTTTCGGCAAGCTGTGATATGCTTGCTTTCAGAAAGGATCATTCAGGCATATGGAAAAGAAACAGGGCGCGTTCCGCACCACTATCGGCGGGCAGGCGCTGATCGAAGGTATCCTCATGCGCGGACCGGAGAAGGACGCCATCGTGGTCCGCTCTCCGGAGGGACTGGTCACCAAGGTCACAGAGCGGAAGTTCATCAGGAGCAAGTACCCCATTCTGGGCGTGCCTATCCTCCGCGGCGCCGTGACGTTCATCAGCTCCATGATCACCGGCGTCAAGGCGCTGATGTTTTCGGCGGACTATTTCCCTGATGAGGAGGATGCCCAGCCCGGCAAATTCGACCAGTGGCTGGAAAAGCACATCCCCGCAGAGAAGCTGCAATCCCTGGTGGTGGCGTTCTCCGTGATTTTGAGCCTGGCCCTGACATTGGTGCTGTTCATGCTGCTGCCCACGTTCATCGCCGGACTGTTTCACGCTAAGAGCGCTGCGGTCCACAACATCATCGAGGGCGTGGTGAAGGTGGCCATCTTCCTGGGCTATCTGATCCTCTGCTCCAAGCAGAAGGACGTTCACCGCGTGTTCTGCTACCACGGCGCGGAGCATAAGACCATTTTCTGCTATGAGGCGGGCCTGCCCCTGACGGTGGAGAACGTCCGTCCCCAGCCCAAGCACCATCCCCGCTGCGGCACCAGCTTTCTGTTTGTGGTGATCATAGTGTCCATTCTGGTGTCCAGTCTGGTGTTCCCCTACATCAACTGGCAGAACATCTGGGTCCGCATCGGCGTCAAGCTGCTGCTGCTGATTCCCGTAGTGGGCGTGACCTACGAGTTCAACCGCTTCGTGGGGGCCCATGACAACGCCGTGACCCGCATTCTGTCCGCCCCGGGCATGTGGATGCAGAACTTCACCACCAACGAGCCCGACGACTCCATGATCGAGGTAGCCATCGAGGCCATGAAGCTGGTGATCCCTGCCGAAAAAGGCAAGGATCAGTGGTAAAAGGGGATAACGCATCGTATTATGGCAATTACATATAACAATCTGTATTTGGATATTCGCCAGCAGCTCCACCAGGCGGGCCTGCCCGCCGCCACGCTGGAGGCCCGTGAACTGGTGTGCTGCGCCGCCGGTAAGAGCAGGGAGGAACTGAGCCGCGCCAGCCGTCTCTACGTCCCCGATGCCGTGGAGCAGCAGGCCAGAGCGCTGGTGCAGCGCCATCTGGAGGGCGAGCCGGTGGCCTATCTCATCGGCGAGTGGGAGTTTTACGGCCTGCCGCTGGACATCTCGGAGCGGGTGCTGATCCCCCGCCCGGACACGGAGGTGCTGGCCGCCGCCGCCATCGAGGGCCTGCAGGGCGTTGAGTCGCCCCGTGTACTGGATCTGTGCGCCGGTTCCGGCTGCGTCGGTCTTGCCGTGGCCAAGCACGTCTCCGGCAGCCATATGGTGCTGGGGGAGATCGACGAGGGCGCGCTGCGCGTCTGCCGCCAGAACATCCGCCGTACCGGTCTGTCCGGTCAGGTGGTGTCCATGCAGCTCAACGCGCTGGAAAAAGCGCCTCCGCGTCTGGGGGAGTTCGACTGCATCGTGTCCAACCCACCCTATATCCCTGACGGCGACATCGCGGGGCTGGACCCCTCGGTGCGGGACTATGAGCCCCATCTGGCGCTGAAGGGCGGCGCCGACGGCCTGGACTTCTATCGCGCCATCTGCGAGAACTGGCGCGGCGCCCTGCGTCCCGGCGGACGGCTGTACTTCGAGGTGGGTATCGGCCAGGCCGATGACGTGCTGCGCATTATGCGTGCCGTGGGCTTCGGCGACATCGAGGTGATCCCCGATCTCAACGGCATCCCCCGTGTGGTCTGGGGCATTCTGCATACGGAGATCTGAACTGTCCGTTTTTCGGGACAGCAGTTCCAATAAAATAGGTATAAACCAACAGAGGAGGACGGAACAATGGCAGCGAAGAAAGAACCTGCGGTCCAGCCCGCGGCGGCGTCCGACAAGAAAAAGGCGCTGGAAACCGCCATGCAGCAGATCGAGAAGATGTACGGCAAGGGCTCCATCATGCGCTACGGCGCGGAGAGCGCCCTGAACGTGGAGGCTATCCCCACCGGATCTCTGTCGCTGGATCTGGCGCTGGGCATCGGCGGTCTGCCCCGGGGCCGTATCGTGGAGATCTACGGACCGGAGTCCTCCGGTAAGACCACGCTGGCCCTCCATGTGCTGGCGGAGGCCCAGAAGATGGGCGGCGAGGTGGCCTTTGTAGACGCCGAGCACGCGCTGGACCCCACCTATGCCAAAGCGCTGGGGGTCAACGTGGAGGATATGCTCATCTCCCAGCCCGACACCGGCGAGCAGGCGCTGGAGATCACAGAGGCGCTGGTGCGCTCCGGTGCCATCGACGTGGTGGTGGTGGACTCCGTGGCCGCGCTGGTGCCCCGTGCTGAGATCGAGGGCGAGATGGGCGACAGCTTTGTGGGCCTTCACGCACGCCTGATGAGTCAGGCGCTGCGCAAGCTCACCGGCGTCATCAACAAGACCAACTCCATCGTTATCTTCATCAACCAGCTCCGTGAGAAGGTGGGCGTCATGTACGGCAACCCCGAGGTCACCACCGGCGGCCGCGCCCTGAAGTTCTACGCCTCCGTCCGCATCGACGTGCGCCGCATCGAGACGCTGAAGTCCGGCGGCGAGGTCATCGGCAACCGCACCCGCGCCAAGGTGGTGAAGAACAAGGTGGCTCCCCCGTTCCGCGAGGCGGAGTTTGACATCATGTACGGCGAGGGCATCAGCAAGCTGGGCGACCTGCTGGATCTGGCGGTGAAGCTGGATCTGGTGCAGAAGAGCGGCTCGTGGTTCAACATGGGCGAGGTCCGTCTGGGACAGGGCCGCGACGCCGCCAAGCAGTACTTCCGCGACCATCCGGAGGAGGCGGACAAGCTGGAGACTGCTGTCCGGGAGAACTTCCACAAGCTGATGGGCGCCCAGTCCCGCACCGCCGCCAAAGCTGCGGGCCGTGCGGTGGACGTGTCCGCCGACGACTTCGACGACGCCGACTGATGCGCATCGAGCGACTGGAAAATTCCAAACACAAGCAGGAGCGCGTGCTGGTGTATCTGGAGGATGGAACGCTCCTCCGGATCACCGGCGCGGAGCTTCTGCAATTTGGCTTATATCAGGGCCTTGACCTGCCGCCGGAGACGCTGGAGGAATTGCGGGCCGCGGCCCGCCGCTCCGACACCAGACGCCGCGGCGCCAGCATGGCCTCCGGCCGCATGCTGTCCAAAAAGGAACTGACGGAGCGCCTGACGAAAAAGGGCGCTTCACCGGATGACGCCGCCGAGACGGCGGACTGGCTGGAGGATCTGGGGGCGGTGGATGACACCGCCTACGCAGGGGTCATCGTCCGGCACTACGGCGCCATGGGCTGCGGCGCTGCCCGCGTCCGGCAGGAGCTGCACCGCCGCGGCGTTCCCAAGGAGCTATGGGACGAGGCGCTGAAGCAGCTGCCCCCGCCGCAGGAAGCCATTGAAAAATTCCTCTGCGCCAAGCTGCGGGGTCGCCCGCTGACACCCGAGGACAGCCGCCGCCTGGCCGCCGCCCTCCAGCGCCGCGGCTTTTCGTGGCAGGACATCCGCCCCATCCTCAACGGGATGGGGCAAGAGATCGATGAAACATGAGGTAGCAAGACGTGAAAGTTTCCTTTATTTCCCTTGGCTGTGCCAAGAATCTGGTGAATACCGAGCAGATGATGGCCCTGTGCCGCGACGCGGGCCACACCCTGCAGGAGGAGCCTGCCGGCGCCGATGTGGTGGTCATCAACACCTGCGGCTTCATCGACAGCGCCAAGGAGGAGGCCATTGACACGATCCTCTCCGTGGCGGCGCTGAAGGCGGAGGGTCAGGTGCAGAAAATTCTGGTCACCGGCTGTCTCACCCAGCGCTACCAGCAGGAGATCCTGACGGAGCTGCCGGAGGTGGACGGTATCATGGGCACCGGCAGCTACGGCGAGATCGTACCGGCGCTGGCGGAGCTGATGGCCGGCGGCCGCCCCTGCCGCTTTGCCGACATCCATGGCATGATCGACGAGTTCGATCGCGTCCTCACCACCCCGGGGCACTATGCCTACCTGCGTATTGCCGAGGGCTGCGACAACCGCTGCGCCTACTGCGTCATTCCGTCCCTCCGGGGCCGCTACCGCAGCCGCCGCATGGAGGACGTGCTGGCCGAGGCCCGGAAGCTGTCGGACGCCGGCGTCAGGGAGTGCATCGTCATCGCTCAGGACATCACCCGTTACGGCATCGACCTGTACGGAGAGCGGAAGCTGGCGGCGCTGCTGCGGGAGCTGTGCAAGATGGATTTCCGCTGGATCCGCCTGCACTATCTGTACCCCGACGAGTTCACCGATGAGCTGATCGATACCATCGCCGCCGAGGACAAGGTGCTTCCCTATCTGGACATCCCCATCCAGCACTGCAACGACAAGGTGCTGAAAGCCATGAACCGCCGCGGCGACAAGGCGGAGCTGCTGGCTCTGTTCCGGAAGCTGCGCGGCCGCATTCCCGGTCTGGTGCTGCGCACCAGTCTCATCACCGGCCTGCCCTACGAGGACGAGGCCGCCTTCGAGGAGCTGTGCGAATTTTTACAGGAGGTCCGGATCGAGCGGGCCGGCGTGTTCCCCTACTCCCCCGAGGAGGGCACCCCCGCCGCCAGGATGCTCAACCGCGTGGACACCGATGAGGCCGAGCGCCGCGCCGACCTGATCGTGGATGTCCAGTCCCGCATTATGGACGACTTCAACGACAGCCGCATGGGGACGGTGACGGAGGTGCTGTGCGACGGGTTTGACAGCCAGTCCATGATGTTCGTGGGCCGCAGCTATGCCGAGAGCCCTGACATCGACGGCCGGATCTACTTCACCGCCGACCACGAGGTGGAGGCGGGCGAGTTCGTGCCGGTGCGCATCACCGGAGCCATGGACGGCGAGCTCACCGGCGAGGTCGCGGAGTAAAAAAACACTTTTCATTTCCTGCCGCCCGTGCTACAATACGGAAAGAATACAACGAAAGGCTGATACATACCATGACGACCGCGAACAAACTGACGATCCTGCGGGTGCTGATGATCCCCGTTTTCCTGGTGGTGCTGTACTGGGGCTTCCCCGGCTGCCGCTATGTGGCGCTGGGCATCTATATCGTCGCCTGTCTCACCGACCTGCTGGACGGCTACATTGCCCGTCACTACAACCAGATCTCCGATTTCGGCAAGTTCATGGACCCGCTGGCGGACAAGTGCCTGGTGATGGCGGCGCTGTGCTGGTTCGTGGAGGAAGGTACCTTTGCCGCGTGGGTACTGGCTATCGTGCTGCTGCGGGAGTTTGCCGTATCCGGCATGCGCCTTGTGGCTGTGGAGAAGGGGCGCGTCATCGCCGCCGGTTGGTCCGGCAAGATCAAGACCGCCAGCACCATGGTGTGCATCTGCCTGATCCTGTTCGGCATCCCCCAGTGGCTGAACTATGTGTGCCAGGGCGTGATCCTGGTCACCACCGTCTACTCCGGCATAGAGTATTTCGCCAAGAACGCCGATGTGTTCAAGGTCATCAAATAACTTGACACCGGACGAAAATCCTGCTACCATAGGATGCAATCGAATAGCGCGATGATCGGAAAGAGTATGTCCACCCCACGGGGCAAGAGAGAGAGGGCCGCCGGCTGTAAGCCCACTCACCCGCTGCGGACAGAAAGTGCGTCTGGGAGCGCGGGGGCTGTGGATGCCCTCCGCATGGCCTGCGTCATGGGCCGCACCTGAGTGATAAACGAGAGTGGAACCGCGAAGCCTTTATTCGCCTCTCATGCCTGCGGGCATGGGAGGCGTTCTGCTTTCTGCGCATACTATTATAATGTAGATCATAGGAGGATCGTCATGTATCTGTATAATTCCGCCACCCATAAGAAAGAGGAATTCAAGACCCACACCCCCGGCCATGTGGAGATGTACACCTGCGGCCCCACGGTGTACCACTTTGCCCACATCGGCAACCTGCGCTCCTACATCATGGAGGACGTGCTGGAGAAGTACCTGCGCTACGTGGGCTATGACGTGAACCGCGTCATGAACATCACCGACGTGGGACACCTGACCTCCGACGCCGACGAGGGCGAGGATAAGATGCTCAAGGGCGCTCGGCGCGAGCATAAGACCGTTATGGAGATCGCCCAGTACTACACCGATGCGTTTTTCTCCGACTGCCGGAAGCTGAACATCAAGCGCCCCGACGTGGTGCAGCCCGCTACCGGCCTCATCGATGACTATATCAAGATCATCTCCCGCCTGCTGGAGAAGGGCTATGCCTATGTGGCCGGCGGCAACGTGTACTTCGACACCTCCAAGCTGGAGCGGTACTACATCTTCAACGACCACAACGAGGAGGATCTGGCGGTGGGCGTCCGCGAGGGCGTGGAGGAGGACACCAACAAGCGCAACAGGAACGACTTTGTCCTGTGGTTCACCAAGTCCAAGTTCGAGGATCAGGCCCTGAAATGGGACTCCCCGTGGGGCGTGGGCTATCCCGGCTGGCACATTGAGTGCTCCGGCATCTCCATGAAGTACAACGGAGAGTATCTGGATCTTCACTGCGGCGGTGTGGACAACGCCTTTCCCCACCACACCAACGAGATCGCCCAGTCCGAGAGCTATCTGGGCCATCCTTGGTGCCCTCACTGGTGCCATGTGGCCCATCTGAACACCGACCACGGCAAGATGTCCAAGTCCAAGGGCGAGTTCCTCACCGTCTCTCTGCTGGAGGAGAAGGGCTACGACCCCCTGGCCTACCGTTTCTTCTGCCTCCAGAGCCACTACCGTAAGAGCCTGGTGTTCACCTGGGAGAATTTGGACAACGCCACCGTGGCCTACAACAAGCTGCTGACCCGCATCGCCGCCCTGAAGGACGAGGGTGAGGTGGATCAGGCCGCCTTCGATGAGTACAGGGCCAAGTTCACCGCCGCCATGGACAACGACCTGAACACCTCCATGGCCGTCACCGTGCTGTACGATGTACTGAAGGCCAAAACCAACGATAAGACCAAGCTGGCCCTGCTGGACAGCTTCGACACCGTACTGGGCCTGAAGCTGCTGGAGAAGGCGGCGCAGCTGCGCAGCAAGCAGGCCGCGGCTGCTCCTGCCGCCGGTGAGTTCACCGTCATCAGCGAGTCCGGCGAGGCCGATGGCGCCGTGGAGGCGCTGATCCGCGCCCGGGCCGACGCCAAGAAGGCCAAGAATTTTGCCGAGGCCGACCGCATCCGCGATGAGCTGAAGGCCCAGGGCATCGAGCTTGCTGACATCCCCAACGGCGCCAAATGGAAGCGGGTGTAAGACCGCGCTCCCCAAAACCGCCAAAAGAGCCGCCTTACGGCGGCTCTTTTCCTGCCTTGACCCCAGCAGGGGAGGGAGCGGCACGGCCCGCCGCACCCCATATCAAAACTTTGTCAGAACTGCCGAAAACGCCCTGGAAATTTTGTAAACAAAATAGAAAAATACCCTTGACACCAGCTGTGTTTTCCTATACAATATACCGGTACGCGCGCAATGGGCACAACACGCCCGGAGGCGTTTACAAATGCGATGAACCGGGAGATTGCTCTGCAAGGAGGTAACTTCCGGGGAGTATGTCCGATAATCGGGCGGCTGAGAGATTTCTGTTCGTCGGCGTAGATCGCCGCGCCAGAAGGACACCGGCCCAAAGCCGGTGTTTCTTATGAGCCGGAATGATACGCACGGAACGGTGAACAAGAAATTTCCCGCCGTACGGCAGTAGGTCACGCAGAAAAAACCGTACGAAAACATGGAGGAAAAGACCAAATGGCAAAAGAAATGATTCGCATTCGTCTGAAGGCCTATGACCATCAGGTCATCGACCAGTCCGCAGAGAAGATCGTCGAGACCGCCAAGCGCACCGGCGCTGCTGTCTCCGGCCCCATCCCTCTGCCCACCAAGAAAGAGATCGTCACCATCCTGCGCGCTACCCACAAGTATAAGGACAGCCGTGAGCAGTTCGAGCGCCGCACCCACAAGAGACTGATCGACATCACCAACTCCACCCCTAAGACCGTGGAGGCGCTGATGGCCCTGGATCTGCCCGCCGGTGTGGAGATCGAGATCAAGCTGTAACCCACCTTATATAATTCCCCCGCAAACAATTTGCTTGCTACCCGACTGTCCGCCGACTTGCGTGAGGCGGGCGGGGGTTACGTCGGCAGAGCAAGCGATCTGATCCCAATGCAGATTGAATCTATGCCGACCAATAACCTTTAAGGAGGATCATACATGAAGGCAATCATTGGCAAGAAAGTCGGTATGTCTCAGATCTTCGACGAAAACGGCAAGGTGATCCCCGTCACCGTGATCGAGGCGGGCCCCTGCACTGTCGTCCAGAAAAAGACTGCCGAGAAGGAAGGCTACGCCGCCGTCCAGCTGGGCTACGAGGATATCCCCGAGCGCAAGCTGACCAAGCCCGAGATGGGCCACCTGAACAAGGCCGGCGTCGCCCCCAAGAAGTACCTGCGCGAGTTCGATCTGGAGAATGCCGCCGAGCTGAACGTGGGCGACATCGTGAAGGCCGACACCTTTAAGGAAGGCGACTTCGTGGATGTCACCGGCACCAGCAAGGGCCACGGCTACCAGGGCGTCGTGAAGCGCTGGAACGCCGGCCGTACTCCCATGAGCCACGGCGGCGGCCCCGTGCACCGTCACGCCGGCTCCATGGGCTCCACCACCGATCCCAGCCGCATTTTCAAGGGCAAGATCGGCGCTGGCCAGATGGGCTGCGACCAGGTCACCATCCAGAACCTGGACATCGTCAAGGTCGATCCCGAGCTGAATCTCATCGCTGTGCGCGGCGCCGTTCCCGGCCCCAAGGGCGGTCTGGTCCTCATCAAGAGCACCGTCAAGACCCACCGCATCAAGCACGCTGACAGCGGCATCAGCAACAACCCGCAGAAGGCTTCCGGTCGTAACCCGCAGAAGGCTTCCGCCCGTACTAAGTAAGGAAAGGAGTGCTTAAGGATATGTCTACCATCAAAGTTTTGAACATGGCCGGCGCTGAGGTCGGTACTGTTGAACTGAACGACGGCATTTTCGGCATCGAGCCGAACACCGCTGTTGTCCATGAAGTGGTGAAGAACCATCTGGCCAACTGCCGTCAGGGCACCCAGAGCGCTCTGACCCGCGCCGAGGTTTCCGGCGGCGGCAAGAAGCCCTGGCGTCAGAAGGGCACCGGTCACGCCCGTCAGGGCAGCACCCGTGCTCCCCAGTGGACCCACGGCGGCATCGTGTTTGCCCCCAAGCCCCGCAGCTACTCTTACGTTCTGAACAAGAAGGTCAAGAGACTGGCTATGAAATCCGCTCTGTCCGCCAAGGCTGCTGCCGGCGAGATCATCGTCATCGACAGCATCAAGATGGACAGCATCAAGACCAAGGACTTCCGCGCTTTCCTGACCGCCGTCAAGGCTGACGGCAAGTCTCTGGTGGTCACCCCCGCCAAGGACGAGGTCATCGTCAAGAGCGCCCGCAACATCCCCGGCGTCGTTACTTCCATGGCAAACCTGATCAATGTCTATGACATTCTGAACGCCAAGTATCTGGTGCTGGATAAGGAAGCCCTCGCAGTAATCGAGGAGGTGTTCGCATAATGGCTAACGTATACGACATCATCATCCGTCCGGTCATTACCGAGCGCTCCATGGCCGCTACTTCCGAAAAGAAGTACGTCTTTGAAGTGGCTCCCACCGCCGGCAAGATCGAGATCAAGAACGCTGTGGAGAAGATCTTCGGCGTGAAGGTCGCCAAGGTCAACACCATCAACTACGATGGCAAGACCAAGCGCATGGGCGCCGGCCGTCCCGGCCAGCGCAAGAGCTGGAAAAAGGCTTATGTCCAGCTGACTGACGATTCCAAGACCATCGAGTTCTTCGAGGGTATGGTGTAAGAGAAGGGAGTGTAGAGAATGTCTATCAAAACTTTTAAGCCGACCACCCCTTCCCGCCGGCACATGACTGTCTCCGGCTTCGACGGCATCGATAAGCACGCCAAGCCCGAGTCCAGCCTGACCGAGGTGCTGAAGAAGAACGCTGGTCGCAACAGCTACGGCCGCATCACCGTCCGCCATCGCGGCGGCGGCGAGAAGCGCAAGTACCGCGTCATCGACTTCAAGCGCGACAAGGTGGATATGGAAGCCACTGTCCTGCGTCTGGAGTACGATCCCAACCGCAGCGCCAACATCGCGCTGGTGCAGTATGAGGATGGCGAGAAGCGCTACATCATCGCTCCCGTCGGCCTGACCGCCGGTGACAAGGTGCTGTCCAGCGCCGCTGCCGACATCAAGCCCGGCAACTGCCTGCCCATCGCCAACATCCCCGTTGGTACTGTGATCCACAACATCGAGATGCACCCCGGCAAGGGCGCCCAGCTGGTTCGTTCCGCCGGCGCCTATGCGCAGCTGATGGCTAAGGAGGGCGCCAACGCCCAGATCCGTATGCCCTCCGGCGAGGTCCGCATCATCCGCACCAACTGCACCGCCTGCATTGGCCAGGTCGGCAATCTGGAGCATGAGAACATCCAGATCGGTAAGGCCGGCCGCAAGCGTCACATGGGTTGGCGTCCCACCGTCCGCGGTTCCGTCATGAACCCCTGCGACCACCCCCACGGCGGTGGTGAAGGCAAGTCCCCCGTGGGCCGTCCCGGCCCTGTCACTCCTTGGGGCAAGCCGGCTCTGGGTTACAAGACCCGCAAGAAGAAGAATCCCACCGACAAGTTCATTGTCAAGCGTCGCAACGTGAAGTAAAGGAGGCAAAAGAAATATGAGCAGATCTATCAAAAAAGGCCCGTATGTTGCCCCTGAGCTGCTGAAGCGGGTCGAAGAAATGAACGCCAAGGGCGAGAAGAATGTGCTGAAGACCTGGAGCCGCAGCTCCACCATCTTCCCCGCCTTCGTCGGCCATACCATCGCTGTCCACGACGGCCGCCGTCATGTGCCTGTCTACGTGCAGGAGGACATGGTGGGTCACAAGCTGGGCGAGTTCGCGCCCACTCGTACCTTCCGCGGCCACACCAAGAAAGCGTAAAAGGAGGATGCAGAGTAATATGGAAGCGAAAGCATATCTGAGATACGTCCGCATCTCTCCCCGCAAGGTCCAGATCGTCTGCGATCTGATCCGCGGCAAGGATGCCAAGACTGCTATGGCCATCCTGATGAACACCCCCAAGTCCGCCTCCGAGCCGCTGGTGAAGCTGCTTAAGAGCGCCTGCGCCAATGCTGAGAACAACTTCAGCATGGACCCGGACAAGCTGGTGGTCACTCAGGTGTTCGCCACCCCCGGCCCCATCCTCAAGCGCATGATGCCTCGGGCACAGGGCCGCGCCTACCGCATCAACAAGAGAACCTCTCACGTGACGCTGGCCGTCGCTGAGAGAGACTAAGAAAGGGAGGAACAGTTAAATGGGTCAGAAAGTCAATCCCCATGGCATGCGCGTGGGCGTCATCAAAGACTGGGATTCCCGCTGGTATGCCAGTAACGAGAAGGTCGGCGACCTGCTGGTCGAGGACCACAAGATCCGTGTGTACCTGAAGAAGCTGCTGTTCGCTGCCGGCGTCTCCAAGATCGAGATCGAGCGCAGCAACGAGGTCGTCACCATCTACCTGCACGTGGCCCGTCCCGGCGTGGTCATCGGCAAGGGCGGTGAGCAGATCGAGCAGTACCGCAAGGACGTGGAGAAGCTGATCGGCAAGACCGTGAAGCTGAACATCGTCGAGGTCCGCAACCCCGATATGGACGCTCAGCTGGTGGCCGAGAATATCGCCGCCCAGCTGGAGAAGCGTATTTCCCACCGCCGCGCCATGAAGAACGCCATGGGCCGCGCCATGCGCGCCGGTGCCAAGGGCATCAAGTGCAACTGCGGCGGCCGTCTGGGCGGCCGTGAGATCGCCGGCTCCGAGCATTATCACGAGGGCACCATCCCCCTGCAGACCCTGCGCGCCGACATCGACTACGGCTTTGCTGAGGCTGCCACCACCTTCGGCCGCATCGGCGTGAAGGTGTGGATCTACAAGGGCGAGATCCTGTCCCAGGCGCTGCGCACCACCCCGCGTACCCTGGACACCAGCAAGCCCTATCAGGAGCGTCGTGAGCGTCGCGGCAACCGTCGTGACGGCGACCGCCGCGGCGGCTTCCGCCGCGATGGCCAGAACGGCGGCTTCAACCGTGACCGCCAGAACGGCGGCTTCAACCGCGGTCCCCGTCCTGAGGGCGGCTTCCGCAAGCCCGCAGAAAAGAAAGAAGGAGGCGCTCAGTAATGCTTCTGCCCAAGAGAGTTAAGTACCGCAGAGTACACCGTGGCCGCCTCACCGGCAAGGCCATGCGCGGCAATAAGGTGACCTACGGCGAGTACGGTCTGGTTGCCCTGGAGCCCAGCTGGATCACCAGCAATCAGATCGAAGCCGCCCGTATCGCCATGACCCGTTATACCAAGCGTGGCGGTCAGGTCTGGATCAAGATCTTCCCCGACAAGCCCATCACCGAGAAGCCGGCCGAGACCCGCATGGGTTCCGGTAAGGGTTCCCCCGAGTATTGGGTCGCAGTAGTCAAGCCCGGCCGTGTCATGTTTGAGATCGCCGGTGTTTCCGAAGAGGTCGCCCGCGAGGCCCTGCGTCTGGCCAGCCACAAGCTGCCCATCAAGACGAAGATCGTCAAGCGCGAGGATCTCGAAGCCCAGGAAGTAGGTGAATGAGATGAAGGCAACTGAAGTACGTGCAATGACCGTGGAGCAGCTCAACGAGAAGCTGGACTCCCTGAAGAAGGATCTGTTCTTCCTGCGTATGCAGCACGCAACCAATCAGCTGGACAATCCTCTCAAGATCGCCGAGACGAAGCGCGATATCGCCCGCGTGAAGACCGTTATCCGTGAAAAGGAGGAGAAGTAAAATGGAAGAGAAGAGAATTTCCTCCCGCAAGACCAGAGTCGGCAAGGTCGTTTCCGATAAGATGGACAAGACCGTGGTCGTCGCTATTGAAGACCGCGTCGCCCATCCTCTGTATAAGAAGATCGTCGGCCGCACCTACAAGCTGAAAGCTCATGACGAGCAGAACACTTGCGGTGTTGGCGACATCGTGAAGGTGATGGAGACCCGCCCCCTGTCCAAGGACAAGCGTTGGCGCGTGGTCGAGATCGTCGAGAAGGCTAAGTAAGGAGGTGCCGCAAGTATGATTCAGCAAGAGTCCTATCTGAAGGTTGCCGATAATACCGGCGCCAAGGAGATCAAGTGCATCCGCGTTCTGGGCGGCTCCAAGCGTAAGTACGGCAACATCGGCGATGTGATCGTTGCTTCCGTCCGCAAGAGCACCCCCGGCGGCCAGGTGAAGAAGGGCGAGGTCGTCAAGGCCGTTATCGTTCGCTCCGCCAAGGGCGTCCGCCGCGCCGACGGCACTTACGTCCGTTTCGACGACAACGCCGCCGTCCTCATCAAGGACGATAAGAACCCCAGAGGTACCCGTATCTTTGGGCCGGTTGCTCGTGAGCTGCGCGACAAGGATTACATGAAGATCCTGTCCCTCGCTCCCGAAGTTATTTAAGGAGGGCCGGTCACATGAATAGTCTGAAGATCAAGAAGAACGACAAGGTCGTTGTTCTGTCCGGCAAGGACAAGGGCAAGTCCGGCAAGGTGCTGGGCACTGTCCCCAGCGAGCGCAAGGTCGTGGTGGAGGGCATCAACATGGTGACCTGCCACATCAAGCCCCGCAAGCAGGGTGAAGAGGGCGGTATCGTCAAGCGCGAGGCAGCCATCTACGCCAGCAAGGTCCAGGTGGTCTGCCCCAAGTGCGACAAGCCCACCCGCGTGGCCTATGAGATCAAGGACGGCAAGAAAGTCCGCGTGTGCAAGCACTGCGGCGCCGCCCTGTGAGAAAGGAGAGAGGTTGTAAATGGCACGTCTGAAAGTTAAGTATACCGAAGAAGTGGCTCCCGCTCTCTTCAAGAAGTTCGGCTACAAGTCCACCATGCAGATCCCCAAGATCGACAAGGTCGTCGTGAACGTGGGCTGCGGTGAGGCTCGTGAGAACGCCAAGGTTCTGGACGCTGTGTGCAGCGATCTGGCCACCATCACCGGCCAGAAGGCCATCATCACCATCGCCAAGAAGTCCGTTGCAAACTTCAAGCTGCGTGAGGGCATGCCCGTGGGCGCCAAGGTCACGCTGCGCGGCGACAAGATGTGGGAGTTCCTGGATCGTCTGTTCAACGTGGCTCTGCCCCGTGTCCGTGACTTCCGCGGCATCAGCGCCAACGCCTTCGATGGCCGCGGCAACTATGCCCTGGGCATCAAGGAGCAGCTGATCTTCCCCGAGATCGAGTACGATAAGATCGACAAGATCCGCGGCATGGATGTGGTCATCTGCACCACCGCCCAGACCGATGAAGAAGCCCGCGAGCTGCTGACTCTGGTCGGCGCTCCCTTTGAACGCTGATTAGGAGGAGAACGAAATGGCTAAAAAGTCTATGATCCTGAAGCAGCAGGCGCCTGCAAAATTCTCCACCCGTAAGTACAACCGCTGCAAGCTGTGCGGCCGTCCCCACGCCTATCTGCGTGACTACGGCGTGTGCCGTATCTGCTTCCGCACGCTGGCGTACAAGGGCGAGATCCCCGGTGTCCGCAAGGCTTCCTGGTAAATCTTTTTCCGTCATACTTCGTTGAAGCTCCTTGCTGTACAAGAGTACAGCGGCGTCGCTTCGCCTCGTCTGACGAAAAAATCTTCACCAGGAGCAGGCGGAGGAATTGCGCTCCGCCGACCCAACGTACCTAAGAGCCGCAAGGCTCCCGGTAATATTATAGGATGGCGAAAGGTCACTGGTAATTAAACATCGGCGTCGTGAGGGCCGGCGGACTAAATTATCAGTGATACCTCGCTGCCTCAACAGGCATCTGCCTGTAACTCTAAAATAGGAGGAACTACAAGTATGCACATCACTGATCCTGTTGCCGATATGCTCACCCGTATCCGCAACGCCAACAATGCCAAGCACGAGACCGTGGATGTTCCCGCTTCCAACATGAAGAAGAGCATCGCTCAGATCCTGCTGGACGAGGGCTACATCAAGTCCTTCCAGGTCGTTGACGACGGTACTCAGGGCACCATCCGCATCACCCTGAAGTACAACGCCGGCAAGGAGAAGGTTATCTCCGGCCTGCGCCGCGTGTCCAAGCCCGGCCTGCGCGTCTATGTGGGCGCCGACGAGCTGCCCCGCGTGCTGCGTGGTCTTGGTATTGCGATCGTATCCACTTCCAAGGGCGTCATGACCGACAAGGCTGCTCGCGCGGCTCACGTCGGCGGCGAAGTCCTTGCATTCGTATGGTAAGGAGGTATTTGAACAATGTCGAGAATTGGTAGAATGCCCATTACCGTTCCCGCCGGTGTGGAAGTCACCATCGCGGAGAACAACGTCGTCACCGTCAAGGGCCCCAAGGGCACTCTGGTGCAGGCTCTGCGCCCCGAGATGATCCTGGAGCAGGACGGTAACGTCATCCACGTCAAGCGCCCCTCCGACGACAAGCTGCACTGCGCACTGCACGGCATGACCCGCGCTCTGCTGCACAACATGGTCGTTGGTGTCAGCGAAGGCTTCAAGAAGGAGCTGGAGATCAACGGTGTCGGCTACCGTGCTGCCAAGGAAGGCAAGGAGCTGGTCATGAACCTGGGCTACTCTCACCCCGTGAAGGTGCCCGAGATCGACGGTATCACCATTGATGTTCCCGCTCCCAACAAGGTTGTGATTTCCGGTCCCGACAAGCAGAAGGTGGGCCAGTTCGCGGCGGAAGTCCGCGAGAAGCGTCCTCCCGAGCCTTATAAGGGCAAGGGCATCAAGTATGTTGACGAAGTCATCCGCCGCAAGGTCGGTAAGACCGGTGCCAAGAAGTAAGGAGGTGTGCCGATATGATTAAGAGACCCGATACCAACGCGCAGCGTCTGAAGCGCCATAAGAGAGTCCGTGCCAAGCTGTCCGGCACTCCCGAGCGTCCCCGTCTGAACGTGTTCCGCAGCGAGAAGAACATCTATGCCCAGGTCATCGACGATGTGGCCGGCAACACCCTGGTGTCCGCTTCCTCTCTGGATAAGGAGATCGAGGGCAATGGCGGCAACAAGGCTGCTGCCCGCGCCGTGGGCAAGCTGGTGGCCGAGCGCTGCAAGGCCAAGGGCATCGACCAGGTCGTGTTCGACCGCGGTGGTTACGTGTACCACGGCCGCGTGGCCGAGCTGGCTGAAGGCGCCCGCGAGGGCGGCCTGGAATTCTAAGGAAGGAGGACTTATCAATGGCAAGATTTGAAAGAGAGCAGAGCGAGTACATTGAGAAAGTAGTCGCTACCAACCGCGTATCCAAGACCGTTAAGGGTGGTCGTGTCATGAAGTTCTCCGCCCTGATGGTGGTGGGCGATGGCAAGGGCAAGGTCGGCTTTGGCCTGGGTAAGGCCGCCGAGGTGCCCGAGGCCATCCGCAAGGGCATCGAGGACGCCAAGAAGAACATGATCACCATTTCCCTGTCCGGCAGCACCATTCCCCACGAGATCATCGGCGAGGCCGGTGCAGGCCGCGTGCTGATGAAGCCCGCCGCTCCCGGTACCGGCGTGATCGCCGGCGGCCCCGTGCGTATCATCATGGAAGCTGCCGGTATCAAGGATATCCGTACCAAGTGCCTGCGTTCCAACACCGCCGTGAACGTGGTAGCCGCCACCTTTGAGGGCCTGAAGGCTCTGCGTACCCCGGAAGAGGTCGCCCGCACCCGCGGCAAGAGCGTGGACGAGATCGTGGGTTAAGGAGGAGAGAACATGGCTAATCTGAAGATCCAGCTCGTAAAGAGCCTCAACGGCAGACTGGAAAAGCACATCGCCACTGCCAACTCTCTGGGCCTGCGTAAGATCGGCGACACCACCGTGCAGCCTGACAACGCTCAGACCCGCGGCAAGGTCGCAAAGATCGGTTACCTGCTTCAGGTGACCGAAGTAGAATAAGGAGGTGCGAGAGCATGAAACTGAATGAACTGTCTCCCGCCGCCGGCTCCACCAAGGAAGCCTACCGCAAGGGCCGTGGACACGGCTCCGGCAACGGCAAGACCGCAGGCCGCGGCCACAAGGGTCAGAAAGCCCGCTCCGGCGGCGGCACCCGCATCGGCTTTGAAGGCGGCCAGATGCCTCTGGCACGCCGCATCCCCAAGCGCGGTTTCAACAACATTTTTGCCAAGCCCCTGGAAATCATCAACCTGAGCGCCCTCAACAAGTTTGAGGACGGCGAGATCGTCACCGCTGAAGCCCTGCTTGCAAAGGGTATCCTGAGCAAGTGCGAGTACGGCTACAAGGTCCTCGGTAACGGCAAAGTTACCAAGAAGGTGACCGTGCAGGCCGCTGCTTTCTCCCAGGCTGCTAAGGAAGCGATCGAAGCAGCTGGTGGAAAGGCAGAGGTGATCTAAGTGATCCAGACGATCAAAAAGGCATGGGCGATCCCTGAGCTTCGGAAGAAGATCGTGTTCACCGCTCTGATGCTGCTGATCTTCCGCATCGGCAACGCCATCCCTGTTCCCTACGTGAACACGGAGCTGCTGGGCGAGTACCTGAACCAGCTGAGCACCACGGTGCTGGGTCTGTACAACGTCATGTCCGGCGGCGCGTTTGCGAATGCCACGGTGTTCGCACTGGGCGTCCAGCCCTATATCAACAGCTCCATCATCATCCAGCTGCTGACCATCGCCATCCCTGCGCTGGAGCGCATGGCCCGCGACGGCGGCGAGGAAGGAAAGAAGAAGATCCAGTCCATCACCCGTTATGCCACGGTGGCTATCGCCATCCTGCAGGGCTGGGGCTACTACGTGCTGATGAAGAACTACGGTATCCTGACCGGCTCCGGCGTTTGGGTCGCTCTGGTCATCATTGTCTCTTTCATCGCCGGCTCTTCCTTTGTCATGTGGATGGGTGAGCAGATCACCGAGTTCGGTATCGGCAACGGTATCTCCATCATCCTGTTCGCCGGCATCCTGTCCCGTGTGCCCAGCATGGTCGGCAGCATGGGCAGCTCCCTGCGCAGCGGTACCATGACCTGGTGGATGGCCGTCCTGGTGGTGCTGGGTATCCTGGCCCTGATCGTCCTGATCACGTGGGTCAACGGTGCGGAGCGCCGCATCCCCGTGCAGTACGCCAAGCGTCAGGTGGGCCGCAAGATGTATGGCGGCCAGAGTTCTACGCTGCCGATGAAGGTGAATATGTCCGGTGTTCTGCCCATCATCTTCGCGCAGTCCATCGCCATGATCATCCCCACGGTGGCGGCATTCCTGCCCGCTCCCGAGAAGGGAACCTTCGGCTACGCGCTGGTCAACGCAGTGGACAGCAAGAGCGTGCTGTACATGATCGTCTACTTCCTGATGATCATCGCTTTCAGCTACTTCTATGCCACCATCCAGTTCAACCCTGTTGAGATCTCCAACAACCTGAAGAAGAACGGCGGCTTCATCCCCGGCTTCCGCCCGGGCAAGCCTACCGCGGACTTCATCAAGAAGGTCCTCAACAAGGTCACGCTGTTCGGCGCCATCTACCTGGGCGTTGTGGCGATCCTGCCCCTGCTGATCGGCAGAGTCGTGAACGTATCGTCCCTGTCCATCGGCGGTACCTCCGTCATCATCGTGGTGGGTGTTGCGCTGGAGACGGTGCAGGCACTGGAATCCCAGATGCTGATGCGTCAGTACAAGGGCTTCCTGGAATAAGAGGTGTATCATGAAACTGATCCTTTTAGGCGCTCCTGGTGCCGGCAAGGGCACACAGGCGGACATTATCAAGAAGACGCTGGGTATTCCCACCATCTCGACCGGTAATATCCTGCGTGCAGCTGTGAAGAACGGAACTCCCACCGGCCTGAAGGCCAAGGAGTACATGGACGCAGGCAAGCTGGTGCCCGATGAGGTCATCATCGGCATCATCAGCGAGCGTCTGCAGGAGCCTGACTGCGCCAATGGCTACATTCTGGACGGTGTGCCCCGCACCATCGCCCAGGCCGAGGCGCTGGAGCAGGCAGGTATCAGATTCGACGCCGTGGTGGCCATCGAGATCCCTGATGAGAAGATCATCAAGCGGATGGGCGGCCGCCGTGTCTGCGAGAGCTGCGGCGCCAGCTACCACATCGTCAACATCCCTCCCAAAAAGGAAGGCGTGTGCGATGTCTGCGGCGGCGCGCTCAAGCAGCGCAAGGATGATGATCCCGAAACGGTCAAAGACCGTCTCGCGGTCTATCATAAAGAGACGGAACCCCTCAAGGACTTCTATGAATCCCGCGGGATCCTGAAAACTGTGGAGGACCAGCCCACCGTGGCCGGCACCACCCAGTTGATCCTCCGTGCGTTAGGGGCAGAAGCATGATCACATTAAAATCTGCGCACGAGATCGAGTTGATGCGCCGGGCTGGCAAAATTACCGCGGCTGCCCGTGCCTTGGCACGGGATATGGTAAGACCCGGCGTCACAACGCAGCAAATCGATAAGGCTGTGTTCCAGTTCATCACGGAGCAGGGCGCCACGCCCTCGTTCCTGCACTACAACGGTTATCCGGCCAGCGTGTGCGTCTCCGTCAACGATGAGATCATCCACGGCATCCCCGGTAAGCGGGTGCTGAAGGAGGGCGACATCGTCAGCGTGGACGTGGGCGCGTTTATCGGCGGCTTCCATGGCGACTGCGCCGGCACCTACCCCTGCGGGCAGGTGTCCGACGAGGCCATGCGGCTGATCCGAGTCACGCAGCAGAGCTTCTTCGAGGGCATCAAGTATGCCAGAGAGGGCTGCCGTCTGTCGGATATTTCCGCCGCGGTGCAGGCTTACGTGGAAGCCAACGGCTTCAGCGTTGTTCGGGAGTATGTCGGTCACGGCATCGGCCGAAGGATGCACGAGCCGCCGGAGGTACCCAACTTCGGCAATCCCGGCCATGGTCCCCGTCTTCTGCGGGGCATGACCATCGCCGTGGAGCCTATGGTCAACGCGGGCAGCGCCGCCATCAAGCAGATGCCGGACGGCTGGACCGTGAAGACGGCGGACGGCAAGAATGCCGCCCACTATGAAAACTCACTCCTGATCACCGCCGGAGAGCCGGAGCTTCTGACGGACCCGGAGAAATCGTTGGTGTGAGATGGACATAGCCAAATCAAACATTGTCAGATCAGTCGCCGGCAGAGACACAGGAAGCCTCTTCTTCGTCCTTGCGACAGAAGGGGACTTCCTCCTGCTGGCTGACGGGAAACAGCGCCGGCTGGAGAATCCCAAGCGCAAGCGCCGCAAGCATGTGGCGCTGGTGGGGGAGAGTCACAGTCTGGTGGCTGAAAAGATCAGAAGCAGCGAAAAAATCACAAATAGTGAGCTTCGTAAAGCCATAGCCGCGCTAAGCGGCGGTAATCAAGACCAGGAGGGATAGCACTTGGCAAAATCCGATATGATCGAAGTCGAGGGCGTGGTCGTCGAGTCCCTGCCCAACACCACATTCCAAGTTGACATTGGAAATGGACACACGATATTAGCGCATATTTCCGGAAAGCTCAGAATGAATTTCATCAGGATTCTGCCCGGCGACAAGGTGACAGTGGAAATGTCTCCTTACGATCTGACCCGTGGCCGGATTACCTGGCGCAGTAAGTAGGAGGTTTATCAAAATGAAAGTAAGACCGTCCGTGAAGCCCATGTGCGAGAAGTGCAAAGTGATCCGCCGCAAAGGCCGCGTAATGGTGATTTGCGAGAATCCCAAGCATAAGCAGAGACAGGGCTAAGTAGAAAGTGGAGGTGCTCTAAGTTATGGCACGTATTGCCGGTATTGACCTGCCCAAGGATAAGCGAATCGAGATCGGTTTGACTTATATCTATGGTATTGGAAGAAAAAGTGCGCAGGACATCCTTGCGCAGACAGGCATCAACCCCGACACTCGCGTAAAGGATCTGACCGAGGCCGACGAAGCGAAGCTGCGTGAGGCCATTGACCAGTCCTATGTGGTCGAGGGTGATCTGCGTCGTCAAGTGGCGCTTGACATCAAGCGTCTGACTGAAATCGGCTGCTATCGCGGCATGCGCCACCGTCGTGGCCTGCCCGTTCGCGGTCAGCGCAGCAAGACCAACGCACGCACTCGCAAAGGCCCCAAGAAGACTATCGCTAACAAGAAGAAGTAAAGGAAGGAGGAATAGATCATGGCAGCTAACAATGTAAAAGGCAAGAAGGTCATTCGCCGTCGTCGTGAAAAGAAGAACGTCGAGAAGGGTCAGGTCCATATCCGTTCTTCCTTCAACAACACCATGGTGACCGTCACCGATGCTCAGGGCAACGCTCTGTCCTGGGCCTCCTCCGGTGGTCTGGGTTTCCGCGGCAGCAAGAAGTCCACTCCCTTCGCCGCCCAGAGCGCAGCTGAGACTGCGGCCAAGGCAGCGATGGAGCACGGTCTGAAGACCGTGGAGGTCTTCGTGAAGGGCCCTGGTCAGGGCCGTGAGGCCGCCATCCGCGCCCTGCAGGCGGTGGGCCTGGAAGTGACGATGATCAAGGACGTCACCCCCATCCCCCACAACGGATGCCGCCCCCCCAAGCGTCGTCGCGTGTAATCGGAAGAAGGAGGATTAATAAATCATGGCTAAGAATATGCAGCCTATCGCCAAGCGTTGCAAGGCGCTGGGTATTTCTCCTACCGTCATGGGTTACTCCAAGAAGGAGACGAAGCGCAACCCCGGCGGCCAGATGAGAAAGAAGAAGAGCGAGTACGCCATCCAGCTTAACGAGAAGCAGAAGGTCAAGTTCGTCTACGGCATTCTGGAGAAGCAGTTCCATGCTTACTATGAGAAGGCTTCCGTCATGCCCGGCAAGACCGGCGAGAACCTGCTGAGCCTGGTAGAGCGCCGTCTGGACAACGTGGTGTACCGTCTGGGCTTCGCCATGACCCGCCGTGAGGCCCGTCAGCTGGTGAACCACGCCCATTTCACTGTCAATGGCCACAAGGTCAACATCCCCTCCTACCTGGTGCGCGTGGGCGATGTGATCGAGGTCAAGGAGAGCAGCCGCTCTTCCGTGGCTTTCAAGCGTCTGACTGCTGAGGATGCGCCCATGGTCAACGTCCCCAAGTGGCTGGAGCGTGACAAGAACGCCCTGAAGGGCACTGTTGTCACCATGCCCGCCCGCGAGGACATCGACATGCCCATCGAGGAGCATCTGATCGTCGAGTTGTACTCCAAGTAATAGGGTTCAAACCCTCACGAAGCACTGGAACCAAATAGGATGCGGCCCTCCAGGCCGCTCCGCCAAAAGAATGAAGGAGGGTACTGCATGATCGAAATTGAGAAGCCCCAGATCGAGTGTATCGAAACACCCGGCGACGCTTCCTATGGAAAATATGTGATCGAACCCCTGGAGCGCGGTTACGGAACGACCCTGGGTAATGCGCTGCGGCGTATTATGCTCTCGTCTCTCCCCGGCACGGCGGCCACCAGCATCAAAATTGCCGGTGTGCAGCACGAGTTTTCCACCATCCCCGGTGTGAAGGAGGATGTGACGGAGATCGTTCTGAACGTGAAGAATCTGTTGACCAAGCTGCACTGCGAGGGAGGCAAAACGGTTTTTATCGAGGCCACCGGTCCCTGCGAAGTGACAGCCGGCGACATCAAGAGCGACGGTGAAGTGGAGGTCCTGAACCCCGAGCTTCATCTGGCTACTCTGGACGTGGGTGCCACGCTGAGCATGGAGATCACGCTGAGCCACGGCCGCGGCTACGTGTCCGCGGACCGCAACAAGGCGCTCCGTCCCAATGTGATCGGTGTGATCCCCATCGACAGCATCTACACCCCCGTCTACAAGGTCAACTACACTGTGGAGAGCACCCGTGTCGGCGCCTCCAGCGACTACGATAAGCTGACGCTGGAGGTCTGGACGGACACCACCATCACGGCCCGTGATGCGGTGTCTCTGGGCGCCAAGATCCTGTGTGACCACTTTGCCCTGTTCACTGACCTGTCCGACACGCTGGGCGACAAGTCCACCGTGGTGGAAAAGGCCGCTGATTCTAAGGACAAGATGCTGGAACTGACCATCGAGGAGCTGGATCTGTCCGTCCGCAGCTTCAACTGCCTCAAGCGCGCCAACATCAACACCGTCGAGGACTTGATCTCCAAGACCGAGGACGAGATGATGAAGGTCCGCAATCTGGGACGCAAGTCCCTGGAGGAAGTTATCAACAAGCTGGCCATGATGGGTCTGTCCCTGGCCAGCGAGGACAACAACTAACTGATCTGCGCTTCTCGCGCATATCCTGACAAGGAGGAAACAGAAATGCCCGGAACTCGTAAGCTCGGTAAGACTACCGATCAGCGTATGGCGATGCTCCGTCAGCAGGTCACCGATTTCCTGGACAAGGGCCGTATGGAGACTACCATCACCCGTGCCAAGGAGATCAAGCCCATGGCCGAGAAGATGATCACCCTCGGCAAGAAGGGCGATCTGGCTGCTTACCGTCAGGCGCTGAGCTTCATCACCCGCGAAGACGTGGCCAACAAGCTGTTCAAGGAGCTGGCTCCCAGCTACGCAGAACGCAACGGCGGCTACACCCGCATCATTCGCACCGGCATCCGCCGCGGTGACGCTGCGGAGACCGCTGTCATCGAGCTGGTGAAATAAGCGAAGTCTAAACTGCAAAAACGCCCTTTCCCATGGCCTCGGCTATGGGAAAGGGCGTTTTTTCGCGCCGCCACTTCAGGTTGCGCCGGAAAATTTGCCCGCGCAACCTGAAGTTGATGGACAAACACCCCCATCTGCCTGTATAATAGGGCTGAAAACGGAGAAAGGGAGGGCTTGCCATGGCAACCATCCGCTGCCGGTCCTGCGGCCGCATATACGATTACAACAAACAGGACATGTGCCCCAAGTGCGGCGCCTATAACCGTCCGCCCCACCGCGAGCGGGTGGACCCCGATGGCACCGTCCACTTCGTGGAGGACCAGTCCATCCCGCCCCGCCGCGGCAAGGTCTGCTACGAGGAAAAGACCTGCTATGAGGATCAGACCCGCCGCGGCTCCCGTGAGAAAGCCGCCCACACCGGGTCCGGCAGCGCCCGCACACAGGAGTGGGAGAACGCCAAGAACAGCGTCAACCGCGCCGTAAACCATGTGAGCGGTATGAATACGCAGAGCCGCGGGAAGACAGCGGTCCTGATCGTCGCGGCCGTCAGCGTCCTCATTTCGCTGATAGGCTCCTGCCAGACCCACCTCAGCTACACCTCCGAGCCAGAGCCCGACTGGCCTGTCGAACCCGCCACAGAGATCACCGACCCCACCGATACCTACCGGTTTGGCTGTGCCTTTGAGCTGATGGGCCAGACCGGCACAGTCACTGAGGTGGGGACCAGCGGCCAGCGCATTATGATCACCGTGGAGGGTCTGGAGCCCGACACCTATTACCCACCCTATCTGGTGGCCTACGACAGCGACGGCTATTTCGTGGATCTTGCATCTCCCGACGAGATCACGGATTGGGATTCCGGCACCACCTATACCTACGACCGCGACGACATGACCGGCCTCGAGGACGCGGCCCAATGGACGCTGGAGTTCGACGTGCTGGAGGAGCAGGACGGCAGTATGGTGTTCACCGGCGACGAGGTAGTCGTGGACCTGACCGGCTACATACAGTAACCGCCGCAGCCACCCCGTCATACCCAGCCCTACCCCGCGCATATACTGCCACCGGTGATTTGATGAAGAAGCTCCTCCGCACCGCGCTGGCCGCATGGGCCGCAGTGATCCTGCTGCCCGCCTGCACCGTCCCCAGCTCCTACGACCCCGCCGTGCCTCACGCGGTGAACCCTGCCGTCTCTGCGGATACCCCGACGGATGCCGACCCCAGCGCCCCAAAATACGTGGCCCTCACCTTTGACGACGGCCCCTCGCCCCGCTGCACGCCCCGCCTGCTGGACGGTCTGGCGGAATACGGCGCCCGTGCCACCTTCTTTGTGGTGGGCTGCCAGACGGTGAAGGATCCGGACATCGTCCGGCGTATCGCCGCCGAGGGGCATCAGGTGGGAAACCATTCCTACGACCACCCACAGATGGACAGCCTGACCTGCGCGCAGGCACTGGCCGACCTGCAAAAAAACGAGGACCTGCTGCGCCGGCTGCTGGGGAAGGGGGACTACTGGGTGCGCCCGCCCTACGGCCTGTGTACCGACCGGGAGGCGGCCGCCCTATCCGTGCCGCTGGTGAACTGGTCGGTGGACACCGAGGACTGGAAGAGCAAGGATGCCGATAAGATCCTGGATATCATCTACCGTCAGGTGTCCGACGGCGACATTGTGCTTCTCCACGACCGCTACCAGAACACGGTGGATGCGGTGCTCCGCGCCGTGCCCCACCTGCAGGAGCAGGGTTACGTGTTCGTCACCGTGTCGGAGCTGCTGACCCTGAAGGGGGTCACGCCGGAGTCCGGTGTCACCTACCACAGTGTAAAATAAAAAACCCTCCCGAAGCGACAGCCTCGGGAGGGTCTGATTCACTTTAGCCTTACGCAGCGGCGGCCAGCATACAGTTGATGACCAGCGTCAGCACGACGAAGATGGCGCCCACCCACTTGGTGGCCTTAGCCAGCTTGGCGTCGATGCTCTTGGCCTTGGACTTGGCCATGTAGCTGTCGGCGATGCCGCCGATAGCGCCGGACAGGCCCTGGCTCTTACCGGACTGGAACAGCACGATGGCGATCAGGATCAAAGCAGCCAGCAGCTGCAGAATGGTAACGAAAATCAGCATAACGGGAACCTCCACATCTATTCCGTGCCGCAGGGCACATAATTCACAGTACAAACGATTTTACCATAATACAACCGCCAATGCAAGGGGTGACGGCAGATTTTTTCTCCATTTTACCGAAAAAATGATAGAACAAATGTTGCAATCCGCAAAAACCTGTGGTACACTATATTTACAACTATCAGCCGTCGCAGAGAAAGGGGTATCCACATGGCGAAGCTGACTAAAATGCAGCAGAAGATCTACGACTATATCGCCGAGACCACGCGGCAGCAGGGCTATCCGCCCTCCGTCCGCGAGATCGGGGAGGCGGTGGGCCTGCGCTCACCGTCCACGGTACACTTTCATTTGAAGCATATGGAGGAGATGGGCGTCCTGACCAAGGGGGCCGGCAAGGGCCGCGCCCTGACGCTGACGCCGCTGGAGGGCGCAGCGCCCGCCGCACCGACTGCGCCTGCGTCCCACTCTGCCCCTGCGGAGCCGGAGATGCCCGTGGGCCGCGTCCCCATCGTGGGCACGGTGGCCGCCGGCGCACCCATCCTGGCTCAGGAGTGCATCGAGGACTACCTGACCTTCGACACCAACGGACGGGAGGGGGAGTATTTTGCCCTGCGGGTGCGGGGTGAGTCCATGCTGAATGCCGGCATCCTGCCCGGTGATCTGGTGGTGGTGCATCAGCAGCCGGAGGCCCATAACGGCGAGATCGTGGTGGCCCTGCTGGGGGAGGAGGCCACAGTGAAGCGGCTCAGCCGCCGTAACGGACAGGTCTGGCTCCTGCCGGAGAACGACGCATACAGCCCCATCGACGGCCATGATGCCGTCATTCTGGGTAAAGTGACCGCCGTGGTCCGCCAGTACTGATCCGCTGCACGGGTGCCATCGTCATTCCACACAGCGCGGCGTCCTTCCGCGCCGCTGTGCGTATCTATCACCCGTCGGCAGCGCCCTTTCGCAGCGCGGCGCAGCTTTGCGCCGCCGCGCATATGTCTGATTGAATAGAAAAGGCACGCCGGTTTTAGGGCCGGCGTGCCTTTTACACAGCGTGTTTTATCTGGTTCGCTCAATGTCTTCATCATGAAGCCGATCCGGAAGAAAAACCGGAAATTAACCGGAAATTATTTGGCCGCCTGGGGGGTGTCCAGGTGGACGGTCCACTGCTCCAGCGAGAAGAAGGGGTCCGTTTCCGTGGCAGTCAGGCCCTCCACCAATCCGGTGGTGGTCAGCACCGAATCGGACTTGAAGCACAGGGGGGCGATGGGCATTTTTTCCAGCAGGTCCTGCCACAGCGCCGTCAGCGCTTTCGACCGCTGACCCTCCGATGCCGTGCGGCAGGCGGCCAACAGAATGTCGGTGTCCTCATCGGAAAAGCCGCCGTAATTCAGAGAACCCTCCGTGCCGACAAGCTCCAGAATATCCCAGTCCGCCGTCAGGCGGCACTCGCCGTAATACAGGTCGAAGCTGCCGTCCTGCAGCCGCTGGAGGTACGTCTCCCAGGGCACACTGTCCACCGTCACCGTCAGGCCGCAGCGGCTCAGCGCGGCGGCGATCTCCTGAGCGGCGCTGACCTTGAAGGAGTTTTCCTCGTTGACCAGCAACGTCACGGATACCCCGGCATACATGCCTGCGGAAGCGTTGTCAGAACTGGTGTTTCCGGCATTTGCGGCATCGCCTGAGCTTCCGGCTTCTTCCTGCGTCAGCTGCTGGAGCGCGGCGATGCTGTACGGCGCCTCCAGCTCCGTGGGGTACTCCTCACTGGCGGGGGAGAGAGGGAACTGGGCGGCGCTGCCGTGGCCCAGCAGGCAGGAATCCACCAGAGCCTGACGGTCCGCGGCTGCGCTGACCGCCTGCCGCAGTGCAGCATCGCTGAAGGGCGCACGGCGGGTGTTGAAGCCCAAAAACTGCATCACAGACGTGGGGGCGTCGGTATAGTCGCCGCTGGCGGACACGCCGGACGCACCGGTGCCGGTGAGGTCCAGCGGCAGCAGCTGGACCTCGCGGGAGGAAAAGGCGTAGAGCATGGTGTCGCGGTCCTTGCAGTGCAGCAGCTCAATGCGCCGCAGCGGCAGGGCCTTCTGCTGCCACCAGCTGGGATTTTGTTCCAGGTACGCGCCGCTATCCGATGCGGTGAACACGTAGGGGCCGGTACCCACCGGCACGGTATCCGACTCGGTGCCGGCCTTGACAATGGGAATGTCCAGCCGCCACGCCAGCGTGGCCAGATCGGTGCTCATGGTGATGCGGACGGTGTCGCCCTGTGCGCGGACGGAGGACACCTCCGCCAGCCGCGCAGCGTACCGCTGGGACTGCCGTGCCCGTTCCAGCGTGGCCGCCACGTCCCGTGCCGTCAGGGCAGAGCCGTCGGAAAAGGTGACACCGCTGCGCAGTGTCAGCGTATAGACCCGCTGCTCCGCATCGTAGGTGCAGCTGTCCGCAAGCAGAGGACGGAGGACGTAGTGCTCGTCCAGCTCAAACAGCTTTTCATACAGCAGGGCCCCCACCGACGACTGCACCGTCTCCGTGGTGGTAACAGGGTCCAGACTCTCTCCGGCAAAATAGGGCAGGGTGAAGGTGGTCAGAGGCTCCGGCTCCGGCGTCTCATTCTCCGCGCCGTAAAACTCCGACAGCTCGCCCAGCGGGTCGGATGGCTCCTCCCAGTTGGCGCAGCCGGTGGCGGTGAGCAGCAGCGCCGCCAGCAGCAGACACAAGAGCCGCCGTCTCATGGCGTCACCTCCCGCAGGGAGATCAGCGCTGCCTGCTCGCCCCGCCGCAGGCCGGTTTTCCGGTGGCTCCAGTACAGATCGGGGCGGCAATAGGTGCAGTCACCGCAGAGGTCGATATGCCGCACGCCGGCCTTTTGCAGCCACAGGGCGTTGACGGCCTTCAGGTCGATGTGCCACTTTTGGCCGTTCCACGTCATGAAGGGCTCGGCCTCCACCCCCAGCACCTCACGGAGGGCGGCGGGCACGTCGTTGTCCGTTTCAAAGCAACACGGCCCGATGGCGGGGCCGATGGCGGCGCGGATATGGGCGGGATCGCAGCCGAAGGCGTCCTGCATGGCGCGGACGGTCTTGCCAACGATGCCGGCGGCGGTGCCCCGCCAGCCGGCGTGGGCGGCCCCTACGGCGCGGCGCACCGGATCGTGGAGCAGGATCACATTGCAGTCGGCGGAGAACACCACCAGCGGGATACCGGGCACGTCGGTGATAAGGGCATCGGCACTGTCGTAGTCCTGGGGGACCCAGAGGCCCTTGCCGCAGTCTGCCGCCGTCACCAGACGCACATCGTCGCGGTGGATCTGACGGCTCAGCACGGCGCGGCGGACATCCATGTCCAGCGCGGCGCACAGGCGGCGGAAGTTCTCCTGCACGTTGGCGATGTCGTCGCCCCGCCGGTCGTCCAGATTCAGGCTGTCCCACGGGGCGGGGGACACGCCGCCCAGACGGGTGGAGAAGCCGTGGCGGATGCCGTCCGATGCCAGTGCGCCGGCGGTGAGGAACGTGACGCCGTTTTTCATTTGGGTGTGGAACATGGCGGCTCCTTTCGGAAAGCAAGGCGGGCGGCGGCATCAGCCGCCGCCCGCCGGTCAGTTGGGATAGGGTGTCTCACACGACAGCCCAGCGAAGCGGGTATCGTGTGAAATCATTTAAGAGTGGTACTCCTTGCAGGTACACTTCTTCCACTTCAGACCGCTGCCGCAGGCACTTTGGCGCCCCAAATCTTTGATTTGGCTGGCGTCATGCGACCGTAGGCAGCGCGCAGGGGAGAAATGCGGGCCGAACTCAGGAATGGTACTCCTTGCAGGTACACTTCTTCCACTTCAGACCGCTGCCGCAGGGGCAGAGGTCGTTGCGGCCCACCTTTACCACGCGGGTGGGGCGCTTCTTCACGGTGCCATCGCCGCCCACATTCTCGGTGATGCCGGAGGCCACGCGCTCGCGCTTGACCTCCTGGTTCTGGCGCAGGCGCACGGAGTACAGACGGCGCACCGTCTCCTCCTTCATGGCATTGACCATCTCCTCGAACATCTCCAGAGACTCTTTCTTGTAGGCATCCACCGGATTGGTCTGGGCGTAGGCCCGCAGGCGGATGCCCTGGCGCAGATCCTGCATGGCGTCGATGTGCTCCATCCAGTACTCGTCCACCACACGCAGCAGGATGACACGCTCCAGCTCGCGCATGACAGGGGGCGTGATCTCCGCCTCCTTCTTGTCATAGTAGTCGGCGGCGGCTGCGGTGAACAGGTCGGTGAAGTCCTGCTGGGTCATGGTCTTGAGCTGATCCTCGTCGATCTTCACGGTATACTTGGGGAAGTAGACGCCTTCCACGCTGTGCAGCAGGTCGCGGCAGGCGGCCATGTCCAGATGCTCGCTGCCCAGGAAGGCGGTGTGGACCAGATCGGAGATGGCGCCGTTCATCATGTTCATGATGATGTTCTTGACATCCATGCCGTCCAGCACCTGCTTGCGCTGGCCGTAGATGATCTCGCGCTGCTTGTTCATGACATCGTCGTACTCCAGCACGGACTTACGGGTCTGGAAGTTGCGGCTCTCCACGGTGGTCTGTGCCTGCTCAATGGCGCGGGAGAGCATCTTGCTCTCAATGGGAGTGTCCTCATCAATGTCCATGCGCTCCATCAGAGAGGTGACGCGGTCACCGCCGAACAGGCGCATCAGATCGTCCTCCAGAGAGATATAGAAGCGGGTCTCGCCGGGGTCGCCCTGACGGCCGGCACGGCCTCGGAGCTGGTTGTCGATACGGCGGGAGTCGTGACGCTCCGTGCCGATGATGAACAGGCCGCCGGCGGCACGGACCTTCTCGGCCTCGCCGGCGATCTCCGCCTTGTGCTGCGCCAGCTTTTCGGCAAACAGCTTGCGGGCGTTGAGGATCTCCTCGTTGTCCGTCTCGGCGTAGCCGGTGGCCTCGGCGATCAGCTCATCGGTGAGTCCAGCCTTGCGCAGGTCGTTCTTGGCCATGTACTCGGCGTTGCCGCCCAGCATGATATCCGTACCACGGCCGGCCATATTGGTGGCCACGGTGACGGCGCCGAACTGGCCGGCCTGGGCCACGATCTCGGCCTCGCGCTCGTGGTTCTTGGCGTTCAGCAGATTGTGCTTGATGCCCTCGCGGGTCAGCATCTTGCCCAGCAGCTCGTTCTTCTCAATGGAGACGGTACCCACCAGCACCGGCTGGCCCTTGGCGTGGCACTCCTTCACCTGCCGGATGACGGCGTGGTACTTGCCGTTCTCGGTCTTGTAGACGGAGTCCTCATTGTCGATACGGGCGATGGGGCGGTTGGTGGGGATCTCGATGATGTCCAGAGCGTAGATGGTGGCGAATTCCTCCTCCTCCGTCAGAGCCGTACCGGTCATGCCGGACAGCTTGCGGTACAGGCGGAAGTAGTTCTGGAACGTGATGGTGGCCAGCGTCTTGCTCTCGCGCTGGACGGACAGGTGCTCCTTGGCCTCAATGGCCTGATGCAGACCCTCGGAGTAGCGGCGGCCGAACATGAGACGGCCGGTGAACTCGTCCACGATCACCACTTCGCCGTCCTTCACCACGTAGTCCACATCCCGCTTCATGATGCCGTGGGCCTTGATAGCCTGGTTGATGTGGTGGGCAGTGGTGCTGTTCTCGGGGTCACTGAGGTTGTCCAGATGGAAGAACTCCTCCGCCTTCTTGATGCCGCGGGCCGTGAGGGAGCAGGTGCGGGCCTTCTCGTCCACGATGTAGTCGGCGTCGATGTTGACGTCCTCTTCCTCCTTGTCGTCCGTCTCCGCCACCACGTACTTCTTCAGGCGGGCGGCGAAGGACTCGGCCATATCGTACATCTGGGTGGACTTCTCGCCCATGCCGGAGATGATCAGGGGGGTGCGGGCCTCGTCGATGAGGATGGAGTCCACCTCGTCCACGATGGCGAAGGCGTGGCCCCGCTGGACCTGCTCGTTGGCGTAGATGGCCATATTGTCGCGGAGGTAGTCGAACCCCATCTCGTTGTTGGTGCCGTAGGTGATGTCAGCCTGATAGGCTTTCTGACGCTGCTCCTTGGTCATGTCGTGGATGATGAGGCCCACGGTGAGACCCATGAAGCGGTGGACCTTGCCCATCCACTCGGAGTCGCGCTTGGCCAGATAGTCGTTGACGGTGACGATGTGGACGCCCTCGCCGGTCAGCGCGTTCAGGTAGGCGGGCAGCGTGGCCACCAGCGTCTTGCCTTCACCGGTCTTCATCTCGGCGATGCGGCCCTGATGCAGGACGATGCCGCCCACCAGCTGAACGGGGTAGGGGCGCATGCCCAGCACGCGGTCCGCGGCCTCACGGACAGCGGCAAACGCCTCCGGCAGGATGTCGTCCAGCGTCTCGCCGTTGGCAAGGCGCTCCTTGAACTCCGGCGTCTTGGCCTGCAGCTGGGCATCGGTCAGGGCCTTGTACTCCGGCTCCAGTGCGGTGATCTTATCCACGATGGGATAGATGCTCTTCAGCTCACGCTGGCTGTATGTGCCAAAAAGTTTGGTGATAAGTCCCATATATTCGTATCCTTTCCGTATAAAAGAATATGCGCATACAATAGCAATAATATAGTATAGCACAGGATATTGTCTAATGCAAAAGAATTTCTGTGAACAATCTGCGATGGACAGAATGCGCGGTTTGCGGTTGATGAAACTGTAAAGATGTGGTATACTTGTCCATATATAATTATGAAAAGGAGTTTCTGCCATGAAGCTGAGCTTTTACGGCGCTGACCAGTGCGTCACCGGCAGCTGCCATTGTCTGGAGGTCAACGGAAAGAAGATCCTGGTGGACTGCGGCCTGCAGCAGGGCCGCGATGAGATCGACAACGCCGCTCTGCCCTTCCACCCGGGCAGCATCGACGTGGTGCTGGTGACCCACGCCCACATCGACCACTCCGGCCGCATCCCCATGCTCATCAAAAACGGGTTTCAGGGCCGCATCATCACCACACGGCTGACAGCGGACCTGCTGGACATCATGCTGCAGGACTCCGCCCACATCCAGGAGCAGGACGCGGAGTACCAGAACCGCAAGAACAAGCGGGCCGGCCGTCCGGAGGTGCAGCCCATCTACACCGTGGCCGACGCCATGCAGGTGCGGGAGTATATCCAGCCCTGCGAGTACGGCCAGAAGGTGCAGGTCACAGACGACGTGACGGCGGAGTTCATCGATGCGGGACACCTGCTGGGCTCCGCCAGCATCAAGCTGACGTGCCATGAGGGCGGCGAGACCCGCACCGTGGTGTTCTCCGGCGATATCGGCAACGTGGATCAGCCCATCATCCGCGATCCCCAGTTCTACGCCGATGCCGACTATGTGCTGATGGAGTCCACTTACGGCGACCGCAACCACACCGAGGTGTGGAGCTACACCGACCAGCTGGCTCAGATCATCGACGAGACGCTGGCCAAGGGCGGCAACGTGGTCATCCCCGCCTTTGCCGTGGGCCGCACCCAGGAGCTGCTGTACTTCATCCGCGAGATCAAGGACCGCGGGCTGGTGACCTCCGTGAAGGATTTTCCCGTGTACGTGGACAGCCCGCTGGCCAAGAAGGCCACCACCATCTTCTGCGGCGACCTGCGGGGTTATCTGGACAAGGAGGCACTGGCCCTGGTGCAGGACGGCACGCATATGTTCAACTTCCCGGGCCTGCACCTGACGGAGACGGTGGAGGAGTCCAAGCTGCTGAACATGGACAAGACCCCCAAGGTCATCATCTCCGCCAGCGGCATGTGCGATGCCGGACGTATCCGCCACCACCTGAAGTACAACCTCTGGCGGGGCGACAGCGCCGTGGTGTTCGTGGGCTTCCAGTCCCCGGGTACGCTGGGCCGGCACCTGCTGGACGGCGCGCCCAGCGTGAAGCTGTTTGGCGAGGACATCGCCGTGCGGGCCAAGATCGTGAACTTCCAGGGCCTCAGCTCCCACGCCGACCACGATCATCTGGTAGACTGGATCAAGCACTTTGATCCGGCAAAGACCACCCATGTGTTCATCGTACACGGCGACCGCGAGGTGGCGCCGGTGTTCGCCGAGACCGTGTCCAAGCTGGGCTTCGCGGCTCACGCGCCCCAGTATACCGAGGAGTACGACCTCATCGCCGACAAGAAGCTGGCGGTGGGCTATCTGCCGGAGCGCAAGACCCGTGCCTACGAGGGCGCGCCCAAGGCCACGCCCGCCTATCAGAAGCTGGTGCAGATGGGCGATATGCTCATCGGCCTTATCCGCCGCAGCAGGGGGCGGGACAACAAGACGCTGGCGGCCTTTGCCGAGGCCATCAGCAAGATCATCAGCAAGTTCGAGTTCTGAGCCGTGCTGGAGAAGAACAAGGTATACCGCGCCCGCATTCAGGGGTACACCTCCGAGGGGCTGGGCGTAGCCCGTATCGACGGGCAGGCGGTGTTTGTGCATCAGGCACTGCGGGGCGAGGAGTGCGACATTCTCGTTCTGAAGGTGCTGAAAAACGCCGCCTTCGGCAAGGCGGTGCGGGTATACGAGCCATCGCCCCACCGCGTGGAGCCGGACTGCCCGTACTACGGACGGTGCGGCGGCTGCGACTTCCGCCATATGGACCGCGCCGAGGAGCTGGCCGCCAAGCGGCAGCGGGTGCAGGATGCGCTGGCCCGCATCGGCGGCAGCGCCGTGACGGTGGAGGGCATCGACGGCGGAGAACCCCTGCACTACCGCAACAAGAGCCAGTACCCCGTGGCGGCGGATGGCAGCGTGGGGTTCTACAAGGCGCGGAGTCATCAGGTCATCCCCGTGGAGCGGTGCCGCATCCAGAAGCCCCAGGCCGACGCGGCGGCCCAGGCCCTGCGGACGTACCTCCGGCTCTACGGCGTCAGCTGCTACGATGAGAAAACGCGGCGGGGGCTGGTGCGGTACCTGTACGTCCGCACCAACGGCGCGGGGCAGTCGCTGCTGTGCGTGCTGGTGAACGGGAAGAAGCTGCCCCATGAACGGGAGCTGGTGGACCTGCTGCGGCAGGCGGTGCCGGAGACCGTGGGTGTGGTGCTGGGGGTGAACACCCGGCCCACCGGCGCGGTGCTGGGACAGGAATACCGGACGCTGTGGGGCGCGGACGTGCTGACCGATACCCTGTGCGGCCTGACGTTTCGGCTCAGCGTGCCGTCGTTCTATCAGGTGAACCGCGAAATGGCGGAGGTGTTGTACCGGCGCGCTGTGGAATTCGCGGGACTCACCGGCACGGAGACGGTGCTGGACCTGTACTGCGGCGCAGGCACCATCACCCAGGTGATGGCCCGCCACGCGGGCCGCGTCATCGGCGCGGAGATCGTGCCGGAGGCCATCGAGGACGCCAGGGCCAACGCGCAGCGCAACGGCGTGGAGAATGTGGAGTTCTTCTGCGGCGATGCGGCGGCAGCGGCGGCGGATTTCGCCCGGCGCGGACTGCGGCCCGATGTCATCTGCGTGGACCCTCCCCGCAAGGGGCTGGCGCCGGAGGTGATACACGCCGCAGCCCAGATGGCGCCCAAGCGCATCGTATACGTCTCCTGCGATCCCGCCACGCTGGCCCGGGACGTGAAGCTGCTGGCCCAGGAGGGCTACCGGGCCATCCGCGCCGCGGCGGTGGACATGTTCCCGGGGACCGCCAACGTCGAGACTATATGTTTATTGTCCAAACTTAATGCGAAGCAACATATCGAGATTAACTTGGATATGGACGAGCTGGATTTGACCGATGCGGAAAAGAAAGCCACCTACCAAGAAATCAAAGATTATGTGTTGGAGCACAGCGGCTTGAAAGTTAGCAGCTTGTATATCGCACAGGTAAAACAGAAGTGCGGTATCATTGAGCGTGAGAACTACAATAAGCCGAAGTCTGAGGACGCTAAACAGCCGCAATGCCCGCCAGATAAAGAAAAAGCAATCAAGGAGGCATTGACGCACTTCGGCATGATTTAAGGAGGGCGGATATGACGTATTTGATTTCTTGTGAGTTCAACATGGATACCGCTTGTGTGGAACTGAAATTCAACGACGGCAGTATGATTGCCATTGACACCATTGCCGTGGAGAACGAGGTTGCCGACAATATGTATCAGCGGTCAGAGTTGGACTGGCTGATCTACAATGCGCCGTTGGAGTACGCCGATCTGATACTGAACGGCGATCCGGAGAAGTATCTGAAAGCGGTCACGCAGTATAAGCCGTTGGATAGCTGACATGGAAACAGCCCGTAGGACGTCAAAATCCTACGGGCTGTGTTTTCAGCCATATTTTAACTGTATTATCTTCTGTAATTCACAACCTCACCTGTTTTCTCCTGGCTAATCAGCATTCCAGAAGTATCAAAAGTGTATCTGAATACATAGCTTGTGCCGCCAATTGTGAAGGAACTTGTTGCGGGAGAGAAGAATGTGGAGGTAATGCTTTCTACATCCCAAAGTAGATTTCCCGTATCACTCACAGAAAGCTTTCCACCAAGAGACCCGTTGACAGAGTAGTATTCTTGGGGTTTCCCTGCATTAGGCTCACATACCAACAACATTGCGGTGTAGTTGTCCCGTACCATAGGCGTCAGTTCATCACTGGAAATTTCCCAGATGTTATTATCAAACAGATAATTCAATACTCCGGCAATTTCATATCTACCGCCTGCACTCTGATCTTCATTAGCAAGTCTCGGAACAGCGTACGCAGACAAATAGATATTTCCGTTATATTCAATCATATCGGTAATGTAATAGTAAGAATCTTCATCGCCATAGGAGAAGGACTCTGTAATATTACCTTCGCGGTCAACCTTAACGATTTTTGCGTGCTCATTCGTCATATAGCTACCGAGCTGAACCATGTAACCATCTTCAAACCGCGCTGCATTCCAAATCCCGTAGTTACCTACTTCGGTTTTATGGAAGTAGGTTTCTTTTCCATCCACCGTATACTGGCTAAGACAGAAATATTTCAGATCACCACGGCTGATTACGGCATAGCTGCCATCAGCATTTTCCAAAACGGAAGCGATGTATTCATCGTCAAATCCGTTATTGAGCATGTGTTTCCAAACGAGATTACCATCTAAGTCGATTTTAGCCATCCATGCATGGGAAATTTGAGTACTGGACCAAGTGTCGGTTCTACCGTAGGCAATTACACCATCCGATACGATGCTATAATCTTCAATCCAAAAATCGGAAATAGAAACACTCCAAAGCAAGTTATCTCCATCGTATTTCTCGAGATAGCTCTTATCGTGCACCTCTAAGCCAAGAGATTCATCTTCTTTGTATTCCGAATGGTATTTATAGTGTACGCCTGTTTGTGTGGCACCAATAAAACCACCGGTATAATTTTTATAATTCCAAAGATTTTCAATATCCTCTGGTGTTGGATTGTCTTGAACAATCTCGTAACCACCGATATTATCGGAAGAAATACTGTTTCGAATCACTTCGGCGGTCTTAGAATAAGTGAACGACTTCGTTGTAATATCACGATACACTTCCTTAATCTCACCACGAGTAAGTCCTTCCGTAGACATACCATAGTCATTAAAGAATTGAACAGCAGCTTTATATTCCTTTGCTTCAGCAACAACCGCAAAGGAACCGAAGCAAACGGACAGGACTAAGACCATGCAGGCAGCGATTGTACCCCATCTAAACCAAATTGGCTTATTTCGAGATTTCTTTGCAACGGGAGCTGCTTCGGCAATGTGTCGATCATCAATTTCTCCAAAAATGTCTAAAAGACGTTTGTTTTTCATAACGTTATACCTTCTTTCTCCAATACAGATTTAAGTTTACCTCTTGTACGGAAAAGGGTAACTGTCACTTTGCTTTCAGAAAGGCCATATTCATCTGCAATTTCTTTTACGGGACTCATATAAAAATAACGACGAACAAATATTTTTCTTGTTTCTGCTGGGAGTTCATCAAGGAAACGGTCGAGTACATCTCTGATGACCATATTCTCAACAGTATTTACTGCATCTTGTTCAGCAGGGATGCACTCTGATAGTTCGTCGAGAATTAGTGAGGTTTGTCCCGCACCACGCTTTTCAGCAGAGAGCTTTTCCCATTTATTCAAAGATAAATTGCGAGTGATTTTTCCAAGAAACGTCTGCAATTTGCTCGGGCGTTTAGGTGGAATGGAGTTCCATGCTCGGAGATATGTATCGTTGACACATTCCTCCGAATCTTCATCGTTATGCAGAATGCTGTAGGCAATGTAGTGGCAGTATCTTCCGTATTTCTTGGAAGTTTCAGATATGGCTTGTTCGGAACGTTCCATGTAAAGCTCTATGATTTTGCTATCATCCATATCATCACACTCCTTTCGTTTGTATCAAGGCCTTTCACCCTAATACACCGGGGTTACACGCTGTTCACTACACTTTTATTGGAATTTTTTGAAAAATATTTTTGAGATAGCAGACCAGGTACTATCAACAAAAAGTCCGCTATTGTTTTTCTGCCGCAGCAGCGTGACGAGGAAATTTTCTGTGTTGGCAAACACGGAATTTTTGCTCGGCACCCCACGGCACAGGTTGAGATTTTTGCAAAGCCTCTGCAAAAATGAATGTCGTGTGCTGTGGCATTTTCGAGAAAAGGTCCGACATGGTAAAACGCAGTTTTTTCAATGTGGGTACCATTTGTGAGAAAATGATGGGGGTATCCAAAGGGGTGAAATCCCTTGGCTCTGGGTTTCCAATAGGGGTGAGCAGCATCCCTATTGGCACACGATTTTGCTTGCAAAGTCTAGTGTGTTATACCTTTGGCGACCGCTGACGCTGGAAAGGGGCTGTCCCACGCCAGACAGACACTTTTCGGCGGAAGCAGAACAGGCGGATTTTGTGGGCTGAAAGGAACACAAAACGAAGGATTTAGCATGAGCAAAATCCGCCTGTTCGTGTGTAGTTGGCATAGGAAATCTTGAAGCTGTGCGGAAAGATTTTCTGTGACAACGGGGGCGCAAGAGGTATATAAAACCCGCCGCAGCGTCTGTTCCCCTCGTTAGTGAAACCACCACGGCAGTTCCAACCATACGTTATCCAACGCCAGCCTCTCCGTGGATTTCGCTCTGCTCTCTGACAGGAAGAAATGCTCCGCTGTCTCCGTCAAAGGATGCTCTATATTGTCCTCAAATCCGAAACGGTACAACAGATATTCACGCTCTCGATTGCTGATTGCATCAAGGGCGGCGTGAAGTTCTTCGTGCGTTTCCTTTGCAATATAAATCTGTGCGGGATTGGTCATATTGGAATCGGGGACAAAGGCATGACGATCCCGATTTTCAAATTTCGTCACCTCATCCAGACTGACGATCTCGCCCATGTGCTTTGCTTCAAAGGATGTACTCTGACTTCGGATGTAGTCGATCATGGAATTGCGAATTGCCGGAGCTGCGTAAGTCAGAAATTTGTTGCCGCCATCGGGATTGAATTTCTCCACGCATCCCATCAGTCCCAGACAGCCTTCCTGCACAAGATCGTCAAAGGTAACACCGAGTGCCCGATTGACTTCTATCTGTGCGCTCCATATTTCATGCGCCGTCATTTTGATAAAACGCAGATTGTTTTCCACAAGACTGTTCAGCGCATCCATGTTCCCGTTCTGCGCCAGCGCACACAGTTTTTCGTTATCAACTGCCGTCATGTTCATCTTCTGTTGGCTTGACCGTGAGCAGTCCGATCAATGCCTGATTGAATTGTTTTAATGCTTCGGGGTCAACACCCTCCATGCCGCTGACGCTGCCCGTGATCGCTTCGGCAACCATTTCGGGCGTGATATTCGGCTTTGTCACATCCTGCCCCTTTGTCAGCTCTGCGTACATATGCTGTGCCGCTTCTTTGCTCATGGCTTGTGCGTCTGAGACATTGGAGCCGATCTCCTTCTTGATTTCTTTCAACACATTCATAAAGGTGTTCTGAATAGCAGTAAGATCAGCTTGATACATCGGCATCCTTGAAACGCTGACAGTCTTTGCGGCTTCTGTAATGGCTTCTCTATCTTCGGGATGCTGCTTTGCTTCTCCCATCAACAGCGCACTCAATGTGGCATACATCTGATTCTGTGCGGCATATCCGGCAGCAAGGGTATCATCAAAATAATGTGCGATCATATTGGTCATTGCGGCGAAGTTTTTGTTTTCCAGTAAGCGATTGACAACCTCAGCATTGACCTTTCCTGTGTAGAGATTTTTTGCCGCCTGTACCGACAAGCCGAGTTCGGCTATATCGTAATTCATGCGGTCGGGAATATCGGTAACGCCGAGCAGGAAGTCGGTGGATACCTCAAATTCCTTTGCGATCTTTTTGATATTCTCGTCACCGAGTTTGCCTGTTGCATTGCTGATAAATCTGCTGAGTGTGCTGACATCCATTCCAATTTTTGCGGCAAGCTCACTCTGCGTGATCTTACGTTCTTTCATCAAATCCTGCAAACGCTCTCTGATGTTGCCGGATAAGTATTTGCGCTCCATGCTCTGCGCCCCCTTTCCTATTGGCATCAATCTTTTGTTTTTGACTTGATATATTTTCCGCTCTTGACTCTTGCATCGGCGGGCTTCTCTGCATTTTCGGGGATAATCCATCGTCCACCCGCCCTCTGTGCGCCGGGGATGCGGTTTTCATTGCAGAGGATACCGACACGGCGGTGGGAAATGCCCCATTTTTCTGCAACCTCAAAGGTAGAAAGATATTTCATCGGTATTACCCTCCATTCCTGTACTACTTTATATTATATACCACAAGTGGAATAAAATCAATATCATAACTGTGAACAATCGCCGTCCTGCGTTTTGCATTTTTGCAAAATTGCAGGGCGGCTTTTTTGTTTTCCTGCATTTGTGCGTGATTTTTCGGTCTATAGACATTTTCTCCGTATATTCAAGCAGACGAACAAAATCGTCGAGAAAAATTTATGGAGGAATGCGATGAACATTTATGAAAGCATCAAGGCGGCAATCAGCGTAAAGCAATCCGCCGAACACTACGGGCTGAAAGTGAGCCGCAACGGCATGGCTTGCTGCCCGTTCCACAATGACAGGCATCCGAGCTTGAAGCTGAACGAGGAATACTTCTTCTGCTTCGGCTGCGGAGCCAAGGGGGATGTGATCGACTTCGTGGCAAGGCTCTTTGATCTGAGCAGCTACGAAGCGGCGCAAAGACTGGCTGCGGACTTCGGTATCAGCACCGAGCCGGGACAGCCTGTGGCAGTTCCCCACAAGTTAAAGCATCCCTATATCCGTCAGTTCCGGGAGGACGAAATGCTGTGCTTCCGAGTGCTGACGGATTATTTGCATCTGCTGGAAGATTGGAAAGTGTGGTATGCACCGAAAACGCCGGATGATGCTCTGGATGATCGCTTTGTGGAAGCCTGCCAGATGATTGATTATATCGAATATCTGGCAGATATTTTGACCGTAGGTGATCTGGAAGAACGTGTTGCCGTGGTGGACGAGCTGATGAAAAATGGCAAGATCACGTTCCTACAGGACTACACCACAAGAAAGAAAAAGGAGGATATGCGCCATGAGCGAAGAAATGATGCAGACCTCGCCCTTTGAGTGTCCGGCGTGGTTTGACGGAAAGAAAATCAATGAAACTGTATTCTGTGAAGAATTTCTCCGTGATTATCCGATGGTCACGGTGAACGATGCTTTTTTCACGGTCAATGGCAGAGTACACGATGAAAACCGCTTGAAAAAGGTCATCTATGACCGCATCAAGTATTATGTGACCAGCGGCGTTGCAAAGAAAGTCACCAATCTGCTGGATGTCATGCGTATGGAGTGCTGCACCGCAAAGCTATCTCTGTACCAAGACCGTATCCATGTGGCGAACGGCACGTACTATCTGAACGGCACATTCAGTCCCGAAAAGGATTTCTGCCGCAACCGTCTGCCCGTTGCCTATAATCCCGATGCTCCGCAGCCTGTGACATGGCTGCATTTTTTATCCCAACTTTTAGAGCCGGAGGACATTCTGACCTTGCAGGAGTTTATGGGATATTGCTTTATCCCCTCCACCAAGGGACAGAAGATGCTCCTGCTGATCGGTAAGGGCGGCGAGGGGAAAAGCCGCATCGGTATCGTCCTTCGTGCGCTGCTTGGCAGCAACATGAACACAGGCAGTATCGCAAAGGTGGAGACAAGTCCCTTTGCTCGTGCAGATTTGGAACATGAACTTGTGATGCTGGACGATGATATGAAACTGGAAGCTCTCCCCCAGACCAACAACATCAAGGCGATTATCACAGCGGAGCTGCCGATGGATTTGGAGAAAAAGGGACAGCAGAGCTATCAAGGTGATTTGTATGTACGCTTCATCGGCTTGGGTAACGGTGTCCTGCAATCTCTCTATGACCGCAGCGTTGGTTTTTTCCGCAGACAGATCATCCTCTCCACCAAGGAGAAAGACCCGAACAGAAAGGACGATCCCTATATCGCTGAAAAGATGTGCGCCGAAGCGGAGGGCATCTTCCTGTGGGCGTTGGAGGGCTTGCACCGTTTGATCGACAACGATTACAAGTTTACGGTCAGCCAGTCGGCACAGGACAACATGGACGCTGCCGTATCGGACGGAAACAACATCATCGAGTTTTTAAGCTCCGAGGGGTATATCCGCTTCAAGGCAGATTATGAGGTCAGCTCCAAAGACCTGTACGCCGTTTACAAGCTGTGGTGTGATGATAACGCTTTGAGCAGCCTTTCCCAAAAGAGTTTCTGCTCGTTTCTCAAACAGAATGAGAGTCGGTACAACATCGAGTACACCAATAAGGTCAATATCGGCGGCGGGAGGTATGCCAGAGGATTTGTCGGCATCGAGCTTCTGCAAAGACCATTTCTGTAAAAATGATATTGACCCGAAAATACGTGTACCATCCGTACCAAGTGTACCACGGTACAGCAAGTACACTTGGTACACGTACTTTTCAGTCCGTTTCACTATTATTTTTCAATGCTGTTGGCGGATGCCCTGTTTTTGGGCATTGAAAATCAATGGTAATGAAAACAGGAAAGATTTTGACCGCAGAACAAAACCATTTCACGAAATCGTGCTTCTCTGAACAATGTATCCCGCTTACGGAACAATAGGTATTTTCTCTGTTCCAGAGCAAATCACACGGAACAGTAAAGTGGGATATGGTCATATATGGGCAGGACATCACAAGCAAAATTCTGAACGGATTTCAGAGATTGCAGATTTTCACTAATCGGTGAAGTGGGTATGCCGTAGGGCGTACCGTTTTCGCCGCATTACAAACAAAATTTATGGAGGATTTTATCAATATGAATGTACGCAACGAAATAAAGGCACAGATCATCCGTACCGGAATGACTATGCAGGAAGTTGTTGACCTGCTCTCGGACGAGTACGGATGGAGCGACAGCGTTTCCAATCTGTCCGCAAAACTACAGAGAGAAAGTATCCGATACAAGGAAGTCGTGGAGCTTGCCGATGTGCTGGGCTACGACATCGTATGGCAGAAAAGGAGGGGCAAATAATGGCAAATGCACAGTACGCTATTTTAAGATTTGCGAAATACAAGGGACCGGAGATCAGCGGCATTGAAGCTCATAACGAGCGCACCAAGGAGAAATACGCAAGCAATCCAGACATTGACCCGTCCCGTACACACTTGAATTTCCATCTTATCAAGCCCGAAAGGAAGTACAGAGCTGAATCCGAGTGTCAGATTGCAGAAGCCGGATGCCGCACACGCTCGGACAGCGTTCGTGTGGTGGAAGCTCTCATAACCGCTACGCCGGAGTTTTTCAAGGGAAAGAAACGAGCTGAAATCCGTGAGTTCTTCAATGAAGCGTTGGAGTTCATCAAGCAGAATCAAGCTCCCGAAACGATCATATCCGCTGTGGTGCATCTGGACGAGAAATCGCCCCATATGCACCTTTGCTTTGTACCTCTGACGGAGGATAAAAGGTTGTGTGCCAAGGAGATTTTAGGGAACAAAAAGAAGCTGACACAGTGGCAGGACAAGTATTGGGAACACATGGTAAAGAAATATCCCGATCTGGAACGTGGCGAAAGTGCCAGCGAGACCGGGCGTGACCACATCCCCACAAGGGTATTCAAACAGATGGCACGTCTGAACAAGCAGCATGACAAGCTGGCAGAACTGCTCTCCGATATGAAGTTCACGAACTACAAGGAGCGTTCGGCACAGATTGCGGCGTTTCTTGAAAAGTATATCCCCGATGTTGCCGCTATGGAAACGCAGATGAAGAAATACAAAAAGTTCTTCAAAACAGCGGACGGCAAACAGAAAGCGTTGGAAAAGAAAAATGACGAGCTGACCGCCGCTCTGGAAAAGAGCGAGAAAGAAAGCACCGTCAAGAAGTTGCAGGAAATGCGGCTGCATAGCGATTATGAGCGCATCAAGGGCATTCTTGACCGCATCCCGCCGGAGATCATTCGAGCATATACACATCGTGACAGCAAAACGCAGGAGGTACGCCATTATAGATAACAGAAAAAAGGATGAATGGAGCGGCTTTGCCGATTTACTTGCCAACTTAATAGAGAAATATGCGGCGGTTCTGGATATTGAAAATCTTCCGGAGCCGCCGATTTGTTTGGACAGCGAGAAAAAGAAATTGTAAACAATTCCAAACTTTTTGAGGAATCTATTGAAAAAACGGACATTGCATGATATAATATACGTGTGATAAGTGTCCAAACCTACTCTGAGAGTGATTTCGGAGTAGGGGTTACATAACGGTGCTGCATACGGCGGCACGAATGAGGATAACGATATGAAAAAAGACAAGATAAAAGTATATATTTACACGAGAGTATCCACCACGATACAGGTGGATGGATACTCTCTGGATGCTCAGAAAGCCAGAATGAAAGCATTTGCCGAGTACAATGACTATAAGATTGTCGGTGAGTATGAGGATGCCGGTAAATCCGGTAAGTCCATCGAGGGCAGATTAGAGTTTAACCGCATGATGGAGGACATCAAATCCGGCAAGGACGGTGTTTCCTATGTGCTGGTGTTCAAGCTCTCCCGTTTCGGCAGAAATGCGGCAGATGTGCTGTCCACCTTGCAGGTTATGCAGGATTTCGGTGTCAATCTGATCTGTGTTGAGGATGGTATTGATTCCTCCAAGGATGCAGGAAAACTGATGATCTCCGTTCTGTCAGCGGTTGCCGAGATCGAGCGTGAGAATATCCGTGTTCAGACGATGGAGGGCAGAATCCAGAAAGCCCGTGAGGGCAAATGGAACGGCGGCTTTGCTCCTTATGGATATACGCTTGAAAAAGGCAAGCTGTATGTGAATGAGGAAGAAGCAGAAGCAATCCGCATCATCTTTGACAAGTACGTGCATACCGACATGGGCGCAAACGGTCTTGCCCGATACCTCGCCAATCATGGCATTGGAAAAATCCAAAGACAGAACGGCAAGAATCCTCTGTTTGATGCGGCGCTTATCCGCAGGATACTGAAAAATCCTGTTTACTGCGGCAAGATCGCCTATGGCAGACGCAGGACGGAAAAGGTGCATGGCACAAGAAACGATTACCGTCTTATTGAACAGGACAACTATCTGTTGGTCGATGGTCTGCACGAAGCACTTGTTTCCGAAGAACTCTGGCATGATGCACAGGTGAAATTGGTTGCCCAGGCAAAGAAATACGAGAAGGTCAACCATGGTAAGGATAACAAGGTGCATCTGCTGACAGGCTTGCTCAAATGCCCGATCTGCGGAGCCGGTATGTACGGCAATAAGAGTGTCAAGCACAAGGCAGACGGCACGAAGTACAAGGATTTCTACTACTACGGCTGCAAACACCGCACCATGACCCGTGGTCACAAGTGCGACTATAAGAAGCAAATCCACGAAGAACTCTTGGAAACCGCTGTCGCAGAGGTGATTACCAAGTTGGTCAGCAATCCGAAGTTTGCCGCTTTGATGCAGCAGAAAATCAGCATGAAAGTGGATACTTCCGCTATCGAACAGGAGATTGCAAACTACGAAAAACAGCTTCGCCAGAGCTATTCCATCAAGTCCCGATTGATAGAGGAAATTGATACACTTGACCCCGATGATAAACATTACATCAAACGCAAGGCAGACCTTGATGATCGTCTTTACAAGATGTATGATAAAATCGAGGATACGGAGTCTCTGCTGATTGAAGCCAGAGCAAAGAAAATGGCAATCGAAGCTGAAAAGCTGACTGCCGATAATATCTACAAAGTTTTGATTTACTTTGATAAGCTGTACGCCGTGATGGATGAACAGGAACGCCGACAGCTTATGGAGTCGCTGATCTCCGAAATCCATATCTTTGAGGAACGGAAGCCGAACGGACAATGGCTGAAATCCATCAAATTCAAGCTCCCGATCATAGAGGAAGATATGGAAATAAGTTTGGATAACGATACACAAGTTGAGACGGTGGCCTTGCTGGAGCCGGGACAGACATGCTGACGGCGGAGCCGGACGGGCGCAGAAGCCGGACGCAGCGGAGCGGCAGAGATACATGGCGAAGGCCCTGCTCCCCATCGTTGACGGGGGGCGGGGTTTTTCTTGCGCTGAGAGACGCATCTTTGACGGGTATCTGTATCAGCGGCGCACGCTGCAGTGTGATAAGCAGACGGGGACTCTCGCGGGAGGCTTTATGCGACAGAGAGCGTTAAGAAGGCGTAAAGAAATTATTCACAACAGAGATAGAATGTTCTTGACAAATGCTTAGCCGCGTGGTAAAGTGAGGACAACCGAAGAACGTTGGGCAAACCGATCGAAAGATCGGGACGCAAAGCCAGGTGTCCAAACGGAGTTATCCGCATGATCGACCGGCTGCAATCGACACGATGTGTGTTGCTTTGCAGCTGGTTTTTTTGCACCCATCACGACGTTTTTTGGCCGTCTGACTCTATCCCCCCCCTTTTAATAGAGACGTACACACCCCTCTCCGGAGGGACGCCTGCGTATGCTGGCGACCCTCCGGCGTGTACGCAGACCCTCCGGCGAGGCGGAGGTCCTGCGTATGCGCCGGAGCAGTCCCGGAGGGGATGGCACGGACATGGTCTGACAAAAAACAGGGTACACCTGAGCGGTGTACCCTGTTTTTCACGCGTTTTACCGATGGGACACCGGCTTTGAGCAGAAAAAAAGCGCCCCGGGGCGCGATACAGGCTTGACAGTCCATCCAAATTTTGATATAATAAGGCGCTTATATTGGGAAGATGGGCGCAAACACCCCCACTTTCATCTGACCATAGTATACCATCTCTGGCGGCGGAATACAAGGGCAGCGATGTAAAAATCGCCAACAAGCCCGTGCGTGTCGCCGCGGAGCCGCCCCTCAGAGGCCCTGAACGGCTTTGGCGAGGCCGGACGGGGTCGGAAATGAAGAAACAATAGAAAGGCGTGATCGTTGAATGGCCAAGGACAAATACTACGGCAAGACCCTGCGCAAGAATTTTGCCCGACACGAAGAAGTCATGGCGATGCCCAACCTGCTGGAGATCCAGAAGAAGTCCTACAAGTGGTTCCTGGAGACCGGCCTGCGTGAGGTGTTCGCCGACGTGGCTTCCATCACGGACTATGCCGGCAATCTGGAGCTGAGCTTCATTGATTACAGCATGGATGAGAAGCCCAAGTACGATGTGGAGGAGTGCAAAGCGCGGGACGCCACGTATGCCGCTCCCGTGAAGGTGCGGGTGCGCCTGCACAACAAGGAGACCGGCGAGATCAAGGAGCAGGAGATCTTCATGGGTGATTTCCCGCTGATGACCCATGGCGGCACCTTCGTCATCAACGGCGCTGAGCGCGTGGTGGTCAGCCAGATCGTCCGCTCCCCCGGCGTGTACTACGGCAAGGAGATCGATCTCAAGACCGACCTGCCCCTGCTGACCAGCACCGTCATCCCCTACCGCGGCGCGTGGCTGGAGTACGAGACCGACACCAGCGAGGTGTTCTGGGTCCGTATCGACAAGAACCGCAAGCTGCCCATCACCTGCCTGATCCGCGCGCTGGGTCTCAAGACCGACGGCGAGATCCTGGAGCGCTTCGGCGATGACCGCCGCATCGTGGCCACGCTGGAGAAGGACACCTGCAAGACCTATGAGGAAGCGCTGCTGGAGATCTACCGCAAGCTGCGCCCCGGCGAGCCCCCCACGGTGGATTCCGCCGAGACCCTGCTGCAGGGCCTGTTCTTCGATCCCCGCCGGTATGACCTGTCCATGGTGGGCCGGTACAAGTTCAATAAGAAGCTGACCATCTGGTCCCGCGCCAAGGGCCAGAAGCTGGCCATGCCGGTGGCAGATCCCACCACCGGTGAGATCGTCTTTGAGGACGGCCACGTGCTGACCGCCGCCGACTGCGCCGAGCTGGACGCCATCGGCGTGTACGAGATCACCGTGGCGCTGGAGTCCGGCGAGACACTGAAGATCTTTACCAATAAGATGTGCGATATGTCCCGCTACGTGGACTTCGATCCCCGTGAGAAGTGCGGCATCAAGGAGCGCGTCCGCTTCGACGTGCTGCAGGATCTGCTGAGCCAGTACAGCGGCGACGAGCTCATCACCCAGTGCCGTCTGCACGCCGACGATCTGGTGCCCAAGCACATCATCGTGGAGGATATCTTCGCGTCCATCAACTATATGAACGCACTGGCCCACGGTCTTGTGACCAAGGACGATATCGACCATCTGGGCAATCGCCGCCTGCGCTGCGTGGGCGAGCTGCTGCAGAACCAGTTCCGCATCGGCTTTTCCCGCATGGAGCGCGTCATCCGCGAGCGTATGACCATTCAGGATCTGGACGTGGTGACGCCCCAGAGCCTTATCAACATCCGGCCTGTCACCGCGGCCATCAAGGAGTTCTTCGGCTCCAGTCCCCTGAGCCAGTTCATGGACCAGACCAACCCTCTGGCCGAGCTGACCCACAAGCGCCGTCTGTCCGCTCTGGGCCCCGGCGGTCTGAGCCGCGAGCGCGCCAACATGGAGGTCCGAGACGTACACTACAGCCACTACGGCCGTATGTGCCCCATCGAGACGCCTGAAGGCCCCAACATCGGCCTGATCTCCTATCTGGCCACCTATGCGCGCATCAATGAGTACGGTTTTATCGAGGCGCCGTTCCGCGCCGTGGATCACGAGACGTGCAAGGTCTCCAACGACATCACCTATATGACCGCCGACGTGGAGGATCAGTACGTGGTGGGTCAGGCGGCGGAGCCGGTGGACGAGAATGGGTGCCTCACCCGCGAGCGTATCACCTGCCGCCACCGCGACGAGATCGTGGAGGTCCCCCGCAACAGCGTGGACTTCATCGATGTGTCTCCCCGCATGATGGTGTCCATCGCCACGGCCATGATCCCCTTCCTGCCCAACGACGATGCCAACCGTGCCCTGATGGGCGCCAACATGCAGCGTCAGGCCGTGCCCCTGCTGAAGCCGGAGGCTCCCATCGTGGGTACCGGTATGGAGCACAAGATCTGCCTGGACTCCGAGGTAGCCGTGCTGGCCGAGGGAGACGGTGTGGTGACCAAGGTGGACGCCACCAACGTCTCCGTCCGCTACGACAGCGGTGAGACCAAGGACTACAAGCTCATCAAGTTCCTGCGCTCCAACCACGGCACCTGCGTCAACCAGAAGCCTATTGTCTCCGTGGGCGAGCGGGTCCACGGCGGCGATGATCCCACCGTGCTGGCCGATGGCCCCGCCACCGAGCAGGGCGAGATCGCTCTGGGCCGCAACATCCTGGTGGGCTTTATGACGTGGGAAGGCTACAACTACGAGGACGCCGTGCTGCTGAACGAGCGGCTGGTGAAGGAGGACGTGTATACGTCCATCCATATCGAGGAGTACGAGATCGACGCCCGCGATACCAAGCTGGGACCCGAGGAGATCACCCGCGACATCTCCAACGTGGGCGAGGACGCTCTGAAGGATCTGGACGAGCGCGGCATCATCCGCGTGGGCGCCGAGGTCCACGCCGGCGACATTCTGGTGGGCAAGGTCACGCCCAAGGGCGAGACCGACCTCACCGCCGAGGAGCGCCTGCTGCGCGCCATCTTCGGCGAGAAGGCCCGCGAGGTCCGCGACACCTCACTGAAGGTGCCCCACGGAGAGAGCGGCATCGTCATTGATACCAAGGTATTCACCCGCGAGAACGGCGACGAGCTGGGGCCGGGCGTGAATGAGGTGGTCCGCGTCTATATCGCCCAGCGCCGTAAGATCCAGCCCGGCGACAAGATGGCCGGCCGTCACGGCAACAAGGGCGTTGTGTCCCGTGTGCTGCCCCAGGAGGATATGCCCTTCCTGCCCGACGGCACCCCGCTGGACATCGTGCTGAACCCCCTGGGCGTGCCCAGCCGTATGAACATCGGTCAGGTTCTGGAGGTCCATCTGGGCTACGCCGCCAAGACCCTTGGCTGGAAGGTGGCCACCCCCATCTTCGACGGCGCCACCGACAAGGATATTTCCGAGGCGCTGCAGCTGGCCGGCCTCGATCCCGAGGGCAAGAGCTGGCTGTATGACGGCCGCACCGGCGAGCGCTTCGACAATAAGGTCACGGTGGGCTATGTGTACTTCCTGAAGCTCCACCATCTGGTGGATGATAAGATCCATGCCCGTTCCACCGGCCCCTACTCTCTGGTGACTCAGCAGCCTCTGGGCGGCAAGGCCCAGTTCGGCGGCCAGCGCTTCGGCGAGATGGAAGTGTGGGCGCTGGAGGCCTACGGCGCGGCGTACACCCTGCAGGAGATCCTGACCGTCAAGTCCGATGACGTGACGGGCCGTGTCCGCACCTATGAGTCCATCGTCAAGGGCCACAACGTGCCTACCCCGGGCGTACCGGAATCCTTCAAGGTGCTGGTCAAGGAGCTGCAGTCCCTGTGCCTGGATATTCAGGTGCTGGATGCCGACGGCAACCAGATCGAGCTGAAGGAGGACGAGGACGCGCTGGATACCTTCAATCTGGCCCGTATGGACGCCGAGGATGAGCGGCAGAAGCGGTTCGCCGACGAGGACGAGCTGGCCGATGCCGGTTTTGACTACGTCGCCGACGAGGAAGTGGACGCTTCCTTCGATGACGACGGGGACGATGAGTTTTAAGGAAAAGGAGGAGCTGCATTATGAGTTACGCAACATTTGACGCCATTAAGATCGGCATCGCTTCTCCGGAGATGATCCGTGAGTGGTCCTACGGTGAGGTCAAGAAGCCGGAGACCATCAACTACCGCACGCTGAAGCCGGAACGGGACGGCCTGTTCTGCGAGCGCATTTTCGGGCCGACGAAGGACTGGGAGTGCCACTGCGGTAAGTATAAGAAGATCCGCTACAAGGGCAAGATCTGTGACCGCTGCGGCGTGGAGGTCACCCGGGCCAAGGTGCGCCGTGAGCGCATGGGCCATATCGAGCTGGCCACCCCCGTCAGCCATATCTGGTATTTCAAGGGCATTCCCTCCCGCATGGGCCTGCTGCTGGACATCAGCCCCCGCATTCTGGAGAAGGTGCTGTACTTCGCCGCCTATATCGTTACCGATCCCGGCGAGACGCCCCTCATCAAGAACCAGATCCTGTCTGAGAAGGAATACCGCGACATGCGGGAAAAGTACGAGGACGATTTCGACGCCGGCATGGGCGCCGAGGCCGTGAAGAAGCTGCTGCAGCAAATTGATCTGGAGCAGCTGAGCGAGCAGCTCCATGCGGAGCTGAAGACCACCTCCGGTCAGAAGAAGGCGCGTATCGTCAAGCGCCTGGAGGTGGTGGACGCCTTCCGCCTCAGCGGCAACAAGCCGGAGTGGATGATCATTGACGTCCTGCCGGTCATCCCGCCGGAGATCCGGCCCATGGTCCAGCTGGACGGCGGCCGTTTCGCCACATCCGACCTGAACGACCTGTACCGCCGCGTCATCAACCGCAACAACCGCCTCAAGCGCCTGATGGAGCTGAATGCCCCCGACATCATCGTCCGCAACGAGAAACGCATGCTGCAGGAGGCGGTGGACGCCCTCATCGACAACGGCCGCCGCGGCCGCCCCGTCACCGGCGCCAACAACCGCGCCCTCAAGTCCCTCAGCGATATGCTGAAGGGCAAGCAGGGACGCTTCCGCCAGAACCTGCTGGGCAAGCGCGTGGACTACTCCGGCCGTTCCGTTATCTGTGTCGGCCCCGAGCTGAAGATCTACCAGTGCGGTGTGCCCAAGGAGATGGCACTGGAGCTGTTCCGGCCCTTCATCATGAAGAAGCTGGTGGAGGACGGCTCTGCCAACAACATCAAGTCCGCCAAGAAGATGGTGGACAAGGGCCGTACCGAGGTGTGGGACGCGCTGGACGAGATCATCAAGGACCATCCCGTCATGCTGAACCGTGCGCCTACGCTGCACCGTCTGGGCATTCAGGCCTTTGAGCCGGTGCTGGTGGAGGGCCGCGCCCTGAAGCTGCACCCCCTGAACTGCACGGCCTTCAACGCCGACTTCGATGGCGACCAGATGGCTATCCATGTTCCCCTGTCCGCCGAGGCCCAGGCCGAGGCCCGTCTGCTGATGCTGTCGGCCAACAACCTGCTGCGTCCCCAGGACGGCGGCCCCGTCACCGTGCCTACCCAGGATATGGTGCTGGGCTCCTACTACCTGACCTTTGAGCGCTTCGAAAACGGCGTGTCCCAGATGGACAACGACGAGTACTGGCCGGAGGGTATCGACTTCGCTCTGGCCGGCAGGACCTACGACGAGCTCACCGACGAGGAGAGGGCCAATGTCCATCTGAACATCTACCGCGATGAGGACGAGGTGCTGATGGCTCATAACGAGCACATCATCGGCATCCACCAGCCCGTCTGGGTCCGCGTCACCAAGGAGCTGGGCGGCGAAAAAGTGACCCATGTGGTGCGTGCCACTGCGGGCCGCATCATCTTCAACCGCAACATCCCTCAGGATCTGGGCTTTGTGAAGCGCCTCGACGAGGACGGCAAGCCTACCGACAAGTTCTTCGACTACGAGATCACTGAGACCTGCGGCAAGAAGCTGCTGGGCAAGATCGTGGACCGCACCATCAACCAGTACGGCTTCACCATCGCCGCCGAGGTGCTGGACAACATCAAGGCCACCGGCTACAAGTACTCTACCCGCGGCTCCATCACCATCTCCATCGCGGACATGACGGTGCCCAAGGCCAAGTATGAGCTGATCGCCGAGACGGAGCAGCGCGTGGTGGACATCGAGGACCAGTACAACATGGGCTTCATCACCGATGAGGAGCGCTACAAGCTGGTGGTCCGCGAGTGGGAAAAGACCACCGCCGATGTCACCGATGCCCTGACGGCCAACATGAACAAGTACAACCCCATCTTCATGATGGCGGATTCCGGCGCCCGCGGCTCCATGAAGCAGATCCGTCAGCTTACCGGTATGCGCGGCCTGATGGCCAACACCGCCGGTAAGACCATCGAGATCCCCATCAAGGCCAACTTCCGTGAGGGCCTGAGCGTGCTGGAATACTTTACCTCCAGCCGAGGCGCCCGCAAGGGTCTGGCCGATACGGCTCTGCGTACCGCCGACTCCGGTTATCTGACCCGCCGCATGGTGGACGTCTGCCAGGACGTCATCATCCGTGAGGCCGACTGCGGCGCTGCCAAGGGCATCCTGGTGTCCGAGATCAGCGAGGGCGGTCAGGTCATCGAGAAGTTCTCCGAGCGCATCAAGGGCCGCTTCCCGGTCAACGACATCCTGAAGCCCGGCACCGACGAGGTGCTGATCTCCAAGGATCACATGATGACCGAGAGCGACGCGGCGCTGCTGGAATCCTTCGACATCCACTCCGCCGAGATCCGCACCGTGCTGACCTGCCGCGCTCACAGCGGTATCTGCGCCAAATGCTACGGCATGAACCTGGCCACCAGCAAGCCTGTGGGCCCCGGCGAGGCCGTCGGCATCATCGCGGCGCAGTCCATCGGCGAGCCCGGTACCCAGCTGACCATGCGTACCTTCCATACCGGCGGCGTGGCCGGCGGCGACATCACCCAGGGTCTTCCCCGAGTGGAGGAGCTGTTCGAGGCCCGCAAGCCCAAGAAGATGGCCACCCTGTCCGAGATCAGCGGTAAGGTCCGCTTCGAGGAGGCTGCCAAGGGCAGCCTGCTGAACATCATCGTCACCGCCGATGACGGTGATACCCGCACCTACTCCACGCCCCATACCGGCCTGCTGGTGAAGGACGGCGAGGTCATCGAGAAGGGCCGCCAGATCCAGGAGGGCGCCCTGAACCCCCACGATGTGCTGCGTATCCGCGGCGCTTCCGCGGTCCACAACTACCTGATCCAGGAGGTCCTGAAGGTCTACCGTCAGCAGGGCGTGGACATCAACGACAAGCATATCGAGGTCATCGTCCGCCAGATGATGCGCAAGGTCCGCGTGGAGGAGGCAGGGGACACCACCCTGCTGTCCGGCGCCATGGCCGACGTGCTGGAGGTGGAGGATGCCAATGCCGCCGTGCGTCAGCGCATCGCCAACGGCGAGGTCCGCGAGGACGGCGAGCCCCTGCAGGAGGCCACCTGCACCCAGCTGCTGATGGGTATCACCAAGGCGTCTCTGGCCACCGATTCCTTCCTGTCCGCCGCGTCCTTCCAGGAGACCACCAAGGTCCTGACCGAGGCCGCCATCAAGGGCAAGGTGGACCATCTGGTGGGTCTGAAGGAGAACGTCATCATCGGTAAACTCATCCCCGCCGGTGCCGGCCTGACGGCCTACCGCAAGCTGGCGGAGGAGCTGGTCCCCGACGTGGAGGCCGAGGAGGAGGCGGTGGAGAACGTCTACGCCGCGTCCGCCGGTCCCGTGGAGGATGAGACTCCTGCACAGACGGCAGAGCCCGCCGACAGCGATCCCCGCAGTGACGAGGAGTAAGCACCCCTGACCACATCCAAGCGCCCCTCCGCCGGCCGGCGGAGGGGTGCTTTCGTGAAAACGCCGTATTTTCACGGGAAAATTTCAGTGAACTACACAAATTTTTGTGCCGATCCTACTTGACGCTTGCCCCGCCCTATGCTATAATTTCAAATTGCGCGGGATCGTCCGCGGGATTTGTTATGCCATGACAGGAGGGCGTCATCCGTGGCCGGAGAGCTGACTGCAAAGGAAAAGGTAGTAGGCCTCAAGCAGACACGGAGAGCCGTCACACAGGGCACGGCCCGACAGGTCTATCTGGCCTGCGACGCGGACCCCGCCCTGACGGAGCCGCTGCTGGCGCTGTGCCGCGAGAAAGGCGTCAGCGCCGACTGCTCCCTGACCATGCAGCAGCTGGGCAGGGCCTGCGGCATCGCCGTGGCCGCCGCCGCGGTGGCCATTGTGGCGCAATGAGTTTCCAGCCGGAATAAACTCCGTTTGTTCCGTGGAAAATATAGGGAAGCATCCCAAGAAATTTTTGAGAAAGGAGAAACCAAATGCCTACTTTTAACCAGCTGGTCAAGCAGGGCCGCAAGAAGAGCACCTACAAGTCCAATTCTCCCGCCATGCAGAAGGGCCTGAACACGCTGAAGAACAAGGAGACTGACCTCAGCTCCCCTCAGAAGCGCGGCGTCTGCACTGCCGTCAGAACTGCGACCCCCAAGAAGCCCAACTCCGCTCTGCGTAAGATCGCCCGTGTGCGTCTGACCAACGGCTACGAAGTCACCGCTTACATCCCCGGCGTGGGCCACTCCCTGCAGGAGCACTCCGTCGTCATGATCCGCGGTGGCCGTGTCAAGGACCTCCCCGGCGTCCGTTACCACATCATCCGCGGTACTCTGGATACCCAGGGCGTCTCCGGCCGTATGCAGGCCCGCTCCAAGTACGGCGCAAAGCGCCCCAAGAGCAAGTAAGCCTTGCATCTCTGAGCTTTGCCAAAAGGTTTCTCATTATATTTATAATGTACCTCTTTGGCAGGCCGTACAACAGCCGGACCGCGGCTGTTGAGTACCTATGAAATCATATTTTTATGAAGGAGGGAAGCATAGTGCCCAGAAGAGGTAATGTTCCCAAGAGAGAGATCTTGCCCGATCCTATGTACAACTCCGTGCTGGTGACCAAGCTGGTCAACAGCATCATGTTGGACGGTAAAAAGGGCGTCGCCCAGAAGGTCGTCTACGGCGCCTTTGATATTATCAAGGAAAAGACCGAGAAAGAGCCTCTGGAAGTGTTCACCCAGGCGATGGAAAACATCATGCCCAGCCTGGAAGTCAAGGCCCGCCGTGTCGGCGGCGCCACCTATCAGGTCCCCATGGAGGTCCGTCCCGCCCGTCGTCAGACCCTGGGTCTGCGCTGGCTGACTGCCTACTCCCGCGCCCGCGGCGAGCGCACCATGGCCGAGCGCCTGGCAGGCGAGATCATGGACGCTGCCAACAACACCGGCAGCGCCGTGAAGAAGCGCGAGGATACCCACAAGATGGCCGAATCCAATAAGGCATTCGCCCACTTCCGTTGGTAACCCAAATTACGATTTGAGAAGGAGAACGGTATGCCGAGAAAGGTAACACTGGAGAATACGAGAAATATCGGCATCATGGCCCACATTGATGCAGGAAAGACCACTACCACAGAGCGTATTCTGTACTACACGGGCGTGAATTACAAGTTGGGCGAAACGCACGAGGGCACCGCGACCATGGACTGGATGGAGCAGGAGCAGGAGCGTGGTATCACCATCACCTCCGCCGCTACCACCTGCTACTGGAAGGGCTCCAAGGATCAGTTCCCCCAGACCCGCATCAACATCATCGACACCCCGGGCCACGTGGACTTTACTGTGGAGGTGGAACGTTCTCTGCGCGTGCTGGACGGTTCCGTCACCGTAATGTGCGCCAAGGGCGGTGTTGAGCCGCAGTCCGAGACGGTGTGGCGTCAGGCCGATCACTACCATGTCCCCCGTATGATCTACGTCAACAAGATGGATATCACCGGCGCGGACTTCTACCACGTGCTGGACATGGTGCATGACCGTCTGAAGGCCAACGCCGTCCCCATCCAGCTCCCCATCGGGAAGGAGGATACCTTCAAGGGTATCATCGATCTGGTGGAGATGGATGCCGATATCTACTACGATCAGCTGGGTAAGGACATGCGCGTGGAGCCCATCCCCGAGGACATGATGGATCTGGCCAACGAGTACCGCGAGAAGCTGCTGGATGCCGTTTCCATGTTCGATGACGAGATCATGGAGATGTATCTGGAGGGTCAGGAGATCCCCACCGCCAAGATCCGCGCCGCCATCCGCAAGGCCACCTGCGCCGTGAAGATGGTGCCCGTGGTCTGCGGCTCCAGCTATCGCAACAAGGGCGTACAGAAGCTGCTGGACGCCATCGTGGACTACATGCCCGCACCCACCGACGTTCCTGCCATCAAGGGCGTCAACCCCAGGACCGACGAGGAGGAGGAGCGCAAGTCTTCCGACGACGAGCCCTTCGCCGCGCTGGCCTTTAAGATCATGACCGACCCCTATGTGGGCCGTCTGAGCTTTTTCCGCGTGTACTCCGGTACGCTGACCACGGGCTCCTCTGTCCTCAATGCCACCAAGGGCAAGCGCGAGCGTATGGGCCGCATCCTGCAGATGCACGCCAATCACCGCGAGGATATCGAGTCCGTCTACTCCGGCGACATCGCCGCCGTGGTGGGTCTGAAGAACACCACCACCGGCGACACGCTGTGCGATGAGAAGAACCCCATTATCCTGGAGTCCATGGAGTTCCCCGAGCCTGTGATCCGCGTGGCCATCGAGCCCAAGACCAAGGCCGGCCAGGAGAAGATGGGCGTTGCCCTGGCCAAGCTGGCCGAGGAGGACCCCACCTTCCGTACCTACACGGACGAGGAGACGGGTCAGACCATCATCGCCGGTATGGGCGAGCTGCATCTGGAGATCATCGTGGACCGTCTGCTCCGCGAGTTCAAGGTGGAGGCCAACGTAGGCGCACCTCAGGTGGCCTACAAGGAGACCATCCGCAAGGCCGTGGATCAGGACACCAAGTATGCCCGCCAGTCCGGCGGTAAGGGCCAGTATGGTCACGTCAAGATCCATGTGGAGCCCAACGAGTCCGGCAAGGGCTACGAATTTGTCAACGCTGTGGTGGGCGGCGCCATTCCCAAGGAGTATATTCCGGCCATCGATGCCGGTATTCAGGGCGCCATGCTGGCCGGTGTCGTGGCGGGCTATCCCGTCGTGGACGTGAAGGTCACGCTGTTCGACGGCTCCTACCACGAGGTGGACTCCTCCGAAATGGCGTTTAAGATCGCCGGCTCCATGGCCTTCAAGGAGGCCATGCGCAAGGCCGATCCCACGCTGCTGGAGCCCATCATGAAAGTCTGCGTCATCGTGCCTGACGAGTATATGGGCGATGTCATCGGCGATATCAACTCCCGCCGCGGACAGATCCAGGGCTACGAGATGCGCTCCGGCGCACAGCAGATCGACGCCTTCGTGCCTCTGGCAGAGATGTTCGGCTACGCCACTGACCTGCGCTCCCGTACTCAGGGCCGCGGCCAGTACACCATGGAGCCCAGCCACTACATCGAGCTGCCCAAGAGCCTGCAGGAAAAGCTGATCAGCAAGCGCACCGGCCGGGAAAATTTATAAAACCGTAATTTACAATTGATTTTCCCGCGTGAATACTGTAAAATGGCAGTGTTAGATTGTTAGTGCTGCCCAACACATGATACAAAACTGTTAAGGAGGATCATTTCAAATGGCTAAGCAGAAATTTGAAAGAACAAAGCCCCATGTTAACATCGGTACCATCGGTCATATCGACCATGGTAAGACCACTCTGACCGCTGCGATCACCAAGTATCTGGCGATGCAGGGCGGCGCTGAGTACACCGATTACTCTTCCATCGATAAGGCTCCCGAAGAGCGCGAGCGTGGTATCACCATCAACACCGCTCACGTTGAGTACGAGACCGCCAAGCGTCACTATGCCCACGTTGACTGCCCGGGCCACGCCGACTATATCAAGAACATGATCACCGGTGCTGCTCAGATGGACGGCGCCATCCTGGTCATCGCCGCCTCCGACGGCCCCATGGCTCAGACTCGTGAGCACCTGCTGCTGGCTCGTCAGGTGAACGTGCCCTCCGTGCTGGTCTTCCTGAACAAGTGCGATCAGGTCGACGACGAGGAGCTGCTGGAGCTGGTGGAGATGGAAGTCCGCGAGCTGCTGGACTTCTACGGCTTCCCCGGCGACGAGACCCCCATCATCCGTGGTTCCGCTCTGAACGCTCTGGTTTCCGAGTCCACCGATCCCAACGCTCCCGAGTATCAGTGCATCAAGGAGCTGATGGACGCTGTTGACACTTGGATCCCCACCCCCGACCGCAAGGAGGATATGCCCTTCCTGATGCCCGTTGAGGACGTGTTCACCATCTCCGGCCGTGGTACCGTTGCTACCGGCCGTGTGGAGCGTGGCATTCTGAACCTGAACGAGAAGGTCGAGATCGTCGGTCTGTCCGATGAGAAGCGTGAGACCACCGTTACCGGTATCGAGATGTTCCACAAGCTGCTGGACTACGCTGAGGCCGGCGACAACATCGGCGCCCTGCTGCGTGGTGTTGCGAAGACCGAGATCGAGCGCGGCCAGGTTCTGTCTAAGCCCGGTTCCATCCATCCCCACACCAAGTTCACCGGTCAGGTGTACGTTCTGACCAAGGACGAGGGTGGCCGTCATACCCCCTTCTTCAACAACTATCGTCCCCAGTTCTACTTCCGTACCACCGACGTGACCGGCGTCATCACTCTGCCCGAGGGCGTTGAGATGTGCATGCCCGGCGATAACGTCGACATGAAGGTTGAGCTGATCACCCCCATCGCTATCGAGAACGGTCTGCGTTTCGCTATCCGTGAGGGTGGCCGTACCGTCGGTTCCGGCGTCGTCATCGCCATCGAGGAGTAATTTCCCGCCGAAGGTCACGGATCAGATGATCTAAAGAAGAGAGACACGCGCAAGCGTGTCTCTCTTTTCGCATCTGGGACGCAGGAGGCCCGCTTTGGACGGGGAGGCTTGCGCCGGCCGCAGCATCTGCATTTCGCGCATCGTATCCGCGTTGTGTACCCCGCCCGCGTTTGCGCCGTGCCGCCCCGCGTCCGCTGGGAAGTACCTACTTCTCAGGGAAGGTCAGCCCGGTCTGGAAGCCGTTTTCACCGGTGGCGATGATGTCGCCGCCCACCAGCCGGTCTCCACAGGTGAACAGATTCACCTGCACCCCGTCCGGTACATCAGGGTAGTTGGTAACAGTGTAGGTGAAGCGGCGCACTACCTGACCGGCGCAGTCAGCCATGGGCATGCCCTGCTGTGTCTGGAGCTTCAGGTAGTCGCCCCATTGCGCCTTCAGGTCCTCCGGCAGCTGGAGGTCCATGGTGGCCACCGGCTCCGGCAGCACCTGCCAGCCCAGACTTTCCAGATAGGCTACCCGCTGCTCGTTGGTGGCAAGCGTCACCGCTTCACGGGGCGCGGCGCTGCGGAAGCAGCCGGCCAGCAGCAGGGCCATGCCGGTGACAAGTACCAGCGCCGCCGCGGCCAGCAGAATTTTTCGGCGTGTAAAGCGCATATGAATGACGTACAAGCTCATCACCTCTCGCTAATTTATATTGGCGGTTGGGCACGGATATGATATAATCGGAAAAATGACCACAGGAGGGCGGCATGGAACGTTTGGACAAGGTGCTGGCGGCTACGGGCCGCTGGTCGCGGCGGGAGGTCAAGCAGCTGGTGCGGCAGGGGCAGGTGCGGGTCAACGGCGCTGCCGCGACCTCCGCCGAGGAGAAGGTAGAGCCGGAGACAGCGGTCATTACCGTAGGCGGCGAGCCGGTGCGGCTGCAAAAATATACCTACGTGATGCTGCACAAGCCTGCCGGCGTGCTGACCGCCACCGAGGACAGCCGGCAGCGGACGGTGCTGGATCTGCTTCCGCCGGAACTGCGGAAACGGGGACTGTCGCCGGTAGGGCGGCTGGACAAGGACACGGAGGGCCTGCTGCTCCTGACGGACGATGGAGAGCTGGCCCACCGGCTGCTGAGCCCCAAATACCACGTGGACAAACGCTATTTCGCCCGCGTGGATGGCCCGCTGGATCAGGCGGATGTGGACGCCTTTGCCGCGGGGATGACCCTGGGCGATGGACTGATGTGCCTGCCGGCGGGACTGGAGCCGCTGGCGGAGGGAACGTGCATTGTGACCCTGCGGGAGGGCAAGTTCCACCAGGTGAAGCGGATGCTGGCGGCCAGGGGCGCACCGGTGCTGTACCTGAAGCGGCTGTCTATGGGGCCGCTGACGCTGGATGCGGCGCTGCCCATCGGAGGTTGGAGAGAACTGACGGCGGAGGAGACGGCATCACTGCGGTGTACCGCCGGATTGTGATTTTTTAGACAGAACTGTAAAAATATCGATAGATATTTTGTTAAAAAGAGAAAAAAACACTTGCAAAATCGTCACTATGACGATATAATAGGGGCATCGGCTTGACAGATTGCACAAAATACCTACGCGAGGCTCGCAGGAGGAGTCGTTATGTCGGGAAGAATTTTTCAGAATGTTGTATTGCAGTTCAAGGAGACAACGGACCGCACCATCGGCGTCCTTGACGCGGAGGGTACCGTTATTGCATGCAGCGAACTGACGGGCATCGGCAAAAAGTGGACCAAATACGTGGAGCCCATCGCCGCCGCCGAGGGCGCCTGCATCACGCTGGAGGGCCGGACGTTCAAGGCACTGCCCAGCTGGAGCAGTCACTTTGACTACGCGGTGTTTGCCAGCGGCGACGACAGCATGAGCCGGACGGTATGTTCCATGGCGGCGGTGTCCCTGAACGCGGCCAAGAGCTATTATGAGGAGAAGCACGACAAGGGTTCCTTCATCAAGAACATCATCTCCGACAACATTCTGATCAGTGATATTTACATGCGGGCCAAGGAGCTGCACGTGGCGGCGGAGACGGCCCGTGGCGTCTTCGTGGTCCGACCGGTGGACGAGCGATTGGAGACGGTGCCTGTGGACGTGATCCAGGGCCTGTACCCGGACCGCCAGAACGATTTCGTCATCAGTGTGGGCGAGCAGGATGTGGCCCTGATCCACCAGATGGACGAGAACGCCACCGCCAAGGATCTGGAGGCCGTGGCCCAGCGCATTGAGGAGGCTCTGCGCATCGACGGCGAGAGCTGCGTCTTTGTGGGCATCGGCACGCTGGCTCTGCACCTGCGGGACCTGGCCAAGAGCTATAAGGAGGCCCAGATCGCCATCGAGGTGGGCAAGGTGTTCGACACCGAACGCTACGTCATCAACTACGAGAATCTGGGCATCGGCCGCCTGATCTACCAGCTGCCCACCACCCTGTGCGAGATGTTCCTGCAGGAGGTGTTCAAGAAGAACCCCATCGACGCGCTGGATCAGGAGACGCTGTTCACCATTTACAAGTTCTTCGAGAACAACCTGAACGTGTCTGAGACGGCGCGGAAGCTGTTCGTCCACCGCAACACCCTGGTGTACCGTCTGGAGAAGATCAAGAAGCTGACGGGTCTGGATCTGCGGGAATTCGACGATGCCATTACCTTCAAGGTGGCGCTGATGGTCAAGAAGTACCTGACCAGCCGCGGCATTGACGCGTAACGCCAATAAGTTTACATAAAAAACAGCACCTGCGGGCCCCGCAGGTGCTGTTTTTTCACCGGAAATATCCCCCTGCGGGAACCCACGGACAGGGAAACGCGTCGAAAAAGCGGTGGGGGAATTTAAGGAAATATTCATATCTTTCCTGTTGCCATTTTGTAACCATTTATATATAATGAAAGAAGCTCGAAACAAGCCACAAGATGTTGCATTTTGACGAACAGGAGCAGAGTTATGATCCGTTTGATAGACGCTGAAAAAATATATGACAACGGGACACATGCCCTGAACGGCGTGTCCTTCACCGTGGACGATGGGGAGTTCGCGTTCCTCGTGGGGCCCTCCGGCTCCGGCAAGTCCACCATCATCAAGCTGCTGACCGGTGAGGTGGTGCCCACCTCGGGCCGCGTGATGGTCAACGGCTTTTCCATGAGCCGCATCTCCGAGCGGCAGATCCCCTACATGCGCCGGACTATCGGCGTGATCTTCCAGGATTTCCGCCTCATCGCCAACAAGACGGTGTACGACAATCTGGCGCTGGCCATGCGGGCCGTGGGCGCATCGCCCAAAGCCCTGCGGGAGCGCATTCCCTACGTGCTGGAGCTGGTAGGTCTGGCGGACAAGGAGAACCGCTATCCCGACGAGCTGTCCGGCGGCGAGCAGCAGCGCGTGGCCATCGCCCGGGCGCTGGTGAACAACCCCAGCACCATTGTGGCCGACGAGCCCACCGGCAATCTGGATCCCGCCCGCTCACTGGAGATCATGACCCTGCTGGAGCGCATCAACGCGCTGGGTACCACCGTCATCGTGGTGACCCACGAGCGAGGGCTGGTGAACCGCTTCAACAAGCGGATCATCCTGCTCCATGAGGGCCGCGTTATCGGCGATGGTATGGGAAGCTATGAGGTGTAAGGCATGAAATATAATTTTCGATTTTTCATCAAGGAGGGCGCGGGGAACATGTTCTCCCACGGGTTCATGTCCTTTGCCGCCATCGGCATCAGTGTGGCCTGTCTCCTCATTATGGGTACCTTTACACTGGTGGCCTACAACGCCAACGAGAATCTATCGGATCTCCAGCAGGAGAACGCGGTGGTGGCCTTCGTGGACGACTCCCTGACGGAGACACAGGCCCGGGACCTGCAAGCCCAGCTGGAAAAGGTGGACAACGTGGCGGACTGCACGTTCATGTCGCGGGATGAGGCCAAGGAGAACTATATCGAGAAGTACGACGGCGACGAGCTGTACGGCGACCTGCCGGCAGATGTGTTCCGCCACCGATATGTTATCCATGTCACCGACCCGGATCGCATCATGGAGACCAAGACGGCGGTGGAGCAGGTGACGGGCATCGCCAAGGCCCGCGCCGATCAGGCGGTGGCCGAGGGCTTCACCACGGCCCGCAACGTGGCGAGCATCATCAGCATCGCCCTCATCGCCATTCTGCTGCTGGTGTCGGTGTTCATCATCTCCAACACCATTAAACTGACCACATTCGACCGGCGTGACGAGATCGCCATCATGAAGATGGTTGGCGCCACCAACGGGTTCATCCGCTGGCCCTTCGTGTTCGAGGGGCTGCTGCTGGGCCTGTTCAGCGCCGTCATCGCCTTCGGCCTTCAGTGGCTGCTGTATACCGCCGTGGCCCGGGGCATCGGCACCTCCGACAGCCTGCAGATCCTGACGGTGATCCCCTTTGAGCAGATATGGCAGCCGGTGGCGCTGGTATTCCTGGGCGCGGGCATCCTGGTGGGCGTGGGCGGCAGCCTGACAGCCATCCGGCGGTTCCTGCGGGTCTGATGAACGGAGGGAGAGCTATGAAAAAAGGAAAACGCCTTCTATGCGGCGCGCTGGCCCTGCTGCTGGTGCTGTCGCTGACGGCGGTGGGTACCGTGCAGCGGGCTTATGCCACCAAGAGCGAGGAGGATCAGGCCGCCGAGGAGCAGAAGAAGGCGGAGGAAGCGGCCCAGCGTCAGGCCGAGATGGACGAGCTGGAGCGGAAGAAGCAGGAGAAGAAGGATCGTATCGCCGAGCTCCAGAAGCAGATCGCCGACGCCAAGTCCAAGAAAGAGGACGTCATGGGCACCAAGACCCTCCTGGACCAGCGGAATCAACTGCTGATGGAGGAGATCGATGACACCAAGGCTCAGATCGACCTGTACGCGGAGCAGATCCAGGTCTATCAGGAGATGGAGGAGGAGCAGTACGCCCTCTTCTGCCAGCAGGTGCGCAGCGAGGAGGAGCGGGGCAGCCTGTCCTACTGGTCGGTACTGTTCAAGGCCACCAGCATCTCCGACCTGCTGAGCCGGCTGGAATTTGTCAACGAGGTGGCGGAGTACGACCGCAGCCTGATGGAAGCCATCCGCCAGACCCGTGAGAACATCAAGACGGAGAAGGCCGCCATGGAGGAGCAGGAGCAGCTGCTGGCCCAGCAGCAGGATGAGCTGCAGAAGAAGGTGGACGAGGCCGCGGCGCTGATCGCCGAGTACGCCGCCACCCAGAAGGGCTACGAGGAGCTGGCCGCCGCCGAGGAGAAGGAGGCCCAGGAGATCGAGGCCCAGATCAAAAAGCTGCTGGAGACGTCGGACGTGCCCCCCAGCCCCGGCGGCTTCATCTGGCCCGTTACCACCAGTAAGATCATTACGTCCCCCATGGGCGGACGTGTGTCCCCCGGCGGCATCGGCAGCACCAACCACCGCGGCGTGGACATCGGCGGCGTGGGCACCACCAGCGCGGCTCTGGCCACCAAGAGCGGCAAGGTCATCATCGCCAAGACCGTGGTGTACGGCTCCTACGGCGGCAGCGGCTATGGCAACTACGTAGTGCTGGACCACGGCGGCGGCTACACCACGCTGTACGCCCACCTCAGCTCCGTGTCCGTCAGCGTGGGCGACATGGTGACGCAGGGCGATACGGTGGGCATCACCGGCTCCACCGGCAACTCCACCGGCCCCCATCTGCACTACGAGGTGATGATCAACGGCGTCAACCAGAACCCGCTGGACTACCTGCCCGGGTACATCGCCCGCTGGTAAGAAAGACATATGCAAAAACTCTGCATCATACCATGATGCAGAGTTTTTTTGCGTGGAGGCGGGATATGTACGGCTATATCCGGCAGGGACGGCGCACGGCGCTGACGCGGGAGACCATCGGCGGCGTGCCGTTCTGGGTGCTGACGGCGGGGCAGGGCCTGCTGCGGCGCCGGGGCGTCCGCCGCCTGCTGCGGCGGATGGCGCAGTGCGGCGTGAAAACGGCGGTATTCGAGGACGATGCGTGGCAGGCCGCGGCGGCAAAATACGGCATCCGGCCGCCGCCGGTGCAGGCCCTGCGGCTTTGCAAGCTGGGGGAGCTGCTGGACTGCGTATGCCCCCGGGGGTTGCGGGGCCAGGCGGTGCGATTGCACACAGGGGAGGACGGCGCGGCGGCCCGGCGCGCCGCGCAGGTGCTGGCCCGGCGGGCGCGGTACGTGGCGCTGGAGCCCTCCGGCCAGACGGGACTGGAGCGATGGCTGCTGGCGCAGTACGGTCTGGCGGCAGGGTGCTGCGGCCATACGCCGGCGGTGACGGTGCATCTGGGCCCCGCACCGGAGAAGCAGGATGCGGCAGTGTACCTGGGACCGGACTGCGCCGCGCGCCAGCAGGTGACTTACGCGGCGCCGGGGCTGGGACCGTGGCCGGTGACGGAGCAGCTGCTGGCGGCGCTGACCGCAGCGGAGCAATGGGAGCCATCAGAAATTCATGTGGTTTCGGTGACTTCCCGCGCTTGACAGGCGGGGGGAAACTTACTATAATGCAACGTGATATATTGTGCGTATTTTGTCTGTAAAGGGGCATCTTACCAATAGAAAGGAATGTGCAGCATGGCAAAAGAATTCAAAATGAGTCAGGCCCGCTACGACGAGCTGAAGCAGGAGCTGGATTACAGCAAGACCACCCGCGCCGATGAGGTGGCGGAGCTCATCAAGGAGGCCCGCGGCTTCGGCGACCTCAGCGAGAACAGCGAGTATGACGAGGCGAAAAACGAGCAGGGCAAGCTGTATTCCCGCATCGCGGAGCTGGAGGACATTCTGCTGCACGCGGTGATCGTGGATGAGACGGAGGAGTCCGACAAGATCACCATCGGCAGTGTCGTTACCGTGACGGAGCTGGCCGGCGGCAAGCAGCTGCCGGTGTACCGCATCGTGGGCTCCCAGGAGGCGGACGTCATGTCCCGCGCTGTCAGCGAGGACTCCCCCTTCGGCAAGGCCCTGATGGGCCACAAGGCCGGCGAGGAGGTAGCGGTAGAGGCGCCCCGCGGCGTGATCCGCTACCGCATCGACAAGATCGAACGCTGAACGCAGGGCGCACAGTGCGTCCGCATTGGCAATATACAAAGGAGGGCTGCAAGATGGCAGACGAAACCAACCGCAACGAGACACAGCAGCAGGACCTGGGTGAACTGCTGCGCATCCGCCGTGAGAAGCTCAAGGCCCTGCAGGATGAGGGCCGCGACCCCTTCCAGATCACAAAATTCGACGTGACGCACCACACCCAGGACATCAAAGACAACTTCGACGCCATGGAGGGCACCGAGGTATCCGTGGCCGGCCGCCTCATGAGCAAGCGCGGCATGGGCAAGGTATCCTTCTGCGATCTGCAGGATAAGACCGGCCGCATCCAGATCTACGCCCGCAAGGACGAGATGGATGAGGACAACTATAACCGCTTCAAGAAATACGACATCGGCGATATTGTGGGCGTCAAGGGCGAGGTGTTCCGCACCCAGCGGGGCGAGATGTCCGTCCGCGCCAGGGAGATCACGCTGCTGAGCAAGTCTCTGCGCCCCCTGCCCGAGAAGTTCCATGGCCTTACCGACAAGGAGATCCGCTACCGTCAGCGGTACGTGGATCTTATCATGAACCCCGAGAGCAAGCGTAACTTCGAGATCCGCAGCAAGTTCGTGGCCTATCTGCGCCGCTATCTGGATGGTCTGGGCTTCATGGAGGTGGAGACGCCGGTGCTGAGCCCCATCGCCGGCGGCGCCAACGCCCGTCCCTTCATCACGCACCACAACGCCCAGGACATCGACATGTACATGCGCATCGCCACGGAGCTGCACCTGAAGCGCCTGATCGTGGGCGGCATGGAGCGCGTCTACGAGGTGGGCCGCATCTTCCGCAACGAGGGCATGGACACCAAGCACAATCCGGAGTTCACCACCTGCGAGCTGTATCAGGCATTCACCAATCTGGACGGCATGATGGACATTCTGGAGGGCATCCTCTCCGGCGCCGCCAAGGAAATTCTGGGTACCTATCATGTCCAGTGGCTGGGCCACGAGATCGACCTGACCCCCAGCTGGCAGCGCGTGACCATGGCGGACGCCGTGAAGAACGTCACCGGCGCCGACTTCATGGCCTGTGTCGGCGACGCCGACAAGGGCGTGGAGCTGGCCAAGAGCGTGGGCGTGGACATGGAAGGCGTGCCCCATACCTGGGGCAACGCCCTGTACGAGACCTTTGACCAGAAGGTGGAGGAGACGTTGATCCAGCCCACCTTCATCACCATGTACCCCGTGGAGGTCAGCCCGCTGGCCAAGCGCAGCCCCGAGCAGCCCGCCCTCACCGAGCGGTACGAGATGTTCATCTGCGGCTGCGAGATGGGCAACGCCTTCAGCGAGCTGAACGACCCCATCGACCAGTACGAGCGCTTCAAGGCGCAGGCGGAGAAGCGCGCCAACGGCGACGAGGAGGCCGACATGATGGACGAGGACTTCGTCATGGCATTGGAGTACGGCATGCCGCCCACCGGCGGTTTGGGCTTCGGCATCGACCGCTGCAGCATGATGCTGTGCGGTACGGATTCCATCCGCGATGTCATCCTGTTCCCCACGATGAAGCCGTTGGACTAAAATTCCACAATATATAGTGCCTGATGAAGTGGGACGGCACAAGATGTAGTAAAAAGGGCTTACAACTACAACTTTTCTACAACTTTTGCTTGAAATCAGACGGCTTCAGACGGGCCAAAATGAAGGGCAAATCCGTGTTTTTTATGCGGATTTGCCCTTTTTTGCAATTTTCACATTAGCACCAAATTGCCCTTGATTGCCTCTGCTTTTTCTCTCATGTTTTCTTGCGTAATATGCGTATAAATATCCATAGTTGTGGAAAAATCAGCGTGGCCCATCACTTGCTGGATAAACTTGATGTCGTTCGTGCTTTCACAGAGCCGCGTGCAGAATGTGTGTCTCATGTTATGTACGCTAAAATGCGGCAGCAGTTCCGGCTCACGATCTTCCAGTTCAGCCTGATCCATTTCTTCGGCGTTGTAGGCGATGGAAATACGCTGGATGGCCCGGTTGATATTATGGGCACTGAGAAAGTAACCTTCCCGATTCCTAAAAAGGAAACCGTGATACCCATTCATCACAAGGTCTTCCGGATAGAGGGTGTCCATGACTTCAATCAATGTGCGGAGCTGTTCAGCAACCTGCGGATACAGGATCGGGATGGTACGGGTGCCGTTGGTTGTTTTAGGGGTGTTGATGTGAAAACCTGCTTTCCCATCAATCACACGGTAAATCAAATTATGATTGACAGAGATGGTGTTGCTCTCCAGATCCACATCATTTTTAGTTAAGCCAGTACATTCCGCAACACGCATTCCTGTACCGAGCAGCACGACCATGACAGGCAGCCAGTGGCTATACATCGGTGACTTGGAAATGAAACGAAGAAAGTTCTTCTGCTGTGTCATAGTCAGCGCGATTCTTTTCTTCGGGGGTGCCCCGGCCCCCTCTGTTTTGAGAGAGCGATAGACGCCCTTGCTGGGATTTTTTCGGATGTAATCATCATCGACCGCCAATTCCAGCGTGGGATGGATCAGGTTATTGATGCTTTCCAGAGAATTGATTGCAAAGCCTTTTTTCAAAAGCTTCGTGTAAAAGGTCAGGATGTCGCTCTTTCGGATATTAGGCAGAGGGATGTTAGCAAACGGCTCGTCCTTCACATAGTTGTTCCAAAGATATTCGTAATTCGCCCGTGTAGAAGCCTTTAACTGAATTTTCGTATCCATGAGGACTTTGAACATATCATTTAGGGTAATTTTCATAGCCTCCTGGGTACGAATACCGTCATCGCTGTCACGGTTGAGCACTTTTTCTTTGGCTCGCAAACTGGCAAGGTCAAAATCATAGATGTACTTTTTCTTTTTGCCCAGCTTATAGACAAACATATAGCTGCCGTCTGAGCGTTGTGTCTCTCCTGGCCGCAGGTTACGGCCTTTGTTGTCTTTTCTAACTTTTGGCATAGGCTGATACCTCCCGATGTTTTGTGTGTTGCTGCGCCCGGAATGGGCAGGGCTCTGTTAGCATGAGATCTCGTACAAGTATTCCTTTACTCGCTGAACGCTCCAAAGGACACGAGAATTCATGGTGATGCGGGCGTGGGCCAGGTCGCCGATCTGGACGGCCGTGTGCCGCCCGCAGTCGAGCAGTTTGCAAAGCGATTCTGTATCGACCGCCAAGCACTGATCTGGTGAAAGGTCATTGGGTTTTCTTTTTTCCATAATTGCCCTCCTTTATTTGCAATTACATATATCCCCTACGATTTGTAGGAAAAGGTTTTCAACAAAAACAATGAAGTCACTTAAATTCATCGGGAAGTGTGAAGGCTCTTCCATCGTCCATTTCCTGCGCCGGGGCTTTCCGCCGCGTATTTTCAGGCTGCCGCTATGCGACATTTAAGTTGTGGGCGCGCACAAACACACTATCCGCATCTCCTGTATAACTCCGATAAAAGAGGTTATGAGAATTGTCAAGGTACAAAAAGAGCGTGCAGACTGGCTACGGAATCCGGCACCATGTCTGTACACCCTATAAATAGGGCAAGAAGGCTGTTTTTCTGCACAGCCTATTTTTTGTAAAAAAATTCTTCTGTTAGACTATATATAGACATTTGTTCTTGACTAAATCAATATATTGTGCTATCCTGTCTTTGTAATTGATTTTTGTGCGTTCCCCATTGGGATACAGATGAAAATCTGTACCGCAAGACCAAGAGCCTTGCATTGCACACGCAGTTAAGATTGTATTTGTGCCAGTAGTATTGCTGTGCCCATTTGGGCCAGTATATTACTGGCTTTTTTTATTTTTCGGGGTTTCCCCATCAGCGAGGATGACATTGGTTCATAGGCAACTATGAACGACAGGCGTTTTGCCCTTTGTCATGCTCGCTTTTTTGTCGCCCAAATGCCGGAAACGGCTTTGAGGATATATCAAACTACAGAAAGGCAGGTATCACGCATGAATGTAAAAAAGCGAAGGCAGGAGCCTATGGCAAAAAGGAAATGGCCTTTGGAGAACTGGCAGCATCAGAAGGTGCCCAAATCCAGCCAAGTCCATAGTCCAATGATTCGAGTACACGCTATTCCCCGCCGCACACGGAGGGGGTGCTAAAGATGCCGGCGAGCAATGCGGCTGCCGAAAAACGAAGTCAACCCCAAATTTTGGTGGAAACGGCGGGCCTGTCCGAAGAGGAATGGCTTGCATACCGCCGGAAAGGGATTGGCGGCAGTGATGTGGCGGCTCTGCTGGGAATTTCACCTTGGCGGACAGCAAGAGACCTCTACTTTGACAAGCTGAATATCGTAGCGGTCGAAGACAATGAGGACAACTGGGTTGCCCTGGAAATGGGGCACCTGTTGGAGCCGTTGGTGGCGAAGATATTCCAACACCGCACAAGGTACAAGATCTATCAGATCAAAAAAATGTTCCAGCACCCGCAGTATTCGTGGATGCTGGCCGATGTGGACTATTTTGTGGAATTGCCGGATGGCAGTACCGCAATTCTGGAGATCAAAACCACAAACTACAACGCAAGGGATAACTGGTGGCTAAACGGTGAAGAAACCGTTCCCGTCTATTATGAAGCCCAAGGGCGGCACTATATGGCCGTCATGAATTTGGACCGCTGCTTCTTCTGCTGCCTGTATGGCAACAATGAGGACGAAACCATTATTCGTGAAATCCGGCGGGACGAGTCCTATGAGGAGGAGATGATTTTTCTGGAACAGTATTTCTGGGAAAACCATGTTCTTACCAGGACACCTCCGCCCTATACCGAGGATGGTGATCTGGTGCTTGAAAGCGTGCGCCGGCATACGGGCTCTGCGGATCAGGATGCCCCCGTTGTAACGCTTGATTTGAGCCTGACAGCCAAATTGATGCGCTATCTCCAGCTTCAGGAGCAGGAGAAACTCACGGAAGCGGGTAGCAAGGAGATTGAGGCGGATATGAAGAGGCTGAAGGCGGCGCTGGTTGCGGAAATGGGCAAGAGCTGCAAGGCCGTTTGCCAACAGGATGGGGTGAACTATATCGTTACTTACAATCCGGTGAGAAAGTCCAGCATTGACAAAGACAATCTGATGCGGCTGAAGCTGGACCACCCTGATATTTACGAGCAGTATGTAACCGTTTCAGAATCCCGAAGGTTCAGTGTGAAAATTGATACCAAGGCGGCATGAGAAAGGAGGAAAATGATTTGATCCATAGAGGAACTTATGATGGGACAATTTACCATAATCCTGCAAATAAGTTCTGCATCATCAGTGTAAAAACCACGGACAAGGATGTGCCCCAAGAAGCCAGGTCTACCCGCCGGCACAAGGACCATCTGATTCGGTTTGTGGCAACCGGCTACGAACTGCCCCGTACAGACGCGGTAGAGCTGGAACTGGATGGCGAATGGAAAAAAGGAAAGTATGGGATGCAGCTTCAGGTGGAGCAGTGGCATGAAATTGTCCCTCAAACCACGAGCGGCGTGGAAGGCTACGGCAGCGCGCTTCTGACCTGGGACGACTAATATCGGCATAGCAGCGGCCACGGTCACTACATTCCAGCTGTGCCGCATAGCTCAGTACGCCGATTCCAGCACACAGGTCGATAATTCTGATCGTCTTTCCGTATAGGCATGGAATCTGGAGAGTAAAATCGTTGGCAAGTCCAAAAGGAGTAAAAAATGCACCGGACTTGCTATTGATGTACTCCGCGTCTTCCCGAAAATTTTCAAAGATAAAAAGCTTATCTTCGTGGGAAAGGTGTTCTTTCTGCAGGAGACGAACCGCCTGATCGTGGAGCTGAATTTCTCTTTTGGTCAGCTTGCTCATGGACATCCTCCATTTGTATAGCTTGGTACAGTTTAGACAGTGAAACCTTCCATACTGCAGCGAAGAATGCAGTAGTCGGTCTGAAGGCTTTTCATGTGCCGCAGAATATCTTCTTTGGACTGGTAGCCCTCCAAATTCAACGCCTGCCGTTCCGGACAGCCCTTCTCACTGGTCAGGTTGCAGTACCAGTACCCGCTTTTGGTCTGGTAGACCTTCCGATGTCTCTTGTGACCGGGAATCGTGAGTGTCAAATGCAGACCACCGACGCCATACTCTGCATGAACGAGCATAAAAGTCGCTTTATACAGCTCGCGTTCTTCTTTTTCTACAAAACCGCAGAGGTCAGGCAGCCTGGGGCACCTTCCAGATGCAGGGGTCATATCACGCCGGTTCCGTTGGGATTTTCCCCGGCACCAGCAATCCCGAGCCTCGCATTTTTCACAATCCACAGCGCCATGAAGCGGTGGGAAATAATGTTGCTGCTCCATAACATGGCCTCCTTAAAAACAGTCATTCTGCATTACTTTTTGGCAGGCCAAGTCCAAACCAGCTTTCAGCTGAGGCATGGCCTCCATGTATTGGGGCGTGATACCCAGGGCATCAAGCGTGTCTTGAACATCGCCGGTATAGCCGTATTCGTGGTTGGAAAGTTCAGTCAGGAACATTTCATAAATGAACTTGTCTCCAGCTGTATCAGCGGCGATGGCCTCCTCAAGCTCCTTGCGGTGCCGGGCAAACATTTCATGCAGCTTCGGCGCATCGCTTTTGCGGTAAAATCCACCGGTGCCAGCAATAGCATACACCTGATTCATGTCGGAAGGGCGCAGGCCGAGCCGGCGCATTCCCTCTGCGAACTGCTGTTTATCGAACGCAAAAAACATGGGAAAAGCGTTGACTTCCTCCTGCTGGCGATTCCGCAGCTCCTGATATTGGTTTTTCATATTATGCGGCCTCCTCTTTCCTCTGCTGTACAGATAGCCTGACACGCCATTCTTCTGGACGGGGCTGACTGTGGCGAATCCGTTCTAAAAGGTCTTTATTCGCACAGACGGCATATTGCTTCCACTGATGCTCTGGCCCTTGACGGGTCAGGTGCTCCAAGGCATACATCATAACAGCACCTTACCTTTCCAACTCGAATTGCCGAAGTTTTTCTAACAACAGGCGGGTGTTCTGCTCGTATTGCTCAAGGAACGGCTGATCCAAATTGAAGTTATAATATCGGTAAAACAGCACTTGGAAGGTCATCTGTTTGCACAGTTCCGGAGAGATCGAGCGCATCCGCTTACCGATTTCCGTGATAGCGGTATATTCCTGTTTCAAATACTCTTTCTCCATTCTGGGGAAATTGCAGTAAAACCAGTCTTTGACGGAGACCTTTCCACCGGTGAAATGATACTGCTGATTGCGGTCAAAGCAGAGGCAGTATTCAAAATCACGGCCCCGCTCTCCAGGCCCTACAGAAAAGGGATAGATCCGGCAAGTCCGGGGGCGCGCCTCGTAGATGCTGCACAGCCCGTCCTTCAGAAAAATACAGGAATCATCCGTCCCTGTGGTTTTCAGCATGAAGATGGGAAAGCACTCTTGGGTCAGAGGCATAGGCTCGCAGTATCGGGTCAACACATCGTCTATGGTGCAGATGTTGGGATCACGGCCACGCAAATAGTTTGCCAGCCGGTAGGCATCCAGGCTCTCCACCATCAAACTATCCTTGATATGACGGCAACATTGTCCACACCTGCGGCACTGGTAGTCCACACAGTCTTTGGCATGAACGGACACTACCATTGTTTTTTGATCATCCATGACAATCCTCCGAAAAAGGGCCGTGGCGGAAAATCCGTCACGGCCCAAAACATATAGGACAAGTTCTGTTGTCCCCGTATCTTCTTACAACCGCTTTACGCGCACGCGGCCAGGCTCATCATCGGGAGCGGGTTGCAGGCCGCCAGCGGAAAAGGGGCCATTGAGAGGCAGTAATTGGAGTTGAGCGTTTCAAAGCGCACCATATCATCCGACTGGTCGTGGATGGCAACCACACGGGAGGTATGATAGATCTTACCACCAGCGTGAAGAAGGGCGCCCTGCCCAATCACCAGCGGACGCAGGAGTACTCCGTGCATCACAATAGATTTTTTTGATTTCGTCATATACTTCGACCTCCATTCTGTTTGTAAGTGGATGGTTACTCGTGGCACAACCTCAAAAACACAGCATGGACCTCATCAAGAAGTTCCTGGATGCGTTTCATCGGTATTTTTTCGTGGCTGGAAATCTCCCTGATGCCATAGCCGTAACCCTTCATGCGGACAATTTTCATCTGTTGTTCGGAAACATGGGAAGCCAGGTCATGAAGCATCTGCTGCATTTCAAATTCCTGCATGAGCCTGTCCTGACCCGGCAGCACCTCTTCCAGCGGCACACCATCCGGGTATAGGCCCAGATGAATGCTGATGACTTCTGCATTACGCTTGCGGCGTGCTTGGGAGCGAAAATAGTCGCAGATACATAAACGCATTCGATGCATAGCAATAGCAGCAAATGAATAGTGCTGCGCCGATTCATCAGAAAAGTAATCTTTGACAGCCTTCAAATATGGAAAAATAACTACATCATAGAACTCGTTCTCCGGCAGATGGTTGTCGTTGAGAAATTTATAGACTATAAGAGTAGAGGGTGCGGTAAATCAGCCGTTCGCCCTCACAGCCTTCCCCCTCGATGATCTCCATGATTTTACGGCTTCGGTCTTCCAGCTGCTTTGTGAACACGATGATTGGATAGGCTTCGACCATGATCTGCATCAAAACATCATCGCCCATCATATATTTTCGCTTTGCGAGCGTCATCATGCGCCGGTAAGTAGAAGCGCAGCTGTTGGAGTGGATTGTGGTGCAGACAGTATGGCCGGTACGGGAGCTTTCTGCAGCGGACAGGCTTTCTGCTGCAGACCGCATCTCACCGACGCCGATCACATCCGGGTGCTTACGAAGGACCCGCTCCAGCAGGAAGTCCTGGTTGATGTTCAAGGAAGGATTTTCGCTGGGCCGGGTGAGCAGATGGACTACGGAATTCAGAATGTTTCCATGTTCGTCCCGCTTGACCAGATCAAATTCGCGGCTGCCCTCCTCAATCGTGATGAGGCGCCGGTTGTCAGGGACCTGGGACAACAGCCATGCCATGATGGTAGTTTTGCCGGAGCCGGTGGCCCCGGCAATGCAGACGGATACGCCATAGCGGATGCAGGCGGTCAGAAAATGAAGCATTTCCGCTGTTGCGCTGCCGGAGTCCAGCAGCTTCTGTGCAGAAACCGTCTGTTGATTTACGATACGGATGGAAGCGTTGATCCCCACCTCCGGGTCAACAATCGGCGTCTTATCCACAGAGATACGCACATTCTTATCCAGAAACCCGATCACGCTGGGCATGGTATCGTCTATGACCATGCCGCAGGCGTTGAGCATACGCCGGACCACATCAATAGCGTGCTGTGGAGAGGAAAACTTGTCCGGGATTTTAACGCTGCGCCCGCCGGCTTCAATCACCTCAATGTCGTTGTAGGCATTGATGTTGACCTCCTCAATACCGGGTTTGTAGATCCACTTTTTCAGGAAGGAGTACCCGGCCATGTCCTCATAGAGCTTCTCGCACAGTTCCTCCGTGGTCAGCCCCTCGATGGCGTATTTTCGCTTGACGATGTACTGCACCATCAGTTCTTTCAAAAGGGAGGAGGCGCGGTCGGTATTTCCATCGCCGGCCTCTGCAATCGTGGCGGCGTGGTTTTCCGCAAAATACCGCTGTACATCTTCCAGAATCTGTTCATAGGTAAGGTCTTGGTTGGCCGCAGGAGCGAAGAAAATGTCATTGAGATTATTCATCGGCAGTTTCCTCCTCAAAATGCTCGGTTTCGTTTTCATCATCCTCTGCGGCATGGTCGGCCAGCTCCATTTGTTCCAGAGCATCCAAAACTTTGTTGAGCGAAGCTGTGTTTTTGGGATTGCAGTATTTGATGGCCTGGAACATCCCGCCTTCGGTGGCGCAGCGGTCGATCTCCTTGCCATAAGGCAGAAGGCCATCCCACCCGCCGATGATATGGCCCATCTCATCCAGCGCGTGGAAGGGGCGGGCCATACCAGCAAAGGTCATGTGCTGATCGTAGTGGAAACGCCCGTCTCCCAACAAGGGCTGATGGGCCTTTAAGTAGTTAACGCCCTTGAGATCAGGCGTCAGGATGCGAATGACCAGATCCCCTGACTCAATGGCGGCAGGCGTGAACACATTCGTCATATTGGAACTACAGTCCAGAATGACGAAATCCACAAGCCTTGCGGCGGCGTTGACCAGCTGGAGTACCATGGCGTACTTGACTTCCGGGTAGCTCAACGGATTTTCACCGGCAGCATAGCCCATCACGCCAATGAAGGGATAACTTTTGAGCACGGTAACATGCCCTGCCACCAAAGAGGTATCAATTTCCACGCTGCTCAGTACCTGCCCCACAGAGGCATTGGTCTGAATGATCTGCTCCGGCAGCCACACCGGAAGCATAGGAACACTGATTTCCGCATTGATGATGACCGCTTTCCGCTTGTCGCGGGTCAGGGCTTTTGCCAGAATGCAGGAAAACATACTTTTTCCGCTCCCTGGGCTGCCCCAGACAGTAATAACTTTTCCCATAGTCGAAGGCTCCTTTCCAAAGAGGTGGGATACCCCTTGACTTTTTCATTGTCAGTTGTATAATATAAATGAAATTATCATAAAATGGATTATGATAAAGGAGGTAGCAATATGAAATTTATCGGCAGACGCAGGGAGTTGGAATCCCTTGAAACCGCGTATCAAACAGACGGCGGCTTTGTCGTTATCTATGGCAGACGGCGCGTGGGAAAAACGACACTTATCAAAGAGTTCATCAAAGACAAGCTCGCTTTTTACTTTCTCGCAACAGAGGAAGTAGAATCCCAGAGCATGAAGCGGCTTGCCAGTGTTGCTGCACGGATCACGAAAAATCCTATGCTGCAGAGAGTCGCATTTTCCGATTGGCTGGATTTGTTCCGTGTGATTTCGGAATACCGTCCGGAGGAGAAAAAGGTGCTCGTGATCGATGAGTTCCCGTATCTGGTCAAATCGAATCCGGCGTTCCCCTCCATTCTCCAAAACGCATGGGACGAGATCCTCAAGGACAGTAATGTGATGTTGATCCTCTGTGGCTCACTGATCGGAATGATGCAAAAGTATGCCCTCTCATATGACAGCCCGCTGTATGGGCGCCGGACCGCGCAGATCCGCCTTGCTCCGCTGCCATTCCCGGATGTGTATGCGGCACAGAGCCTTTCGTTTGAAGATGCGGTGAAGCAATACTCAATCACAGGCGGTGTACCCAAGTATCTGGAGTTCTTTAATGAGCGGGACGATTTGCTGCAGCAAGTGGAATCTGTTATCCTCTCGAAAAACGGCTTTTTATATGAGGAGCCCAACTTCCTGCTGAAAGATGAAGTGACCTCGGCCGTAAACTATTTTTCCATTATCCGAGTGATAGCGGAGGGCAATCATAAGCTGGGTAAAATCGCCGGCGCTATGGGGATCGAGACTTCCGGCCTGACGCCTTATCTCTCTACCCTCAGCGATTTGGGCTTTATCGTCAAGGACACGCCTGTGACGGAGAAAAATCCGGAGAAGTCCCGCAAAGGGCTTTACTTCATACAAGATAACTTTGTGCGCTTCTGGTTTCGGTATGTCTACCCGTATAAGGGAGAGCTGGAATTGGATAACACCCGGCTCGTCATGGACGAGATTGAAAAAGATTTTGAGCAGAAGTTTGTAGCCTTTGCTTATGAGGATGTCTGCAGGGCCGTTTTTGCGGACTTGTGCAGAAACAGGGAAATTCCATTTACGCCATCCCGTATAGGTGCCTATTGGCTGAATGACCTCGACAGTGATACCGAGATTGATGTGATGGCGGTAGACCATCAGAATCGACAGGTCTTTGCCGGCGAATGCAAGTTCCATGTCAAGCCAGTGGATGCGCCGGTTTTCTTTGCCCTGCGGGACAAAGTGCAGGCGTCCGCAGAAATCCAATCGGCGTTCAAAGGCTATCAGTTCCTCTACGGGGTGTTTTCCAAGAGCGGCTTTACTCCACGGCTGCTTGACATGGCCGGACAGAATCCCAGCCTGTTCCTGATCAACGAGGACAAACTCATCCAAACAAATACCTGATGGTAAAACCAGGGCGGTGAATCGCTTCACCGCCCTGGTTATTTGCTATCCTCCTGGCCGCTTTCAGGGGAGACGGTTTCAGGCTCGTTCCCTTCGGTGTTTTCGGCGCCTCCCTCGGCGGCAGGCTCGCTGCTTTGCGCATCAGCGTTTTCCTCCACCAGCGTTTCGGGGAAATAGATCTCCTGGAGCGTCTTGTCCTGTTCGGCCAGCAGTTCTTCAGCCAGCTGGTCATTGTTGCGGGAGATCAGGGCCACATGAGCTACGCCGTCGTTCTCCAACTCAGTGATGATGCGGGCCTGCTCCGGGCTTGCCAATACTGTGATGGTGGCAGACTGCTGCGGCTCCTCATCCTCTGTGGGCTCCTTGGTATTGTCCACATTGATGCCATCAGAATCCGTGACGGAAAGGACCTTGACAAAACGCAGCTCTGGTACCTCTTCCGCAGTCTCCAGGAAGTGATAGATGCGGACAATATCATTGGGCTGGAGCTTATCCGACAGCCCGGAGGCCAGTGTTTTTACAGTCAGAGATATGGCAACCTTGCCGGAGGGGATGTCGTTGAGCGCCGCATCGGAGGAAACCGGGACGCTGCTCACCTTACTGGTGAGAATATAGTCGCCCGCAGCCAGGTCTGCCGTCACATACAGCCCCTCCACATCCTCAAGGCTGTGAGCCACATTGCTGGGAAGGTTATAGCCGCCTACCTCCACAACCTCGGCGTTTTCTTTGGTGACCTGTTCGCCTTTGAGCACAGGCCGGGTGATGCGGACAATTTCCGTTTTCCCGTTGGTCTGCCGGGCAATGGTGGGCAGAGCCACAAAAGCAATGACTGCTGCCAATACCAGGGACAAAATACCGAAAATAAATCGGTTGTTGAGTTTCATAAGCACATTCTCCTGTCATAAAAATAGTTCAGCCAGCGTTGCAACAGAGCAGCCGCAGGCAAGAAAAGGTAAGAACGGGATGGCGATGGGCTGGCGGAGCCGGGAAAGCCTTCGGAACAGAAGGACCATCGGCATGGCAAAGACTGCGGCCACAAAGAAAACCAGAGCCATCCCGGAAGGGCCGTAAATCAGACCAAGTATCCCACAGAATTTAATGTCGCCTCCTCCAAGCCCAGTTCCACCCGTTGCCATGGCAGCAGCCAGAGGGATACAAAAGCCAAGCAATGCCCCCGCCAAAGCCTCGGCAACGGTGGGCCAGAGCTGCCCACCGTCCCCGGCAAGGCAGACCTTGAGCAGCGGAGCCAGAGCGGCGAAGGGCATAAAAAAGGCGAGCGCCCGATCCGGCACCCGCCTATATAGAATATCGTAAACAGCAAAACCAGCCACAACAGAGAAAACGGTGAGCAGGTATGCCGGCCACAGGCTACTCGCGGTTGGTGTACCAATCATCATAAAGGCTCCCATCGATTGAAACATAGTCGTTCAGGTTGATGCTCAACATTCCATCAGGGGTCCAGGTGTCCCAGACCTGGGTGAAGACGGTATAATCTGTGGAATCCGGGAACCATAGCGGACTGAAATGCACAGCCCGGTTATAGGTAGAGAACTCGTTGGGCTGGAAAGTGAATTTTGCACTCCGGCCGCTGGACACCCGCTGCAGAAGGCGTAAGTATGTTTCGTACTGGAACTCGGGAAACACGGAAAATGCCGTCTGCGGATGGGTGATATGGCTGGTGGGCGCGTCGGTGGAAAGGGTGGCTGTCACATCCTGCTTGACGCCATACCCGCTCTTCATTGACTTCCCGGAGGCCGTGGGCACAATATCATCCGGCATCAGGGACATCACACCGCTGATGGAGGCAGAATAACCGGTGTACTCGTACTCCCAATAGCCTTCATCGACCCAGTGCCCCCAGTCATCGTGGTCACACCAAACCCAAACCGGTACCCAGTAGCAGCTCCATATACCCCAGTTGGCAGTGAGCTTCTGCGGCTCATTGGGGAGTGATGGAACGGTGTAGTTGGGGTTGGTATCCGTTGCTGTCGGGTCTGGAGGGATATGTTCGTTCAAATCCACGATCTCCGCAACAAATGTATCTTGTGCGGTGTAGGCCCCGCTGACGGAAACCGTGATGGTTACTGACTGTGGAGTGGAGGGCGTGTGCCACTTGACCCAGACCACCTGGCTGTCGCCTGCCGGGATGACTATATCATTGACCCGGTAGGTGGTGCCGAGAATATGGAAGGTCACCGAGGCCGGATTGTCCGGTGTTAAATCCGTATCCGTCCGCAGAGTGACGGATGTGATCACATCCGTGTCTACCCGATATTCTACATCGGGCGCTTCAATTTCCCCTTCGGGCGGGCGCTCATCAAACCAGACGATGCCGACACCCAGACTGCTGATGATGTCAGCGTTGCTCTGCTTGCTTGTGGTGCTGCCTGTCCATGCGGGCAGGCCGAGATCGCTAAATTCCAAAAACATCGACAGGGGCAGATTCTTATGGGTGAGGGAAGTCATGGTTTTCCGAAGCGCCCCGCCGGATTTTTGGTCATACAGCGCCGCCTCTGTAGCGGTCATACAGTAATACTGGCCGTTATGCGTAAAGTATGCAATGGGCTCGATCAGCAGCTTATAGTCGCCAGCGATCATCCGCTCATAGTCCACACCGGCCGCTTGGGCAACCATCTGGCAGGCATACTCCGAACAAAAATACCGCTTGATGGCCTCAATATTGCTCTGTCCCTTGCTGCTGACGATGGTGGGCATAGACTGCGCTGGTTTGATGCAGGAGTATGCCACACCAGACTGGAGGGAGAGTGCGGTGCCGCCCAGATACTGTAACTTGTTGACTTTCCCAAAGTGCAGGACGCTGTTTTTTTGTACCCGGTTGGAGAAGTCTACGGGGGAAGATATTGCTGTACCGCTATCGGCATCCACAACGGTGATCCGCACACCATCATTTCCAGGATTCCAGAAATTAGAGGATGTGCCTTGGCCCATGCTGCCGCCACCGCCGTCAATATTTCCGTTACCGCCCTCTGCAAACGCGGTGGAAGGAAGCAAACAAAATACCAGGGCAAGGCTGCACAGGAGGGCGAGAAGTCGCTTCAAATACATCACACTCCGTTCTTCTTAAAATAGAAAGGCCGCCACAGCTCTGTGACGGCCAATCAAGGTTATATTCAGTTGTAGATGGGTCAGCCCATATTGCCGACTTGCTTGTTGATGTCACCATCACTATCACCAACAGACTGTTGAACATCGCCGGGAACTACCCACCCAAACACTGGATCATACACAGCGCCGTTGCCATTGCTGGCCCCGGGGGCCGGCTCATTATTGGCCGGCTCCTTTTCAGCAGGTGGAGTGGTGACCTTGGGTACTTCCGGGTCAGGATTGACCGGATGATCTTCACCGGGGTCTTCCCGCTCGGTTTTCCCTTCTGGCGCGGGCGGGGGCGTTGTTTCCGGTTTCTCCGTGTCCGTGAAGTCGATCACGACTTCATCCTCAGTTTCAGAGGTCACCTTGGGGTACTCCTCTTCAGGACTGGAGGACTGGCCGGGCGTATAGGCTCCGGCTCCGCTCTCACCATCTGTCTGTGTACCGCCATCCGACCAATCGCTGGTCGTGCTGCTGGGCGGGGATTCTTCCGGCTTGAAATCTTCTGTGCGGTCCCGGCTGGCAAACCAGCAGACGCCCAGGATGGCAACACAGAGGACAGCCAGCGAAGTAACGATAAAGCCTTTGGATTGAAAAAACTTCTTCATGTGTGCTACACTCCTTTTTTGCTGTTATATAAAGCCTATACTGTAGTTCTGACTGAATTTTCAACAGCACAGCTAAAATTTGGTATTGTGGTACCCGGTCAGCTCTACCCGCTGGGTGATGGTAGGATAACTATGTCCAAACATCCGCACATAAAAGTCAACATCACAGTAAAAGATGTACTCCACACGATCACCCACCACATTGAATTCAAGGCTGATGTCGGAAACCGTGTAGTCATCGGTAGAGAGAGGGACCTTTTCGGCAAGGCCGCCGGCAACTGTGGCCTCCAGCATTTCTGTGTAGTCCCGGCTGGAGTAGAGGGTGCGTAAATACTCTTCAAAATTGGTTTCCCGTTGGGAGCGGTAGGTATCTGCGTAGATGGTGGCGCTCAGATTGTTCAGCTCCATTTTAGCCCCGTTGCGGATGTTGATGCAAGTAATTCTCACCGAGGCATACAGTAGCAGGAAAGAGATGAGCATGACGACTCCAACCACAAAGAAGCAGGCGAAGAAGGTGATCTCCCCCCGCTCGTTGCGAAGCGGCCGGTGCAGCTGTGAGAAAAAACGCTTCATAGGCCACCTCACTTCCAGTAATGTTCGCTGACGCCGGAGCCGCGGGCCACCACCGTGATGTTGACCAGATCCAGATTCCAGAAGCCGCCCAGCTTGGCATCCCCCTCAATGGTGATATAGAAAGGTGTCCCCAGCTGGATGGCCCGAGACATCCCGGAAGGTGTGGGAGATTTATATGTGGCGTCAATCGAATAGGTGATATTGTCGGCTCCCTCGATCTCCGAACAGAGGAAATCAAAGAGGGCATCCGTCTCGCTGTTGATGCCGCCGGACAACTGGATCTGCTTGACCATCTGATCGGCCGCATGGTCTAACTCCTGCTTTGTGGAGATGACACTGAACAGGTCGATGATAAAGGCCAGCAGGATGACGGCGATGAAGATGAACACCACCGTGGAGAAATAGTTGGCCTCGCCCCGTTCGCTCTTCAATGTCCTGCGGAGCTTTTGCAGTATGCTATGGATAAAAACCACCACCTTTACTCAGAAATAAAAACAGCCGCTCCCGGCCGGAGCGGCTACATTACAAATTTTTGACTGTACCAAGTATAACAGATATGGATTTGCGGCTCAAGGGCAAGGCTGTGCCAATGTAGGGACAATCCTGTGCCAATTTACAGAAGTGATTGCAAAACATAGCGGATGCCGGGGCAGGATTGGCTGCATGGCTATGAAGCAGCTGAAATAATAAAATAACCGCCTGAGAAGCAGTTATTTGATACCTCCCAGGCGGTTTTCGGTTTACAGGTTCTGCCGGATGATCCGGGTGATGATTCCAAGAGCGATGCCGCGCTCCACATCCAAATGGGTGACGGCAAAGGATACATCATCCTTCTTTCCGGGCATCCGGTAGTCATAGCAGGAATGAGCCACCGCATTGACGCCGTTGGCGAGCCGGACATAGACCACGCCCTTATGCACATCGGTCACTTTTCCGGCGTATTTGCCCTGGATTCGGCACTTCTGCAGGTTGTCCCGGTCGGTATTTTCTGATGTACTCTTGATGTCGGCACGGATTCCGAGGTCCTCAAGGCTGTTGCGCCGCACATTGAGAATGCGGACCAGCACTTCATCGCCCACGGAGAAACGCTCGTGGGCATCGCCGATCCAGTCCCAAGCCAAATCACGGGCCAGAATTGAGGTTTCAACGCCGAACACCTCGACACGGATGACCTTCTCTGCAACAGCGATAACCCGGGCCTGAACAATACGCCCCTCGTAGATGCGGTACTTCCCCTCGGCGTCCAAATCGAAATAAAAGGTCTGGCGCTTCCGCATCATGGCCTCACGGCGGCTTGCGACAACGCTGCGGGTCTTGGAGTCGATGCCGCGCACCACAAAGTCGATGTCCGCCCCCAGCATATTCCCCAAAATCTTGTTTTGACGCAGCATCAGGTCGGCGTACTCCTGGCCGGAAGGGCTGCGGCCCAGATTGATCATCATCTCCTTGATGGGGATAATGATTCGGAAGCCCTTGTAATCCACTACGGCCACAGTTTTACGGTTGTCCAGCTGCTCAATGCCGCCCAGCTGACCTGTGAGGATGCGGCGGGTGCGGTAGGCGTTGTGGATCTCATGCCAAATAACATCCTCACGGTCTTCCTGAGTTTCCACCTCTTCACGGCTGCGGATGGTCAGGATAGAGGCGTCACTGCGGTGTGTTACAGCGGCCTGGCGCGGAGCGGGAGCGGACGCAGCCTCTGCCGGCGTTTCCTCTTGGGGAGTGGCATCTTCTGAAATGGGTGTTTCCCCCTCATCAGGCGGCGCCGTATTTTCAACAGGAACAGAAGAATCTACAGCCCGCTCTTCAGCGGCCAGAGCCTCCGCAGAGTCCTCATTCTCGCCATGTGCGGGATCTTCCACAGGCGCCGCCTTTTTCCGCCGGGGTGCCCGCTTGGGCTTGGGGGGAGCCGGCTCCCCAGCAGTTTCGGAGACCATCTCCGCCGGGGGGCCATCTGCACTTTCAGCAGACAGATTGGAAGGAGTCTCTTCCTCACCGTCACCAGCCTCACCGGGTGCCGATCCGGCAGGCTCATCCAAATCGGAAGGAGCGCCAGAGGCCTCGCCGCCATCCTCGGGGGCAGCTTCATCAGACGCCTCCGTTTCCATGAACTCAAGGGGAGGGGCAGAGCCTTCCAAAGTGGCGTCGCCATCAGGCTGCTCCGTAGCGGTGCTGTCATTGGGCTGGTCCATAGAGGCCAGCAGCGCATTCAAATCGTCACTGTCAGGCGGCGCCGCCGCATCAACCGGGGTACCGTCGAAAGAAATGGCACCGTCCGCGGGGGCGGTGTTTTCGGGAACAGGGGTTTCCTGCTCCAGCAATACTTTTTTCTTGGTTGCCATAAAATTAAAAACCTCCTATGTTTTGTATTAAGAAAGGATCGAGTCCTTGTCTGTTGTGATAATGCCATTCGGAGCCTCTGCAGCTGGAACGGCTGCGGTCTGTTTGGTGCCGGTAGATGTGCTGGCCGCTTTCGCCTTTTTCTTCACTGGCTTTTTGGGCGCGGGGGCCTGCGGTTTTGGCTGTGCCGCAGAGGGCTTCGGTTGCTCCTGTTCCAGCCTGCGCCATTCGGGGATATGGGCGGATGCCTTGCAGGAACGGAGCTTGGATGCCTCCGGATGTTTGGAATAGTCCATTTTGTCTACCTTGAGAACTTTTTGCCCCCGGATGATGACCAGCGCCTGCTTGATAGGCAGCCGCAGAACTTCGTCCGGGGTGAGGACAGGACGCTTGCCGACACCAGAGGTTTCCCGGTATTCAGGCGTGTAGTTGGAGATACGCCAGGTACCCAGCTGCTTGGATTTGCTGGATACCGACACAGAAGCCAGTCCCGTGCGGGAAGAAATAAACTCCGCCGTCAATTCATCCGTGCAGCCCAGAAACAACTGCGCGTCGCAGTTGCCCAGAATTTCCTGCCAGAGATTGAGAGGATACCGATTCTGCAAGCCCGCCAAGTTCTGAAACACACAGCTCATAGAGATATTTCTTGAGCGAATGACGCTTAACCGGCGGGAGAGGTCTGGAATGGTGCCGCAGGCTGTTAATTCTTCACCCAGGACATGCACCGGCACCGGCAGCTTGCCGCCCTCACAATTTTTGTCGGCATAGCGTACCAACTTAATGAAACAGAACGATAGGAACAGGCTTGCCAGAAAATCAAAGGTGCTGTCCTGGTCGCTGGTGACGAGGAAATAGGCGCACCGCTCCTGGCCGGGCAGCTCCAAATCAATTTCATCCCGGGTGGTGATCTTCTTAATCAGCTCCGACTGGAACACCTGCAGCCGGGAGCCAAGGCCGATGATGACGCCGCTGCGGACTGTATCGCTGGCCTGTTTATACAGGCTGTATGGCGCTTTGGCCGGATGGGTGGGCGGCAAGTTCTCAAACAGGCTGTCCAAATCGGACTCGCCGCTTAAAGTCAGCAGCCGGTACACCTCTCCGATGTTTCGGTTTTGCTCTGCATAACTCTGGTCCACATAGAGGACGAGGGCTTTCAGCAAGTTCATCTCGCAGGAATCCCAGAAATGGTCGCCCTTGCCGTTGTTGATGGTGTTCTTAATGATGACATCTACAAAAAGCTGCGCCATCAGTTCCTGCCCCTCCACTTCGGAAAGGCAGTTCCAGCTGTCCGAGTTTTCCGGATTGACTAAATTGAACACCTTGACACAGTATCCCTGATCCCGCAGATACTCGCTGGATTTTTCGTAGAGCTCACTTTTAGGATCTGAAATAATCAGGGATTCTCCGCGTACCGCCGCCTGAAGGATACGATTCACGCAAAAGGACCGGGTTTTCATGCTGCCGCTGGAGCCGTACACGGCCAGGTTGCCGTTGATATGGGGATTTTCGGGAATACAGACAGCCTTGTTGTCCAGCATTCCCAGTACAACGCCTTTATGGGAACAACCTCCCCTCGAATTTTGTAAAGTCAATGGTTTGCAGGTGTACCCGGTCACCGCAGTAGCGGCGCAGCACATCTGCTTGAAAATCAAAGCAGATCAGTGTACCGGGGCGTTCCATCAGTTCGAGGGAGGTGTTAAAGCGCACGATTCGGGGCAGATCGCAGAAGTAACCGAACAGCACCGGCGTTCCATCCGGCTCTGCGGCATCCTGCTCCGTGGCTCTGCCGGGATTGCCGGCGGTGAGGCCCTGTGACAGAATACGGTTGAGTTCCGCAGTTTTTACAGGGTCACACAGTAACGCCAGTATCACCTCCCCCTGATGGTCATTGATTAAGAAATAGAAGTGGTCGTAACTGCCGTCCAGCATGAAATAGTCATGTTTGGCCCCGCCGGTGCTGGTGAGTATCTGGTAGGCCAGATCCATACTGTCCCCCAATACCAGCCCATGTACCTGTTCGACACGGTACTGCTGGGCCAGACGCTGCTGGCATAGAATGTTCCAGAGAAGCGTTTTTACCCGCAGCTCGGACTTGTAGCGCCACTTCATCAGAGCGCCCCCGCTATTGTAGGTCACAAAGATGCCGGTGGGGGCTAACAGCACCCCTGCGAAGCGGGAGCTTCGGATCTGGGTGGCATCAGCCCCCAGCTCCTTGACTTCGCGTGAACTGTAAAACGCGGGATATGTTACAGCTTCGCCGCCAAAACCGGTCTGGGCAAAGACCTTCGGCTTTTCATCCGGGTAGAGCAGTACCCCGGCGTTGCCCATAGTAATATAGGTTTCCGCGAGGCGGTGGAGCCGAAACCTCCGGTTTGCTTCGCTTTTGAGCCGGTTGGTTTCTGCGTCACCTGTAAGGCAGAATGTAAAACGCTCGGGCCATCCGCCCAGCAGAGCTGACTTGGCTTTGGTCCCCAGCCGATAGCCCCGGAGCCGGTCCCGGTAGTAGGTGCGCAGCAGTCCGGCCTTTTTGAGCGCGGTCACGACCGCCTCCAAGTAGTAAGGGCTGGCAGGAAGGCGGTTGAGTTGGCTGGTGGGGAACTCTCCCGAAATAGCGGTCAGCGATAAAAGCCGGAACGGAAGCGTATCCGGCTGTGGAAAATAGTTGGTGCTTTTCCCAAGTAGTCACCTCCCTTGAAAGTACAGGATTTTTACCCAAATGACTGAGGACTTCGGTAAAAACGACCCTTCCCATGAGTGAAAAAAGCCCGGAAAATCGGGCGTTTCAGCCGCTTCGCTGAATGTCGGGCCGGAGAAGGCCCAAAATGGTCAAAAATCCGAGATGGATTTTAGACTTGTTTTATGCTCCGTCAGCCATTGTGGAAAACGCTGCTTCTCCATGATGTAGATTTTTGTGCAATCCTGGTCGCCCAGTTCAGCCGTGTTATAGGCATCGCACAACAGGCCCGTATCATCAGCCATCACAAAGGAAGACAGAAGATCCAGTAATTGCTTTTCCGACAAATTATCGTAATCCCGTATCCGCCTGTCGGGAAGTGTCCGGTCATAGACCTGGGTGAAACAGACAACGCAATCGCGGTAGTGCGGAAGAGGATGTTCCCTTGTGTATTGATCAAGGACAAAATAGAGCGGGTCCAGCAGGAACTCATCGCTTTGCCGCTGTCTGCGCTTCGGCAGCAAACAGGGCAGTGTCACCTCCAGCACCCTGTCCTCGCAGTTGACGGTGATGCCGTGCATTACACCGGCGGATTTGAGATAGTCTCCTTTGCGGATGGTCGTGCTGGAATAAATCAGATGCCGCAGCCGGCAGGCAATCCGCTCTGCCCGCAAAGCGGCATCTATGGAAAGTGTTTCATAGTTGTCGGGGTAACGCTGGATGTCAGTGGTGTCCAGCGCGTACAGCGCATTACTCAGACGGGATATATCGTCGAGAATGCTTCCAATGCGGTGGGATATTAGTTTTCGATCCAATCATGTGCCTCCTGCTTTCTTGAAATAATTTGTCCGGCCTTCCTCGTCTACAGTACAAAATCCGGATATGCCCGGACAGTCAATTTTGGCGATTTGCGCCGGAGCATCGACCAGCATGATACGGCGGCTTCCCCCTTTGTTGCCCCGCAGAGCATGGCAGACAAGCGCCTCTTGCCCGGCGGCAATATAAGCGATCTCATACAATTCACCATCGGCAAAAAACACAAGTTTAACGGGAAAATCAGCCGGAGCGTGGTAATCTACCCGCCGGATGAAGTCCAGCAGGACCCACACTGCCCGGACAAGCACATGGTCGGTTTTTGGTGTTTGCCCTGCCAGGAAATAACCGCCGCCGTCTGTTTGAAAAATGCGGCCCTGCCTCTCCAAATGAGAGAGCAGGGCCTTTGCAGTATCTTCTTTGCCAGGGTGAAAACAAAGAAGCTGATGTTCACAGAGGCCGGGGTACATTGTTACAATCCGCAGCAAGTCCGCAGCCTCGTTCCCATAGATTTCAGCCCTGGTCTTCATGGGGCTCACCTCCTTTATTAAAGGCGCCAATCAGACGCCTTCAAAGCGCATTGTTAAATAGGAATTGTGGAAAGACGCCATTAGAGCGTCAATCCGGCGTTTTTCGAGAATAGTAGGAAAAAAGGCGTCTTATAGGCGTATTGCAACTGTCAATGATGCGTTTTCCGGAGATTACAGCAATCCTCTTTATTGGGATTTACAAAATCCCTCCAGAATTGATAGTGTTCCGTTACATCTTCACAGATTGTCTTCTGCGGAATATGGATTTTTTCCACGATCCGCTGCTTTTCTTCCAAAGGAAGATGATAGTAGCCTCCTTGCCGCACGGTATATTTAGAGAAATCAACACCCCGAAACCACTGCTTAATCCACGAATTGACGCGCAGAAATTCAACCACACACCGCTCAATTCCCAAATCATTCAGCTTGTCGAAATCCATGTATTCCTCGATGATGGGACTTAATCGGATTGCTACATCATACCCTTCCGCTTGCAGAGCCTGAATTGCGCGGATGCGCTGGCTGGGAGGACTGGCCTTTTCAAATTGGGCGGTTTGTGCATCGTCCAGGCAGGTCACGGTAATTTGAATATGGGCCAGTTCCTTGTCCAAGATCTCTAAATACTCCGGGGCAGCGGGAAGTGCAGACTTCGTGACGATGAGATAGCTTACCCTGCACAGATTCATCTCCTGGATGGTCTGGTAGGTAGTGCGGTAGCGCCGTCTATATCATCGAAGTCCGTGTTCGTGTCGCTGGCATCCTTGATTTTTGACCGGTTGATGCGGAGCTGCTGGCCGACCCGCTGAATAATGCGTTCTTTGGGTTGACGCGAAAGAAACATATCGAGGTCAATGCCATCACCGGCATTGACGATCAAACTCAGCCAGCCTGCGGGCACCTGGGTTTTGTAACCATCTGATGGGACGAGCAGATAAGTATAGTACAGCCCGTCTATGCAGAGATACCGTCCATGGGTGAAGTCGATGCATTTGGGAGCAGCAAATTCAGCCGCCGGGATGCGGTCAATCTCGCCCTCCCGCCCCTTGTCGAGATACTGTGCCACAATTTCCTGCGCCCGTACCGACAGGGGCTTGACCGCACTTTCATTTCGGCACAACAAATTATAGAAAACATCTACGGTAAATTCGTCCTCGTTTTCGTGGACAACAACCTCGTTGCCGCATTGACGCAGGTAATTGGATGCCGTGTGGACAGCACTTTGGAGAGATTGGATCGCTTCATCTTCCTGTTCGGAGCGCCGTGTGTTGTTCCAAGGCTCATACTCAAAAATCAAAAAGAAGCGTCGTGTAACCGCCTCATGGGAGCCGACCTGCTGAACAAAATCCAAGTAGTCCTCTTGCATCAAGCGGCACTGTTCATTGTCCTCCTGCGCCATTTCACGGCGTACTGTGTCCAGGTGGCGGTTAATGTCGGCACGCCGGGTAAGCACTTTGATCTGCAATTTAATAGGACTGATTTTTAGGTATGAGACGAAAGAGTAGATAATATTTCTCTGCTCCCGGGCGCTCCGCAGCATGAAGTTGATGGGGACCACCTCAACCACCTTGACAAATCGGTGGTCTTTCGTGTAGATAATGCCGTTGGAGATCTTCTCAATGGGCAGATAGTCTGCCACCGGATTGACGCAGGGAGGCTTCTCCTCCTTGATATGGGCTGGGCGTTTAGGCATCCGCTCTTTTTCAGGCCGCCTTTTTGCTTTCTTTTTCGCTTTACTGGCCTTGGCAGGCCGTTCCTTCTTGGCATTTTTCTTGGGCCGGAGCTTTTCACGGATCTCATATCCGCGGACTTCATCAAACTCAGCTGGGAAATCTGCTTCACCAGACCGCCGGCGCTTCGGTGCCTTGGGCTTTCTCTCCTTTGGAGGCTTCTGTTTGAGATGCTTGCCGGCTGATTTGGAGGGCACTGTTTTTTCGCCGAGCTGTTCACCGTCACCGCCGACAACGCGGCGATTCCGCAGGTATTTCAGAAAAGTGATCAGAAACTGCGAGAGACTTTCCCCTGAAATGCCAATGAGGGCAACCAATGCCACCGGGAGCGCAGTCAGGCATAAAGCAATAATGCGGGCGGTCAGCCCAAATGGAAGGCATAAAAAAACCGGCGTCCCAATGGCAAATGCCAGGATGCCGGCTTCAATCACATTCCGCGCACGGAACATACCGCCAAAAAAAGTGCCTGTTTCTATGAAGTTCGGCGGTATGATATAAATATCATGGTCATTCTTGTTGCTCATGTATTACCTCGTTTCTGATGCCGGGGTGCGGTGCGGTCAGCCAATAATCCAGAAAGGACCGCCTGCTGCCGCACGGCGGCTTGCTTCATTTAAGATGATGGACAGATCCCACAACTGCCCGCTTCGCTTGTAACTGGCCGGGTCAGCCACCATGATCTGGCCGTCTTTTACGCCACGGAGAACAATGAAGTGGCCGGATGAGGTAAAATGGCCTTCGGACATAATTGCCACGACCAGCTTGCCATCTGCGAGAGCGTCTAGAATCCGCTGGGGCTCGGAAGTCGTGCAGCCGGATACCGGAAGGCCCCATTCCTCTGCAGCAGCAGGGATCAATGCGTGATAAGAGCCGCTGCTTTTGCACCAATAGCCATTGTCATATGACCACTTTGCCATTTCCACCGGGTTTACCATATCGTCTGTGAGGGAGGAAACCACGATTGCCATGGCGGTGGGCCCGCACCCATAGCCGCCGATGTTATCGGTGCCATAGGGTTGACTGGCATAGCGTTCATCCAGCTGATTGTAATAAACAACCGGGGTCCCGCCGTCGGTAAAGGTTACATCTCCAAGGGAGGGGATGCTGTTCCCCGTCCACTCGTCCACATTTTGCAGCAGGCCGTCGCCTAAAAAGAGACTTAGGTTAGAGGCATAATCGGACGCCAGTTCTTTCTGCTCATCCGTAAGCGCGAAAACATGGTCGGCAAGATAAGACTCGCCGTTGTAGCGAATGGTATAGACCATCCAGATCTCGGTGGAGGTGGTTTCCTCCCCGGTCTCCGGATCTTCGGATGTGACCTCACGGCTCTCCCGCACACTGGTATAAGAGTATAGATGCTCTTTATTCTCCCGCAGGACAGTGGACAGGTCATCCAGCGAAATGCTCTCAAAGTCTTCATCCCGGGCAGCGCAATACTGTGAAACGATGAGGTTGGCGTTGTAGACCAGGCCGGAAGAATAGGGGTTTTTGACCTCCATTTTGTCGGCGCCAGAAGAGGCAAAGTCCACTTCGATACGGGCCATCACATCATCCAGCGCCTCACCCAGAATGGCGTTGATGGCAAAGGTAATGTCGTTGGCGTTTTCTACGATGGCGGTTTCGCTGTTGAGGATAGGCGTGTCAGGATCAGCTGGTGAAAAGGCATTGACCAGCCCTCCAAAAATCAGGCCGGGCAACATCAGGAGGAAAAGGACAGGCAGCAAAAGCAGAATGGCAATGATGGCAATGATTTTGCCGATGTGCTTTCGGCCGGCCCAGACGGCCCCAGCCACAGCCCCATAGGGGCCGCCGGCGGCAGCGCCTTTCGCTGCTCCAGAGATGGCCTTGCCAGCTTTGATAGCGCCTTTGACCGTATGTGCGGCAGAGGCTGCAGCATCTACTGTTTCGGCGGAGCTGTTTTTTTGTTCTTCAGCCATTAGAGTTTGTCCTTTCTTTTGGGAGTAGGCGGCAGTTTCTTTACGATGGATTCGTGATAGGCAATCGAGCCGTCCGGTGCCATATAGGGAGATTTTTCAACCGCATCCACGGCATACTGCTTATACCAGGCGGTACCATCTACGGCGTGAACAGTTGTGTACTGGCCTTCCGGCGCCACATACTGGTCTGCATGATACATACCAAAAGCGATGCCTTCTGGATGTTCCGGAGTGACTTCTGTGCCGGTAATGCGGCCACCGCCAATCTCCACATTCTGATAAGTGGGAATATTCTCGGCCCCGGGCTCCAATGCCGCATGACCCATGTAGGAATGCAGAGCTTCTACAGCTTTATCCCCGGTCATAGTTCCCATCTGGGTGATACTCCCGGTAGCAACCGATCCTATGACATTGTTGGCAAAATTGCCTCCTTTGCTTACGGAGGAGGCGTAGATATGTCCACCGATGCCGCCTGCAGCGCCGCCGACCAGCCCACTTAATCCGGAGGGCTTGGCATCCGGGGGCGTTGTGGCCGTTTTGACCGCATTGTTGGTAACATTCCTTTTAATCACGCCGGCCAAGCCACCGCTGGCAAAACCAGCGCCGAATCCAGCACCGCCTTTTCCGCCACCGTTTGCACGGACATGGGAGGAATGACTGCTGCGGCCTCCCGCAAAGTGATTGCTGGCAAAGCTCTTAAATCCGCTGAATCCCCTGGCCGCAATCATAGCCTCCGCCAGCATACTGCCTCCGGTATGGCCGACATTGACGCCCAGACTTGCCATAAAAGAATCGATCTTCTGTGATACTTTAAGGAATCCGATTGCGCACATAAACCAGATCAGCACATTCCCCGAAACGGCCTCCTTGCCTACGGCATCCACTTGTGCCTGAACTTCTTCCTCCGAAATAGCGAAAGCAGGCTGGCAGAACAGGCAGGAGAGAGCTGTGACCATCAGCGCAAGGAGCAAAATTTTCTTGAGTCTTTTCAAAATGGCCCCTCCTTACAAAGAGAGCGGGTTGGAGATAAACGAACCAACCATACTCGTGAACAGGCGCAGGCACCAGGCGTTCATCAGCAGAAGAAAAATCTGACCGCCCAGCATCCGGCACCAGGATTTCCAAATGTTTGATGTTGTCTGGCTTGCACCCATGGAAAAGGCTAATGGAGCCGTATAGACCAGCACACCGAGCAGAACATATCGTTCTGCCGCTTCCAGCAGCAATTTCAGGTAGTTCCACGCCAAAATGATGACTAAAATCAGAGTAATAAGGGCCACAGCCCCATTGGCGCACACCCCGATGATGACCAGCATTACAGAGTTGAAATCTGCAAAACTGAGTGCCGGCAGTTCCGAATCCATAATCCAGTTGTACGGCGTACCGCCGATGGTCAGGATCATGCTGACAATCTCATTGGAGAAGAACGCCAAAAGAATAAAAATGACGGACCGAATGCTCAATTTGAGCGGGTCTTCCGCTTCAATGCCGGCTCCCAGACCAAAGTTTTTGAACAACTGCCACACCCAGTTTAGGAGAATGATACCGATGCCCAGTGCCACAAAAACGCTGTACATCGTTTCGGCTGCGGGAAAGTAGCGCAGAAATACCGCCATATCGCAGCCCAGTGCCCCCAAAACCGAGGTGGTTATCAAGTCAAGGCCCGCCATGACCTGCTCTGCGATCCATTCAACAATGCCGTCCAGAATACCCATAGGCCATGCCTCCTTTCGTCGGGTATCAATGTGACGCCGATCAACCTGCCCACTGACCACCCTCAAAGAAGGGGACGATATAGGACATGATAAAGCCCAGACTGTTTAAGATGGCCCAGGTGATAACAATTCGTTTGAGCCAAGCTCTGCTTTCATCCACCGTTTTACCAGAACGGGAGAAATTCATGAGCAGCAATGCTACCGAAGCGGTCACAATGGCCGCAATCGTGGAGATAGCGAGGATCTGCGTGTAGACATCCTGCATGATTTCTGTAGCCTTTGTCCAAACATCGGTTGCGGCAAAGGCCGGCTGGCTGAACATCAATGAGACGGTGGGACACAGAAACGCCATATAAGCGATTCTGCCAATGGAAAAACGGCACGGAGGGCTGGTATCGCCGTTTCGCTTTTGGTGAGGAATCTTGCGTTTTTTCAATTTTCGGACCTCCAATCCAAATGTAATATGCGGGACTCAAACAAAAGAGGAGCCCGCAGCTCTTGTAATAGATGCGGGCTCCCTCCCCAATCAGCCGGTCATTAGGGCAGCAAAAAAGCACCTTGAAAAAGGTGCCGTTCACTGCCTGCATTCAGTTTTGGGTGCAAGTTTGAGCATATTCAGTTTAGCACACCAGGATTTGCGGCTCAAGGGCAGGAATGCGCCAATTTCATTCCTGTATTCTGCCAATTATTTGCCCTTGGCTTTTTCATCTGGTTTTGGTGCTGGGAAAAACTGTTCCAGCATATCCAGACTGTCTTTGGAGGTGTACCCCCATAGTACGGAACTGAGTGCGTCAATGGCTTCCCTGCGTCTGCGGTAGTAAGTGCGGAATGAGATGTCCCGGATATGCGGACGCAAATTCTCGATGATCTCCTCCACATTTTTGAGCTGCTGCGGGGAGAGGAAGGAGTAGTAAAGCAGCCAGTAATAAGCCTCGCCATTCTTATGGCGGGTGCGAAGCAATTCGACAGCCGAATCCAGGAGCTTCAGCATCTTGTGGCTGCGCTCAATGCACTTGGCATGGTGTTCAATATCGCTCCCGTTCAGATCGGCGCCGGCCAGATAGATGGAATCCAGAAATTCCTCAATGGATGTTCCGTATTCGATCTCAAACTTGGACCGCACATGCTGGACAGAAATTTCCAAGCTCCACACCACATCGCGGTATTTTTTCAGCAGTTTCCAGGTATCATGGTACAGAGGATTTTCTGCGACATCTTTTTCAACAAATTTTTTCATGGTAAGACCTCCTTGTTCAATTCTCCGCGACGGGAGAAAGTGTAAGTTCAAAAGTGGCGACCTGCCTGTTTCCGCACAGAATAGACAGGCCAAAACAGAGCGTTGACTGTTCCCGCACGCGGGGTAGTAAATCTTCCCGGCAGTCGCCCGATAAGGGATATAACTTATAGCGGGAGAGGGGACAACCAAAGCACGAAATCCCTTGTGCCATCAGAATTTGAGCCATCTTTTGGATGATAATTTCAATGTGCGATTTTGAAACGCTATTGAGTTCGTTTGAAACGATAATCTCATGCTCAATAATTGGCGTGTTTTGACTGGAGCCTGATTCATCGGGGAGTTCCAAACGGATGTTGAGCGTCATAGCGACCTCCTCTTTGTCCACCATAACATCCGATATTTCAAACATGGTGGACAGGTAATTTTTCAAATAGATTACGCTGCCGTGTCGGCCCGGGAAGGACATAAGGGAGATATAGTCCAGCACGGCCAGCTTTTTGAGGACACGGCCGACTGTCGCCCGGGACAGTCCCCAGCGGACAGCCAGTTCAGTGTAGGCAACAAGAGGATTGCCGGTGCCGTTGCGGAAATAGACCACTGGCCCCAAGTCTGATCCCTGTACCTGATTATCGTTGTAGACGGCTGAAACCCAGAGATCCAGAATAATATCCATTTCGGAGCATCGGCTTGTGCTGATGAGATCTGTGACAATGGAAACGGGCAGGAAGAAAAAGCCGGTATCCTTCTGGCAGGGAGCATTATATTCAAGCACCGTGTTATGCCGCGCCCAGTCGCAAATTTTATAGCGGATCACATTTCCGCGGTCCAGCCTCTGAAAAGTGATAAGGTGCTGCTTCTGCAGTTGTTCCAGCACTGTGAACGCCTGGCATTGAAACCGGGTGCGAAACCACTGGGATACTTCCTTGAGTGTGCAGACCCATTCGCCCGGGTAGATAGTATAGCTAATCCCATCAATGCGGCGATATGAGGTGCGGAAGTTTGCGTAGCTGCAAAGTACGGTAAAATAAAAAAGGCCGGAGCCCCCGCTTGTGCGAATGCTCCGGTCTGCCATCAGCCGATGGACGAATTGTCGATAAATCCGGCATCGTGGGTAATCCACGACCTGTTTGATTTGTAATTGATATTCTGGCATGGTGTACTCCTTTTTATATATAAGGTATGAAATTCGGTATCAGGGTTAAAAAATCGTTGACTTGAACATCTACAAAGCTTATGCTATACTTGTTTCTGTATGGATCTGCTTGAAATAATATGTAGAGTTTATACAGACCTTATTACAGCCGAGCAATTTTATATTGTGGTCGCTTGTAGGCCGATGAAGCCTATTGCTGTGCCAATTTCAAGCCGATTTTGTGCCAATACAACTTTCTACAACTTTTCTACAACTTTTGCCTCAAACCAGACGGCACAGGAGGACATCCTATGGAATCCAAAAAGTTAGAAAAACCATGTGAGAATGCCACTTTTCAAGCTCTGCAAGGCGTGATGAAACCGGATGAAGAGACCGGAGGGGTGTTCCCCACCATGAAGCCGTTGGACAAGTAAATACGCAAAACAGGCGGCCCATTTTGGGCCGCCTGTTTTCCGCTTTTTCCGCAGAAACTCTTGCCAGAGGGGGCGGCGGAATAGTATAATGCTTCTAACCGCGCCGTCAGAGCGTATCATAGAGCAGAAGGCGCGGAGACAAGGGGGCTATTGTCATGTATACCATTCAAGACCTGTTCGACCTGTCCCATACCCGTGCAGCGGCGTATCTGGCGGGCTTCACCTATCCCTGGGAGGCGCTGGCCGGCATCGGTGACCTGATCCGGCAGCTGGGGCCCACGCTGGAGCCGGACTTTGCACAGCGTGCGCCGGAGGTTTGGGTACACAAGACCGCCGTGGTGGCGCCCACCGCCTATCTGGGCGCACCCTGCATCATCGGCGCAGGCACGGAGGTGCGCCACGGCGCGTTCATCCGCGGCAGCGCCCTGGTGGGCGACAACTGCGTGGTGGGCAACTCCGTGGAGCTGAAGAACGTCATCCTGTTCGACGGCGTGCAGACGCCTCACTACAACTACGTGGGCGACAGCATCCTGGGCTATAAGGCCCATATGGGCGCGGGCTCCATCACCTCCAACGTCAAGTCTGACAAGACGCTGGTGGTGGTTCGCTGCGGCGCAGAGCGTGCGGAGACGGGACGCAAGAAGGTGGGCGCCATGCTGGGCGACCACGTGGAGATCGGCTGCAACAGCGTGCTGAACCCCGGCACGGTGGTGGGCCGGAGCAGCCGTGTCTACCCGCTGTCCTCCGTGCGGGGGACGGTACCGGCGGACAGCATCTATAAGCGCGGCGGCGATATCGCCGCCCAGCGGGAGGAGTAAGGAGCGACTATGGGGAGATATTTCGGAACAGACGGCTTCCGTGGTGAGGCCAATGTGGACCTGACGGCGGACCACGCCTATCAGGTGGGACGTTTTCTGGGCTGGTATTACGGTGAGACCAAGCGCCGCAGCGGCGACACCACGCCGGTGCGGGTGGTTATCGGCAAGGACACCCGCCGCAGCAGCTACATGTTTGAGTACGCGCTGGCCTCGGGATTGGTGGCCTCCGGCGCGGATGCCTATCTGCTGCATGTGACCACCACGCCCTCCGTGTCCTTTGTGGCGCGGACGGACGGGTTCGACTGCGGCATCATGATCTCCGCCAGCCACAACCCCTACTACGACAACGGCATCAAGCTCATCAGCGGCAGCGGCGAGAAGATGGACGAGGGCACCATCGCCTTCATCGAGGACTATCTGGACGGCAAGCTGGAGGTGTTCGGCCAGCGCTGGCAGCAGATCCCTCTGGCCCGGCGGGACCACATCGGCCGCACGGTGGACTATGTGGCGGGCCGCAACCGCTATGTGGGCTACCTCATCTCTCTGGGGCTGTTCTCCTTTAAGGGCAAGCGCGTGGGATTGGACTGCGCCAACGGCAGCGCCTGGACCATTGCCAAGAGCGTTTTTGACGCACTGGGCGCCAAGACCTACGTCATGGGCGATGAGCCCGACGGCTTCAACATCAACAACGGCGTGGGCTCCACCCATATCGAAGCCCTGCGCCGCTTTGTGCTGGCCAACGAGCTGGATGTGGGCTTCGCCTACGATGGCGATGCCGACCGCTGCCTTGCCGTGGATGAGCAGGGCGGCATCATCACCGGCGACCATATCCTCTACGTCTGCGGGCGGCACCTGAAGCAGCAGGGCGAGCTGCCCCGCAACACGGTGGTGACCACCATCATGTCCAACTTCGGCCTGTACCGCGCCTTTGACCGCGAGGGGATTTCCTACGCCAAGACCGCCGTGGGCGATAAGTACGTCTACGAGTACATGGCCAGGAACGGCTGCGCTCTGGGCGGCGAGCAGTCGGGCCACATTATCTTTTCCAAGTACGCCTCCACCGGCGACGGCGTGCTCACCAGCCTGAAGCTGATGGAGGTGATGCTGGAGCAGAAGAAGCCCCTCAGCAAGCTGACCGAGGGCCTCACCATCTATCCCCAGGTGCTGGAGAACGTCCGTGTCCAGGACAAAAAGACGGCGCGGGAGGACCCCGATGTGCAGGCCGCGGTGGATGCCGTGGCTGCGGAGCTGGGGGACACCGGCCGCGTGCTGGTGCGGGAATCCGGCACAGAGCCGGTGCTGCGGGTCATGGTGGAAGCGCCGGAGGACGCTATCTGCCGCCAGTGCGTGGACCGCGTGGTGGACGTGATCCGGCGGAACGGCCACTGCGTGTAACCGGAAAACCATAAAAATCAGACAAAAATCAGGGAGCGCCCACCGGCGTTCCCTGATTTTATGTTGACAACGGGAAAACACACCTATATTATAAAGAATATTCGGGCACACCGCCTTACCGGCGGCGCGCCAAAATGGGGAGGGCGTATGGAGCGCATCACCAGTCGTAAAAATCCGCTGCTGGAGCATATGCGCCGGCTGGACAGCGCTGCCTTCCGGCGGCAGCAGGGGGAGTTCCTCTGCGACAGTCCCAAGCTGGTGGAGGAAGCCCTGCGCCACGGGGCGCGGGTGCTGGCCGTGGCCGTCAGCGACGGCGTAGAGCCGCCGGAGGGGCTGGATGCGTCGGTGCGGTGCGCGGCCGTGCCGCCGGATGTGATGGCCTCCATCTCGCCCATGCGCACGCCCCAGGGCATGCTGGCGGTGTGCCGCCTGCCGGACACCGCCCTGCCGGAGATGCTGCCGGGCAGCCGCTACGTGGTGCTGGACGGCGTACAGGACCCGGGCAACGTGGGCACGGTGCTGCGGACGGCGGACGCCTTCGGCTGCGACGGCGTGCTGCTGCTCACCGGCTGCGCCGATCCGTACAGCGTCAAGACGCTGCGCTCGTCCATGGGCGCGGTGTTCCGCATGCCGGTGTGGTGTACCGACGCCGCGGCCATGCGGCAGCGGCTCACCGCGGCGGGGCTGCCGCTGTACGGCGCGGCCCTGCGGGACGATACCGAGGACGTGCGGGCGCTGGACCTGCGCCGCTGCGCCATCGCCATCGGCAGCGAGGGCAGGGGATTGACGGAGCAGGTGCTGGCCATGTGCGACAAAACGGTACGTATCCCCATGCAGGCGCACTGCGAGTCACTGAACGCGGCCATGGCGGCGGCGGTGCTGCTGTGGGAGGCCTATCGCTGAAAAAGGGAGATGAGGGGGATGGCGGCGCTGAAATACTGGCTGTGGCTGACCACGGCGCCGGCGCTGAGCAATCGGGCGAAGCTGCTGCTGTTGGAGCATTTTTCCTCGCCCGAGGACGTATACTATGCCCAGCCGGACCAGCTGTGTCTGGTGGAGGGCATTACCAGACAGCAGGCGGAGAGTCTGTCGGACAAATCGCTGGCCCGCGCCGAAAAGGTGCTGGCCGACTGCGTCCGGGACGGGCAATTCATCGTCACCATGGACGACGCGGCCTATCCCGCCCGTCTGCGGGACATGTACGACCCGCCGGTGCTGCTGTACGGCAAGGGCTCCATGCCGCTTTTCGATGAGGAGGCCGCCGTGGCGGTGGTGGGCACGCGGAAGTGCTCGCCCTACGGCACCCGTGCCGCCTCCCAGCTGGGCTATGAGCTGGCACGGCAGGGTGGTCTGGTGATCTCGGGCCTTGCCAAAGGCATCGACGGCGCGGCCCATCAGGGCGCGCTGCGGGCCGGCGGGTTCACTGCGGCGGTATTGGGCGGCGGCGCGGACGTGGTCTATCCGCCGGAGAACCGCCGTCTCTACGAGGACATCGCCGCCACCGGCGTACTGTTGTCGGAGTACCCGCCGGGCACGGAGCCGCGCGGGGGCCACTTTCCCGTGCGCAACCGCATCATCAGCGGCCTGAGTCTGGCGGTGGTCGTGGTGGAAGCGCCGGAGAAAAGCGGCGCGCTTATCACCGCCAATACCGCGCTGGAGCAGGGCAGGGACGTGTTCGCCGTCCCGGGCCCCATCAATGCCGCCTCCAGCCGCGGCTGCAACCAGCTGATCCGCGACGGCGCGGGGCTGGTCATGGAGGCGTGGGACGTGCTGGGCACGTACCAGCAGCGCTTCCCCCAGAAGCTGCGCCCCATCCGTGCGGTGCTGCCGGAGACGCCCGGAAGCGCGGAGGCGGAGCCTGCGTCTGCATCGGCGCAGCCGGTGCGGCAGCCGGAAAAGGCGCCGGCGCTGCCTATATTGAACATGGCCAGGGAGGGCGCGGCGCTGACTGACGACCAGCAGCGCATCCTGCGCATGCTGCCTACGGACCGCCCGCTACTGGCGGACGAGGCCGCCGTGGCCACAGACCTGCCGGTGCGGCGGGTGCTGTCGGCCCTGACCATGCTGGAGATCGACGGATATGTCTGCCGTCAGGGAGCAGGGAGCTTCCTGCGGACAGTGGAACTCAAGGAGGAGTAAATCAAGTTATGGCAAAAGCAAAGAATCTGGTGATCGTGGAGTCCCCCGCCAAAGCCAAGACCATCGGCAAGTATCTGGGCCCCGATTATCAGGTGAAGGCCAGTATGGGCCACCTGCGGGACCTGCCCAAGAGCACGCTGGGCGTGGACGTGGACGGGGATTTCACCCCCAATTACCGGCCCATCAAGGGCAAAGAGGATATCATCAAGGAGCTCAAGACGGCGGCAAAGGGGAGCCAGACCGTCTACCTCGCCACCGACCCGGACCGCGAGGGCGAGGCCATCAGCTGGCATCTGAAGCATCTTCTGGACCTGCCGGACGAGAAGGCGCGGCGGGTCACGTTCAATGAGATCACCAAAAAGGTGGTGACGGACAGCATCCGCCACCCCCGCGACATCGATCAGGATCTGGTGGACGCCCAGCAGGCCCGCCGCGTGCTGGACCGCATCGTAGGCTACCAGCTGTCGCCGCTGCTGTGGAAGAAGATCCGCCGCGGCCTGTCGGCAGGCCGTGTCCAGTCCGTGGCCATGCGTCTGGTGGCCCAGCGGGAAAAGGAGATCGCGGATTTCGTACCTCAGGAGTATTGGACGCTGGACGCCAGCCTGAAAAACCACGCCGGCGCCCTGTTCACCGCCCACTACTACGGCAAGGACGGCAAGAAATACGAGCCCGCCAGTCAGGCCGATACCCAGACGGTGATGGACGAGCTGAAGAGCCTGCCCTTTGCGGTGAAGTCCGTAAAGCGGGCGGACAAGCAGCGCTCTCCCGCGCCGCCGTTCACCACCTCTACTTTACAGCAGGAGGCGTCACGCAAGCTGAACATGACCCCCCGCCGCACCATGGCCATCGCCCAGCAGCTGTACGAAGGCGTGGACATCACCGGCGAGGGCACCGTGGGCCTCATCACCTACATGCGTACCGACTCCCTCCGCATCTCTGCGGAGGCCCAGACCCAGGCCAGGGATGTCATCTGCTCCCGCTACGGCCAGAGCTATTACCCCGCATCCCCCCGCGTCTATAAGACCAAGGCCGGAGCGCAGGACGCCCACGAGGCCATCCGCCCCTCCGATCCGTCCCTGACGCCGGAGCAGGTAAAGGGCGACCTCACCGGCGAGCAGTACCGGCTGTACCGCCTGATCTGGAGCCGCTTCCTGTCCAGCCAGATGGCCAATGCCGTCTACGACAGCATCAGCGTGGAGATCGGCGCGGGCGCCCACAGCTTCCGCTGCTCCGCCAGTAATCTGAAGTTCGCCGGCTACACCGCCGTGTACGAGGAGAGCCGCGACGATGAGAAGGAGGAGAAGGAGTCCCCGCTGCCGGAGCTGGCCGAGGGCGAGACCGTGACGCTGGAGAGCTTCGCGCCGTCCCAGCATTTCACCCAGCCTCCCGCGCGGTACACCGACGCCACCCTCATCCGTACCATGGAGGAAAACGGCATCGGCCGTCCCTCCACCTACGCCCCCACCGTGTCCACCATTCTGGACCGTGAGTACGTCATCAAGGAGGGCAAATACCTGCGCATCACCCCGCTGGGGCAGGTGGTCAACGACCTGATGTGCCAGCGCTTCCCCGATATCGTGGACGTGAAGTTCACCGCCCGCATGGAGAAAAAGCTGGATGATGTGGAGTCCGGCGATGTCCGGTGGAAGGACCTGATCCGCCAGTTCTACGTACCGTTCCACGAGAATCTGGAAAAGGTGGAAAAGGACATGGAGGGCGTGTACCTGAAGGTGCCCGACGAGGTGACGGAGGAGAAGTGCGACCTGTGCGGCCGCAACATGGTCATCAAGTCCGGGCGTTTTGGCCGGTTTCTGGCCTGCCCCGGCTATCCGGAGTGCAAGTTCACCAAGCCGCTGGTGGTGGAGATGCCCGGCCGCTGCCCCAAGTGCGGCGGACGCATCCTGAAAAAGACCAGCCGCAACGGCTACACCTACTACGGCTGCGACAAGTTCCCCACCTGCGACTTTATGACGTGGGACGTGCCGGTGAAGGACGACTGCCCCGTCTGCGGACAGACCATGTTCAAAAAGGCGGGCCGCGGCTTCAATAAGCCCTTCTGCGCCAATCCCGCGTGCAGCAACTTCCTGCCGGAGGATAAGCGCGGCTATCGCCGCCGCAAGCCCGCCGAGGACGGCGAAAACGCCGCCGAGAAGCCGGCGGAAGGCGCTCAGCCCGCCGAGACGGCCGCCGAGAAGCCTGCCAAGACCACCAAGACCACGAAGGCGGCCAAGACCACGAAGGCGGCCAAGACCACCAGGACCACCAAGACTGCGGCGGCCAAAAAGCCTGCCGCGAAGAAGCCCGCCGCAAAAAAAACGGCGGCTAAGACCACCGCCGCCAAAAAGACCACAAAGAAGGCTGCGGAGAAAACGGAGTAAAACATGAACCATGTGACCGTCATCGGCGCGGGACTGGCCGGCTCCGAGTGCGCGTGGCAGCTGGCCCAGCGGGGCGTGGCTGTGACGCTGCGGGAGATGAAGCCGGAGAAAAGGACCCCTGCCCATGTCACCGATTATTTCGCGGAGCTGTGCTGCTCCAACTCCCTGCGCGGCGCAGGGCTGGAAAACGCCGTGGGCCTCCTGAAGGAGGAGCTGCGGCGGCTGCACAGCCTCATCATGCGCTGCGCCGACGCCACGGCGGTGCCTGCCGGCGGTGCGCTGGCGGTGGACCGCGAGGGCTTCGCCCGCAAAGTCACCGAGGCCGTGCTGAGCCATCCCAATATCACCATGATCCCCGGCGAGGTCACGTCCATCCCGGAGGGGGACGTGGTCATCGCCTCCGGCCCCCTGACCTCCGACCCGCTGGCGGATGCCATCGCCGCCAGACTGGGCGGCAGCAATACCCTGAACTTTTTCGACGCCGCCGCGCCGCTGGTGTCCTTCGACAGCGTGGACATGAACAGCGCGTATTTCGCCAGCCGCTACGACAAGGGCACGCCGGACTACATCAACTGCCCCATGACAAGGGAGGAGTATCTGGCCTTCTGGCAGGCTCTGACCACCGCTCAGGAGGCGGAGGTCCACGGCTTCGAGGATAAGAACGTGTTCGAGGGCTGTATGCCCGTGGAGGTCATGGCGCGGCGGGGCGAGGACACCCTGCGCTTCGGCCCCCTGAAGCCCCGGGGGCTCATCGACCCCAGGACCGGGAAGGAGCCCTACGCCGTGGTGCAGCTCCGCCGTGACAACGCCGATGGCAGCATCTACAATCTGGTGGGCTTCCAGACCCACCTGAAATGGCCGGAGCAGCGGCGGGTGTTCACCATGATCCCCGCGCTCCGCGACGCCCAGTTCCTGCGCTACGGCGTGATGCACCGCAACACCTATCTGGATTCCCCCCGCCTGCTGGACCGCTACTACCGGCTGAAGTCCGACCCCCGCATCGTCTTTGCCGGGCAGATGACCGGCGTGGAGGGCTATGTGGAATCCTGTGCCAGCGGTTTTCTGGCAGGTGTGGAGCTGGCCCGCCGTCTCAACGGACAGACCCCTGTCGACTTCCCCGCGGAGACGGCCATCGGCGCGCTGGGACTCTACGTCAGCAACGGTTCCGTGGGTGACTTCCAGCCCATGAACATCAACTTCGGCATCATCCCGCCGCTGGACCACCGCGTCAAGGGCAAGCGCAACAAGAACGCGGAGCTGAGTCGGCGCTCTCTGGACATCCTGAGCCAGACCATCGAGCAGGAGGTACTGTACACATGAAGATCATTGTAGACGCCATGGGCGGCGACAACGCCCCGCTGGAGATCGTCAAGGGCGCGCTGCAGGCGCAGAAGCGCTTCGGCGCGGACATCGTGTTCACCGGCGACGAGGCCGCCATTCTGGACGCTGTCAAGGCCTGCGGCCTGACGGCTTTGCCGGACGGCACGGCCGTTATCCCCACAACGGAGACGGTGGAGATGTGCGACGACCCGGCCACCGTATTCCGCCGGAAAAAGGACACGTCCATGGGCGTAGGCCTGACGCTGTTGAAAAACGGCGGCGGCGACGCCATGGTGTCCGCCGGCTCCACCGGCGCGCTGCTCACCGGCGCCACCCTCATCACCAAGCGCATCCACGGCATCCGCCGCGCCGCCATGGCCCCCGTGATCCCCACCGCCACCGGCAGCGCCGTCCTCATCGACTGCGGCGCCAACGCCGAGTGTACGCCGGAGTATCTGGTGCAGTTCGCCTTTCTGGGCAATTTCTATGCCCAGCGGGTGCTGGGCGTGGACAGGCCCCGGGTGGCGCTTCTCAACATCGGAACCGAGGACAGCAAGGGCACCGACCTCCAGAAGCAGACGCTGGCCCTGCTGCGTCAGGCCGGCAAGCGGGGCGACCTGCACTTCATCGGCAACATCGAGGCCAAGGAGGCCATCAAGGGCGGCTGCGACGTCATCGTCACCGACGGCTTCTCCGGCAACATCATGCTCAAGAGCATCGAGGGAGTGGGCTCCTTCGCCGGCTCCGCGCTGAAGACCATGTTCAAGAAGAACCTGCTGACAAAGCTGGCGGCGCTGCTGGTGATGCCCGGGCTCAACGCCTTCAAGGACAGGCTGGACCCCAACAAGGTGGGCGGCACCGCCTTCATCGGCATCTCAAAGCCCGTCATCAAGGCCCACGGCGCGTCCAATGCCGAGGCCATCGAGAACGCCGTCGGACAGGCCATTCAGGTGGCCCGCAGCGGCATTGTGGAGGATATTCAGAAGAACATAGACAAGATGCAGCTGATGTCCGAATAAAAAAGGAAAAAAGGGTATTGACAGTCCCAGAGGATTGCCGTATTCTATTCGAAGAAAAAAAGAAGGAGGAATACCCCGTGACAATGGAGGAGATCTTCAAAACGATGCAGGACCTCATCGCCGAGCAGTTTGCCATTGACGCCGATGAGATCAGCATGGAGAGTTCTTTCGTGGACGATCTGGGTGCCGATTCCGTGGACCTGGTCGAGTTGGTCATGGCCATGGAGGAAGAATTCGACATCGGCGAGATCGATGAGGAGGACCTGACGTCTCTCAAGACCGTCGGCGACTGCGTCCGCTATATCAACGGAAAGCTCGGTTGATCTGACATAGAAAAGACGAGACCCGACCCCGCCTGTGCGGGGTCGTCTTTTTGGAAAGGAGAGTTGCCTATGCAGGCATTGGAGACAAAGCTGGGCTATACCTTCCGCCGCCCCGCGCTGCTGGAAAACGCCCTGTACCACAGCTCCTACGCCAACGAGCACCGCGCCGGCGGCATCACCAGCAACGAGCGTCTGGAGTTTCTGGGCGATGCGGTGCTGGGCTTCGTGACGGCGGAGTACCTGTACGCCAAGCACCCCGACCTGCCGGAGGGCGATCTGACCCGCATCCGCGCCGCACTGGTGTGCGAGGAGAGCCTGCACGAGGTGGCCCAGTATCTGGAGCTGGGCCAGTACCTGAAGCTGGGCCACGGTGAGGAGCTGGGCGGCGGACGTCAGCGCCCGTCCATTCTGGCAGACGCCACGGAGTCCGTGTTCGCCGCCGTCTATCTGGACGGTGGGGTAGACGCCGCCCGCGACCTGATCCACCGCGTCCTGCTGGACAAGGAGCAGGAGGAGCAGGTGGAGGAGCGCCGCCGCGACTATAAGACGGAGCTGCAGGAGCTGGTACAGCGCAAGCCCGACCAGACTCTGCGCTACGAGATGACCGGCTCCGCCGGTCCCGACCACGCCCGCCTGTTCGCCTTCCGTGTCACGCTGAACGGCGAGCCCATCGGCGCCGGCGAGGGCCGCAGCAAGAAAGAGGCGGAGCAGTCCGCCGCCCGCAGCGCCCTGAAAAAGCTGCAAAAATGACAGAACCGCACCGGCAGTTGTCCCTGCCGGTGCATTTATTTTGTGCGGAGGGAAACCTTTTTCCACTCCGCCCCGTCTAAGGGATAGAGAACATGGAAAGGAGCTGATCCCATGGGAAAGCGTATGGCCGCGCTGGCGCTGGCCGTTTGTATGGCGCTGCCGCTGTTCGGCTGCGGCGGCAAGCTGAAGGCCCAAAGCCTGACGGAGGGCATCACCGCCCGCACCATCGATACCCACACCGACCTGACGGGCGACAGCACCGCCGTCATGGACTTTGCCGCCGCCCTGCTGCGGCAGACGGCCGAGTCGGAGGGCGTGCTGCTCTCGCCGGTATCGGTGCTGTACGCCCTGGGCATGACCGCCAACGGCGCCTCCGGCGACACCCTGACCCAGCTGGAGCAGGCCATGGGCATGGACCTGACTGCCCTCAACGATTACCTCTACACCTACCGCATGAGCCTGCCGGAGAACACCAAAAAGTGTAAGCTGTCGCTGTCCAACTCCCTGTGGCTGCGGGATATCTTCCGCGTGGACGATGCTTTTCTGGATACCTGTGCCAACTACTACGGCGCGGAGGCCTACCGCTCCGCCTTCGACGACTCTCTGGTGACGGACCTGAACCGCTGGGTGGACAACAAGACCGACGGCATGATCTCCAGCCTGCTGGATCAGCCGCCCACGGACCGCACCATGCTGTATCTGGTGAACGCCGTCTGCTTCGACGCCAAGTGGCGGGAGCCCTACGAGAAGTCCGACATTGAGACGGGCGCCGCCTTCACCGCCGCCGACGGCACACGACAGACGGCGGACCTGCTGTGGTCCAAGGAGAGCGTTTACCTGTCCGACGACAACACCACCGGCTTCATGAAGTACTACGACGGCGGCCGCTACGCCTTTGTGGGGCTGCTGCCCGGTGAGGGTGTCCCCATAGCGGACTATGTGGCCGGACTCACCGGCGGTAAGCTCCACGCCCTGCTCAACGAACACCGTTACGGTACGGTGGAGGCCGCCATCCCCCGCTTCACGGCGTCCTCCTCGCTGGAGCTGAGCGACGCGCTGAAGGCCATGGGCGTCACCGACGCCTTCGACGCCTCCCACGCCGACCTGCGGGCCATGGGCAGCGCGCCCAATGACCAGCTGTACGTCAGCGCCGTGCTGCACAAGACGTACCTGTCCCTGGACGAGAACGGCACCAAGGCCGCCGCCGTCACGGCGGTGGTGGCTGACACCGCCTCCGCTGAGCCGCCGGAGGTGCATCGCGTGGTGCTGGATCGCCCCTTCGTGTACATGATCGTGGACACCCACGCCAACCTGCCGCTGTTTTTGGGGACCGTGACCCAAATGAACGGTTGACATTTGCCTGCGAAGCGCCTATACTGTCAGTTTGCCGGATGCAGCGAAGGCCGCATCCGGCAAACTGATACAGGAGATCTGTTTGTATGGACTATTATCTGCTGACCGATCTGGCGGTCACCATGGGGTATCATCTGGCCATGTCCGGCGCGGAGACGTTCCGCGTGGAGGACACCGTCCACCGCATCCTGCGGGCCTATGGTGTGGAGTGTGAGGTGTTCGCCATCCCCAACAGCATCTCGGTCAGTCTGGAGGCGGCCAACGGCAAGCCCCTGATGCTCATGAAACGTATCGACTTCCACGGCAACGATCTGGAGACCATGGAGAAGCTCAACGCCCTGAGCCGCCGCATCTGCACGGAGCGTCCGGAGGTGGACGAGGCCATGACATGGCTTCACGAGACGCTGGCCGCCTGCCGCACCTACCGCACCGGCGTGATCTATCTGGGCGGCGTTCTGGTGGGCCTGGGCTTCTGTCTGGTGTTCGGCGGCACGCTGCTGGACTGCCTGTGGGCGGGACTCATGGGCCTTATCATCGGCCTTGTTACCCGCTTTATGGACAAGCAGGAGGCCAACCCGTTTTTCAGTACCCTGCTGGCCGCCTGCTGCATGGCGCTTCCGGCCTATATCGCCGCGGGACTGGGGCTGATGGACAGCCCGGACGCCGCCATCATCGGCACGCTGATGATGCTGGTCCCGGGCCTGCCCATCACCAACGCCATGCGGGACATCATCTACGGCGACACCAACTCCGGCATCTTCCGGCTGGTGCAGGTGGTGTTCACGGCGCTGGCCATCGCGTTGGGCACCGCTGCCGCGTGGCACCTGACATCAGGGGTCTACGGTGTCACCGGCTCCGCCACGGTGACGTGGCAGCCGCTGGCACAGGCTGTGGCCGTGTTCGTGGGCTGTCTGGGCTTCTGCATCCTGTTCAACGTCCACGGCCGCGGCAGCGTCTTGTGCATCATCGGCGGCGTGGTGACGTGGATGCTGTACCTGCTGGGCGGCGCGCTGGGCTGCGATGTGTATGTCGCCAACCTGTTCGCATCCCTGTTCGCGGCGGCGTATGCCGAGGTGATGGCCCGGGTCCGCAAGTGCCCTGCCATGCCCTATCTGGTCATCGCCATACTGCCCCTGCTGCCCGGCGCCGGCGTGTACTACACCATGAGCCTGGGACTGGAGGGCAATCGTATGGACGCCGTGGCCAAGGGACTGGAGACGGTGGGCATCGCCGGTTCTCTGGCGGTGGGCATCCTGCTGGTATCCACGGTGTTCCGCCTCATCTACCGCCATGTCCAGGGATCGCGGGCGGAGAAGTCCTGATCCGATAAGCTGAAAAAGCCATCCCCCTGCACCGCAGGGGGATGGCTTTTTCCTCAGTCCTCGATATAGGCGTGGGGGTCGATGACGCTGCCGTCCTGACTGACGGAGAAGTGGAGGTGGGGGCCCATCTCACTTTCCGCCGCGCTGGTGGAGCCCACGCGGCCGATGATGTCACCGGCGCGGACGGACTGCCCCTCCGCCACCGGCACGTCCGATTGCAGACTGCTGTACTGGGTGGTGTAGCCGCCGCTGTGCTGGATGACCACGGTGGTACCCATCAGCTCATCGCTGGTGACGGACAGCACCGTGCCGTCCGCCGCGGTCTTGACGGCCGCGCCCTCCTCGGCCTGCACATCGATGCCGTTGTGGGTGCGCCAGTCCGCCATGGTCTGGTCATACAGCAGCTCCGTCATGCTGAATACCGTCACGGTGGTGCCGTCCAGCGGGGAGATGACCTCCGGCAGCAGCTCCACCGGTTCCTCGATGACCGTCTCCGTCTCCTGCACCGGTACCTCAACGGGCTCCGACTGGATCACCGGCTTGGTGGGCGCCGCAGGCACGGGGGTGACGGGAGTGGGCTTGATCTCGATGACGGGGTCCGGCTCCTTTGCGGGGGAGTCGGCGGAAAACAGGGTGATATAGCCAATCGTTCCGGCGGCCAGCAGGCACAGAGCAAGGGCTATGTAAAAGCCCTTGCCGCCGAACATGGCCTTGATCTTGGAGTTGTCGAATCTGCTCATACGCGCCTTTCGGGTGGGACGCACCCACCGCCGCCTGTTTCCGGCCTGCGGCCCGCCGTGATAAAAAAGTCTCTGCCTGCATTGTGACCAGACAGAGACTTTTTTATGCACTTTTTTTCCGGCGCGGCTGTGTCAGTCGTAGAATTCCTCCGTCAGGCCCCGCCGCAGCAGACCGGCCAGCACGTCTCTGGGCACCGCTTGCTCATAGAGGATGTCATGCACCGCCTTGCAGATGGGCAGCTCCACACCGTATCGCTGTCCCAGCAGCATCAGGGCCTTCACGGTGTAATACCCCTCCGCCAGCTGGTGGTAATCCTGCCCGCGGACGAAGGACTCACCGAACTGCCGGTTGTGGCTGTACGGCGAGAACACCGTGGCCTCGTAGTCCCCCAGGTGGCACAGACCGTAGGCCGACAGCTCGCTGCCGCCCATGGCCTTGATGAGACGGGCCACCTCGCGGGTGCCGCGGCTCATGAGAGCGCCCTTGAGACTGGACATCTCGAAGCCATCCAGAAAACCGGCGGCGATACCCACCACGTTCTTGGCGGCGGCGCCCACCTCATTGCCGATCATATCCCCGCCGTAATAAAAGCGGATGAGGTCGCTGGAAAACGCCTGCACCAGACGGCGCTTCACGTCCTCGTTTTCGCTGTCGATGACCATGCAGTTGGGGATGCCGCGGTAGAACTCCTGCACGTGGCCCGGCCCCAGCCACACGGCCACGGTGTTGGACGGGTGCAGCAGCTCCGCCGCGATCTGACTGAGCCGAGCGCCGGTCCCCATCTCCAGACCCTTCATGCATAAGACCACCGTGCGGCTCCTCAGTGCCTGCAATTCCGACTGCCCCAGCAGGCTCCGCAGGCTCTGGGAGCCAATGGAGATGATGACCGTCTCCGCGCTCTCCAGCGCCGCGTCCAGCGCCGTGGACAGCGCCACGGACTCCGGCAGCGTCAGCAGGTCGTTCTGCCGCGTGGTGAGAAACGCCTGCATGCGGGGCGATGCCGCGCGGCCATACAGGGTGACGCGGTGGCCGATGTGATCCAGATACCACGTGATGAGGGAGCCCCACCGCCCGCAGCCGATGACTGTAATGTTCATGGATATGTCTCCTTATAAACAGGTCCCGAAGCATGGCTTCGGGACCTGCCGTACATGACGATGTTGGTTACTTGACGATCAGCGTCTTGCCGTCCATCTCCGGCGGGCAGGCCAGCCCCATTACATCCAGAATGGTGGGGGCGATGTCGGCCAGACGGCCGGTGCGCAGCTCCGTACCGGCGCCGCAGAGGATGAAGGGCACCAGATTGGTGGTGTGGGAGGTCATGGGGCTGCCGTCGGGCTGCTTCATGTCCTCGGCGTTGCCGTGGTCAGCCGTGACCATGGCGATGCCGCCCATCTTCAGGGTGGCCTCCACCACGCGGCCCACGCAGGTGTCCACGGTCTCCACCGCCTTGACGGCGGCCTCCAGTACACCGGTGTGGCCTACCATGTCACAGTTGGCGAAGTTCAGGATGATGACGTCATACGCACCGGACTCGATGCGCTCCACGCACTTGTCGCACACCTCCACAGCGCTCATCTCCGGCTGGAGATCGTAGGTGGCTACCTTGGGAGAGGCCACCAGCACACGGTCCTCGCCGGGGTACTGCTTCTCCACGCCGCCGTTGAAAAAGAACGTCACATGGGCGTACTTCTCGGTCTCGGCGATGCGCAGCTGGGTCAGCCCCAGACTGCTGAGATACTCACCCAGCCCGTTCTTCACGGCGATGCGGGGCCACGCCACCAGCACGTTGGGCATGGTGGCGTCGTACTCCGTGTTGCACACGTAGGTGGTGGGGAAGAATTCCCGCTGGAACCCGTCGAAGTCAGGGTCCACGATGGCGCGGGTGATCTCACGGGCGCGGTCGGGGCGGTAGTTGAAGAAGATGACGCTGTCGTTGTCGCTGATGGTGCCCTCGCTGTCGCACACCACCGGCTCCATGAACTCATCGGTGACGTTGGCGGCGTAGCTCTGTGCCACGGCGTCCACGGGATCGGGGTTGTGGTTTCCCTCGCCGTACACCATGGCGTCGTAGGCCATCTGCACCCGCTCCCAGCGCTTGTCACGGTCCATGGCGTAGTAGCGGCCCATGACCGTGGCGATCTTGCCCACGCCCAGCTCCGCGCACTTGTCCGCCAGCGCCTGGACGAAGCCCTTGCCGCTGGTGGGGGACACATCGCGCCCGTCCAGGAAGCAGTGGAGATACACGCGCTGGAGGCCCTTGTCCTTGGCCATCCGCATCAGCGCGTACAGGTGGTCGATATGGGAGTGTACGCCGCCGTTGGACAGCAGACCGTACAGATGCAGGGCGGTACCGTTTTTCAGGCAGTCGTCCATGGCCTTGTTGTAGGCCTCGTTCCGGAAGAAGCTGCCATCCTCAATGGCGCGGCTGATGCGGGGCAGATCCTGAAACACCACGCGGCCGCCGCCGATGTTGGTGTGGCCCACCTCGCTGTTGCCCATCTGCCCTGCGGGCAGACCCACGTCCAATCCGCTGGCGGACAGGGTGGTGTGGGCGTATTCCTGGAACAGCCGGTCCAGCACCGGCGTCTTGGCCAGGGTGACGGCGTTGTCGTCCGCCGGCGGCGCGATGCCGAAGCCGTCCATGATGATAAGGGTCGTCGGAGTTTTGTTCATGCCTGCCTCCTTTTGTTCTTTAGTCCTGATTGGCGGCGTTGATGATCTCCACGAAGTCCGCTGCGTTCAGAGCGGCGCCGCCGATGAGCCCGCCGTCGATATCGGGCTGGCCCAGCAGCTCCGCGGCGTTGGCGGGCTTCATGGAGCCGCCGTACTGGATGGTGATGGAACGGGCGATGCGGGCGCCGTACAGGTGACGCACGGTGGTGCGGATAAAGGTGCAGACCTCGGCGGCCTGCTCAGCGGTGGCGGTCTTGCCGGTACCGATGGCCCACACGGGCTCATAGGCGATGACGCACTTGCGCAGCTTCTCGGCGGGTACGCCGGCCAGCGCGGACTTCACCTGCAGGGCGATGAGCTCCATGGTGATGCCCAGCTCCCGCTGCTCCAGCGTCTCACCCACGCAGATGATGGGATGCAGACCGGCCTCCAGAGCGGCCAGCACCTTCTTGTTGACGATAAGATCCGTCTCGCCGAAGTACTGGCGGCGCTCGGAGTGGCCGATGATGACGTACTTCACGCCCAGATCCTTCAGCATGTCGGCGGAGACCTCACCAGTGTAGGCGCCGGACTTCTCAAAGAACACGTTCTGTGCGCCCACGGACACCCGTGCGTCCTTGAAGGCCTTGATGGCGGTGGAGATGTTCACAGCGGGGACACACACCACTACGTCGCACCACTTGGCCTTGGGCAGCAGAGCCTTCAGCTCCTCGGCGAATTTTTTCGTCTCGCTGGCGGTCTTGTTCATCTTCCAGTTGCCGGCGATAATGGTCTTACGGTATCTGCGATTCATAACTTGTTTACTCCTCTGTCTTCTTTAAACTATTCTATCGATACAAATTTTGCTTTGATACGATCCATGTAAAGGGGGAGCGCCTCCCCCGTCAAGGGGCTTTACTTGTCCAGCAGGCAGGCCACGCCGGGCAGCTCCAGCCCCTCCAGGAACTCCAGAGACGCGCCGCCGCCGGTGCTGATGTGGGTGATCTTATCGGCGAAGCCCATCTGCTCCACCGCTGCGGCGCTGTCGCCGCCGCCCACGATGGTGATAGCGCCGCTGTCGGCCAGGGCCTGGGCCATGGCGCGGGTGCCGGCGGCGAAGTTGTCGAACTCAAACACGCCCATGGGTCCGTTCCACACCACGGTGCCCGCGCCCTTCACGGCATCGCAGAACACCTTGATGGTGTCGGGACCGATGTCCATGCCCTCCCAGCCCTCGGGGATGGCCATGGTGCTGACCACCTGGCGCTTGGCATCGTTGGAGAAATCGTCCGCCGCCACGGTGTCGGAGGGCAGCAGCAGCTTTACGCCGTTCTTTTTGGCCTTCGCGATCATCTCCAGAGCGTAGTCCAGCTTGTCGTCCTCACACAGGCTCTTGCCGATGGAGCCGCCCTGCGCCTTGGCAAAGGTGTAGGCCATGCCGCCGCCGATGATGATGGTGTCGGCCTTGTCCAGCAGGTTGTTGATGACGCCGATCTTGTCGCTGACCTTAGCACCGCCCAGCACCGCCACGAAGGGCCGCTTGGGATCGTTCAGCGCGCCGCCCATGACCTCCAGCTCCTTGGCCACCAGCAGGCCGGACACGGCGGGCAGATACGCCGCCACACCGGCGGTGGAGGCGTGGGCGCGGTGTACGGTGCCGAAGGCGTCGGACACGTACAGCTCCGCCATGGAGGCCAGCTCCTCGGCGAAGGACGGGTCGTTCTTCTCCTCGCGGGGATCGAAGCGCAGGTTTTCCAGCAGCATGATCTGGCCGCCCTGCAGCGCTGCGGCCTTGGCCTTGGCGTCCTCGCCCACAATGTCCCTGGCGAAGATGACCTCCTGCCCCAGCAGCTCGCTGAGACGCTCTGCCACGGGGGCAAGGCTCAGCTTGCTTTTCCACTCGCCCTTGGGCTTACCCAGATGGGAGCAGGCGATGACCGCCGCCTTCTTCTCCAGAAGGTAGCGGATGGTGGGCAGCGCCGCCACGATGCGCTTGTCGCTGGTAATGGCGCCGGTCTCCTTGTCCTGGGGCACGTTGAAATCGCAGCGCAGCAGGATCTTTTTCCCGGCCACGTCCACGTCCAGAATGGTCTTTTTATTGTAGTTCATACGGATACATCTCCTTTTGAAATAGTATGTGTATGGAAAAAACAGATCAGCGCTCCGCCATCTCGCCCTGCCCGGACAGACCGGGGAACCCGTTCTGCCGCAGGGCCTCGTAGGTCAGGATGGCCACGGAGTTGCTGAGGTTCAGGCTCCGCGCCTCCGCACGCATGGGCAGACGGAGGCACCGGTCATAGTGGGCCGCGCGGAATGCCTCCGGCAGGCCCGCCGTCTCCTTGCCGAAGAACAGCCAGCAGTCCGGCGAAAACCGGGCCTGCGTGTAGTCCTGCGGGGCCTTGGTGGTGGCCAGCCACAGGTCTGCGGCCGCCTCCGGGTGCTGCCGGAACAGATCCTCCAGCCCGTCGTAGTCCCGCACCGTCACCAGATGCCAGTAGTCCAGCCCCGCCCGCTTCACGGCGCGGTCCGAGATGTCGAAGCCCAGCGGCCGCACCAGATGCAGGGAGCACCCCGTGGCGGCGCAGGTGCGGGCGATGTTGCCGCAGTTCTGGGGGATCTCCGGCTCGACCAGTACGATATGCAGCATAAACGGACATCCCCCTCGCGACTTGTCATCTATGGGCGCGGGCAAAACCGCGCCTGCCCTTGTCAACCGATGGTATTGTAATGCAACGGAAATGAAAATGCAACTCAAAAATGCCAAAACCCCCCGCATTTTCTTAGAAATACAAAAAATGACCGCTGTTTCCATGGAAAAATGGTAATTTACGTCAGCGTTTTTCCTCTCTGAAAAATTGTGGCCAAAAAAAGTTGGAAAAATACTGGATTTTCCTGTAAAGCCTGCTATAATGGGGATAGACCGATTTATGCGAAGGGAGGAAGGGCCGATGGATCGTATGGACTGCATCAAGACCCATATCATCTGTCAGTGCGCTCCCTCTGCCGGAGTGTGCGCCGTCTGTATCGCCGAAAGCCGCTGAACACAGTGGTAAGCGGCGCGGGACGGCGTTTTTGTTTGCTTTTTAACAGGCAGATGACCTCCGGCACAGCAACCAGAGAATACAAAAAAGGACAGAAAGCGAGAGGGTAAACACCATGATTTCTCACGGCAAGGACATCAAGATCTTCACCGGCAACGCCAACCCCGCGCTGGCGCAGGAGATCTGCAAGCTCATCGGCATCAAGCTGGGCGAGGCGGAGGTCAAATCCTTCGCGGACGGCGAGGCGTCTGTCTCCCTGTACGAGAGCGTTCGCGGCAGCGACGTATTCCTCATCAACTCCACCTGCAAGCCGGTCAATGACAGCCTGATGGAGCTGCTCATCATGATCGATGCCTGCAAGCGCGCCTCCGCGGGCCGCGTCACCGCGGTGATCCCCTATTTCGGCTATGCCCGTCAGGACCGCAAGGCCAAGAGCCGCGATCCCATCTCCGCCAAGCTGGTGGCCAACATGCTCACCGCCTCCGGCGCGGACCGTGTGCTGACCATGGATCTCCATGCCAGCCAGATCCAGGGTTTCTTCGACATCCCCGTGGACAATCTGCTGGGCAACCCCGTGTTCGTGGACTACTATGCCAAGAAGTTCGGCGAGCGCTGCGAGGATATGGTCGTGGTGTCCCCCGATGTGGGCTCCGTGGCTCGCGCCCGCACCTTCGCCCAGAAGCTGCACATGAGCCTTGCTATCGTGGACAAGCGCCGTCAGAAGGCCAACCAGTGCGAGGTCATGAACGTTATCGGCGACGTGGCCGGTAAGGACTGCATCCTGTTCGACGATATGATCGACACCGCCGGCTCCATCTGCAACGCTGCCAAGGCCATCGTCGAGGTGGGCGGCGCCACCAGCGTCTATGCCTGCGCCAGCCACGGCGTGCTGTCCGGCCCCGCGCTGGAGCGCCTGAGCGCCAGCGTCATCAAGGAGGTGGCCCTGCTGAACACCATTCCCGAGTCCATGGGCGAGGGCTGCGACAAGATCAAGTATCTGTCCGTGGCGCCCATGTTCGCCGAGGCCATCGAGCGCATCTATCAGGAGATCTCCATCGCCAAGCTGTTCAACTGAACGCTTTGCAAACGGAAAAGACTGTGTTATAATAAAGGGACTGCGTTTGCAGTCCCTCTTTACTTTGCAGAAGGAGGCGAGAGCCTTGTTTTTTAATCGGAATCAGAGCGGCGGCGTTAACTGGATCCTGGTGGGGCTGGGCAACCCGGGCACCAAGTACGAATCCACCCGCCACAACATGGGCTGGCTGGCGCTGGACAGCCTGATGGAAAAGGAAAATTTCAAACTCAACAAGCTGAGGTTTAAGGCGTGGACCGGTATTTTGGAGAAAAACGGCAACAAAATCCTGGTGATGAAGCCCCAGACCTACATGAACCTCTCCGGCGAGTCGGTGGGCGAAGCGGCGCGGTTTTATAAGGTGCCGGCGGACCATGTGGTGGTGATCTCCGACGACGTTTCTCTGCCGGCAGGCAAGCTGCGCATTCGCAAAAGCGGCTCCGCCGGCGGCCATAACGGCCTGAAAAATATCATCCAGCATCTGGGCACCGACGGCTTCCCCCGCATCAAGATCGGTGTCGGCATGCCGGCGCACCCTGACCACGAGATGATCGACTGGGTCATCGGCAAGCCTCAGGGCGAGGAGGCCAAGGTGCTCCGCGCCACGCTGGACCGCGCGGCGGAGGCGGCGCTGTGCCTCATGGAGGAGGGGGCGGACGCCGCCATGAATCGCTTTAACGGATAAAAGTTTTTCGTACAAAACAATCGCATGTTGAAGAAGCTGCTCAAATGGTGATGACGCCTGCTGTACCAGGGAAAAGGCGTATTGACCCCTGCGGCGGCCTGAAGAATGATGAACTGCCGGTCTCCGCAGGCTGTGCGCGGGCCGCGGCGCATCGCTTTTGCACCGGCCCTGCGGGGCAAGGCCCCGCGTTTTCGTGTCCGCTCTGCGGCGTTTTTTGCGCGGCGCTTGCGGCGGTTTTTTCAGGTAATTTTCAGCAAGGGCACATAAAATAGAAAATGGTATATCGTCGGCAGGGGAGCCGCGCTTTCGAGGGCGGGTCAACTCCTCGACCCTGTGGCTCCGGCGGCCGCGTCCCCGTACCCCGCAGGGGCCGGCGGTCTCGGCGGCCCCATTTCTTTCAGCAGCGAAAGAAATGGGGGAAAGAACGCCGCCCAAAACCAATGGTTTTTGGATTTCCTTTGCCCGATTTAAATGCGGCAGGAAAAGGTTCCACAGGGAATCGGCCACGAGTCTACCCCCGCTGCCGCTGACAAGGTGGGCGGTGGGACTTGATGGGCCTACCGGCTTGGGCGATTATCAAATCGCGCACTTGCCGCCAGCGGCGGCAAGTGTAGGTGCGGCCCGCTGGGACGCGGGAATATAAAAATTACGCGGAGTGTAAAGATGTTTCACTGTACAGCGCGGAAGTAGAAAGTTTTCGTGCGGAACGTGGGAGCGGCAGCGATAAGAGGATCGTAAGTGATTCGTTGTACGACGATGTGCAGCATTTGGGTTTTCGCGGGGTACGCGGCGACAGGTTTTTGACGTACCCCAACCGCGCAGGAAGTCTTGAAACCTGCGGTTTCAAGCAGCGTTTTTGGTCACTTTTGGGGCTGCGGCCAAAAGTGAGCCGCGCTTCCGAGGGCGGGTCACCTCCTCGACCCTGTGGCTCCGGCGGCCGCGTCCCCGTACCCCGTAGGGGCCGGCGGTCTCGGCGGCCCCATTTCTTTCAGCAGCGAAAGAAATGGGGGAAAGAACGCCGCCAAAAACCAATGGTTTTTGGATTTCCTTTGCCCGATTTAAATGCGGCAGGAAAAGGTTCCACAGGGAATCGGCCACGAGTCTACCCCCGCTGCCGCTGACAAGGTGGGCGGTGGGACTTGATGGGCCTACCGGCTTGGGCGATCATCAAATCGCGCACTTGCCGCCAGCGGCAGCAAGTGTAGGTGCGGCCCGCTGGGCCGCGGGAATATAAAATTACGCGGAGTGTAAAGATGTTTCACTGTACAGCGCGGGAGTAGAAAGTTTTCGTGCGGAACGTGGGAGCGGCAGCGATAAGAGGAGCGTAAGTGATTCGTTGTACGACGATGTGCAACATTTGGGTTTTCGCGGGGTACGCGGCGACAGGTTTTTGACATACCCCAACCGCGCAGGAAGTCTTGAAACCTGCGGTTTCAAGCAGCGTTTTTGGTCACTTTTGGGGCTGCGGCCAAAAGCGACCCGCGCCCGCGGGCGCGGAACTCTCTCTGTTGGTGACATGGAGGAAAAACGAACGGGCCATCGAGGACGCCGGCCCCTACAAAGGGTTAGGCGAAAGTGCGCCGGTATCTGGCGGTGCGTCGATGCGGGCTGCCGGGGACGCCGGCCCCTACGGGAGCGAGAGCGGGGCCGTCAGCAAATTTGAGAACATCAGCAAACGAACAGATATATCCACGAGCCGCGCAGGAGCGCGAAGCATTCCTTTGAAAATGACCGGAAAAGAGCAATAGCATAAAAACAGTAGAATATCACGACAAAACAGTAGAATATCACGACAAAACAGCAGAATATTACCACCACAAAAACGACAAGGAGGGGAGAGCGATGGAAGGATTCATCCGGCAGCTGCTGACGCTGCCGCAGGTGCAGGAGCTGACGGCGGGCATCAACGGCCGCGAAAAGCACAGCGTGGTGACGGGACTCTCCCCCGTGCAGCGGGCGGCCGTGGCGGCGGCTGCGGCGGAGCAGACCGGCAGGCCGCTGCTGATGCTGTGCGCCGATGAGCAGGAGTGCGCCCGGCAGGCCGCCGATCTGCGGGCCCTTACCGGTCAGGAGCCGGTGGTGCTGCCGGCTCGGGAATGGCAGCTGCGGCCTGCGGCGGCGTACAGCCGCCAGTGGGAGTACCGGCGGCTGTGGGCTCTGTACCGGCTGGCGCAGGAAGCGCCCCGCGTAATGGTGGCCACGGCGGCGGCCATGGCCCAGCTATGCGTGCCGCCGGAGGTGCTGCGGCAGACCGCCTTCACGCTGGAGGTGGGGCAGCAATACGACGTGACAGCGTTGACGGCACAGCTCACCGCCGCGGGCTACGTGCGCTCCCAGCAGGTGGAGGGCGCGGGGCAGTTCGCCCTGCGGGGTGGTATTCTGGACATCTTCTCACCGGGGCCGGAGCGGCCGGTGCGCTGTGAGTTCTTCGACGACGAGCTGGACAGCATGGGCGACTTCGATGTGTCCACCCAGCGCCGCGTGGAGAACCGGCAGGCGTTCACGGTGCTGCCGGCGGGAGAGGTGCTGCCGTTCCATGATGCGGACGCGGCGGAGAGCGCCGCCCGGCGGATGGACGCGGCGGTCAAGCGGCTGGCGAAGAAGGAGAACGCCGCGGCCCTGCGGCAGCGGCTGGAGGAGGACGCGGCGGCTCTGCGGCAGGGGGTGACGCCCCCGGGCGGCGACCGGTATCTGGCGGCGGTGTATCCCGATGCGGCCACGGCCTTCGACTATCTGCCGGAGGATTGCCTGATCTGCGTCAGTGAGGCGGGACGGGTACAGGAGGCGCTGAAAGCCTTTGTGTGGCAGGTGAAGCAGGACGTGACGGCGTCCATGGAGGCGGGGCTGATGGCCGGCGCCTTCGGGCGGCTGACGCTGACGGAGAACGAGACGGCGGCGGAGCTGGAAAAATTTCCCGTGTGCCAGATGGAGAGCCTGCCTACCAGCCGGTATCTGACGGCGCCGCAGCTGCTGCTGGACATCCCTGCCAAGCAGCTGGCCAGCTACGGCGGCAGTCTGGAGACGGCGGCGGCAGACATCGTACACTATCTCACCACGGGCTACGGCGTGCTGGTGCTGTGCGGCGGCGAGGTGCGGGCGCGGAACATGCAGCAGCTCCTGCGGGAGAAGAAGATCCCCGCGGCGCTGGCGCTGGACGGCGCGGCCGTGCCTCAGCGGGGGCAGGTGTGCATCACCGTAGGCGCTCTCAGCGCGGGCAGCGAGTGGCCGGCGCTGAAGCTGGCGGTGCTGACGGAGGGGCAGCTGACTCAGGCTCTGTCCGGCAGCCGGAAAAAGCCCCGTGCCGCCAAGGCGGACAACCGGCAGAAGCTCCAGTCCTACACCGATCTGACGGTGGGGGATCTGGTGGTACACGTACACCACGGCATCGGCCGGTTCGCCGGTATGATCCGGCTGCCGGTGGACGGCATCGAGAAGGACTATATCAAAATCAACTATGCAGGCAGCGACTGCCTGTATGTGCCGGCCACATCGCTGGATCTGGTGAGCAAGTACATCGGCGGCGGCGACGAGGCGGCGGAAAAGACCAGACTGAACAAGCTGTCCGGCGACCAGTGGGCCAAGACCACGCGGCGGGCCAAGGCGGCGGCCAGAGATCTGGCGGAGGGACTCATCAAGCTCTACGCCCAGCGGCAGCGGCAGGCGGGCTTCGCGTTTTCACCGGACTCCCCGTGGCAGCAGGAGTTTGAGGACTCGTTTCCCTACACGGAGACGGAGGACCAGCTGGCGGCTATCTGCGACATCAAGCGGGATATGGAGAAGCCGTCGCCCATGGACCGGCTGCTGTGCGGCGACGTGGGCTACGGCAAGACGGAGGTGGCGCTGCGGGCGGCCATGAAGTGCATTCTGGACGGCAAGCAGGCGGCCATTCTGGTGCCCACCACCGTGCTGGCCCAGCAGCACTATGCCACGGCTATCGACCGGTTCCGCGCCTTCCCCGTGACGGTGGAGGTGCTGTCCCGCTTCCGGACGCCGGCACAGGTGAAGGACGTGCTGGCCAGAGTGAAGGAGGGCAGGGTGGACCTGCTCATCGGCACCCACAAGCTGCTGGCTAAAAATGTGGAATTCAAGGACCTGGGGCTGCTGATCATTGACGAGGAGCAGCGCTTCGGCGTGACCCACAAGGAAAAGCTGCGGGAACGGGCGCGGCAGGTGGATACGCTGACGCTGTCCGCCACGCCCATTCCCCGCACGCTGAACATGGCGCTCAGCGGTATCCGGGACATGAGCACCATCGAGCAGCCGCCGCAGGACCGGCAGCCGGTGCAGACCTACGTGCTGGAGCACGACTGGGGCATTCTGAGCGAGGCCATCCGGCGGGAGCTGGACCGCGGCGGGCAGGTATACTACCTGTACAACCGCGTGGAGAGCATCGATTCCACCGCCTCCCGCCTGCGGCAGCTGCTGGGAGACGGTGTGGTGGTGGAGACGGCCCACGGCAAGATGGCCGAGGGCGAGCTGAGCCGCGTCATGGGGCGCATGGCCCAGGGCGACATCCAGGTGCTGGTGTGTACCACCATCATTGAGACGGGCATCGATATCCCCAACGTCAATACCCTTATCATCGAGGACGCGGACCGCATGGGGCTCAGCCAGCTCCATCAGATCCGCGGGCGCATCGGGCGGTCCAACCGCCGGGCCTACGCCTATCTGACGTTCCGCGTGGGGAAGGTACTGACGGAGGTGGCCGCCAAGCGGCTCACCGCCATACGGGAATATGTGGAGTTCGGCTCCGGCTTCAAGATCGCCATGCGGGATCTGGAGATCCGCGGCGCAGGCAATCTGCTGGGACCGGAGCAGTCGGGGTACATGATGTCCGTGGGCTACGACATGTACCTGAAGCTGCTGAACGATGCGGTGCTGGAGCAGCAGGGGCGCGGCGCGGAGGTGCGGACGGAGTGCTCCGCCGACCTGACGGTGCCGGCCTACATCCCCGAGGGGTACGTGCCCGCCGCCGAGCAGCGGATGGATCTGTACCGCCGTATCGCCGCCCTGCGGACACCGGCGGACGAGGCCGATCTGATGGACGAGCTGCTGGACCGCTACGGCGATGTGCCCAAGCCGGTGACGGCGCTGCTGAACGTGGCCATGCTGCGCGCGGCGGCCATGGAGACGGGTATCACCGATATCACCCAGAAGGGGCGGCAGCTGATCTTCAGCTTCGACATGCGCATCGAGCCGGCGGCGCTGCTGGCGGTGTGCGGCATGGCGGGCTACCGCGACCGGCTGCAGCTGGCGGCGGGGGCGTCGCCGAAGCTGACGCTGTTTTTACAGCCCAGGGAGGACGCATTGGACGCCGCTGGCGGCCTTGTGGAGCAGCTGCGCTTGCAGCAGAACGAATTACAATTACAGGGGCAGCAGCCCCAAGAAGGAGGAAATGAACCATGAAAAACAACTGGGTGCGTTTGATCGCCGGTGTGCTGGTGTCCGTGGCACTGGTAGGAGCCATCTCCCTCACCGGCGGTATGAAGAAGGGCAGCCGCACCGACGGCCTGCTGTACGAGGCCAGCGGGCTCCATCCCGACGGACAGCTGCTGCTGGTGAACGGCGAGACCGTCACCTGCGAGGAGTACCTGTACTGGCTGGCCTACGACTGCGAGTACCTGAGCACCTATGTGCAGGGCATCGACTGGAGCACGGAGCTTACCAGCGGCGTCACCTACGGCGACTATGCCCAGACCGATACGCTGGAGACGGTGAAGCTGTACAGCGTGGTGCGGGCGTGGGCCGAGGAGGCCGGCATCACCCTGACCGATGAGGATCAGGAGGCGCTGGACGCCCAGCGGCTGGAGTATGTGACGTACTACGGCGGCGAGGAGGCCTATCAGCGGCAGCTGGCTATCCAGGGTATCAGCGAGGAAGCCTATGACCACATTCGCGAGACGGCCTATCTCTATCAGCGTTTGCAGGACGCCTTCTGCACTGAGGGCAGCGCTCTGTATCCCGACGGCGCGGCGCTGGCGCAGTACGCTGCGGACAACAACTATCTCACCGGCCGCGTGGTGTTCGTACCCGCCGGTGACGGCGCAGAGGACGAGGCTAACGGCTATCTGAAGCGCCTGCAGGAGGCCGAGGACAAGCTGGCCGAGCACGCCGCCATCTGTCAGGAGCGGGAGGTGGACCAGCAGGACAGCATCACCTTTGCCGCCGCGGAGGGTGACGCGCTCAGTGAGCAGGCGCTGGCCCTCCAGACCGGTGAGCTTACCGGCGTGGTGGCTCTGGACGAGGGATACTACATCTTCCTGAAGGAGGACACCGATCTGTCCGCCGTGCTGCCCGCCTATTTCAGCAGCCTGCTGGCGGACCGGAGAGCCACCGCCAACGTGGTGTTCAATGAGGACCTGTACAGCACCATCGACACCGGCGCGTTCTATGAGAAGCTGGTGGCTCTGCGCAGCGAGGCGGCCCAGGAGCCTGCACAGGCTCAGCAGTGAGCCATGTGTCCGTCAAAATGACGGAAAGGGCAGGGGCTGAAATGGACCTTTTGACGATTTTTTAACAAAGTTGCATTTAGTGGTTGACTATTGTTAAAAAGTTGACTATCATAGCCGTAGACATCCGTTATCCGATGCTGTATAATAAGCTTAATTTTTATAGGAGGTAACTTTTCATGAAAGACCTGTATGTTGTCAACTGCTGCAGAACCGCTATCGGTTCCTTTGGCGGCTCCCTGAAGAACACTCCTGCCGCCGAGATGGGCGCGATCGTGGTCAAGGAGGCTCTGAAGCGTGCCAACGTTGCTCCCGAGAACGTGGATGAGCTGATGTTCGGCTGCATCCTGACTGCGGCACAGGGCCAGAATGTGGCGCGTCAGGTTTCTATTAAGGCCGGTATCCCCTACTCCGTGCCTGCCTATACCGTCGGCATGGTCTGCGGCTCCGGCATGAAGTCCGTCATCGAGGGCGCACGCTCCATCCTGGCCGGTGATTCCGACATCGTGGTCTGCGGCGGCACCGAGAACATGAGCGCCGCTCCCTATGCCTCCATGGACGCCCGCTGGGGCGCTCGTATGGGCGACAAGAAGCTGGTGGACACCATGATCAAGGACGGTCTGTGGGATGCCTATAACAACTATCACATGGGCACCACCGCCGAGAATATCAACGACATCTGGGGCATTACCCGCCGCGAGCAGGACGAGTTCGCCGCCGCCTCCCAGCAGAAGGCCTGCGCCGCCCGGGATTCCGGCCGCTTCGACGATGAGATCGTGGCCGTCCCCGTGAAGGTGAAGAAGGAGATCGTGGAGTTCAAGCGCGACGAGTACGTGAAGGAAGGCGTCACCGCTGACAGCATCGCCAAGCTGAAGGGCGCGTTCCCCGTGGGTCCCGAGTCCCCCAATCCTCAGGTGGTACACACCTTTGAGGTCACCGGCGCACAGGATGCTGCCGATAAGGGCACCCAGCGTGTCACCGCCGCCAACGCCTCCGGCATCAACGACGGCGCTGCCGCCATCGTGCTGGCCTCCGGCGAGGCTGTGGAGAAGTACGGTCTGAAGCCCGTGGCCAAGCTCATCGGCTGGGGCCAGGGCGGCGTGGATCCCAAGATCATGGGCGTGGGCCCCGTGGTGGCTTCCCGCAACGCCATGAAGAAGGCCGGCGTGACCATCGACGATATCGATCTGGTGGAGGCCAACGAGGCCTTTGCCGCCCAGTCCATCGCCGTGGCCCGCGAGCTGCACTTTGACATGAGCAAGGTCAACGTCAACGGCGGCGCTATCGCTCTGGGCCACCCCGTGGGTGCTTCCGGCGCGCGTATCATCGTCACCCTGCTGCACGAGATGCAGAAGCGTCCCGAGGCCAAGAAGGGTCTGGCGACCCTGTGCATCGGCGGCGGCATGGGTACCGCTGTGGTGTTTGAGAAGTGCTGAAGCACGACTGAAGGTACATAAAAAGATCAGGACCGCGAAAGCGGTCCTGATCTTTTTATGCCTCCGGCGGCCCTATTTCTTCCGGCAGCGGAAGGGGGATGCTCCGTGCCCTCGGGCACGGGTCACTTTTGGCCGCAGCCCCAAAAGTGACCAAAAACGCTGCCTGAAACCGCAGGTTTCAAGAATTCCTGCGCGGCTGGGGTGCGCTGAAAACCGTGGCCGTGTACCACGCGAAAACCAAGATAGTGCGGATCGTCGTACAACGAATCGCGTGCGGTCCTCTTGTCGCTGCCGCTCCTGCGTACCGTGCGGAGGTGCGCTGGTCTACCGCCGTGGGCGAAAGGCTGTCGCGCCGGAGTGCGAAATATTCCTTTGGCAGGAGAATGAAGAATGGGCTGCTGGACCCGCGGGAGGTTATGTGCGCGGCTGGAGAACGATGGGACCGTGCTGCTTTTCGTATGCGGCAATACAGTCGCGGATCAGGATATTGATCTGGCTGTTGGCGGAGCGCCCCTCGTAATCGGCCACGATGTGCAGTTTATCCAGCACAGCGTCATCAATGCGGATAGAAAGACTTTTGATAGCCATAAAATCACCCCATAATAAGCAAATTTTATGTTTATTTTAGATATGCCATATGCTATAATGGGCGAAGTGAACGCATAATATATCTAAAACGCGTTCGCTAAGAAAGGAAAAATATATGGCTGACTATCAGAAAATGTACCACGTACTGTTCGCGGCGACGGAGGATGCGCTGACGCTTTTGGAGGAAAATATGGGGGCATGCGGAGAATTGGGGGTGCCTATGCGGGTGAGACTCCTCCTGGAGGAAGCACAGCGGGCATGTGAGGAAATATACATAAGCAGCTGAAAAGGACGCCAGAAGGCGTCCTTTTCATGCAATTTTCGGTGGGGCCGTGCCTGCGGGCGCGGGTCACTTTCTTGGCCGCAAGAAAGTGACCAAAGAGCGGCGTCTGAGGGGGAGAATCCCAATCCCCCAACCGGCCAAAGGGAGCGGGACGTGCGCGTCCCCTCCCTTGGGGAACCCACCCCTCGGGGACGGGGGATGGGGACAGGGAGAATGGAGGCGGATGCAGATATGGCGAGGAGCGTAAAGTACCTTTACTATACAGGGCGCGAGGGGGGGAATTTCCGTGCGGGACGTGGGAGCGGCAGCGGGGAGAGAAGTACAAGTGATTCGTTGTACGACGATTTGCAACATTTGGGCTTTCGCGGGGTACGCGGCGGCGGGTTGCGGCGTGGGCAGGCGCGCAGGAAGTCTTGAAACCTGCGGTTTCAAGCAGACCTTTTGGTCACTTTTGGGGCTGTGGCCAAAAGTGACCCGCGCTCGGGGGCGCGGAATATCCCCTATCGGAGGTGCGGAGGAAAATCGTCGGGCCGTCGAGGACGCCGGCCCCTACGGGTGCGTCCATCGGGATGCGGTCAAGCATCGGGGCGCGGGCGGGGGGGCGCCTATTGGGGCAACGGCCGTTAATGAAATGGGATGAGCGGTAAAAACGACAACAAAATGTATAATACGACAGAAAAATCACCCTGCGTAGCGGATACGCAGGGTGATCCGGTTTTATTCCTCGAAGCGGACCACGTCATTGGGCGTACAGCCCACGATACGGCAGAGCTTTTCCAGCGTGACCATGGTGATGTTCTTGTTCTTCTTCAGGGAATCCAGCGTCTTGTTGTCGATGCCGCCCTTGAGAAGCTGGTACTGGGACACGCCATTTTTGCGCATGGTATCCCACAATGGACGATAATCAAAAATGGCGTTCACCACCCTCACTTGCTGCTGTTTCCATTATAGGGGAAAATAAAAAAATCTATATTGTGGATATAGTCACAATGTGTTACAATGGAAGCAGGGGGTGTTAAAATGGCAGATCACAAAGCGATGTATCTGGCGGCGATGGATGCCATGGAGCAGGCCGTCCGGCTACTGGCGGAAGCGCAGCAGAAGTGCGAGGATCTGTATGTGGAGACAAGCGGCGAGGGGCCGGTGGTGCTGCCATGGAAACAGAAAGAAATTGCCAAAGAGTGACAACAAAATGTATAATACGACAGAAAAATCACCCTGCGTAGCGGATACGCAGGGTGATTTTGGGTGGCAGAGGTTCGTAAGCGCAGGGAACTTACTTCTTGATCTCGCCGTTGGCGGCGGCGGTGAGGTAGGCGTTGATAAAGCCGTCGATGTCGCCGTCCATCACGGCCTGGATGTTGCCCATCTCATAGCCGGTGCGGGTGTCCTTGGCCAGGGTGTAGGGCATGAACACGTAGGAGCGGATCTGGCTGCCCCACTCGATCTTCATCTGGACGCCCTTCAGGTCGCTGATCTTCTCGGCATGCTGCTGCAGCTTCAGCTCCGCCAGCTTGGCCCGCAGCATCTTCATGGCGTTGTCGCGGTTCTGGAACTGGCTGCGCTCCGTCTGGCAGAACACCACGATACCGGTGGGCAGGTGGGTCAGACGGACGGCGGAGGAGGTCTTGTTGATGTGCTGGCCGCCGGCGCCGGAGGAGCGGCAGGCCTGCATCTCAATGTCCTCGGGCCGGATCTCGATCTCGCTGTCATCCTCCAGCTCCGGCATGACCTCCAGCGCGGCGAAGCTGGTCTGACGGCGGGCATTGGCGTCGAAGGGGCTGACGCGCACCAGACGGTGGACGCCGTTCTCACTCTTCAGGTAGCCGTAGGCGTTTTCGCCCTCGATGAGGATGGTGGCGGACTTGATGCCCGCCTCGTCACCGGCCTCGTAGTCCATGAGCTGGTAGGTGTAGCCGTGCCGCTCGGCCCAGCGGGTATACATGCGGTAGAGCATCTCCGTCCAGTCCTGCGCCTCGGTGCCGCCGGCACCGGCGTGGAAGGTGAGGATGGCGTTGTTGCCGTCGTACTCGCCGGACAGCAGGGCGGCCAGACGGCGCTCGCTGATCTCCTTTTCCAACGTGTTGTAGCCCTCCACCACGTCGTCCAGCTGGGAGGGATCGTCTTCCTCCTGTGCCATTTCGCAGAGGGTCAGAGTGTCCTCCCACTCGGACACCAGCTTGTCGTGCTTTTTGATCTTGTGCTCCAGACGCTTGACCTGACGGCTCACCTGCTGGCTGCGCTCCAGGTCGTTCCAGAAGCCGTCCTGCTCCGTCTCCTTCTGGAGCTCGGCCAGCTCCTCGCGGGCTTTGGGGATGCCCAGCGCCTTCTCCAGCTCGCCCAGCGTGGGCTCCAGCGCCAGCAGCTTCTGCTTATACTCGTCATATTCAATAACGGCCATATATCGTATCTCCTTATGCTGTAAATTTCCTTAGCCTTACCATCTATCGACAAGGGCAGACGCGGTTTTGACGGGCAGAAATGCGCCCACACTGCGTCAAGTCCCTTGGCAATACGTCAGTATTCCCTGCGGGCCTTTTCTTGTTTGGACACATTTCTGCTCCGGCAAAACTGCTTTGCACCTGTCGGCGATGGATATTCGAGGGATTTTTGACTTTTGAGCCGCAGGCGGGCGCGCGCCCGCCAAGGCGAAAAGGGCAAAAAGCACCGGAAAGACGCGCAGACAGGCGCGCTTGCCCTTGTGGATAGATGGTACTATTATAACAAAAAACAGGTATTTGTAAAGGGGGCAGTCTTGCTGTGGGAGAGGGGATGTGGTAAGATAGGGCGCAGAAAGCGAGGGATGACGGATGCGTATCGCACTGGCGCAGATGAAAAATCAGGGGAGCGTGGAGGCCAACCTGAATCAGAGCATCGAATGGATGCGGGAGGCCGCGGAGCATGGGACTGACCTGATCCTGTTTCCGGAGGTGCAGCTGACGGAGTTTTTTCCGCAGTATCAGGGGCAGGATGTGCGGAGGTACCGGCTGGGGCTGGAGTCGCCGGAGGTGCAGGCGTTCCGGAAGGCCAGCAGAGAGTGGAACATCTGGGCATCGCCCAACGTCTATCTGGAGGAGAACGGAAAGGCGTATGACGCAAGTCTGCTCATCGGATCGGACGGGCAGATCGCGCCGGAACGGGGCGGAGACCGGGACGGGGGAGCGCCAAAAGTCTTTCCGGAAAATTAACTGCTTTGTTACAATTTGGCACTTTTCCTTTGGGGCGGTTTGTACTATAATACGTAGTCGGGAAAGTCTGCCCTTCCCGCCGCAGGCAAGGGGCCTGCGCAGAGAAAAATGATTGAGGAGAGCTTTTATGAAACGTATCATTTCGATGCTGCTTGCCGTGATGTCCGTGGCAGCACTGACCGCCTGCGGCCAGCAGAAGGACACCGCAGTGGACGCCCAGGGCCTGGCCAAGGCACTGGTGGAGAAGGTATCCTTTGAATCCGAGCTGACCGCCATTTCCGACGAGGAGCTGGGCTACTACTTCCAGCTGCCCGAGGGCTGCACGGCGGCGGCCTATATGTCCTCCGGCTCCACAGCCGAGGAGGTATTCGTCATCCAGTGCAAGAGCGGCGATGACGCGGCGGCGCTGCGGGCGTCCATGCAGGAGTTTCTGGACAGCCAGAAAACCGAGATGGAGCGGTATCTGCCCGCCGAGGTGGACCGCATCAACAGCGCGATCTTTGAGACCTACGGCACCTGCGTGGTGCTGTGCGTCAGCTCCGACACCGACACGGCCCGCAGCGTCATCAAGGAGTATGTGAAGTGAGCGGCCGGAGATACAGCGGACGGCACTATCGCCGCCGCAGAAGTCCCGTGCCGGGGATCCTGCTGCTGATCGTGGCGGCGGCGCTGGTGCTGGGTGCGCTGGCCATCTTTACGGATGTGTTCAAGAAGGACAGGCCCGCCGACAGGGCGGACGACCCCGCAGTGACCCAGCCCGACGATACGCAGAAGCCCGACGATGCCCAGCAGCCCTCCGGCGGCGCCGACGGGCAGGACGGACAGACCGGCGGCGATACCCAGCAGCCGGATAACAGCGGCAGTCAGACCGGCAGCAAGACGCTGGATACCATCACCACCGACGCCACGCCCTACCAGTCCGGCGGCGTGTATATCGTGGGGGATACCGGCTTTGAGATGTACAACTATGTGGACAGCCTGGCCAAGAACTACGGCGAGATCGTGACCTCCGTGGCCGATCAGCTGTCCGGCGTCAGCACGGTGTACGCGCTGGCGGTGCCGCTGTCCAGCGGCATCACGCTGCCGGACGCGCTGTACAGCGATATTCCGGGCAGCGATCAGGCCCAGGCGGAGAAGGATATTCTGGCCGCTATGGGGAAGAATGTGAAAACGGTACCCCTTCACGATGTGATGATGTCTCACCGCGGGGAGTATATCTATTTCCGCACCGACCACCACTGGACGGGGCTGGGCGCGTACTACGCCTACCGCGAGTTCTGCGGCGCCAAGGGCGTGACGCCCCACGCGCTGTCGGAGTATGAGGTCAGCCAGTACGACGGGTTCCTGGGTTCGTTCTACAACGACGGCGGGAAGCCCGACGCCATGAAGAACAACCCCGACGTGGTGACGGCGTACCATCCCATCAGCACCGAGGCGCGGATGCAGTACGGCAAGTCCGACAGCGACCTGACCGCCGGCAAGATCATCTATGACGAGTCCGAGGCATCGGCGGGCCTGAAGTACGGCGCGTTCATCATGGGCGACAACCCCTACACCGTGATCAGCAACCCCGATCTGTCCGACGGGTCCAGCTGCGTAGTGGTGAAGGAGTCCTTCGGCAACGCCTTCGTGCCGTTCCTGGTGGATCACTATCAGACGGTGTACGTCATCGACTACCGCTATTACAGCGGCAGCGTGGTGGATTTTGCCAAGACCAATAAGGCCACCGACGTCATCTTCGTCAACAACCTGTCCGCCATCCGCGGCAGCTATCAGATGGGCAAGCTGGCGGGCGTCAAGTAACGCAGGCAAGCATATATAAAGATGGGGCAGGTCCGCCTGCCCCGTTTTTCAACTATCGAGCAAAGGAGCCGACACATGGTTTTCAGCAGTACCACGTTCCTGCTGGCGTTTCTGCCGCTGGTGGGCATCCTGTACTTCATCTGCCCCAGAAAGCTGCGCAACGCGCTGCTGCTGGTGTTCAGCCTGCTGTTCTACGGCTGGGGCGAGCCAAAATATATCCTCATCATGCTGTTCTCCACGGTGTTCGACTACTGCAACGGCCTGGCCATCGGACACTTCCGCGCCGCGGGGAAGCCCAAGGGCGCCAAGGCGGTGCTGGTGGTGTCCGTGGTGGGCAACCTGAGCATTCTGGGATTCTTCAAGTATACGGATTTCGCCATCACCAATCTCAACGGTCTGCTGGGTACAGCTATCCCCGCGCTGGGGCTGCTGCTGCCCATCGGCATCTCGTTCTACACGTTCCAGACCATGAGCTATACCATCGACGTGTACCGGGGACTGGTGCCGCCCCAGCGGAACATCATCGATTTCAGCGCCTATGTGACGCTGTTCCCTCAGCTCATCGCGGGGCCCATCGTCCAGTACAAGACGGTGGCCGCCGATCTGGAGAACCGGAACCGCGAGTCGCTGGCAGGGGCCAGCGCCGGTATGCAGCGGTTCGTCATCGGCCTGGGCAAGAAGGTGCTGCTGGCCAACCAGATGGGCGCCGTGTGGGAGGAGATCGCGGCCATGTCCGCGCCCTCCGTGGTCACGGCGTGGCTGGGGGCGCTGGCATTTACGTTCCAGATCTATTTCGATTTCTCCGGCTATTCCGATATGGCCATCGGCCTGGGCAGGCTGTTCGGCTTCCGGTTCCTGGAGAACTTCAACTATCCCTATGAGTCCCGCACCGTGACGGAGTTCTGGCGGCGGTGGCACATCAGCCTGTCCACCTGGTTCCGCGAGTACGTCTATATCCCGCTGGGCGGCAACCGGAAGGGACTGGGGCGGCAGCTGCTGAATATCGCCATCGTGTGGTTCCTGACCGGACTGTGGCACGGGGCCAGCTGGAACTTCGTGCTGTGGGGCGTGTACTACGCGGCACTGCTGCTGCTGGAAAAGACGTTCCTGCTGCAATGGCTGGATCGTGTACCCGCCGTGGTGGGGCATATCTATACCTGCCTGTGCTTTATCCTGGGCTGGGTGCTGTTCGCCATCACGGACTTCGGGAAGCTGGGGGCCTATCTGGGCCACATGTTCTCCGGCGCGTTCTTCGACAGCGGCGCGGCCTATCTGCTGCGGAGCTTCTGGCTGGTGCTGGTGCTGGCGGTCATCGGCTGCACGTCCCTGCCCAGGCAGCTGTGGGGCCGGTGGGAGGCAGGCATGAAGCCCGCCGTGTCCGATGGGCTTCGCACCGTGTGGATGGTGCTGGTGCTGCTGGTGTCCGTGGCGTTCCTGGTGGGCGACAGCTACAACCCGTTTTTGTATTTCCGGTTCTGAGGAGGGGCGAACATGAAACGAAATATGCTGGCCCCGCTTATCGCCATCTGCGTCATTCTGCTGGGACTGTCGGTGGGGAGCTTCTTCTTCACGCCGGATCGGGCTTTTTCCGAGAATGAGAACCGCTATCTCCAGACCACGCCGGAGCTGACGGCGGACAATGTGCTGTCCGGCAAGTTCATGACGGAGGTGGAGAACTACACCAGCGACCAGATCCTGCTGCGGGACTTCTGGACCGGCGCACGCTCCGCCCTCCAGCGGCTGGAGGGGCGGCAGGACATCAGCGGCACATATCTGGGAGCGGATGGCCGCTACTTTGCCAAGGTGACGGACGATACCTTCAACTGGGACAACTACCAGAAGAATCTGGCGGCGGTGGAGACGTTTTTCACCGCCAACGATGGTAAGCGCTGTACGGCGCTGATCGTGCCCAGCCCCGCCGGTGTGCTGCGGGACAGTCTGCCCGAGGACGCGCCGTATTACGACGAGGACAGGGCGTTTGCCATGCTGGAGGAGCATCTGGGGACGGCGTTTGCCGATGCGCGTCAGGCGCTGGCCGGTGTGGCCGACCCCTACTACCATACGGATCACCACTGGACCACGGCGGGAGCACAGGCGGCCTACCATATCTGGGCGGAGGCCACGGGGCACACCGCCCGCAGCTATGCGCTGGTGCAGGCCACGGACCGGTTCCGCGGGACGCTGTACTCCAAGGTGCTGCTGCCGGACAGCGTGTACGACGAGGTGGACTACTGTCCCGACATCACCATCGAGTCCGCCGACTGCGACGGGACGGTGACGGATTCGCTGTACGACATGACGGCGCTGGAGAAGAAGGACAAGTACGAGCTGTTTTTAGGCGGCAACTATGCCAAGGCGGTGCTTCGCACCGGCGTGGAGAACGGGAAGCACCTGCTGCTCATCAAGGACTCGTTTGCCAACAGCCTTGTGCCGTTCCTGTGCGGCGACTACGAGACCATCACCATGGTGGACCTGCGGTACTGCCGCGAGAAGATACAGCCGCTGGCCGATGAGGCCGACGATGTGCTGGTGCTGTACGAGATCACCAACTTCGCTGCCGACGGCAATCTGTTCAAGCTGAATCTGAAATGAGACAACAAAAAAAGATGACCGGCATATGCCGTGTGCCGATAAGACAGTAATCTGAGAAAACTACAAAATCGGCAACTGCGAAACAGGATTGGACAACAAAACAGGCGGCACTCAACTTCGGTTGGGTGCTGCCTGTTTTTGTACATCTAATGGTTGAGAATCACCTGTTTTTTGCGCTGAAAAGCAAGGACAGCGAAAAGGGTGAAATAGTTATCGCCTCTGTGCGGTTCTTTTGTGAAACAGCGAATCGCTGCATAGCGGATACCGTTCGCTGGGGAGTGCGTATATTTGCGGTCAAGCAAAATACCCCTCAAAACCGTAAAGTCGATAGATAGGTATTTCGATGCAGAGTATGATTGACACTGTTAGAATCGAAAAATCAGATTTTAGCACAAAATAATATTGCTAAATGGCGATAACTTCCGTCGCGCCTATTGAAAATAGAATGATTGCTGTGCTATGCTGTGTGTACACACGAACGAGTGGGCACGTTTGACGATCTGATCTACAATAACCTGCTGACGTATGCCGTCATCGTTTTGAATGGCGATTCAAAGGCGCATCTCGAAGTGGTCACGGAATATCAGCCTTTAGATCAGGCTCAATTATTATCATGAAGCAGACGATTGGAGAGATACCATATGACGATCAACTGTGTATGGGAGCATAACGGCAGAGACACCTTGCTTTATGCGGTGGATTTTGTAGGTGCATACACCCGCGGAGAAACATTGGAAGCCGCTGTCCGGAAAATGCAAGCAGAAATATGCTCTTATCTCAAATGGTGCGGCAAAAAAGCAGTAACAAGCATGGATATCGCCATCATCGAAGAAAAGGTTTCCGAGCTTGCGATCTGCGATGCGGACTCTGATGTGCTTTTTGAAAGTGAAAAAGCACCGCTGACAGCAGAAGAATATAAAAAGTTAAAGGCACTTGCGCTGAAATCAGCGCAGGATTTTCTTGCCTTGTATGATTCTGTTCCCGATAAGAATGCAACGGCTGCTCCCGAGCGCAAGACCTTTTACGGCAAAGTTCCGCGCTCAGCTGATGAAATGTACGAGCATACAAAGAATGTGAATACATATTATTTTGCGGAGATTGCTGTGGATGCCGATCATGACGGCAACATATACGAATGCCGCAAGCGGGGATTTGAATCGCTTGAATCTAACCCTGATTTTCTGCAAAATACCGTCAGAAAAGGCAGCTATGGTGAGGATTGGTCCCTGCGTAAAGTCCTGCGCCGTTTTATCTGGCATGACCGCATTCACGCCAAGGCAATGTATCGAATGGCTACAAAAGTTTTTGGTGCGGAGAGCATTGAAAATCCGTTTTACTTTTTTGAGGAAGGAGTTTTAACATAATGGCAAGAACCGAAACGGTTGAATTTACAAATATGTGCATGATCTGTGATGGCAGCCGAGTTGTCGTGATCGACCGGAAAAAACGGGACTGGCCGGGCATCACCTTCCCCGGAGGTCATATAGAGCCGGGAGAATCCTTTACGGATGCCGTGATTCGTGAGGTGCAGGAGGAAACTGGACTGCATATCCGTTCTCCCCAGCTCTGCGGTATCAAAGGCAGAAGGTACATATCGAGTACGACCTTGTGGGCTACATTCCCGTGGATGAGCTGCTAAAAGCGGAACAGGCATGACCGAGATCATGCCTGTTCCAAGAAATTTGATTTTACTGTCTTACCAGCAGGGAGCCATATGCGGTCATCTTTTTTTGTTGTCTCAGAAGTCCACCACGCCGTCCAGTACCCGGAGGTCGTAGGGCTCGAACACCACCTTGCGGTAGGCGTCCACGTCCATCTTCACGCCGGTCCAGTCGCTGTGGATGTCGCCGTTCTGCTTGATGAGGATGTCGTACAGAATGTCGTAGGTCACGCCGTCCTCGCCGGTCTCCACAATGGTGGAGTAGGGCAGGGTCTTGTGGTACGTCATGTGCAGGCCCTTGTATACAAAGTGGAAGCCGTTGCGCATGCGGCAGCCGTCCAGACCCTTGTAGGTGAACAGGCGCTTCAGGTCCTGCAGGATCTTGTCGTTGTCCTCCTCATACAGGTTCTCCGGCGTGGTCTCCGTGTAGTCATAGCGGAACTGGATGGGGATGTTGTAGGGCAGGAAGCGCTCCACATAGGCAGGGAGCCTGTCCGCCGGATAGTGCTTGTAGAGCACGCAGTTGATGCGGGTGGGGCAGGCAATTTTGCCCAGGATCTCATCAGGGCTCTCCTCCACGTAGTGTACCAGATGGCGGGAGATGTTCATGCAGGTGATCTTGTGCTTGTTCCGCTCCGTAAAGGCCAGCATCTCGTCAAAGGTGGTGGTCTCCTGGGCGGGGAAGGTGGTGTTGATATACACCTTGTGGGTGGTAGGAATGGCGTCCAGCATCTGCTGCAGCGCGTTCAGATCCGCCAGCGGCTCGCCGCCGGTGAATACAAAGTCGCAGCGGGGCGTGATAGCGTCCATGGTGCGGATGCTGGCGAGGATCTTCTCCAGACTGAAGCCGGTGCAGTCCGCGTATTCCTGTTTGTTGATGCAGAAGGGGCAGTGATTCTGACAGTCGTAGGGGACGAACACCGTTACCGTGGCGCCGCCCTCCCGCGTTTTATAAGGATGGGTCATGTCTCTGATAACCTCTCATGTGTGTGAATGTACGCAAAATATTGTATACCCAATAGGGGGGAAAAGCAAGGAAAAGATATGGAAATCCTCGTTTTTCTCTTAACGATGCCTTAAAATGTGCTGTCGCGCAGCTCCTGACGGATGGCGGCGAAGGCCGCGTCCTCCCCCTGCTCCTTCAGCAGCAGGAGCCAGCGGTCCAGCAATGCCGCGGTGTCCGCGTGCATGAAGCGGCTGGCGTCCGTGCGGGAGAGGTCCTTGGAACGCTGATAGTAGTCGTAGGGCGAGGCGTCGGTATACCGGTCGCCCTGATAGACGCGGCAGGCGGCGATGCGGTCGCAGAACATCTCGGCCACGTACTTCTTCGGCATCTTGCAGCCGCCGATGTAGATGGTGCCGTCCTCGCGGCGGCAGTAATCGATCCAGTATTCGAAGTGGTGGCGGTTGCGGCCCTTGTGGTGCAGCCAGGCCAGACTGACGCCGTTTTCCAGACGCTCCTGATCGTTGGGGCTGCGCCAGCCCTGATAGTATTTGCAGCCGCGCCAGAATTCCGTGGGGCTGTATTTGGAGAGGTCGTGGGTCAGGCCCTGCCACACCAGACCCAGCTTCAGGCAATAGCGGCGGACCAGCCGGCGGTGGCGATTCACGGTATGGAGATGGGCGCGGAACTGCATGGGACAGCCTCCTTTAGGGTAGTAGCGCCAGTATAGCACATTCCGGCGAAAAAGCCCAGCAAAAAAATGGGCGGCATAAGTTTTTCCCTGCGCGGCAGACTAAACACGAGGTGAGGAACATGGCGGAGCACGGTTTTTATCGCAGCAGCGGCGCGTCGTGGCAGCGGGCGCTGCCGCCGGAGCTGTGCAGGCCCGACGACGGGGAGGTGCTGCGCCGCGGGTGGGATCTGCTGGCGCTGGATCGGGAGGGCGCGCGCCGCCTGACGGCCCGGGGCGGCCTGCGGTGCCGGACGCTGCTGCTGCCCCAGGGGGTGTGGACGGAGCCGCTGGCGGTGCGTCAGGCAGTGAGCTACGGGCCGTCGCCCCAGAGTACGCTGACGCTGTCCAGTCTGACGCGGCGGGGCGTGCTGTGTGTGCAGCGGCAGGTGACGGCGCTGGACGGCTCCGTCATCGAGCCCCAGGATATCCCGCTGCCGGAGGCGTGGGGGTGCTGGGAGACAGAGCCGCTGCTGCTGTTGGCGGGGGTATACCTGCTGCTGGGGCGGCTGTGAAAAGGGAAAAAGAAAGGCCCGCCGAGGGCGGGTCTTTCTTTTTGGAGAAAAGCTTCAGGAAGGAGAGCAGAGCGCGCTCCGAGGCTTCAGGCGGCGTGCGCGGCGGTGGGGGCGGTGTGCTCCTCACAGTCCATCTCCAGCAGACCGGCTCTGGAGGCGCTCCAGGTAGCCAGAGCACCGAAGATCAGAGGCAGGTACATACCGGCCTGACGGATGGGCTCATCGGCGGCGGTCATCAGGAAAGCGGTGGCCACGACCATGACCAGAGAGACGATAGTGATGAAAACGTAAGCACCAATGTTCTTCATGATAAGTTCCTCCTTAGAACGTGAATTTATTATCGAAAAATGGGATCTTTCGTTACTGTGCCTGTATAGTAGGATAATTAACGAGAAAAGTAAAGCTATGAAATATGATATGGGATGTTAGTAATACTGATAAGCAGGGGGCACCCGGCCGAAAGACCGGACGCCCCGTCTGCGGGAAAGGATGCAGGTTTTTCTCGTAGGAGTCGATGTTGACTGACGGTAAATACGCCGAATGAAAAGTCTGCCCTGTTTTGTATATTGCGTGATGCTTGACACGATAATTTATTATAGTATAATGCGGTTAAAAATTAGTTTATTATGCTATAAAATATCATAGAAATGGGTGACGCTATCGTGGCAGACAAGCGAATACAGTTGTTTGGCTCAAAGGAGTATCACTTTCTGAGCTGGCTAAAGAGTCAGGAACGAGAGACCTCTCGCGGCGCAGCTGTCAATTTCTCGCAGGAGGAGATCGCCGCCGAGTATGGCAGCAGTCCGGCAACAATAAACAAGTGGCTGCGGGAATTGCAGTCGGTGGGGTGTGTGGAGCAGCAGAAAAAAGGCAGTTACCATATCACCGAAACCGGAAATGCAGTAATTCAAAAAATGGAAAAAATTGAACAGATCGTCGCGGGAGGCGCCGTATGCAAGTCACTCGATTAACAGGGTCATATTATACTTCTCAACGTATTGCTGATTATATGGCTGCGTGGGCTTTGAGAGATCGATCCGACACATTATTGGAGCCTGCCTTTGGCGACGGCGTTTTTTTAGACGCTGCTTTCAACAGGTTTTCCGCGCTTGGCAACGATACGCCCACGGTCATCGGCGTTGAGGTGCAGCCTGCTGTTTTCTCAAAATATGCAGACTCCGCACCGACGTCATTTGCCGGCTGCTGCAAAGACTTCATGGAATGCTCTGAAAAAATTGCAGTTTCAGCGGTAGTCGGGAATCCTCCCTATGTCAGTCTGAGAAATCTAAAGGAGGAAGACCGTGCAAGGGCCATTGACCGAATGGCTCATTACAAAATCAAGATGTTGTCGAGCGGCAGCCTTTGGATGCCGTTTACCATCCATGCGTCAAATATGCTGGCTCCAAACGGGCGCATGGCCTTTGTGCTGCCCTTTGAAATAACCTATGTGAAGTATTCATATCCCCTGTGGACGTATCTTGGCAACAATTTTGGCGCTGTTAAGATCATTCGCATACACGAGGACTTTTTTCCTGATGTTGATGTGGAGACCGTTCTGCTGCTTGCAGACCAATACGGGGCAAGTACACCTTGCGTGGATTTTGAGATTTACGACAGGGTCGATGATTTGCTTGCAAACAACATATCACGCAGAAACAAAATTAAGATTTCCGACATTATACATAGGAAAAAGCCGTTTGCCTTTTCAATGCTCAGCGAAAAGCAGAGAAATATGATAGAAATGCTTCGGAAGAAAAAAACGATCATACCGTTGATCGACCTGTGCAAATTCAATATCGGATATATTTGCGCCGATAAAAACTATTTCCACCCCAATAAGGAGACCTGCAGGCGCTATAAGCTTCCTTCTGCAAGTCTCCTCCCGTGCATCAGCAGCGGAAAGGAAATAAGCGGCGGAACGGGTATAGGTGCAATTGCAGGCCCCGATCAGCAGCTCAATAATCTTTTCGTGCCCGGGAATTTAACGGCCGCAGACAAACGGTATATCAGGCATGGGGTGGAGACCGGTGTTCATTTGCGCTATAAGTGCCGGCAGAGAAAGCCGTGGTATATTACGCCGGGCATTGAGATCCCTGATTTGATTTTGACGGTTTTCGGAGATGCTCCCAAATTAGTAGTCAATGACGGGAAATACGTGGTATCGAACAGCTTGCTTGCAGGGCATATAAAGTCAGACATCACTGCGGAACAACTGGTGTGTATGTGGTACAACAGCCTTACGCTTCTGTCGATCGAGCTCAACGTCCACTCTTTAGGCGGCGGGGTATTGGTCCTGATCCCGGGCGAGACAGATAGGATAGAGGTAGTAAATGCAATATCGCAGGAGGAAGCCGGAAGCGTGTTCAGGGAATTGGACGATTGTATAAAAGAGAGGGGCCTGCAGGCTGCATATCAGTTAGGAGATGAGCTTGTTCTCTCAAAGATATATCAGCTTTCAACGGAAGAAATTCAGCAGATACGAAACGCTGTATCAACGCTCAGGTATTGGAGACTGCCAAAAGACCGGAGAAACGCAAAGAAGAGGTGAGCCAATCGCGGCGGCCGGTAATTTTCCCGAATACTTCTTCCGCCCGGCCGTTTGTCTGAGCTGGGATACACGGTAACGGTGCTTGAGGGAGATATTCACCGAAAAGGCGAGCTGTCCTGGGCAGTGATGCCGGTAAGCGAAAAGGGGCGTCCGGCCAAAAGCCGGACGCCCCTTCTGTGGGAGAGGTTACAGGTTCTTCTCGTAGGACTCGATCATCTTCTTGAACGTGTGACCCGTAGAAACTTCGGGATCACCAGTCGGTGAAAACGCCGCGATCGCCGATGGCACAGCGGTTTGCGCCGCTGCTTGACGCCGCAGGTTTTGCAGGTGCTTTTCACAGGTTTCACCGGTAAATATCTTGATGTCCAGCCGCAGAGAACCATCCTCCTCCGGCGTGGCAAAGATCTTGTCAATATACCGGGTGACAAATTCCTTGGTAATGACACCTTTGGTGGCATCCTTCTGGGCGTTACGCAGGACGGTGCGAATCGTATCCAGCTGCTGCTTTAGGCTGCCGGTGGATTCCTGCCGTGTAAGCGCCTCTGCCAACTGCGTTTGCAGTTCCTTTGCCTCAGCGGAGCATTTTTTGTTCATAGCGAGAAAATCTACATCATCCAGCTTTCCCTGGGCGTTATAGGTCAGCAGCTTCATGCGCTTCTGCTCCACGGTTTCCAGCTGCTTTTGCAGCGAGGCGATCTGCTTATCCAGCTTACCGCCACGGTTCAGAGATTTATATAATTCTACATATTCTTCGATCAGCGCCTCTGCGCTGGCCTCCGTATCGCGGAACACATCCAGCAGCAGGGGTTTGATCTCGTCCTCATAGATGGGGAAGGAGTCGCAGGAGTCTGCGCCGTTTTTGATCTTGCCGGAGCAGACCCACTTGCTGTTCTTGTTGCCCTGTCTGTCCTGAGACTCCCGGCGGTAGTAGGTGGTGCCGCAGCAGGTGCAATAGAGCTTTCCAGTCAGCAGATTGGCGTGATTGCAAATGCCTTGTCGGTTCTTTACGTCATCGCTGCGGCGGCGGAGAATGGCATTGGCCTGGTCCCACAGCTCCTCGGACACGATAGCGGGCACGATCTCACCCGTCTCGTCTTTGAACATGACCCATTCCTCCGGTGGGAGGAATTTCTGCTTTTTGGTGAACATATCCACCACCTTGACCTTGTTTCCTACATAGTAGCCCTTGTATTTTGGATTGGAGATCATATTGGACATGGTGGTGTGGGCGATTTTCTTGCCGTTGAGGTTGCGGTAGCCCTTCTCCCAAAAGAGGGTTTCGATCTGCTTCATGGAGTACTGATCGGTGGCGTACAGCTCGAATAGCTCTTGCACCATAGGTGCCTGTTCCTCGTCAATGACCAGCCTGCGGTCTTCCTTGCGATAGCCGAAAATGCGGCTGTTTCCCAGCACCACGTTATTCTTGATGGCCTGTTGATGGCCAAATTTTACGCGGCTACTAAGCTTGCGCAGCTCGTCCTGGGCAATGGAAGACATGATGGACAGCCGCAGTTCGGAGTCCTCATCGAAGGTGTTGATGTTGTCATTCTGAAAGAACACACCCACGCCGTAACCGAGGAGCTGCCGCGTAAACTGAATGGAGTCCAGCGTGTTGCGGGCAAAACGGGAGATCTCCTTGGTGATGATCAGATCAAATTTGTCCTCCGCTGCATCCTCGACCATGCGGTTGAAGTTCTCGCGGTGCTTGGTAGAGATGCCGGACAAACCCTCGTCGATATAACCGGGTACAAATGCCCACGCGGTATTCCGGTGGATGAGGTCTTCGTAGTATTGAATCTGATTACCCAGCGAGTTCAGCTGCTCGTCAGACTCGGAGGACACGCGGGCGTAGTACGTCACCCGCAGGGGAATGTCATAGATGCTCTTTGTCCGCAGCTGCTGCCTGACAGAATGTATATCCATAATGGCTCCTTTCTGAAAAGTTCGTCGTATCATGTTCTATATTATATGAAAGTATACAGAAGAAATCAATTGCAAAACAGGAAGTACACTTGAAAAATTTATATTATTATGTTATTGCGTTTTTGTAATTTTATAAAAATAAAAATATGATAGAAAATGCTGGCTTATTTCTCCGCTTCTGATACATTTAATATGAAAAGTTTTCTTTACAGTATTGCATTTTAAAAAGATGAGGAACAATAGAATATATATTGAATCGAGGAGGCTATTGCAGTGAACGACGGTAAAAAGAGAAAGATTACTGCGTGGGAGTATCAGTATGATAACGGAGAGGTCGCGCTGCTGTATCACGCTGCTGGCATCTGGCGTGGGAAGAAAATCAATACAGTTCAAAGTGAATACTATCAGAACCCACACAAGGCCATCGCACGTATACGCGAGCTCGAAGCTAAAATCCCAGGTAAGGACAACTTTACTTTCCGGAAGCGGAACTTTGAAGCAGGGATAGAATATCTTTCGGATCGGTGTGATATGGGAGTACCTATTGAGCAGCAATCGAAGGAAGCGCAGCATCATGCTTGCGCAGCACTGCTGCAGATGCTGAATAGCTGTGGATCGGATGTAGATGGCCGCAGGACGATCTTACAGGTTGTCAGTGCAAGCCTTTCGGGGTATATTTTTCGGCTGTGCAGTGAGTGGGAGCTTTTTACATATGGTGAACCCGTGCCCTATGAAACCGCCCCGCGCATCGTGTGCTCACGGGCGGATGGGGCAGGAAACGCACTTCGCCAGGTCATGGCATCACTTTTCCTTGACACAGAAGAACTGCTTATAGCTGGTGCTGCAGCAGGATCTGTGGAAAGCCATCTGCCGGCGTATTTGCCGTCGGTCGGTAATGAAAGGCAGATCATCGACTGTGCATATGCACAGGTCTGTAAGGGTGAGCGGGATAAGGAAAACAATGAGAAATACTTTGATGAACCTTTAGCGGCGCAGTATCGGGACACTGCTGTCGGAATCAATACAGCCTTCTTCAGAGCTTTTGATGTTGAAAATTTTGTGCGCAGAAACCGGTGGGTCACGATCATCCAACTGGGTAATAAGTGTGAGTTGGAAATGCCGATACGGATAGAGGGAAAGATTTTGGCGCGGTCATGGTGTGGTGATGCTTGGGATTTTGCGGCGGTGCGGTTATTGATCGATGGCTTTTTGAGACGGATATATACATGTGAGCTGTCGGAGACGGAAGGAGAAAAACAGGAAGTAACCAATAAAAAGGAACGGGAAAGAGGTTTACTTTTGGAACACCTGAAAGTAGCCAGTCAGAGGATCGATACGCATAATAGCAGGCGTGGAACAGAAAAATATCGGGGTCTACAGAGATTGTGGCTGGAGACGCAGATCGTTGTTCTTGGGGAACTGATGTCATATATGAACATGCTGGGATTTTGGAAGGCGGATGAGGGTCAGGCCACGCTGAACGGATGGCTGCACGTCCTTCTGCCAGATGTATACCCAGCGCCCGTAGATGATTTGCCAGTGGACGATTCAAAGCACGTTCTGAACTATGAGACGGACAGCCAGGATCTATTGGAAAAGCTGGTAGCTGCGATGGTTGCACCAGAGAATTGTAAGCACTTTATGGCCGTTCCGGTCAAAGGAGAATTCCCAATGAAAAAAGCGGATGGCACTGTCATTTGGGGCTATGTCCGTGGATTTCAAGTGACAGGGAAAGATGGCCACCGGCATCGAGTGCCAACGCTGCAGATCCGCGAGGATATGCTGACTGAGATAGCGCCAATGCTTATGCCGTTCGAATGTGACTGGCTCGCGGTCATCAAGACGGTGAGGGAACAACAGCCGGACTATCTGGTAGGCAAGAGTAAAAATGTTCGCTTGCCGGTTGACGGGGAAAGCAGACTCTGTGCAACGCTGGTATTGTCTGTTGAGAAGCTGTCATGGCTGCCAAAAGGGGCGTGGAATATTCTGCTGGAGCTGACCGCGCTGATTGCACAGAAAACTGAATAAAGAATGCCCGCTGCGGAGAAGATTACCGCAGTGGGCATTTATTTTTTGAAGAATTCAAAGACAAAAATATACACATCGAATTGCGAGGTGGTGTGGGGTACATGCAAATGAGGAGGTCGGACAATGACAGAACGGACACAGACGCGAGACAGCGCCTACCGCTGGGGGATGCTGATGTGGTTTAATCAGCTGCTCTTGGAGAAGGGGACGATAACCGAGGCGGAGTTCAGGCAAATGCGGCTTGAAATCGAGAAGAAAATAAGAGAACCGGAGAAAGGCGGCACCAAGTGAAATTATTTGGTGCCGTTCTTTTTTTGCAAATGTCTATTGATATAAAGAAAAACTAAAAGAAAAAGCTCTTAAAACAGCAAATAAAGGACGTTGAAGAGAAGAAAGAAATACTTTTTTTGAAAGGAGCAAGATGATGAAAAAGCTGGGCGCAGGAAGTTTTCAGTTGGAACCGGATGGATTTTCGATTCATACGCTTGAAATCGTGAAGAAACTATCGAACAAGGAATACAAAAGGATACGTGACAGCATATATCAGAAATGCCCCAAAGGGGAAATGTACAGTGATAGGGGCTGGCAAGGCGAGGGAGAGCGCTATCGCTGCAAATGGTTTTGGCGAGAGGGGCTGAGGATCAATTTAGAAAAGAATGTACATAAGCAGGTTTCAACGTGCTATCTGCGGATCGCGGTGAATCCCCGAAAACTGATTGATCCAAGTTCGTCCTACTTGGGCATTTTGCCGCCTGATGAGGAGAGCATTAGGACGATGAGTGAGAAATTTACAATGCTGTTGAAAGATTCCGGCCTGCCCTGTGCATTAAATGCCTACCAGCTTTCACGAGTGGATCTATGCGTGAATATTCGGTGCGACACATCTAAGCTGTTTAAGGAGCTACTGCGAGCGATGCGCAAACTGCCGACACCGCCAAAGTATGAGAGATACTATTACAAAGGTTCTGATAGGAAAGCTGCCAACAGGTATAACAAACACCACATAACGTTTAAGCACGAGTCGCGCGAACTGGTAGTTTATGATAAGACCTACCAAATCGTGGAAAATGGCTTGCAGTTGGATGAAGAAAAGCTGCCGAAAGGTATCCTGCGATTTGAAATACATGAACTGCGGGAAAGAGTCTCAAAAATAGAGAAAAAGCTGGGAACAACCGACATTGAGAGCCTTTTAATGTATTATATCAAAGAAAGTGAGAAGTATATTACGCGGTGTTTCAGACGGGCATTTCCAGATGATCGATTTATGCAGCCGGACGCACTTAACGAATTGATCTGCAGAGAAGCGGACACTGGATTACGGGAAGGCATGATGCGCTTGGCCATGCTGATGACGCGAATAAAATCACTGGAGAAAGGGGAAGAAAAGCTGCGAAAAGAAGGCTATGATGCCGAAGCGGTGTTGGCACAATTTAGAAAGCTGGGTGTCAGCCCCATCCCGTTGAGAAAGAAGTTTTGTGCAAAAATGATGCCGGGGCCGTCTACTTTACTGCAAAAAATAGCACACCGAAACGTGGTGGTGTGGTAAAAAGGGCACGATGAAAGAATCATAGATTGAATTACCTAACAGAAGTATAATGAGGAATTCCTGAGCGATAGTATGAATTAAAGCTATCCTCGCTGTGACGCATATTTTCAACACATGTGTACAGCCGGAAATGCCAAGGGCAGGCATGGTAGCACCATCATACCTGCCCTTGTAAAGTTTTGAACGACTCGGTTCAGTTTGCGGCCTGGACTACATTCGTCATATAGGTCCGCGTACTGGACGAGCCGTCCTTGGCGGCGTAGACATCCACATTGGCGTAGTAGTAGCAGCCTGCGACGCCTTGGAACGTGATGGGCGTCTTGGAATAGTAATACGCGTTGTGCGTCATCATCGCAGGGAAATCCTCATAACTGAAGGTGCGCAGATAATAAAAGTGCTCGTTGTCCGTGGATCGATATACGTAAATATTCACGGCTCCGATATCATCCATTAGGCCTGTTCCGTCAACTTCAACGGTCACTGCGACCATGCTGCCGCGTTTTGCCGTGCAGATAGCCCGATAGCTATCAAGATGTGCACTGGCGTCTGTCGACGCATATGCTGCACTCACTAAGCTCAAGAGCATGCACATCGCCAGGATACCCGATACGAACGCTTTAATTGAAGACCTCATAGTATTTACCCCCCTATTGATTTAATGATCCTTTCCAATTCAGCCTGTGATACATTTCCCGTTATGCGGCAGCCACAGTCACCGCTGCTCCACACTACTTTTTCCATACCAGATTCTCCGTCGTAAAAAATGTAGTGCTCAACGCCGTTGACAACAAGCCTCAGCACATCCTTCCGGTCCTTTTCAATTAAGGGCGCATCATCACCGGAAATTTGCCATATTCTTACCGCCAAACACTCATCACCAGAGGCATAAACTACCCTGAAACTGGTTCCTGCTTCATTCTTCGTGGCTTCGCACAGCTGCAGCGAGAAGCGTTCCGGTATCCAGGTCGGCAGCACATCCCCCCTGATATGCAGATCGGCCAGCATGTCCTCCGGCGTCTCGTAGGCCCGGACCTCTCCCTCCGCCAGATCGTTTTCCCCCATTGTGATCTGCGCGGGGGCATCGTTCCCGATGCGGAGAACGGACGCAGTCCATTCCGCCAATGTCCGGAACAGATCAAAGCCGGACGCCTGTACCGTGAACAGCGACAGTAGCAGCGCCAGCGCAGCTGCCAAAATCAGCAGTCGTTTGAACGGTTTCCGGGAAGGCTTTGCAGGAAGTTGACTGCTTTCCGCAGCGGCAGGTGCGGTAGTCTCGTCAGGCTCCAAAAGCTGCGGGTTCTTTGTACAAAAGCGCCGCCAGCTTTCCTGTACCTGCGTATTGGTTACCGTCATCTCCGGATTATGCTTTTGCAGGGCCTCCGCGATGTCCGTCAGCTCTGACGGCATATCATCAGAATCTCCAGCTCCCAGCACGAGTTCCGCCCAGTGATCACGGATGGTTTCCTCCTGATGCCCCTTAGTTTGCTTTAGAGCGCCCGGCCTGCCGCCCCGGGGTACTCTTTCCGCTTCGGACATTCCAACACCTCCTCGTCTCTATATTTGTGCAGCTGCACGCGATGCAACAATTTTTTCTCTGTTTTTTCCTCGAGCTTTTTCCACTTCTCATAGCTGTCTCTGGCGCGGATCAGACGCATACGGCTGGCCGCTTCCGAAATACCCAGGAGCCGCCCGATTTCACGGTGGCTCAGCCGCAGCTCATAGTACATGCAGAGCAGGTCTTTCTCATCTACCGTCAGCTGGCGCGGCAGTGAGTCGCGAAAGGATGGCTCGCAGCTGGTCTCGGTGATAGCGGATATTTCCGTCAGCGGCTGCTCCACATGACGCCACTTCCGCTGCAGTTCCGTTGCGATCTTGTTTCGCAGCGTGACCACCAGCCAGCCCTGCAGATTTTCGTGTTCTGCCACCTTCGGATCATCTCGCCGCTCCAATAGGGCCTGGAACGACTCCTGTACCATGTCATCTGCAAAGCTCCTTCCCAAGCCGGACGCGCAGGCGATCCGAAACAGCGTTGGATATTCCGTTTCATACAATTCCCGAATTTTTGTGTTCCCCAAACCCACAAAGACATCTCCTTTATTTCTGTTGAAAACCGGCATCGCGCTTTGCCATATTTCTTCTCATCCAGGCTGGCGCTGGGACTCCTCCTTCGCTGACATTATACAAGCGGAATGGCAAAAGTCAACAAAAAATTATGAAAATTATCTAATTATTTATGCATGATTGGTAAAATTTTGCTTTTGGAAATTCCATATTTTTACTTCTTGTGACATATTGCGCCACTGGCCAAATAGAAAAAAGAGAGACTGTGGGGCCATGCTCCGCGCCGCAAAGGGGGGGGATCATCACTGCTATGCACCGCGATTTTGAAAGTCTTCATGTGAATGTGTATGCGCTGCTCCGAGATCTTGGCGTAAGCGCGGACCATACCCAGTTTTTCTACACGGCCTACGCCGTCGCGCTGGTAGCGGACCAGCCGCTGCGCGGGCTCTTTTTTGCTCCGTTAGTGCTGCAACCCGCCGCACAGCTCTACTGCGTCTCCATTTCCGCGGTCCGCAGCGCCGTGCGCCGCACAGCCGAGGAGGCGTCCCGCGGCGGTACGCTCTTATTCGCCGATCTGTTCCCTCGGGTGGCGGACCTGTCGGCCATACGATTCGTGATCCGGCTGGCCGCCTATATCAACAGCCTGCCCAGCGCGTAGAGGAGGAGAAAAGAATTAAACCAACAGCCCGAGGCTTTCGTATAAAGCCACGGGCTGTTGATTTTGGGGCATCCCATATTTTGCCATCCCCGTCCCCGCCTGCTACAATACTCAAAAACAACTGGGAGGCTATGGCTATGCGAAAGAGATCGGAGATCACGGAAAGAGAATTGACGCGGTTTGCAAAATATCTGCGGCAGGAGGAGCGGGAGCCGTCCACCATTGAGGCGTATCTCCGCGCAGCAAAGAAATTTACCGCATGGCTGGATGGCCGCACAGTGACGAAGGCACTGACTGCGGAGTGGAAAGCACAGCTGCTGGAGCAGGGCTACCGCCCCGTCAGCGTCAATGCCATGCTGGCTGCGGTGAACAAGCTGCTCGTCTGCATGGGGCGGGAGGATTGCAAGGTGCGGTACCTCAAGCTCCAGCGGCAGATGTTCCGCAAATCAGAGCGGGAGCTGACCCGCGCTGAATACCAGCGGCTGCTGGACGCTGCGCAGGCGCGGGGCGACATACGGCTGCTGCTCCTGCTGGAAACCCTCTGCGCCACGGGTATCCGTGTTAGTGAGCTGCAATACATTACCGTGGAGGCGGCGCGAAACGGCGTGGCAGAAATCGCCCTGAAGGGCAAGATCAGAACGATTCTGCTGCCCACAAAGCTGTGCCGCAAGCTGCTGAAATACGCCAAAAAGAGGAACATCCGCCAAGGGCAGATATTTCTGACGAAAAAAGGAAACGGGTTGTCCCGGAAGTTTATCTGGGCAGAGATTTTATCTGATAAATCAAAAGTATTCCGCATATAAGATACCACTTTTCATGAAAACAGTCAAGCAAACCACTCAATTTTATACAGCAAAGCAAGGCCGTTTCGCTGCATTTTGAAACGGCCTGTTCGCTTGCGCTCATTTTGCCCCGCAGCTGTAGCTGCGGGGCTTTCTTATTGCACCGCTTTAAGGGAATAAGGGCGAAACAACAATTGTGTCATGAATGGGGCACGCGGCAGGGACGGAACAAGGAGGACAGGGTAGATGGCAAATGCAAAAGTGCAGGGTGCCGATGGGGGTGGCTTACAAGGGAAGATCTCATTTAGCGTGGTGATCCCTGTTTTTAACGTAGAGCCATACCTTGGTCAGTGCCTGGACAGCATGTTGCCTGCTTTGAGAGCAGAAGATGAGATCATTCTTGCCCTGAGATCCTCCGAAGATGGCAGCATAACTATTGCAGAACATTATGCACAGGAAAACGGCAATATTCGGTTGTTGCGGCAGGATGGAATAGGACTGTCCAATGCCCGCAACTGTGCGGTACGTGAGGCTTACGGGACCTACCTCATATACGTTGACAGCGATGATCAAGTGGACACGGCACAGTTCACCCATGCGCTGCAACGCATACGGGAGGATACCTCCCATAGGGATGTATACTTTTTTGACTTCTACCATGATAATCACCGCACAGGGAAGCTAGAGCCTTGGTTTCAAATCGGTGAGGGCGGTAATTTTCAGGGTGTGGAGAACATCGGGAAAATACTGCGGCAGCACAGATGTTTTTGGAATGTATGGAGGTACATTTGCCGCCGCGGCTTTTTGATGCAGAACGGCATCACATTTCTGGAAAACCGGATGAGCGAAGATGTGGATTACACCACCAGCGTCCTGCTGGCCCGGCCAGACACCGCGTTTTACCACGACCCGTACTACCTTTATGCCGTGGGGCGCGGCACATCTCTGATGGACAGGCCCACCCTGCGCCGTCTGGAGGATACCGTGTTCGTACTGGAGCGCTCCATCCGGCGGCTGCGGGAAGCGGCCCTGCCCTATTCGGACTGCGTGACGGCGCAGTTCCAGTTCGAATATGTTCTCAATATGGCGCAGATCTACGAGATACCGGCGGCGGACAGAACGGCGGGACGGCAGCTTTTTGCCAATGCCCGGGAGGTCCTGTCCGGCGACCGCGACCGGCTCATCCGGCTTCTGCGCCTTCTACTGCGGCTTACCGGCCTGACAGCCACAGCGTATCTCCTGCACACGGCCAAAAAGCTCAGGCGCACATTAAAACATGGAAAAAAGGGGAAAACCGCATGATCATGACAAAAACACCCTTCCGCATCAGCTTTGCCGGTGGTGGAAGTGACCTGGCAGATTTTTACGAGCAGTACGGCGGCTGCGTGCTGAGCACCTCCATCAACCGCTACTGCTATATCTCCATTCATCCGTACTTCGACGAAAGCAAGACGCTGCTGAAATACTCGGAAAACGAATTGGTTGGTGACCTGTCCGAGATCCGGCACCGCATCTTCAACTGCGTGCTGAACGAGAGGAAGCTCCATGGCGTGGAGATCGTCTCCACGGCGGATGTGCCCGGCGGCACGGGTCTCGGCTCATCCAGCACGTTCACGGTGGGCTTGATCAACACACTGAACTGCTACCAGGGCAAGTACATGTCCAAGGGCGAGATCGCGGAGCGAGCCTGCCGCGTCGAGATTGAAAAGCTGGGCAGTCCCATCGGCAAGCAGGATCAGTACGCGGCAGCCTACGGCGGTCTGAATTTCATCCGTTTCCACCGGGACGGCACGGTGAACCGCTATCGCGGCCTGATCTCCAGCCCGGAACAGCTGGAGCTGGAGCCTTGTGCGGCGGAGGCCATCCGCCTGCTGAACCGCTCCGGCTATCTGGCCATCGTGGCCACCAACCAGCCGGTGGTGGCCCGCGGCATGTGCGGCATGACGGATGTGGAGGAGATCCACCGCAAGCTCGCCACCCTGTTGGGACAGGAGGGCGCGTATCTGGATGGCATCGTGTTCTGCCCCCACCACCCCGACAAGGGCTATCCGGAGGAGAATCCCGCCTACAAGATCCCCTGCCGCTGCCGCAAGCCGGACACCGGTATGCTCACCGCCTGCGCAGCGGCATACAACATCGATCTATCGCAGTCGTGGATGGTGGGCGACACCACCGTGGATATACAGACCGGCCTCAACGCCGGCACCCATACAGCCCTCGTCCTCACGGGTGAGGCTGGAAAAGACGGAAAATATGATGTGCAGCCCCAGCGCATCGGCGCAGATTTGCTGGACGTCGTGAAACAGATCATCGGAGGTTGATTATGGACTATACAAAGGATATTCGCGCGTACATCGCGCTGGAGCAGCAGATCCTGGGGCAGCTGGACGTGGACGCTATCAACGAGTGCCTGAACTTTCTGGACGAGACACGGCTGAAAAAGGGCCGCATCTATATCTGCGGCAACGGCGGCAGCGCCGCCACTGCCTCCCACTTCCAGAACGACTTCAACAAGGGCGTTTCCGAGTACATTGAGGTGCCGTTCCGGTTCCACTGCCTCAACGACAACGTGGCCACCATGCTGGCCATTGCCAACGACATTGGCTATGAGGAGGTATTCCGCTTCCAGCTCCGGGGCAATCTGGAGCCCAACGACGTGCTGGTGGCCATTTCCGGCAGCGGCAACTCCAAAAACGTGATCAACGCCGTGGAATACGCCAAGTCCCAGGGCTGCAAGGTCATCGGCATCACCGGCTATACCGGCGGCAAACTCAAGGAGCTGTGCGACATCTCGCTGCACGCGCCGGTGATGAGCATGCAAGTCACTGAGGACATCCACATGATCTTCGACCACCTGATGATGAGTATGTTCTACAAGTATCTGTGTGGAAAGGATCATCTGAAAAAATAACGCACTGCCATAAAAAAGTTAGTAAGGGGTTTCTGTATGTCTGGAGAGAAAAACATCGCGGCGCGCTGCCGTGAGAGGTGGGACCGCTTTCTTATAAATAACCCCACCCCCGGCTCGCGGGTCAAAAAAATCATAAAAAAAAGCGCCCATGTGGTGACACTGCCTCTGCAATATCTGATGGTGGTGCTGCTGCGAACGGCGTACAAATACATGGACAAATCTGTGGAACACTGGACGTGGGAATGTTTCAAACGCGTTGAGAAAAAGCTTTCCGACAATTCCCGTACCAACCGGTATCTGACGGAACTGCTGGCTAAAGCAAACCGCATTCCCTATCATAGCGGTGAGAAGATCCGACTGGTCTACCTGTTCCAGATCCCCTCCTGCTGGCCCTCCTTCCAGAGCGTCTGGGAGATTTTGAAGGATGACGGGCGCTTTGATGTCCGTTTCCTTCTGTATGACCGGGAGCAGAGGGAAAAGAACCAGATGAAGGGCGCGCGGGAATTTCTGGTTGCCTCCGGTATTCCCTTTGAGGTTGCCGAGGAATTTGATTTTGAGGAATTTGAACCTCATATCATGATCTATCAGACGCCGTGGGACGATTCGCACCGCCCCGACTTCCTCAAAAGCGATGCCATGAGCAGTCTGGGCATCCGCATCGCCTATGTGCCCTATGGCATTGAATACTCACAGGATGTGTGGTGCGACTACATATTCTCGAACAATAAGTTTCTGGCAACACCGTGGCGCGTATACACGCTCTCGCCCCAGATGAAGACCGCACACCGGCTGAAGTCCGCACAGGGCGCCGCCCCCGTCCGGATCACCGGCTATCCCAAATTCGATATCATTTACCATGCGCTGCACTCCGAGGACGATCTGCTCCCGCCCGCGCTGCGTCAGCAGGCTGCAGGACGGAAGATCGTGTTCTGGCAGATGCATTTCCCCGCCAAAGACGGTACGCCCGATATCCCTGAAACCAGCATTTATGACTACATCCAGTTTGCAAAGTATCTCCCGGAGCTGCAGGACCGGTTCTTTGTGCTGGCCCGGCCCCACCCTAAATTTGAGGAGCAGTACGCAAAATTCGGCATGGGAGAGCAGGCCCGTGAGTTTTTCCAGCTTCTGGCTGACTGCCCTAACGTCTATATGTATGATGAGCCCAACTACATGCCCGCGCTCATTTCCGCGGACTGCATCATCGGCGACCGTTCGGCGCTGATGGTCGAGTCCTGCGTACTGGATAAGCCCACGCTGTACATGACCAATCTGTGGTACAAGGAGCGGATGCTGGACGCGGTGGCGCCCATCTTCGACAGCTACTATCAGGGCAGCGAATTTTAGGACATGAAGCTCTTTCTAGACTTTGTGGTGGAAAAGGGGTTTGACTACAAGCGCGAGACACGGCGGCAGGCGGCGGCGCAGTGTGTCCCGTTCTTTGATGGGCAGTGTGGCCGCCGCATTGTGGAGGATCTTGTCAAGGGCCTGCTGTCCGAGGAGGTGAAGTGATATGCCAAAGATATCTGTCGTGATGCCGATCTACAACGGTGAGGAGTTTCTCCCGGAGGCGATGGACAGCATCCTGCAGCAAACGATGGGCGACTTCGAGTTCCTGATCGTTGAAGAATACGGCAACGGAGAAGCGTGCCACCGTTTGCTGGAGGAGTATGCCGCCCGTGATCCCCGCATACGCATCATCTCCAACAGCGGTTCACGCTTGGGCATTGCGGCTTCGTTGAACGTGGGCCTCGATCATGCCACCGGCGAATATATCGCCCGCATGGACGGCGATGATGTCTCCGGGCTGGAGCGCTTCCGTGTGCAGGCCATGTATCTGGACACCTACCGCGATGTCGATATCTGCGGCGTGATCCCGTCTGTCATGAACTCTCCGGGTTGGATTCTGGAAAACTCCTCGGACCCAGAGGCCGTTCGGACTGCCTGCCTCTTTGGCGTACCGCTCAAGCACCCCACCGTAATGATGCGCACACAGCGAATCAACGAGTTGGGACTGCGGTATGACCCGTCGTTAAAGGGAGTGGAAGATTTTGACTTTTTTTTCCGCGCGAGCTTGGATACGAAATTGGCGAATATCAGGGAACCAAGTCTGTTTGAATACCGGAGATGGGCGGAAAACGCATCCGCCGTCTTTCTGGAGAGAGATGTCTCTATCGGCAGGCACATGCTGAAAGCGTCCTACCAGAAGTATCTGGGAACTACGCTGACTCCTATGCAGACTGAGGTGACGTGGGCGGTAAACAACTGGAAAAAGGGCAATTCCGCCTATCAAAAGGCGGCCCTGACCGAGCTGCAGAAATTGTTCTATACGCTGCTGGACAACAAAACGGTACAGCAGATCTACCAGCGTGAGGCGCTGCTGGAGAGCATGCGCCGCAAATGGCGCAAGGTGTACACGCAGATCGTCAATACCAACGGCGGTGTAAAGAAAACCAGCAGCGGTGTGCATCGGCTCTACACGAACAGCGAATTTTTCAGGCCCTGACGGCCTGAGCGAAGGAGGAGCATTATGAACGTAGCATTGATCATTGCTGGCGGCAGCGGGCAGCGAATGCAGCAGGACATTCCCAAACAGTTTCTGCACATACACGACAAACCGGTCATTATCTATACATTGGAAGGCTTTCAGCGTAACCCCCAGATCGATGCCATTGAGGTTGTTTGTCTTGATGGCTGGCACGAGGTGCTGTGGGCAAATGCCAAACAGTTTGGTATTGACAAGCTGAAGTGGGTCATTTCCGGCGGCAGTACAGCTCAAGAATCCATTCGCAACGGCATCGAAAATCTGTCCGATGTCTGCGGCGCGGAGGATATTCTCGTCATCCATGACGGTATACGCCCCATGGTAGAGAATTTTGTTCTGGACGATGTGATCGTGAAATGCCGCCAGTACGGAAACGGCGTCACCTCACTGCCGTATAACGAGCAGATATTCGTAAAGGACGATGAGTTCACCACCACGAAATACATCCCGCGCGACACCCTGCGCAGAGTGTCCACACCGCAGGCGTACCGCTACGGTATCATTGCGGATGCATATCGAGAGGCGTTTGCAACGGGCGTCGGCATCCAGTCGGCCACCTACGCCAACACGCTGATGGTAGAGCTGGGTCACCGGCTGTACTTTGCGGCCGGCTCCGAAAAAAATATCAAGCTCACCACAAAAGATGATTTTGCGCTGTTTCGTGCCTACCTGGACATGGAAAAAAACAGCATACTGAAATAACAAGGGGTAACTTATGACCATCACCGAGCAAAGAGAGTACCAGCGCCTGCTGGCACGTTTTATCGGCGAAACGCAGCTTCTGCAGCGGTTGGACGGCAAAACCATTCTGTTGACCGGCGCCACCGGCATGATCGGCAGTTTTCTGGTGGATGTACTCATGACACGCAACTGTCAACTCCCCGCAGCACGGCAGACTACCGTCATCGCGCTCGCCCGCAGCCGGCACACCGCAGAGCAGCGCTTTGCGGCGTGGCAGGACAGTGAGCGACTCCGTTTTCTGGCCTGCGATGTGGCACAGGAGCTTCCTGCGCTGCCGCTGCAGCCGGATTACTACATTCACGCCGCCAGTACCACCCATCCTGTGGCTTATGCCCAGGAGCCGGTAAACACCGTTTTATCCAATGTGTTCGGCATCAATAATCTGCTGTCGTACATGGCGCGCCAAGGACATGGGCGGCTCCTGCTGCTTTCCAGCGTAGAGATTTACGGTAATAACCGCGGCGACACGGAGTATTTTACCGAGGACTACTGCGGCTATATCAACTGCAATACGCTGCGTGCCGGATATCAGGAAGCGAAGCGCGTCAGCGAGTCCCTGTGTCAGGCGTATATGCGGGAACACGGCGCAGATGTGGTCATCATCCGTCTGCCCCGGATCTACGGCCCGACGATGCGGTTGGAGGACAGCAAGGCGGCGGCGCAGTTCATTTTGAACGGTGTTCGCGGTGAGGATATCGTTCTGAAGAGTGAGGGAACACAATTCTTCTCCTACGCCCATGTCTATGACGCCGTCAGCGGCCTGCTTCATGTGCTTCTGCGCGGCGAAAGCGGTCAGGCCTACAATCTGGGTGATCCTGATTCGGACATCCTGTTGCGGGACTTGGCAAAGCTGGTGGCTGATCACACCGGGAAACAGGTCATCTTTGACCTGCCCGATTCTGTGGAGAAGGCTGGTTTCTCCACGGCGACCAAGGCTCTTATGTGCGGTAACAAACTGCGCGGACTCGGCTGGAAGCCCCACTATAGTATGAAGGATGGCATTGCGGAGACGATTGATATCTTGCGGGAGATCCTACGAAAATAAGGCTTTATGGCAAACAAGCCACTTTCAACGATGATATGCAGGCCATCTGTGACCAATATAAGGAGTTTCGATAAAGGGTATGGTGCGATACAGGAACCAGTGAGATGAACAAGTATCTTTTGAAACCCGCTTGTAAAAGACAGATGTATTGACTTCCCGATTTTTCCCATCTTCCAAGTATATATTATAACTACGAAGGCCTCTGGGTAATTCCCAGAGGCCTAATTTTACATTTTGGAGGAATTTTGCTATGACCGAACTCCGTACCTGTGCCCACTGTGGTACTGCCGAAGGAGAGCTTACCGAGTTCAACGGCAGGCTCTACTGCCCCGACTGTTTGGACGACCTGACCCTTGTCTGCACCGACTGCGGCAGCCGTTTCCTACGCATCCACAACCGCAGTGAGAACGATGACTTCCCCATCTGCCCCGAATGCTACGACCGGGACTACACCCGCTGCGTCCGCTGCGGGCGCATCATCGACACCGACCACTGCTGGTATCCACTGGACAACGACGATCCCTACTGTGCCGATTGCTGCTCTACCATCGAGAACAGCCCCATCCACGACTACTACTTCAAGCCTTACCCCATCTTCTACGGCGAAGGCCCACGCTACTTCGGCGTGGAACTGGAGATCGATGACGGTGGTGAATGTGACAGCAGCGCGGAGGCACTGATGGACATTGTCAACCAGTCAAAGACACTGGCCTACTGCAAGCACGATGGCTCATTGGACGACGGCTTTGAGATCGTCACTCATCCCATGTCACTGGACTGCCAACTGCATGAGATGCCCTGGGCGGAGGTGCTGGATAAAGCCATTGGCATGGGGTATCTATCCCATCAGGCGGGCACCTGCGGGCTGCACGTCCATGTATCCCGCAAGGCCTTCGGGGACACTTTGGACGCGCAGGACAACGCCATTGCCCGTGTGCTGTTCTTCGTAGAGCGCCACTGGGCAGAGCTGCTGCGCTTCTCCCGCCGTACCCAGCGGCAGTTGGAGCAGTGGGCTGCCCGCTACGGCTACCGGGATCGACCGGGTGAAATGCTGGAACACGTCAAAAAAGGCCACGGCAGCCGCTACACCTGCGTCAACCTCACCAACGTGGACACCATCGAATTCCGTATGTTCCGGGGTACGTTGAAACTGAATACGCTTATCGCCACATTGCAGATGGTGGATCACATCTGCGATGCGGCGATTTTTATGTCCGACGATGAGCTGCACGACCTGTCCTGGAGCAGTTTTGTCAGTGCCATCAAAGAGCCGGAGCTGGTGCAGTACCTGAAGGAGCGCAATCTCTACATCAATGAGCCTGTGGAAGTGGAGGGAGAAGTCTGATGTGCTGCTTATTTGGAATTTACGACTACGGCCATAGCCTGACCGCCGCGCAGAAGAAGCGTCTTGTCTCTGCGTTGGCCGTTGCCAGCGAAGATCGCGGTACGGACGCCACCGGCATCGCCTATAACCGCAACGGACACCTGACGGTCTACAAGCGCCCCTATCCCGCGCACCTGATGCGATTCAGACTGCCCGATGATGCTGTCTGCATTATGGGGCATACGCGCATGACCACCCAAGGAGACGAGAAGCACAATTACAACAACCATCCCTTCGAGGGCACAGCGGGTATCCCCTTCGCGCTGGCGCACAACGGTGTGCTGTACAATGACCTGACGCTCCGCAAGGACAAGAACCTGCCCCATACCCGAATCGAGACAGACAGCTATGTGGCCGTGCAGTTACTGGCGCAGCAGGGCGAGCTGAGCTTCCGGAGCATCCGCAGTGCCGTAGAGTTCCTCAGAGGCACGCTGACGCTGTCTGTTTTGGACAGTAGGGACAACCTCTACATCATCAAGGGTAACAATCCGCTGACGCTGTACCACTTTCCACGCATGAGCCTGTACGTCTACGCCAGCACGGAGCAGATACTCAAGAAGGGGCTGAAAAAGGGCATGCCACGCATGGAGCAGCCCTTTGAGGTGATGCTTCGGGAGGGAGATATATTGCGGATAGACCGGCAGGGGCAGTACACCGTTGAGCGCTTTGATACCCGCAACCTCTGGGACGGCACGGCGCGCTTCAGCTGGCCGTATTGGGACGTGTACGCCGGACAGGACGAGTATATCAACGATCTGAAATCCGTAGCGTCTGCCTACGGCTACACCCCCCACGACATAGATGTGTTTCTCAGCTATGGTCTTTGCCCGGAGGAGATAGAGGAGATCATGTGCTGCGGGGAGGTATGAAAAGATGCGAGTAGTAATGGTAGAAGTTGGGAGGAAAGCCTGTGAAATGGAATTGGAAGATAGCCTTGCAAGTATGCAGCGTGCTGTTGGCGGTCTTATTCAAGCTGTGTACGAACCCGGAGGACGAGACGCAGCCCTGATCTGCAACGATGAGGGCAAGCTGCTGGGACTGCCGCTGAACCGCGCCCTGCGGGATGAGGATGGAGAAATCTATGATGCCATCGCCGGAACATTCTTCATCTGCGGCGCACTGGCAGACAGCGAGAACTTCACGTCTCTGACGGACGAGCAGGTTGCCTACTGGCTCAGACGGTTTGCCAAGCCGGAGTTCTTCGTCAATGTCAACGGTCAGATCATCTGTGTACCGGTGGAGGAACCGTGCCAATAGGGTGTACCCTAACGGTACATAGAAAAAGAGTCCCAATAGGGTCGCTTCCCGCATTTTGGCACGTGCCATCTGCGGGAGGGACTCTATTGGGACTACGTTATTGTTCGGCGGCAATGATTTGTTCGCAATATGCCTTTAGTTGAGGAATTTCATCCGTGATAATTTCCCATGTGATTTCGGGATCGACAGTGCCGTAGCTATGCGCGACAATATTCCGCATAGCCTTGATTTGACGCCAAGGCACGGCGGGGTGCTGTTCACGGAATTCGTCTGTCAGCTTACCCACCAGCTCACCGATCTGCAAAATACAAAGTGCGGCGGCATTGCGGTAAATGGGATCGTTCTGAAATGTCTCAGCGCTGTTGCCGAAGCGTTCAACAGTCTGCTCGATTTGCTGGCAGTAGACAACGATATGCTCCAGAGCACCGATGTTGCGGTCAAGAGGCTTCATACAGCAGCACCTCATCTTTCCGTATGGAGTCAAGAAAATGTGAATCAAGGCTGGTGGTGGGGACAAGATCTACCGGCACGCCAAGAGAGTCCTCCAGGTCGAGCAGAAGCCCTGCCAACTGAAAACCGCGGATGCTGCCTTTGTCAATCCGCAAATCAATATCACTCCCGCTTGTCATATCTCCACGGGCATAGGAGCCGAACAGGTAGATGCGCTCCGCGCCATATTGCCTGGCAAGACGTGACACAATGGTCTTGATTTCGCTTAGAGTATATGTTTTCATCGAGGACACCTCCCATCAAAACGCCATTTTGTATGCATAGTATAACAAAATAAATACGAATTTACAAGGGAAGGAAGTATCGCAATTGAAAATCGGTTACATCCGCATATCCACCGCCGATCAGAACACGGCACGGCAAGAGCTGCTGATGGAGCAGTTGGGGGTGGATGAGGTCTACATCGACCGCATGAGCGGCAAGAATACCAATCGCCCAGAGCTGAAAAAGATGATGGAATACGTCCGGCGGGGCGACACGGTGATCGTGGAGTCCATCAGCCGTTTTACCCGTAATACCCGTGATCTGTTGGAACTGGTGGAGAAGTTGTCCGCCAAAGGTGTGGAATTTGTCAGCAAGAAGGAGACTATCGACACCACCACGCCTACCGGCAAGTTCATGCTGACAGTGTTCGGCGCGGTGGCAGAACTGGAACGGGAGTATATCCTCCAGCGCCAGCGGGAGGGCGTTGCCATTGCCAAGGACAACGGCGTTTACAAAGGGCGTAAGCCCATTCAACCGCCGGAACTTGAGAAAGTCATGGTTAAGTGGCGGCGTGGGGAAATCACCGCTGCCGAGGCCATGCGGCAGATGGGGATGAGCAAGAGTGCGTTTTATCGAAAAGTAAAGAGGCTGCAGCTATCGTGAGTTTGACTTTTTGCCCCCTGCACGGATAAGATTCTACAAGACGTGCATATTGACTATTCGTACCGAATATGATATATTTCAAAGCGCAAAGAGGTGATAACATGGAAAGGCGATTGGCGCGGATCAACAGCAGCACAGCCGGGGGAACGGCGGGTGCTGGCGCAAAAACACATAAGGTCACGCTCCCGTCCCGCTGGCTTCGAGCCATGGGCATTACCGATGAGGAGCGGGAGGTGGAGTTGACCTTTGACCAAAACAGAATCGTAATCACAAAAGTCGTCACCATAGAGGAGTTTATCAGCGAAAAAAAAGCGCAGTCCCACTGCGTGAAAAGGCTAAAATTCTGGAATAGTAAGACACTGTGTACTACCATCGCAGTGGATTTTACGGATTATACGCTTTGCGTGGAGAACCATACAAGGCAGCTGGTGAAAACCGCTTTCGGGAAAAACCGATTGCCTACATGGGAAGATTTGATGGCTTTTCTGGAGGAACGGTGTATTCCACGACAGCGGGAGGGCATTCGAGAATATCTGGACGCCCTGGGATTGGATGAGTACGACCCGTGGGAGATCGTAAAACGCACACAGGGTCGCATGGCAGAGGATCAGCAGTGGATCGAGGTGACAGAATGAGCATACATTTTGTGACAAACGAGAGGATCGCCGAAACATCTTCAAAGGGTAATCAGGAGAAGTGGGTAGAGGGCAACCGCTGGTACAAGCTGGATCAGTTTGGGTATGAGGCTTTGGCGGAGACGCTGATCTCTCAGCTGCTGGAACGCAGCAACTGCGAGCAGGACTACCCGTTTCGCTTTACCCGCTATCAGATGGAACGAATCACTGCACATGGTGTCGAACGGACAGGATGCAGCAGTGAAAATTTCCTGCTGCCGGGACAATCCATCATCACACTGAGCCATCTCTACAAGCGTGAGAGCGAGGTGTCCCTTCGAGCCCTTCTGTCGCGGCAATCCAGTGACAAGAAGCGCATTGCCTATCTGGCCGATGCTACGGCGGAGCTGACGGGCTTGGAGCTTTTTCCGCAGTATCTGACCCTACTGTTCGAGGTAGACGCGCTGTTTCTGAACGACGACCGCCATTTGAACAATATCGCGGTTCTGGAGTGCGATGGTAAATACGATTATTGCCCCATCTTTGATAACGGTGCGGGATTGCTCTCCAATACGCGGACAGCCCCCATGGATATTGAGCCGAAAGCCCTGATCGCGGCGCAGCGTGCCCGTCCGTTCGGCACGACCTTTAACCGGCAGGCGGGAGCAGTCCGGGCGCTGTACGGTAAGCAGATGTATTTGCTCAAGCTGTCAAGAGAGGATATCCTTGCAAGGCTGAAGCCACTGCTGCGATATTATCCGCAGCGGGATCGAGGGCTCATCACGGACAGAGTGTGTACTACCATTCTGCTGCGGCAGAAGCAGCTTTGATTGTGAATAGGAACGGTACAAGAGATGCGTGATCATTGGCATTTCTTTTCGCAAAGTCCCTTTTCGAGATAAATGTTGATGTGTATAATCGCGAATAAAATCCGGAATATGCAAAGAAAAATTTTGGCTTCGTTCCTATACTGGATTTTTAACATCCATGGACAGGCCAGATGTTATATGAGAAGTACAATCTGACGCAAAAGGAAATTGACTACATTGAGTCTACAATTAAGCCGGTGGAATAATTCAAAGGCTCAGAGGTCAAAACTGACTTCTGAGCCTTGTTTTTTGCCTTGTGTTTTGAGTCGGAAAATGGTACACTTTTGAATATAAGCAAACACAGCAAAGGGGTATCAATCATGGAACTGACTGGGAATCTACAAATAGTATGCCCAATTAGAGGACAGTTAAAGGTTA